>NZ_JACYUV010000011.1:0-105398 GCF_014841935.1 Stenotrophomonas sp. CFBP 13725 | reverse complement strand
GGCGAGCAACGCGGCGCCTTCCGCATCAGCCGCCGGCCGTCCGGCCCCGCCCGGACCACCACCGCACGGCTACCGCAACCGCGCCACGACAGGCATCATTCAAGCTGCAGCTGCTAGCGTCGCCATGAGGGCCGCGTGCCCTGCCCCGTCCGCTGCTGGAGCGTTCCGTCATGATCCGCCCCCTGATCCTGCTCTGCCTGGCCTGCGCACCGTCCCTGGTGATGGCGCAGAGTGCAGCCGGAGCCACCGGCCCGCAGTCCGCGACCGGTCTCAATCTGGCCGTACCCAGCGAGCCGCTGCGCTATCTCAACGATCCCAGCTTCCAGCAGGACGCACCGGGCACGTATTACGGCGACAAGAGCGGCCCGCTGCCGCGTGGCGAAGACGGACGCGTGGCCGAGGTCACCGATGACAAGCTGCGCGTATCAGGCAGTGTCAGCACCGGCATCGGCTATTCCGAGGGCTATGGCAACAGCCACTACAACGCCGCCTCGTTGAACCTCAGCAAAAACTACACCACCGACGAGGGCAAGACCCGCGGCGTGAACGTCAACATCCATGTCAGCGAAGGCAAGGGGCCTGGGTTCTACGGCCCTTGGGGTGGCGGTTACGGCGGCGGCTTCGGTCCCGGCCCGGGATACTGGGACCGCCCGCCACCGTTCGGCTGGTAAACCCCGCCACGCTGGGCGGGATCTGGACGCGCCGCGGGATCGTGACCCGTTCGCCGCTGCGCTCGCCGAGCATCGTGACCCGTTCGCCGCTGCGCTCGCCGAGCATGGCTCGGCGCTACCAGTCCGGGATCCGCCGTTGGCGTGGATCAATCCAACCAGCCATCACGCTCGCTGGCCAGCAGCCGGCCGTCGTGCCCACTCAGGCGCACGTCCACTTTCTGGTTGCGGTCATTACGCGCTTCCAGCTTCCATGTCGCGCCGTCCCGCTCCACCGAATGGATCTCACGCAGACCCTGGTCCTTCGCCTTCGCCAGCAGCTGATCGATGCTCAGCTGTGCACGGCCATCGAACTCGTCAAAGATCTCGCCGGTCTTCGGATCGACATAGACCTCGCGGAAACGACCATCGTCGCGGGTCACGTCCGCTTCCCACAGACCATCGTCCTTCTCGATTTCATGGATGCGGCTGTAGCCGGCATCGCGCAGTTTCTGTTCCACCTGGGCCAGGCCCAGCGGGGCCGCATGGGCGGCGGCAGCGGTGCCCAGCAGGGCGGCGACGGTAGCAGTGGCGATCAGGGACAGCTTCTTCATGGGGTTCTCCTGGGAGGTGGACCAATGCAGGTCCGGCCAACACAGTCTGCGCACCACACCTAACAGCTGCTTAGCCCACGCTGTTAGCCAACGGTTAGTCGGCCGCGCTATTACTACGCCCATGTATCCGTACAAAGCCGCCCTTATCGTTGCCCTGGCCCTGCTGCCCATCGTGCCGGCAGTCGCTGGCGACGACCATGCCCAGCAGACCGCGCGTCGCGCCGTCGAGCAGGGCCGCTATGTGCCGCTGGAAAACGTGGTGCGCGATGCCGTCCGCCGCCATCCCGGCAAACTGCTGGAAGTGGAGTTGGACGACGGCGTGTACGAGGTCGAGATCCTGCGCGCGGACGGCGTGGTCGTCGAGCTGGATTATGATGCCCGCACCGGCAAGCTGCTTAAAACCGAACTGGATGACTGATGCGGATCCTGCTGGCCGAGGATGACACCGAACTGGCGCAGCGCCTGCAGCCCCTGCTGGAGCAGGCCGGTTATGTAGTGGATGCCTTCACCGATGGTCGTCTTGCTGAAGAGCACGGCCAAGTGGAGGACATCCAGGCCGCCATCGTCGACCTGGGCCTGCCGGGGCTTGATGGACTGAGCATCATCGAGCGCTGGCGCGCCAACGGGCGGGGCTTCCCCGTGCTGGTGCTGACAGCGCGCGGACGCTGGCACGACAAGCTGGCCGGCTTCGATGCCGGTGCCGACGACTACCTGACCAAACCGTTCCAGCCGGATGAACTGGTGCTGCGCCTGCGCGCCCTCATCCGTCGCAGCACCGGCCATGCCAGTCCGCGCCTGCAATGTGGGCCCCTGCAGCTGGACGTCAACGCAGGGCGTTTCAGCCTCGATGGCCACGAGCTGGCACTCAGCCCGCAGGAGTTCCGGCTGCTCGGCTATTTCATCCACCACGCGGACAGCGTGATCGGCCGCGAGCGGCTGGGTGAGCATGTGTTCGACAGCGGATTCGATCCGGACTCCAATGCACTCGATGTGCTGTTGGGCCGGGTGCGGCGCAAACTCGGCGTCGATCTGATCCAGACCGTGCGCGGCCAGGGCTGGCGCTTGACCGCGCCGGCATGAAGGTCGCGGGCATGAAGCGTGCGTCGCTGCGCAACCGTCTGTTGCTGGCCGGTGGCCTCGGTCTGCTGCTGGTGACAGCGCTTGCCAGCGCCCTGCTGGGACACCTCTTCGAGCGCGCCGCGCGTGACAGCCTGGATGCTGCGCTGGAACAGGACCTGCTGACCGTTCTCGCGCAGGCCGAAGTGGATGCCGAAGGGCGCGTGGTGTTGCGGCAAGAGCCCAATGAAGCACGCTTCCAGCGCGTGTTCTCCGGCGCTTATTGGCAACTGAGCAGCGCCGATGGCGCGCCGCTGCTGCAGTCACGGTCGCTGTGGGACCAGAGCCTCACCGCGCCGGTAGCCCCCGGCGAGGGCACCGCCAGTGACATCGAAGGCCCGCTGCAGCAGCCGCTGCGCGTGTTGGCGCGCGAGGTCAGGCTTCCGCGTGCTCAGGCCCCGCTGCAGCTGCTGGTCGCGCTGGATCGCAGCGACCTGCAGGCACAGGTAGCGCAGTTCCGGCAGCGCAGTGCGTTGGCGCTGGCGGTGCTGGTCGCCGCGTGGCTTGCCGTATTGGCCAGCCAGATCCATTTCGGCCTGCGCCCGCTGCGTCGGCTCGGGCAGCAGGTGGAACGCGTGCGGCGCGGCGAAGCGCAGCGCGTGGATACCGCCGGACTGAGTGCGGAGATCGCGCCGCTGGGCGATGAGCTCAATGCGCTGCTCGACCATCACCAGCGCATGGTGGCGCGTGCCCGCACCAGCGCCCAGGATCTGGCGCACGCACTGAAGACACCGCTGACCGTGCTGGCGGCCGAGGCGGACCACGATGCAGCCCAGGCCACGTGGCGGCAGACCGTGCGCGAGCAGGGTGCCCGCATGCAGGGCAGCATCGACCGGTATCTCGCGGCGGGGCTGGCGGTCGATCATCGGCAGCGCGCGGACGTGGCCCCGGTGGTGTCCGCGCTGTGTCGGCTGATGGCGCGCGTGCATGCCGGGCGCGGCGTAGCGTTCGCCAGCGAGGACATCGATCCTGCGCTGCAGTTCGCCGGTGATGCGGCGGACCTGGAGGAGATGCTGGGCAACCTGCTGGACAACGCGGGCAAATGGGCAACGCAGCAGGTGCAGGTGCTTGCCCACGCAGAAGGTGGGCGGCTGCGTATCGACATCGTGGACGACGGTCCCGGCCTGCAGCCGACCCAGCTGCAGGCCGTGCTGCAGCGTGGCGTGCGGTTGGACGAGCGCGAAAACAGCAGCGGCCTGGGCCTGGCCATCGTGGCCGACATCGCCGCCAGCCACGGCGGCGAGCTGGCGCTCGACAACGCCCACCCCGGCCTGCGCGCCACCCTGTGGTTGCCGGCAGGCTGACGACGGCTCCCAGCCGTCATGGGGCCGATCATCGGCCGCTGCGCTCGCCGAGCATGGCTCGGCGCTACCGGTCAATCGGCGTCGTTCAGACCAGCGGTTCGTCGGACAGGTAGGTGTACCCGGTCAAGCCCGTTTCCAGCGCATCAGCCAGTTCCTGCGCGCGCTCGGCGCTCAGGTCCGCTGCCGCCACGCGCTCGGCATAGGTCGCACGCAGTTCGTCCAGGCTGTATCCCACGTAATCCAGCATCACATCGGTGGTGTCACCGCGACGCTGCTGGGTGATCGCATAGCCGCCCTGCGTCGCACGCACTTCCACCGCATCGGTATCACCGAACAGATTGTGGATGTCGCCCAGGATCTCCTGGTAGGCACCCACCATGAAGAACCCGATGCGGTAGCTCTCGCCAGACCGCAGCGCATGCAGCGGCAACGAGCTGTCCAGCGTTTCATTGCCGACGTACGTTTCCACCATGCCGTCCGAATCGCACGTCATGTCGGCAATGATGCCGCGACGGTCCGGCTGCTCGTCCAGGCGCTCGATCGGTACGATCGGGAACACCTGGTCGATGGCCCACACATCCGGGATCGACTCGAACACGCTGAAGTTGACGAAGTATTTGTCCACCAGCCGTTCGTTGAGCTCATCCAGCACCGGACGGTGGCTCTTCTCGTCGAAGCTCAGGCGCGCACGCACGGCATGGGCGATGGCATAGAACAAGTCGTCGATACGCGCGCGCTGCGGCAGGTCGATCTGGCCCAGCGCATAGCTGGACAGACCTTCGGCGTGGAAATGCTGCGCTTCCTGGAACAGTTCGATCGCCGGACGCTCGCCCAGCTCGGAATGAATCTCGCGCAGGTGGCGGATCGATGCCGGCTCGTCATCGTGCTGGTCCGGCACGCGGCCTTCCATCGCCTGCTCCACCTCGGACACGTTGGCGATCAGCACCGCATGGTGCGCGGTCATCGCCCGGCCACATTCGGTGACGATGCGCGGCGGGGTGAGGCCGTGTTCCTTGCAGGCATCGGCCAGCGGCTGCACGATGCTGCCGGCATACGAGTTCAGGCCGTAGTTGATCGAGCAGAAGCTGCGCGAACGCGTGCCTTCGTAATCCACGCCCAGGCCGCCGCCCACGTCCACATGGGTGATCTTCGCGCCCAGCTGCGACATTTCCACGAAGTAACGCGTCGCTTCGCGCATGCCGTTGGCGATGTCGCGCACGTTGGAGATCTGCGAGCCCATGTGGAAATGCAGCAGGCTCAGGCAGTCGGCATATTCGGTATCGCGCAGCGACTTCCACAGATCCAGCAGCTGGCGCGGGGACAGGCCGAACTTGGCTTTGTCACCGCCGCTGTTCTGCCACTTGCCCGCACCCAGCGAGGCCAGACGCATGCGCACGCCCAGGCCCGGCATCACGTCCAACGCCTTGGATTCCTCCAGCACCAGCTTCAGCTCGGACGGCTTCTCGATGACGATGTAGGTCTGCAGGCCGAGCTTGCGCCCGATCAGTGCCAGGCGGATGTACTCGCGATCCTTGTAGCCGTTGCAGACGATCAGCCCGCCCGGGCGCGACAGCGCCAGCACGGCCATCAGTTCCGGCTTGCTGCCTGCTTCCAGGCCGAAGCCCTCGCCGTGGTGGCTGGCCAGGGTGCCGGCCACGCCGCGGTGCTGGTTGACCTTGATCGGGTACACGGCTGTGTAACCGCCCGGGTACTCCCAGTCAGCCTGCGCCTGCTGGAAGGCGGCCTGCAGCTTGCCCAGGCGCTGGCCCAGGATGTCCGGGAAGCGCACCAGCAAGGGCAGCTTGGCCCCGTTCGCGCGCGCCGCATCCACCACATCCGGCAGCGAAACCACCGGACCATCGGCCCCGGTCGGCCTCACCACCATGTGCCCGGCCTGATCCACGTCGAAGTAACCGTCCGCCCAATGCGGGATCGAGTAGGTCTTGCGGGCTTGGTCGAGGGACCAATCGGTCATTGAAGTCGGCCTGGTTGGTAAAAATGGGGGTGCATGATAACCCCTGATCGACGAAGGGTTCGTTATCATGCGCGCCCGCGCCCGTGGTCGCTGCCCTGGACCTGAACGGGTCGGTCGCCACGCGGCCTGCCGCCGCCCGCCCGGCTTCCCATCCTCACAACAGGATTGCTTCTCCATGACTGACAACAACAACTGGTACATCGAGCACTTCGAGCGCACCGGCTCGGCGATCGGCTACCGCATCACCGGCAAGCTGGACGAAGTGCAGTCGCCCTTCCAGAAGATCGAGATCTTCCAGACCACCGACTGGGGCAACCTGATGACCATCGATGGGGCCATCATGCTGACCAGCAAGGACAATTTCTTCTACCACGAGATGATCAGCCACCCGGTGCTGTTCACCCACGCCGCGCCCAAGCGCGTGGTGATCATCGGTGGCGGTGACTGCGGCACCCTGCGCGAAGTGCTCAAGCACAAGGGCGTGCAGAGCGTCACCCAGTGCGACATCGATGAGCAGGTCACGGTGATGGCGCGCAAGCACTTCCCGGAACTGTGCGATTCCAACGATGACCCGCGCGCCGAGCTGATGTTCGACGACGGCGTGGCCTACATGGCCAACTGCCCGGCGGGCAGCGTGGACGTGGTGATCGTCGATTCCACCGATCCGGTCGGTCCGGGCGAAGGCCTGTTCAACAAGGCGTTCTACGAGAGCTGCTTCAAGGCCCTGAAGGACGACGGCATCCTGGTGCAGCAGTCCGAATCGCCGCTGATGCAGCTGGACCTGATCAACGAAATGCGCACGGAAATGGGCAAGGCCGGCTTCGGCTCGTTCAAGACCCTGCCGTTCCCGCAGCCGTGCTACCCCACCGGCTGGTGGAGCGTGACGCTGGCACGCAAGGGCGAAAGCGGATTCGACTTCCGCCAGTCCGACGCCGCCGCCAAGGGGTTCGACACCCTGTACTACACCGCCGCGCTGCACACCGGCGTGCTGGTGACCCCGCCGTTCGTGCAGGCCGCACTGAAAGGCTGACGTCACCGACGATGGGTAGGGCCGAGCGACCTCGGCCCTACCGTGGCGACGATCCGCTTACGGCAGACGCCTGCAAACCGCCATCGCCGGGGTCGCCATTGACTGACATACGACGCCTCCTGCCGTGGGCAGAGTAGCTGCACATCCTGCAGCGAGCGTCGACCATGCGCACCCCGGCTTCCGATTACCCAGCGTTCCCCCCCTCGTCCGCCAGCTCATGGCCGGACTTCATGGCAGCCGCCGCCCAGCAGGACTACCTGGATGCCGAGTCGGGCCTCGCCCGCGCCCTGCAACAGGGTTACAGCCACTGGTACGTGGACGGGAGCCTGCACGGGGAACGCCCGGAAGATTTCCCACCAGCGCGTCTGGACGCACTGCTGGAACGGATGCAGCAGACCGGCATGCGGCCGATCTACCACGGCAATTTCAAGTCTCCGCTGGGCAGCGACGTACCGGCGCTGGCCGCAGCGGCGCTCCATTACGCGTGCCGTGAAGTCGACGTCTGTGCCCGGCTGGGCGGCGCGCCGCTGATCGTGCACGGGGGTGGCGTTGTGGAGCCACGGCTGGTCGCCGACGTACGCCAGGCGGGACTGGACCAGCTGATCGCCAACCTTCGCGCACTGGTTGCCTATGCAGCAGCACGCGGTGTGGAGGTCTGGCTGGAGAACCTGTCCAACTACACCCGCTTCCATCCCTTCTATTACATCTGCACCACTCCCGATGAAATCGCCACGGTGCTGGAACAGGTGCCTGGCCTGCATCTTTTCTTCGATGTGTCCCATGCCTACGTCAACGGCGGCGACCCGGTCGCGATGTTCCAGCGCTTTCACCGTCGTATCGTCGGCATGTCCTTCAGTGACAACAACCAGGATCGCGACGCGCACCTGCCGTTGGGTGCGGGCACCCTGCCGTTCGATGCGCTGGTCGCTGCCATCCACACCGCCCGCTGGCGCGGCATGGTGGGGTTCGAAACCCGTGGCGGCACGCTGGCTGACAGTGTGCAGCTGCTCGCTGGGCTGCGTTGCCGCCTTGATGATCCGGGAGACGCGAGGTGAATGCACAGCGTGTCGCGCGTAAGAGCTTCCTGCAGGGATGCCGCGACTCCCTGCCTGTGTGCCTGACCTTCCTGTTCCTGTTCTCATCCATCGGCGCATTGGCCAGCAAGGCGGGATTCTCGCTCCTGCAGGCCACCGCCATGACCCTGACCGTCCACGCCGCCCCACTGCAGGCCCTGATCGTCCAGCAATCAGACACGTTGGGTGTGGCTGCCCTGCTGGTTGCCACGGTGCTGGTCAACTTCCGCTTCGTGATCATGTCTTCGGTGCTTGCCGAGCAGTTCCAGCACATAAGCCTGGGGCGTTCGCTGCTGTCCGCCCAGCTGTTGTCCATTTCCACCTTTACCCTTTCCAATCGATGCAGCACAGGACCAGGCGATGCGTACGCCTATTACCTCGGCTGCGGCATCACAACGCTGGGCTGCGCCATCGCGGCCACGGCGGCTGGCCACCTCATCGGCGCATCCCCGTCGGCACAGCTGGCACAGCTTGTCGCCATCATCCTGCCGGTGCACTTCACCGCACTGGCCTGCCACGCTGCCGGTGGCAACCGGGCACTGCAGGCCACCGTGGCCGGCTTCGTGCTCACTCCGCTGATCGGGGGCCCATTGGGCAGCCTGCATGTGCTGGTGGTTCCGCTGGGCATCGCCGCCCTGCTATGTGCGATGGATGCCCGCTCACAGGGGGACGCCTCATGAACGGATGGACCCTGATCGGCACCGCCGCAGCCGCCTCCTACCTCATGCGTTCCATCCCCCTGCTGGTTTTCCGCCGCCTTTCATTGCGTCGGGACAGCCCGGCGATCCGGTTCCTCCAGCATGCGGCGTCAGCGGTGATGGGCAGCGTGATCTACCTCGCCCTGTTCGGCGAGGCCTTCTTTGCGCGGCCTGCGGCCCATCTTCAGGACGCCGATGGCCTGTTGAAGCTGGCCATCGTCATGTTCGCCGGGGCGCTGGCCCTGTGGCGGCGCAGTGTGTTCATTCCCCTGATAGCCTGCACCGCGCTCTACGCGGCGGCGTTGTTGCTGGGGGCGGGCTGATATGACCGATCCCACGCTCGCCTGCAATGGATCCGACGGACTCGGCAAATTACTGAGATGGCACGCCGCCTGCCGAGCCGCACCGTTGGAACTGGATATGACCCGCGGACTGCCGTCGCGCGAACAGATCGCGCTGTCCCACGCGATGTTGTCCCTGCCAGGAGTGGCGCCATTCGACAGCGAGGACGGCCAGGATTGGCTCAACTATGGTGGGCAGCAGGGCACTCCGCAGCTGCGCGCCCTGTTGGCGCCGCTGCTGCTCGGCGTGCCGCCCGCGCAGGCCGCCGTGGGCGGCAACAGCAGCCTGGCGATGATGCACGGGGCCATCGGGTTGGTGTGGCGTATCGGGCTGCCCGGGCACGCCCCGTGGTCAGCCGCCAGTGAAGTGCGCTTCCTCTGCCCGGTTCCGGGGTACGACCGCCATTTCGCCATCTGCCGCGACCATGGCATCGCGATGGTGCCGGTGCCGATGGGTGTCGATGGGCCCGACATGGACCAGGTGGAGGAACTGGCGGCCCGCGATCCGCTGATCCGCGGCATGTGGTGCGTGCCACGGCATTCCAACCCCTGCGGCGCCATCTACAGCGAGGAAGTGATACGCCGCCTGGCGACGATGAACACCGCCGCGCCGGACTTCACCCTGTTCTGCGACAACGCCTACGCCGCCCATGACTTTGCTCCGCAGGCGTCCGCGCTGCCGGGCCTGTACGACGCCTGCGCGACGGCCGGTCATCCGGATCGTCCGCTGCTGTTCGCCTCGACATCGAAGATGACCATTCCGGGCGCCGGCATCGCAATGCTGGGAGGCAGTGCACTGCGTGTGCACTGGTGGCTGTCAGCGCAGCAGCGTTGCACGATCGGGCCCGACAAGGTGAACCAGGTCCGCCACCTTCGCTTTTTCGTGGACGCAGCAGGTGTTGCGCGCCACATGCAACAGCATGGATCGCTGTTGCAGCAGCGCTTCGAGCGCGTCCAGCAGGTTTTCGCGCACCGGCTCTCGGCGCTGCAGGACGTGTACTGGAGCCGGCCATCCGGCGGCTACTTCATCACCCTTTGGGTGCCGCCCGGCTGCGCCCGCCGCATCGTCCGCTTGGCCGCCGAGGCCGGTGTGGCGATCACGCCGGCGGGAACGACTCACTGCAGCGGTATTGATAGCGAAGACCGTTGCCTGCGCATCGCGCCGTCCCGCCTCTCGCCTGACCACGCAGCGCAGGCTGCCGACATCATCGCAGGGTGTGTGTTGCTGGCCTGCGCGGAAAGGGCATCGGGCACGAGCACTCATGACACCTACGCCGTGAAGCGAGCCCCTTGAACGCCACTACGTCCTTCACCATGGCCGCGTCCCCGCAGCCCGCCTGGCAGTCCACGTTCGTCAGCCGACTGCAGCGCCGCGGCAGCCGCGTGATCGTGATCGAGCTCGCTCCCGCCACCCCCGTCCCGCTGGCGGGATTTGCGGCCGGCGCGCATGTCGACCTGGTACTTCCGGATGCGCGGGTGCGCAGCTACTCGCTGATGAATCCGCCGCAGCATGCGCAGTGTTACCAGCTTGGCATCCTGCGGGTGGACGAGGGACGCGGCGGATCACGCTATCTGCATGAGCAGCTGCGCGAAGGTGATCCATTGCAGGTCTCGTTGCCGCGCAACGCGTTCCCTCTGCACGACCATGCCGGACAGAGCGTGCTCATCGCCGGCGGTATCGGCATCACGCCGCTGCTGTGCATGGCCCGGCAGCTTGTCGCGCGGGGCCGCCCTGTGCAGCTCTACTACGGCGCGCGTTCGCGCAGCGACGCGGTCTTCCTCGATGACATCGCCATGTTGGGCATCGTGCCAACCTGCCTGTTCGATGATGAATGCGATGGCCCGCCTGATCTTCCTGCCCTGCTGTCGGCACACCCGTCCGACGCGCACTTCTACTGCTGCGGGCCCGGGCCGATGCTCGACGCCTTTGCGCAGGCTTGTCAGCGATTGCAGATCCCCCATGCCCACATGGAGCGCTTCAGCGCTTCGTCCCATGCGTCTGACAGCGCACCCCAAAAAGAGTACGACGTGGTGCTGGCGCGGTCGCGTCGACGACTCCACTATGAAGGCAATGAAAGCCTGCTGGCCTTCCTGCTGCGCAGCGGCGTCCCGATTCCGAGCGGCTGCGGCCAAGGCGTCTGCGGCAGCTGTGCCACCCGAGTGATCAGCGGCGAGGTCGATCACCGTGATGGCATCCTGAGCGACCACGAGCGACAGCAGTCGCAGCTGATGCTGCCCTGTGTATCCAGCTGTCACGGCACCCACCTGGAGCTGGACCTCTAGCTCCAGAGCGCCGCCTTCAGATCGCCCAGATTCCCGCGATCACCGCGACCACCAGGCCCCACTTGATCACGTGGTAGGCCAGCGGGCTGCGCGCGCGCAGCGCCTTGGCCTTCAGCCGCACCTTGTATACGCCACCAAAGGCCTTGTTCACGCCACCGGTCGGATCACCCGGCAGGTTCGGCGACGCGCCGCCCGCGAGCAGGGTCGAGGCCACCGCGCGGTTGAACAGCATCGGCAGCCCGAAGCGCAGCGGACGGGCGATATCGCAGAACAGGATCACGCGGTCCTGGTCGGTTTCATTGTGCGCGTGATGGATGTAGGTCTCGTCGAACATCATCCACTCGCCGTCACGCCAGCTCTTCTTCACCCCGTCCACTTCGATATAGCAGCGGTCATCGTTCGGCGTGCTCAGGCCCAGATGCAGACGCAGCGAACCGGCGAAGGGGTCGCGGTGCGGACGCAGCTCGCTGCCCGGCGGCAGCTGCGCGAACATGGCCGCGCGCACATCGGGAATCGATTCGATCAGCGCCACCGTCTGCGGGCAGAACTGCTTGGCCGAGGGGTGCGACGGGCCGTACCAGCGCAGGTAGAACCGCTTCCAGCCACGGCGGAAGAACGAGTTGAACCCCGCATCGTTGAAGCTGCTTGATGCCGCGATCTTCTGTGCATCGCGCAGCGCCAGCGCCTCATCGCGGATCACCTGCCAGTTCTGGCGCAGCGGCTCCAGCTGCGGGAACTCCTTGCCGGGATCCAGGAATGGCGTGGTGGGCACCTTGGAAAACAGGTACATCACCACGTTGATCGGGGCCATGAAGCTGGAATGGTCCAGCAGCTGACGCGACCAGCGGGCGCGGACCTTTCCGCGGTAATGGATGTACAGCACGCAGGCGACGAACAGCACGGCCAGCACGATCTTGATCATTGGGTTTCCTCCGGCGGTGACCGGACGCAGGTTGCAGGGGCGGTGCCGGCGCGGACCGGGGCCGTTGGCACAGGATCGGAGGACGTGCCGATGAAGGGGCGGCCCGACCTGCGCGCAGGTAACAGGCAATGGTCGGCAGGTGCGGGGCCCGGGTCAAGCGTAGACATGTGGAAAGCGCACAAAATAATGAGTGAGACGCAATTGTCCGAATAGCAGGCACACACTGTTCCGATGGCAAAGCCGTCAACGCATGGATTAGCGAACTCACCAGTATTAAAATTAACGAAAGTTTAGCTAGTCCCCCCTTACCGGTTCGCTTGACGCTCTGCGCCACCCACCGGGCTGTCAGAGAACGTCATGAACGCCCCCACGTTTACCCCCTCCCCTGCCTGCGGCGACGATGCCGCGTTGCCGCCGTTGCTGCTCAAGCGCGGCGAACGGTTCCTGGAACCGGATGTCTACCGCACCTGCTTCGACGGACAGCCCGCCGTGGTCAAGGACTACACCCGGTATCGCGGTACGCCGGTGTCGCTGCTCGCCCGCGTGCTGGTCCGGCACGAAGCGCACATGCTGCAGCGGCTGAGTGGCTGGAAGCACGCGCCCGCCCTGCTGGGCACCATCGGCGGACTCGCCCTGGGCATGGAGTACATCCCCGGCCAGACCCTGAGTACCGCACAGGCGGTGGGCGGGGAGGTCTTCGAGCAGTTGCAGCAGGCGCTGGACCGGCTGCACGCCGCAGGCATCACCCATAACGACCTGCACGGCACCAATGTGGTGGTGAGCGCCGGCGTACCGGTGCTGCTGGATTTCACCTCGGCCTGGCGCACCCCGCGCTGGCTGCGCCGCAACCCGATCACCCGGCAGCTCAGCCGCAGCGACTTGAAGAACCTGGTGAAGATGCGTCAGCGCCTGACCGGCCAACGGCCGAGTGCGGCCTTGGCTGCGCGCGTTGCGGATCCCGGCTGGGTGGCGGTCGTTCGCCACGGGTGGAAGCGGTTCTACGCGTGGGCGAAGCGGGTCTGAGGGCGGTAGAGCGCCGCTGCGCTCGCCGAGCGTGGCTCGGCGCTACCCGGTTCGGCTGCGTTTTCTGCCGTTGGTAGAGCCGACTTCAGTCGGCTGCGTTCAACCACGCAGCAGCCGACTGAAGTCGGCTCTACCCCGGCCGTTCCCCCACCGTCGCCGCGCGTAGTTCCGGAGTAGCCCCCCACCGTTCCCACGCAGTTACGAAGTCGTTCCCCCGCCGTTACCCGCGCCGGTCCGGCTTCGTGGCGCGTTACAGGGCGTCGCCGTCCAGCTCGCCGGTGCGGATGCGCACCACGCTGCCCAACTCATAGACGAACACTTTGCCGTCGCCGATCTTGCCGGTGCCGGCGGCCTTGACGATGGATTCCACCACCGCCTCCACCTGGTCATCGGTGACCGCCACTTCCAGCTTCACCTTCGGCAGGAAGTCGACCACGTACTCGGCGCCGCGGTACAACTCGGTATGGCCTTTCTGCCGGCCGAAGCCTTTCACCTCGGTGACCGTGATGCCGGTAACACCGCGCTCGGCCAGTGCTTCACGCACATCATCAAGCTTGAACGGCTTGATCACTGCCATGACCATCTTCATCGTATTTACTCCGTTGCTCCGGTCGCGAGGATAGCGCCTGCCAGCGTCCGGCGCGATGCAGCAGTATCCTTGTCAGCCACGGACAGGCCAGGAGCCCCCATGATCGACCTCAACCATCTTGATGACCTCGCCCGCCGCCTGAGCGATCTGGTGCCGCCGGGCCTGCGTCAATCGCGCGAAGAACTGCAGTCCACATTCAAGACCGCCCTGCAGGCCGGCCTGGGCAAGCTGGACCTGGTGACCCGCGAAGAATTCGACGTGCAGCGCGCGGTACTGCTGCGCACGCGGGAGAAACTGGAGGCGCTGGAGCGCGCCGTCGCGGAAATGGAGAAGCCGGGTACCCCACCATCGGCGTGATACCCGGTTGATGACGGGCCAGACTCCTTCCGCCAAGCGAAAGGAGCCTGACCCCGCAGTCAGCGCATCGCCACCGCGGCGCGCTGCTGCTCTTCCTGCCCCTGCTGTACCTGGGCGCTCAACTTCTCGCCCTGCAAGGCCGCACTGGTCTGCTCGGCCGGAGGTGCCGGCTGGCTCATGTCCACCATCGCACGGAAGCCCGGCGTGGTCCCCATGACGAACGCCTTGCCGTCCTGCACCGCCACCGACTGCAGCTTCTCGGGACTGTCGATGCCCGCTTCCTTGGCCGTGCGCGTAACGTGCGCGGCCATGTCGTTGGACACCGCAGACGGCAACTGCGCGCGGATGGCCGCATGCAATGGCGTGTCCCGATGGCCCGGTTCGCCGAGCTGCGGGCCACGTGCAGGCGCTGCGTGCGAATGGCTGTCCGCCGCAGGCTTCGGCTCGGCAAGCCGGCCCAGCGTCTGCGGCCCGGCCACGCCGTCGGCCTTCAGGCCCTGGGCGCGCTGATACGCCGTCAGCGCTTCGCGGGTGTTGTCACCGAAACGTCCGTCTTCGGCCAGCGGCTTGCCATGGGCATCGCGTACGCCGGCCTGGTTGAGCTCTTTCTGCAGGCGCGTGACATCCTCACCGCGTGCGCCATGACGCAGCACCGAAGAAGCCTCTTCGCCCCGCGCCTGGCCTGCCGGCGCATCCTGCACCCGCCGCTGGTCCCAGAACGCTTCCGGGCTCTGCAGCTTGCCGCTGGGATCGCGCAGCTGGTAATGCACGTGCTGCGCATACTGATCGGCGCCATTCGGGCCGCGCCCGCCCATCGTGCCGATCGGCTGGCCGGCCTGGATCTGCTGGCCCTCCTTCACCTGCACGCCCTGCATGTGCAGGATCTCGTGCGAATTGCCCTGCGCGTCCTGGATCTTCACCGTGCCGTAGGTGCCGCCAGCGAAGGTGACCTTGCCGGAGATCGGCGCGTTGATGGTCGGATGCTGCAGGTTGCGCCCGGCTTGGCCACCGACGTAGTTGAAGTCGGTGCCGCCGTGGTCCTTGTGCCCGCGCTCTTCACCGTAGTGGCCGGTGATGTGCGGCTTGACGCCATTCTGCGGCGGCAGCATCACCTGCATGGTGTGCTGGAACGAGCTGGCCGACTGCTGACTGGCCGGCTGCGCTTGCGACTGCGACTGCGACTGCGACTGAGCCTGATGCAGCGCGGCCACACCGGCCCCTGCCGCAGCACCCACCGCCGCCGCAGCACCCACGGTCGACTGTGCCTGGCCCTGCGATTGGGTCTGCGCGGGTTCTTGGGTCTGGCCCTGCGACTGCGCCAAGCGCTCGTTGACGAACCGGGTGTACTCATCCAGATGCGGCAGCACCTTGCGCTCTGCCAAGCCCAGACCGCCGTAATCGCGGGTCGGGCCATCGTGGTGGTACTTGTAGATGTACTCCTCGCCCTGGCCGCGACGCTGGGCCAGTTCGCGGTTGTCGATGAAGTGCTTCACCAACGCGTCGGACTGCGCTTCCACATCGAAGCGGTTGCGATTGCCCAGGCCGTAGGCACTGCCGGTGCCGTCGATGAACTGGCCCAGGCCAGAGGCCGACGTGGTGCCTGCCGCAGCATCCGGATTGAAGCCGGATTCCACGCGGGCAATGGCCAGCACGTGCGCGGTTTCGCGCGGCGACAGCCCGGCGTCCCGCGACGATTCAATCAGCGTATCGATGACACGCGATTGCACTTCCGGGGTGGCATCACCCCAGCGCCGCGACTCGCCGTGCAGGCGGCCATCGGTCTGGTCGATCGGCTCACGATAGTGGCTGTAGGGTTTGATCTGATCACTGCGGTAACCAGCCCCGCGGGGCTGGACCATGTCTTGGTAGATGTCAGGCATAGCGGTGCGATCCATTCTATGAAAAAGGGAATTTCCTTAAGGGGTGTTGCTCCATGTTGCGAGGATCCCGTTGCCGGGATCCCTGAACGCGTCAAGGCTTGAAGTACGTCACCTCGGGATGATTCACGCCGAGCTTGCTCAACCACTGCTCGTATTCGTCGTTGTTGGGTTCCTGCGCATCGCCCTCGCCACGCAACGGCGGGGTGCTGTGGGTCAGCTGCTTGCCCTGCGCGTCATACAGATAGAACCACTCGCAGAACTGGCAACCGAAGGGCAGCTCGCCGTACTGGACGACGAAGTACGGTGCGCCTTCCTTGTCCTGCACGCAGGCCAGGCCGACGGCGGTGTAGTCGGCCATTTCGGCCGGCTTGTCGAGGCTGCGCGTCTGGCCGTCTTTCTCAAGGTCCAGCCGGGTCTGCGGCGACGCGTCGTTGCCGGCAGCAGGCAGACCCGCCACGGTCAGGCGGGTTCCCTGGCATTCGATGTGCATTCCTGTCTCGTCCTGATGGGGGATGGTGGGCGTGGCTGCGGAAGCGGCCGACGCAGGTGCAGTGGGCGGTGCGGGCGTCGCCGCAGCCGTCGGCGCAGCGGTGGCCGGTGCCGCGGCGGGGGCGGTTGCGTCCGGCGCATTGCATGCGGTGAGCAGCATCAGCGCCAAGGCAGGTGCGACCATTTTTGTCGTCATGTACTGCTCCGTGAAAAGGCGCAGACCGGTCAGCGGGCTGCGCCGGGCTCAGTTCAAAGGGCGTGGGTCAGATCGACTCGTCCACCACCTTCTGCAGCAGCCAGCACGGCTTCTGCGCGAAGGTATAGGTCTGCTGATCGCTGGTGTCCGGCTTGTTGATGCGCACCTGCACGCTGCCATCGGCCTGCGGGGTCACCTGCATTTCCCGGCCCTGACGCGGCAACGTGGCCGTGTCGGGCATCACCGGCCATTCCACCTCAGCCAGCGGCACCTGCTTGGTGACCGGGCGCGGCTCCGGCTGTGCGTCGGCATCCACCGATTCAACCGTCAGCGGATCCGCTACGGACTTCTCCTGCAGGGCGATGTCATTGCTGAAGTAGGTCAGAAAGGCGTTGAAATCGGCATGCGGGCACTGCGCCGCCGTGGTGTCAGCCGCGGTAGCGGTAATGGGCGCAGCAGCAGGCGTCGCCGCCGCCGGATCGGCCGCAGCGGTCGTTTCCGCCGAAGGCGTGGGCTTGCAGGCGGACAGGGCCAGGCCCAAGGACAACGCCAGCACGGTAAGGGAGCGGGACTTGAACAACGGATCCTCCTGATCGGTCGTGCGTCGCCGCAAGTGGCGCGCATGTGGGCGGAGAATAACGTGCCGCGTGTTAAGGGCTGTAGACAGGGGCTAAGCGTCTGATTCGATTGGCTTTACAAATCACTCCAGGGCAATTCTCTCCGATGCGCTGTAACTTACAGCTTTTCATCAATTCCGCTGTAAACGTTGCAAATCAGTTAGTTAGATGCGGCGTTCAGCGAGCCTAGCGGCATCAAAGATGCAGATCGCTGCTGAACGCTGTAAAAAATTTGGATATAGCAAAGCTATGGGGACCGGCTAACGACGCGCAGCGCGGCCTGGCCTGCGTGACCGCCCAGAACAGTGGAGAGGTTGCTTGGGTCGCGGCAGCAGTGCGTACGAGCACTGCTTGGCAGCTCCGCCCCCAGAGACCGTCCATCCTGGGTGCTGCGCACAAAAAAGCACGCCGCCCAAGCGGCGGGATGCCTGCTCGGTTACGGCGTGCTGGTCAAACAAACGTCGTGTTGGCCGGCCTGATCCGACAGGCGTTGCGAGCGCGCTACGAAGGCCGCACGCGGAACCGCAGATCCATGGCGCGCAGTACCTTCACCACGGTCTGCAGCGACGGCGCCCGCTGCCCTGACAGCTCCCGGCGCAGCGCATCGGCCGACAGCCCACCGCAGGCGCGGGCGATGTCGTTGATGCCATGCACGTCGGCGAGCAGGCCCAGCGTGCGAACGAACAGCATGGCCTCGCTATCGCCTTCGCGCATGCAGTTGGTCAGCAGCGCGGCACTCTCTTCGGGGCTGCGCCGCGGGGCGTCAGGCAGGCCCGCGCTGGGCTTGCTGGTGGGCGGGGTGCGTTCTTGGTGTTCGACGGATTTCTGCAGCATCGGTGGCCTCACATCGGGTTGTGGCCACCTGCCCGATTGCAAGGTGGCGGACGATGCGGGTTGCAGTACCGGTGAGCAAGCGCGAAAAGCCGGCGGATTGAGAAACATCCCCACGCATCGCCCGCCATGGTTCCGGCAGGACGATGCATTCTCCGCCGTGCCCGTGAGGGCAAAACAGAGGTAATCACGCTTAGTCATGCGGGACTGCAATCCCGGCTGGCGCGTTGCGGCACCAGCGGGACCTATCGTGCGCAGCGGTGATCCTGCGGGTACATCAGGAAAGTTGCGTTGTGGGCGCGCCATGCGTCATCCGCGACGTCACTGCATTGGATGACGTAGCGAACGCGGAATCACCCCGCGACCGCCAAGGCCACGGCTTCGCCCAGCTCGCGCGTCGTCGCCGTGCCGCCCAGGTCCGGCGTCAACGGACCACGCGCCAGCACACCCTCGACTGCCGCAAGGATCGCGTCGTGGGCCGGCTGACAACCGAGGAACTGCAGCATCAATGCCGCCGACCAGATCATCGCAACTGGATTGGCTACGCCTTTGCCATAGATGTCCGGTGCCGACCCGTGCACCGGCTCGAACAAGGACGGGAAGTCCCGCTCCGGGTTGAGGTTTGCCGACGGCGCCAAGCCGATCGTGCCCGTGCACGCCGGGCCCAGATCAGACAGGATGTCGCCGAACAGGTTGCTCGCCACCACTACGTCGAAGCGCTGCGGCTGCAACACGAAGCGCGCCGTCAGGATGTCGATGTGCTGCTTGTCCACGGTCACATCCGGATACGCCGCACCTACCGCATCGGCGCGACCATCCCACCACGGCATGCTGATGGCGATGCCGTTGCTCTTGGTCGCCACGGTCAGGTGCTTGCGTGCGCGCGACTGCGCGAGCTCATAGGCATACTTCAGCACCCGATCCGCGCCGTGGCGGCTCATCACCGTTTCCTGGATCACGATCTCGCGCGGGGTGCCCTCGTACATGATGCCGCCGAGGTTGGTGTACTCGCCTTCGGTATTTTCGCGCACGACGAAGAAATCGATATCGCCGGGCTTGCGGCCGGCCAGCGGGCACGGCACACCCTCGAACAGGCGCACGGGCCGCAGATTGATGTACTGATCGAATTCCCGACGGAACTTCAGCAACGAGCCCCACAACGAGATGTGGTCCGGCACGACGTCAGGCCAGCCGACCGCGCCGAACAGGATCGCATCCTGATCCTGCAGCTGCGCCTTCCAGTCGTCCGGCATCATCTGACCGTGCTGCTGGTAGTACGCACAGCTGGCCCAGTCGATGTGGGTGAAGTTGAACGACAGATCGAAACGCTTGGCTGCCGCTTCAAGCGCGCGGAGGCCTTCAGGCATCACTTCCTTGCCGATGCCGTCGCCGGGGATGACGGCGATGTTGAACGTGCGTGCCATGGGGGCTCCCTGTGTGACGGAAACCACCATCATGCCAAGAAAAAGGGTCAGACCGCTCCCGGATGGCGGAAGCGCTCTGACCCCATTCTTGGCTTACTCAGCGCCAGCCACCGTTGTGGTGGCGACGATCATAGCCACGACGATCATCCCAGCGACGCTGGTCATGGCGGCGATCCCGCTCGCGGTAGCTGGTGCGCTGGTAGCGCTGGTCGCGGTCATAGCGATGACCACGGTCATAACGGTAATCGCGGTTGTTGCGGCGATCCTTGGTGGCGACATTACCAATCGCACCACCGGCCACTGCGCCGCCTGCCGTCATAAGCGGGTCGCCGTTGGACAGCACATGGCCCGCCACGCCGCCTACCACTGCACCCACCAGGGTGTTCTTGTCCTTGCGCGACAGCGCGTCTGCATTGCCTGCGGCGGTCACGCCTGCGGTGAGTGCCAATGCCAGCGCCAGGCCACGGAAGCTGAAAACAGTAGAAGTGAGCATCATCGGATCCTCTAATCGGGAAGGTGATCAGCTACGAAGCTGGCGGGTCATCAGTGCCCCCGCACAATCGAATCTGTGCCTCGAAGATTGCCGCAACATTGCGTACCCGGGGATGAACCGGCGCCTGTTCAGGTTGGCGCAAGCAACGCAGCCAGCGCCTGCAACCGGTTACAAGCCCTTGTTGCGGCTGTATTTTCAGTACGGCTCCGCTGGGCCAGCGGGCACGAGGCCGGACGGATTCAGATGGGCATGGCTTTCGTAATAGTGGTGCTTGATGTGCTGGAAGTTCACCGTGGATGCCACCTCCTCGATGTCCATTATCCGTTGCACGAACGCATGCAGGCCGGGGTAGTCCGCGATACGTTTCACGTTGCACTTGAAGTGAACGTGATAGACCGAATCGAAGCGGATCAGCGTGGTGAATAGACGGATGTCCGCTTCGGTCATGACGCCGCCCACCAACCAATCCTGGGTCTGCAGCAGGGCATCCAGTTCGTCCAGCGTCTCGAACAGCGGCCCGATGGCTTCCTCATAAGCCGCCTGCGTGGAGGCGAAGCCCGCCTTGTACACACCGTTGTTTACGGTGTCATAGACCTTGTCATTGATCCGGTCGATCTCACTTCGCAGCTCGGCCGGATAGAAGTCACCGGGACGCGCACCCAGCGCGTCATAAGCCTCGTTGAACATGCGGATGATGTCGGCGGATTCATTGCTGACGATCTCGCCCCGCTCGCTGTCCCACAGCACCGGCACCGTCACCTTGCCGGTCATGCCCGGCTTCGCCGCCTGGTAGAGCTCGTGCAGGTAGGCGGCGTTGCGCTCCGGGTCCGGCGTCACCAGCGGGCCAGGCGCGAAGCTCCAGCCGTTGTCGCCCATGTGCCAGTTCACCACGGACAACGGAATCAGGGTTTCCAGACCTTTCAGGGCGCGAACAATCAGCGTGCGGTGGGCCCACGGACAGGCCAGGCTGACATAGAGGCGAAAGCGTGCGGGTTCCGCCTGCACGGCCGGCTCACCGGTGGGGGCGTTGCCGCCGTCCGCCGTCAGCCATCTACGGAACAAAGCTTCCTCGCGATGGAATTGCCCATCGTCGCCCGCTGCACCCGCCGTGCCCTTCTGCCATACGCCATCAATCAACATGCCCATCGGGAAACACCCTCCTCTTCAATCAGTGTGGGTGACCGCGATGTTGGCTATGCGGCCACGCTTCTGTTGTAACGGAGGGGACGACAACCCACGGTGAGGGCTGCCGTCATGCCGTGAGTGCGCGTGGTGCTTCGCCCCGCGCGAATTACAGGCGGATTACTTGCCCCAGCGCCATTTCGGCGGCTCGCCTTTCAGCCAGCAGATCAGCACGAGCACCAGCAGGACGGCCCACGTGTAAAGCTGGAATTTCAGCATTTCACGAGCGGGCGGAAACAGGAAGAAACCGGCGATCAAGGCGCCTGCCGCCACGGTGTAGATCACCCAGCCCTGCCATGCGCTGGGAAGTCCCCAGCCCCATCCGTAGGTGCGCGAGGTAAACCAGTAGTTCTTGTTGCTCATCCTTGCTCTCCTTCATCCTGTCATGGCGTCTGGCGCGCGGCCAGACATGCACGTATTTCCTCGTACAACGGTCGGTCAAGCACCAGATCGGCCTTACCGTGAGCGGGTATGCGCAGTGACGCTGCGCCAGCGCGGAGGGCGAACACTTCGCGACCTGTTTCCGTCTCGAATCTGCCCATCTGCACGCTCCCGGTGCTGGTTCCGAGTTTACGACGAGGGAGTGCCAGCGTTGAAGCATCCACTGCGTCGTCGAACTGGATGGCCGATAGTGGAATGGTTGTGGAAACGAACAGGGCGGAGGATGTCAGTGTGTCGCCCTGCACGGTTATGTGTGCGCTGCGCGCCTGGTAGATCAGGCCTACCGAGACAGTAAGTACCAAGGCGAGGGAGGCACCCAGCACGATGTGCCTGGAGCGGATACTGGTGCCTTCGGCGATGGGCCCGCGCCAAGTGGCGGCCACTGCCAGTGCGGACAGCAGGCAGATTGCCAACGGCAGGGCGTAGGCGCTCGACAGCGGGACGTGGAGTGTTGCTTCACAGATCATGCGTCCTCCTGGTTTGAAGACACGGTTAGCCTAACGCGTTGGGCTAACATGTCTGCTTTCAAAAATCGCGCAGCCTCTTGGTAGTCTGCACTGTGACGGCTACTCCATACCGCCACCGGCCATTGGCGCTGCCATGTTCATGGACTTCGGCATGTTGGGTCTCAGCGAAATCTTGAAGCCGAGCAAACGCTCCAGCTTCGCAATGGTGTCCTTGAGACGGTCTGCCTGATCGGCATCCCCCGAGATGTAGATCAGCACACGATCCTCGCCAGGAAAGCCCGAAGACCCTGTGATCCCTGGAATTTCGCTGTAGATCAAGGACCGGTGGCTGTCCAGCACCTGATGAAACTCTTCGTTCGTGTAGCGATGGCCTGCCTCGAACACCACACGTGTCGCCCCACTCGGCGTCCGCGCAACTCTGTTCGGGACGGAACCCGGCCCTTTGAGCTCAACGAGGATGTGTTGGTCCGGATCGTGCTGTATGGAAATATCGGTCAGGCGCTCGGCAAACTCTTCGCGTAGCGACTCCGCCACAGGCGCGAGCTCGCTTTGGATGGCCATACGTGAAACCGCATCGTCGATCGATACGCCGGGGTGCCGTGCCACGTAGCTTCTGACGAGCATTTCCAGTTCCAGCATCGCCTCGGTACCCGGCGGCGGTATCTGTGCTGCCGCCGTGGAAGAGACGAATGCGAGGGCGATGGCTGCGGATATCCTTTTCATACGGCGTAACTCTCCATGTCCATCATGGTCGTTGCCTGTCTTGGGTTTGACGCTACCAGAAAAGCTCATTCTGAGCTGCGGCCGACATCTCATCTGGAAGTGCAGGTGCGTGGGGTGCCCACTCTCTGCGCGTCAGCGCTATCTGCCTACGCGCACGCCGATGGATTTCTGACTGATCCCCACACCATCCCAGCCCACACTGGTCCCACCACCCCAAGGGACCCTCCCATGAGCCTCGCGCTGGTCCACAGCCGCGCCCGCTCCGGTGCCAATGCGCCGCTGGTTCGTGTGGAGGTGCACCTGTCCGGCGGGTTGCCCGTCACGCAGATCGTCGGCCTGCCGGAAACCACCGTGCGCGAGTCACGCGAACGCGTCCGTGCCGCCCTGCTTTGCGCGCGCTTCGACTACCCGCAACGACGTATCACCATCAACCTCGGGCCGGCCGATCTGCCCAAGGAAGGCGGCCGCTTCGACCTGGCCATTGCGATGGGCATCCTCGCCGCCAGCGGCCAGCTGGACCCACAGCAGGTGGTCCGTCATGAGTACGTGGCCGAACTGGCCCTCACCGGCGAGCTGCGCCCGGTAGACGGCGTGTTGCCCGCCGCCATCGCTGCCGCTGAGGCCGGCCGCACGTTGTTCGTGCCACCCGCCAATGCCGCCGAGGCCGCGCTGGCGGAACATGCGGATGTGCGCGTGGCCCGCACGCTGTTGGAAGTCTGTGCCTCCGTGGATAACCCGGCGCGACTGCCGCGCGCAGAAAGAGAGAGCATCGAGGCCGATCCGCCGCTGGACCTGGCCGACGTACGGGGTCAAGCGCATGCGCGGCGCGCTTTGGAAGTGGCTGCGGCGGGCGGGCACCACCTGCTGCTGATCGGCAGCCCGGGTTGCGGTAAGACGCTGCTGGCGTCGCGGCTGCCCGGCATCCTGCCGGAGGCCAGCCAGGCCGAGGCGCTGCAGACGGCCGCGGTGGCGTCGATCAGCGGCAGTGGATTGGACCCACGACGATGGCGGCAGCGGGCGTTCCGCGCGCCGCACCACAGTGCGAGTGCAGCGGCGCTGGCGGGCGGCGGGAACCCGCCACATCCCGGGGAAATCTCGCTTGCGCACAATGGCGTGCTGTTCCTGGACGAGCTTCCCGAATGGTCGCGCAGTGCGTTGGAGATCCTGCGTGAGCCATTGGAGTCGGGCCATATCCGTATCAGCCGGGCGGCACGCAGCGCGGTGTTTCCTGCGCGGTTCCAGTTGGTGACGGCGATGAACCCCTGCCCTTGCGGCTGGGCGGGTGATCGCAGCAATCGGTGTCTATGTACCAACGAGCGTATCCAGCGTTATCGCGGTCGGGTGTCTGGGCCGCTGCTGGATCGCATTGACCTGCATGTCACGGTGATGCGGCTGTCGCCGGAAGAGCTACGGGAAGGTGCACCTGCGGGCGAATGCAGTGCGGATGTGCGGGCGCGTGTGATTGCAGCGCGCGAGCGGCAGTTGGCGCGCGGGGCGCTCAATGCGCACCTGGACAGCAAGGCGCTGCGTGCGTGTGCGTCGCTGGTGGAGGCGGATCAGGGGCTGTTGGAGCAGGCGATCGAGCGGTTGCAGCTGTCGGCGCGTGCGATGCATCGGATTCTGCGCGTGGCGCGAACGATTGCGGATCTTGCCGGGTGTGAGGGCATTGGGACCGAGCATCTGGCGGAGGCGATCGGGTATCGGCAGTTGGATCGTGGGGGTGGGTTGTAGGGGCGGTTGGGGTGCGGGTGATGAGGCATTCCGCCGAGCGTGGCTCGGCGCTACCGGGGGCGTGGGTGCGGACGTCAGGGGTGTGGTGGTCTGCAGGGGCGGTTGGGGGTACGGGTGATGAGGCATTCCGCCGAGCGTGGCTCGGCGCTACAGAGATCGAGGGATGGCAGGTGGCCGACGGGCGTGCGATAGAATGACGCGTGCGGCACACAGGCCGCTTGGCCGTGCTGGAGCCTTGAAGTGAAATCGATCTGGACGTTGATGCTGGTTGGCCTGTCCGTGGCGGCCCCGATGAAGGCGCATGCCGCTGATACCAGCGAGGGTGCGCTGTATGCGGTCAATGCGGCGGCGCTGGCGGCTGCCATTACCCACTGCACCGCGCGTCATGGCGAGTTGCAGCAGGGATCGCCGGGCGCGGCGTGTTTTGTCCGTGCGCGCGGAATTCTGGGGACGTTCGGGTTGAAGCAGCGTTCGACGGAAGTGGCGTCGCGGTGCAAGGATCCGGCGCAGTTCAATACGTGCCTGACGCCGGAGATCGCGCGGATGACGCATGCGTTGAATGCGGAATTTGCCAAGAGCGGGATCTGAGGGAGCCAGAGCTGACGGCCAGCGGCCATCACTCCCGGTGTCGCTCGATTTGAATCAGCGGGCGACGTTGGACGCCGCCCGCTGTGGGTACTTACTTCTGGCCGCTGACGGTGATTTCGACGCGGCGGTCCGGTGCAAGGCAGTTCACCAGGGCGCTACGGGCCAGGCTGTCGGCACAGTTGCGGGTGACCGGTTCGGCTTCGCCGCGGCCTTCGGCGCGGATGCTGCCGGCGGCTACGCCGTGGTCGGCCAGCAGGCGACGCACGGTCTCCGCGCGGGCCTGCGACAGGCGCTGGTTGCTGTCTTCGCTGCCGATGCGGTCGGTGTGACCGACCACGGTGACCTGGCTGTCCTGCGCGCTGCTGATCTGCGCGGCGATGCGCGCCAGTTCGTCACGGCCGTTGGGCTTGATGTCCGCCACGCCGGAACGGCCGAAGGCGAACAGGGCATCCGCTGACAGCGAGAAACGCGCCACATCCGGCGCGCCCGCCACCGGGGCAACAGGCGGTGCCGACGGCTTCAGCATGTCGGCGCACGAGGCCGGGGCCCAATGGAACGACTGGCCGCGCTTCTCATCGTCGAACTTCACCTGGTACTGGCAGGTCACGATGCCGTCCGGGGTGCGGAAGTGGAACAGGTAGTTCCAGGCCTTCGGCGCGAAGCCTTCGCTGAAGTGCGGGCGGCCCAGCAGGTGGTACAGCTGCTCTTTGGTCACGCCGGGGCCCACGCTGCGCAGGTTGGCCACGTTCGGGAAGGTGCCTTCCTTGAGCACGATGCGATCCAGGTCCGGGAACACTACGTCGCCGCTGGTTTCCTTCGCGGCATGGGTACTGCAGGCGGCCAGGGCCAGGACCAGCGCGGCCAGTGCGGCGGCTTTGAAGCTCTTTGCTACGTTCATCAAGACGTTTCCTTCGAATTCGAATGGGGTTGCATGGCTGCAGCGGAGCCGGCGCGTGGCCGGCTCCGCTGCGGCATCAGGACGACATCACCACTGCAGGCCAGCGCCGACCGAGAAGCCCCAGTCGCGCATGGTGTTGCCGCTGGCCTGCGCCTTGTAGACCCAGCGACCGTTGTCGGTGATGCCGGACAGGCCCAGCGCCATGCCGTACTCGCTCTGGTAGCCACCGAAGGCCATCGACAACATGCTCTTGCCCGGCATGTACGCCTGCGGCAGGCCGGCCATCGCCATCGCGGCGGCCGTTGCACTGCGGTAGCCACGGTCCAGCTGCCACAGGTCGTCTTCCACCTTGCCGATGCGGTTATCGGTGTACTGGTTGGCCGAGGTGATGGCCTGGTTGACGCCGGCGGTGAGCTGGTTGACGTTGGTCGCGTCGGTGCCTGCGATGCCGGCCGCAACGCCGGTCATCGTGCGGCCACCAATGTTGACCTCACCGGTGGAGCTGCTGGTGCCCACGTACGCGGCGTTGTAGCCGGTCTGTGCGCCCACCGTGGTCTTCGAGCCCTGGCCCAGTGCCACGCTGTTGTCGTGGCTGGCGACCGCGCCCTGGCCGATGGCGGTGCTATTGGCGCCGCTGGCCACGGCCTGGTTGCCCAGCGCGGTGCTGTTGTTGCCCGATGCCACTGCGCCCTTGCCGCCGCCCACCGCATTCTGGCCGGTGACCTGCGGCTTGTTCAGATCGCCATCCTGGCTGACCTGGAACATGCCGTCGGCACCGTACTCCATGTTGGTGACCTTGGCGGCCGTGTTGCCGGCGACCATGTTGGCGTTGTTGAGGTCACGTTCCATCGTGTTCACGCGGCCATCCAGGTTGGTGATGTCGCCCTGGATATCCACCACGTCGTTGCGGATGTCGGTGATGTCACCGCGGATGTCGATGATGTCGCCTTCCACGTTGGTCACGCGGTTGTCGATGCCGTCGATGCGGGTGTTGACCGTGCTGATCTGCGTATCGGTGTACTGGTTGGAATCAGACACCGCGCTGGCTACGCCGGCAGTAAGCTGGCTGACGTTGACCGCATCGGTCGCCGCCGAGCCCGCCGCCACACCGGTCACCTGGCGACCGCCCAGGTTCATTTCGCCGGTGGAGCTGGAGTTGCCCACGTAGGCACCCTGGTAGTTCGCCTGCGCGCCCACCGTGGTGGCCGAACCGGCGCCCATCGCAATGCTGTTGCCATGGCTGGCCACGGCACCGTTGCCGAAGGCCAGGCTGTTCACTGCCTGCGCCCGTGCACCGGCACCCAGTGCAACGCTGCCATTGCCCGCTGCCTGAGCGCCCAGACCCATCGCCACGGCCTGATCACCGTCTGCTTCGGCATCGCGGCCCGATGCAATCGCATCCGCGCCGGTCGCGCCGTCATTGGCTTCGTTGCCACCGCCGGTGGAGTTGACGCTGTAGTAGCGGGTGCGACGTGCTTCGATGGTGTCGTCCAGCTGATCCACGTTGACCGCATCGCTGCCGTCCACGCCGGTCGCCACGTTGGTGATGCGCGTGCTGCCCGCATCGATGCCCGCGCTGGTGATGCTCGGGCCACCAATGATGGTCAGGCCGGTAGTGTCGATCCGGGTGTTGCCAACGGTCACGCTGCCGGCCACCGCCAGGTCATCGGCCAGCGCGAATTCGACGTCGTTGCTGGTCGCCGACTTGGACACCACGATGTTGCCGTCGCTGGAGCGCAGGTCCACGTTGTTGCCGGTGGCACTGCCCACGGCCACGTTGCTGCCGTTGGCACCTTCGGCGGTGACATTCCAGCCCGCGCTCGCCACATCACTGACCTGCTTCAGCTGGTCTTCGCTGGCCGCTTGGCCGCTGGTGAAGTTGTTCGGGTCGAAGGTGGTGTTGGTCAGGCCACCGATGGTGCCGGTGGCGCCATTGATCAGCAGCGGGTTGGCGCCGCCGACGTTGATGCTGGTCGCACCCACGGCGGTGCTGTACGTGCCGTCGCTGATGGCGACGTTGCCGGCGGTCACGGTGGTGGTGGAGGTACCGTCATTCACCGCAACGCCCGCGTTGTCGACCACGGTGTTGCCGGTGGTGACGCTACCGGTCGCGCCCAGGTCGATGTCCTTGGCCAACGCGAACTCGACGTCGTTGCTGTTGGCGGCCTTGGTCAGCACCACGTTGCCGTCTGCCGAACGCAGGTCGACGCTGCTGCCGGTGACACTGTTCGGGCCGACGTTGCTGCTGTTGGCACCTTCCGCGCTGATGTTCCAGCCCGCCGACGCCACGTCGCTGACCTGCTTCAACTGGTCTTCGCTGGCGGCCTGGCCGCTGGTGAAGCTGTTCGGATCGAAGGTGGTGTTGGTCAGGCCGCCGATGGTGCCGGTGGCGCCGTTGATCAGCAGCGGGTTCAGGCCGCCGACGCTGATCTGGGTCGCTCCGATGGCGGTAGCATTGGTGCCATCGCTGACGCCCACCTGGCCTGCAGTCACTACCGTCGACGACGTACCGTCGGTGGTCGTCAGGCCGGTCGTGGCGAGCTGGGTGGAGGCGGTGCCGTCATCCACGGTCACACCCGCAGTGTTCACGGTGGTGTTGCCCGCGGCCACGCTGCCGGTTGTGCCCAGGTCCAGGTTCTTCTTCAGCGTGATGCCCACCACGCCGGCATCCTGCGCGCCGCTCTGCGCCACGTCCAGGTTGCTGTCACCGGTGAAGGTGACCACGCCGTTCGGACCGATGTTGGCCTGGTTGCCGTTGGCATCGGTGACGTTCCAACCCGCCGATGCCACGTCGCTGACCTNGTTGATCAGCAGCGGATTGAGGCCGCCGACGCTGACCTGGGTCGCCCCGATGGCGGTGCTGTAGGTGCCATCGCTGACGCCTACGTTGCCTGCAGTCACCGTGGTGAGGGAGGTACCGTCATTCACAGCCACGCCCGCATTGTCGACCACGGTGTTGCCGGTGGTGACGCTGCCGGTTGCGCCCAGGTCGATCTCCTTGGCCAACGCGAACTCGACGTCGTTGCTGTTGGCGGCCTTGCTCACCACCAGGTTGCTATCGGCACTGCGCAGGTCGACGTCGCTGCCGGTCGGGCTGGTGGCCGACACCTTGGAGGCGTTCTGGCCATCGGCACTGATGTTCCAGCCCGCACTCACGGTCTGGCTGACCGAGGCCAGCTGGTCTTCGCTGGCGGCTTGGCCGCTGGTGAAGTTGGTCGGGTCGAAGCTCTTGTTGGTCAGGCCATTGACCGTACCGGTGCTGCCGTTGATCACCACCGGGCTGGTCCCGCCGACGGTGATGCTGTTGCCGCCGATGGCGGTGGTGCCGTTCACATCGCTCACTGCGATGTTGCCTGCGCCGATGGAGGAAGACGAGACACCGTCATTCACCACCACACCGTTGTTGTTCACCTGCGTGTTGCCGGTGGTGACGCTGCCGGCGGTGCCCAGATCGATCTGCTTCTTCAGGGCAACGCCCACCACGCCGGCGTCCTGCGCGCCGGTCTGTGCGACGGTCAGGTTGTCATCGCCGATGAAGGCGACCTGGCCATTGGGGCCGATGTTGGCGGCGTTGCCGTTGACGTCGGTCACGTTCCAACCGGCGGTGGCTGCATCGTTGACCTGCTTCAGCTGGTCTTCGCTGGCCGCCTGGCCGCTGGTGAAGCTGTTCGGGTTGAACGACTTGTTGGCCAGGCCGTTGACGGTACCGGTTCCGCCGTTGACCACCAGCGGGTTGGCGCCGCCGACGGTCACGCTGGTCGGGCCCACGTTGGTGATATTGGCGCCACTGCCCACGGCCACGTTACCGGCGGTGATGCGCGTGCTTTCGACACCATTGGTCACGGCCACGCCGGCGTTGTCGACCAGGGTGTTGCCGGTCTTGACGCTGCCGTTGGTGCCCAAGTCGAGGTTGTTGGTCAGGGCGAACTCGACGGTATTGGTGTTGGCGGCCTTGCTGACGCCGATGTTGCTGTTGACCGAACGCAGATCCATCGTGGCGCCGACGGTGCTGGTCGGGCCGACGTTGGTGCTGTTGGCGCCCTGGGCCGTCAGGTTGATGCCGCTGGCAGCGCGGGTCAGCGCGTCCTGCGCGTTGCTGTAGGTCGTGTTGCCCAGCTGCAGGCGGGTGACCACCTGATGGGTACCGGCGTTGTAGAACGAGTTGCCACCCAGGCCCGAGGCGATGCTGGTACCTGCGCTGTCCAGGTTGTTGCCCAGTGCGGTCACGGCCTGGTTGGTGCCGAACAGCTGGCTGCCGTTGATCGCATCGGTGCTGGTACCACTCACGCGACCGGCGGCCACGTTGGTGATGGTGCGCTTGATGGTGTCGGTGCCCACGCTCACTGTACTGCCCGGCTGGGTACCGGCGTAGCTGTAGGTGACGTTGTCGACCGTGGCACTCGGGGTGCCTACGGCAGCGGCGGTCACCGAGTTGTGGCCCAGTGCCACCGAATCGGTGAAGGACGCCTGCGCGTCACGACCGAAGGCGATGGAGTCGATGCCGCTGGCGCGGCTGCCGCGGCCCAGTGCATACGCATCATTGCCGGTGGCCTGTGCATCGAAGCCGCCCGCGAAGGCACGGCTGCCGGTGGCCTGGCTGGTCGAACCGACCGCCACGCTGTCTGCGCCAGACGCGACCGAGGTCGTGCCGACGGCGATGGCCGAGGTGCCGCTGGCGGCCGCATCAGTGCCTGCCGCGAAGGCCGAGGTGCCGCTGGCTGCGGCGCGGGTGCCCACTGCAGAGGACTGCACTGCCGTAGCGCTGGCGCTGTCGCCCAGTGCCATGGCCGAGCGTGCGGTCGCACTGGCAGACGGACCCATGGCCGTGGTGTTGCGCTGGTTGGCCAGAGCCCCGTTACCGATTGCGGTGGCGTTGGTGTTGTTGATCAGGTCTTCCGGACGCGGGCTGGCGATACCTGCCACTGCGCCGGTACCGATGGCCACCGCGTTGGAGGCATAACCGCGGGAGTTGGTGCCGTTGGCGATGGCATCGGTGCCGCTGGCTGCCGCATTGGTACCGCGTGCCTGTGCGTTCTGGCCGCTGGCGACGGACTGGGTGCCGCTGGCCTGAGCGCTCACGCCGGAGGCCAGCGCGTTGCTGCCCTGTGCGATGGAGTCCACGCCCGTGGCCTGCGCCTCGTAACCCTGCGCAACACCGCGCACCGCCGAAGCCAGCGCGCTGTGGCCGATGGCTACGCCGTCATTGGCAGTCACTTCGGCGTCCGTACCGATCACGATGGCATCGTTGACGGTCGAACCAGCCTTCGGATCTGCCTGCGCGCGGGTACCCATCACCACCGAGTTCACACCGGTGCTGCGTGCGCCGCGGCCGATCGCCACGCCACCTTCGTCCTTGGCGTAGCTGTTGTCACCGATCACCGACGACGAAGCGCCTTCGGCCGACACGTTGCGACCCATCGCTACCGAACCGGCACCGATGGCATGTGCCTGGTAGCCAGCAGCCGTTGCACCGTCACCAGCAGAATCGGTCAGTGCGCCGATGGCCACGGCGTTCTCGCCGATTGCGCCGTCGTTGCTGCGGTTGCCGACGGCGGTGGAACGCACGCTGACGTACTTGCTGCTGTTCGCCTCAACCGTTTCGTTGAGCTGCTGCACGTTCACCGCATCGCTGGCCACCTGGCCGGCGGCGATGTTGTTGATGCGGCCGTTGACGCGGGTCACCGCTTCCGGCGGCAACGCCGTGGTGGCGCCACTGCTGACGGCGCTGAGCGCTTCGGTCACCGTGTTGTAGGTGTTGTTGCCCACCTTGATGGGCGAGAACGAGCCGTTCGAATTGAGCGAGACGTCGCCGCCGATCAGGTTGGCCACGGACGTCTGCGCGGACTGCAGCTGCTTGACGTTGACGGCGTCGGTTGCATTGGCACCGGCGGCGACATTGACGATGCGGCGGGTCTGGCCGGCCACCGTGTTACCGACGGAAACGACCGAGCTCGGCGCGACGTCACCGGTCAGGTAGGCCGAACCCAGCGCGTCGGATTCCAGCGCGGCCGAGTTGAAGCCCAGCGCGACGGTTTCCTTGTCGGCGCGGGCGTTGCGGCCCAGGGCCACGCCGGATTCGCTGGCACGGCTCTGCGAGCCGATCGACACCGAGGCCACGCCTTCAGCCTTGGCGCCATAGCCGAGCGAGGTGGCGTCCGTCGCAGCGGTGGACAGGCCGCCGATGGCGACGGTGCGGTCGCGCTCACTCGCGCTGCTGTTGGCCTGGTAACCCAGCGCCACGTTGTAGTCACCTTCCGCCGCGTTACCGGCCTGCGTACCGATGGCGATGTTCTGGTCACCTTCCACGCCGGTGCCGGCCTGGAAGCCGATGGCGGTGGTCTGGTTGCCGATCACGCCGGTGCCTGCACCGGTGCCGATGGCGATGTGCGAGGTGCGGTCGCCGGCGGCGTTGCCGGCCGTGCCGACGCCCGCGCCGGTACCCAACGCGATGCTGTCCGCGGTCGCCACGGTGGCGCCACTGCCGGCTGCCAGCGAACGTGCGCCGGTTGCCGTTGCCCGGCCGACGGCCACGCTTTCAGCGCCGCCTGCAACCGAGTTGGCGCCCACTGCGGCAGCGCCATCGCCGGACGCGGTGGTGCCTGCGCCCAAGGCCACGCCATCGACGGCAGACACAGTGGCGGCATGGCCGATGGCAATGCCCTTCAGGCTGAAATCACCGGTCACCGCGGCGGTGGTACCGATGGCGATGGTGTCCTGCACGTTCAGGTTGCCGGCGTTGGCGCGGTCACCCAAGGCGATGGAGCGGGCAGCGGCGGTGGTCGCCAGACGACCCACGGCGATGGCGGCTTCCCCATTGAGCGCGGTCGTGGCGCCGTCACCGGCGGCGATGCTGTGGAAGCCATCGGAGACGCTGTTCGGGCCGATCGCAACGGACTGTCCGCCGTTGGCGATGGAATCCGGTGCGGTCGAATTGGCATGGAAGTACTTCACGCCGGCGCCGACGGTGTACAGCTCGTCGCGCAGCGTATAGATCTGGCCGCCGTTGACCGCTTCCTTGCTGTTGGCGGCGATGCTGCCATCGGCCACGCCGGTGACCTTCAGGCCGCCGGCATTGATGCCGGTGGTGGTCACGCTGGGGCCGTTGGTGATGCGCAGGCCGGTGGCGTTGACATTCGTGGTCGCCGCCCCATTGGTGACGGCCAGGCCGGTCGTGGTGAGGTTGCTGCTGGACGCGCCGTTGCTTACGCCCAGGCGAGTGCCGTTGACCACGGTGGTGGTGGCGCCGCTGGTAGCAGTCAGGCCGGTGGTATCCAGACGGGTGGTGCCCACGGTCACGGCAGTGCCGCGTACCAGCACCGAGCCCACCTCGAGGCCCTGCGCCGACAGCGATGCACTGTCTGCGCCGTTGCTGACGGTGACGGCGTTGGCGCCGATGGCCACGGTGTTGCCGATGCGGATGCCATCGTTGTCCAGCACGGTCTGGCCAGCGGTCACGCTGCCGGTCGGGCCGACATCAACATTCTGGTCCTGCGCATGCGCGCCCATGGACGCCAACGCCAACGCGACGGCGGCCACCAGACTGGCGTGCGCGGTGCCGCGCGAGGTGCCTACTGCGCCGACGGTGGTGCCGCCGCCATCGCTGCTCGCCAGCTCCGATGCGACCACGATACGACCCAGGGCTTTGTTCCAGACCTTGCGATAAATCTTGTTCACTGAGAGTTCTCCACGAAGTTCACGATGTCGACGGCATGCTGCGAAGGGCCGCTTGGAAGAGCGGCCGCGCCTGCACGGGGCAGGTTGGGTCCGCGGATACGCCGGTTGGCGAGGGCGTCCGGTGCCTGACGGCAAGCAGCAGCGCAGCGCGTGGGCAGAACCACGCGCGCAGGGGACATCGACAGGCCCGTAGGAACCTGCGCAACAAACTCAAGGCGAAGCAAAGCGCCGCACGCGTTTCCACGCGACGTTATCGACTGCCACATACAAAGAGCCCCCTTACGCGACCCGACGGGTCACGGCTGCTCGGCGCAGGCCAGGGACGGATGAAAAGGCAAGCTGGGCGTTGACGCCCGCATCGGTGCGAAAAGCCAGACTCCCTGCTGCTGCACAACCATCCACTGGTCTACCGAACAACGCAATGCTAACAATCCGTGACGGCCGTCGTCAATTATTTGAGACGTGCATCACAGTTGTGCCGCTCTGTACCCGGTTCGGTACAGTAGAGCCATGCGTATACGTGACCTCAGCCTCCCGGCTTCCGACCCGGCCGCGTTGGCCGCCTACTTCGCCGACGTGCTGCAGATGGACGTGGATGGCGGCGCCACCGTGATCGGTTGGAGCACGATCCGACCGGTGCCTGCCGATGACCGTCCGACGGGCGGCGTGCACCTGGCCTTCAATGTGCCGGACAACCGTTTCATCGAAGCCATGGCGTGGCTGCGCGAGCGCGCGCCGTTGCAGCGCTCGCCGGACGGCAAGGAGTACTTCGCGCTGGAGAGCAACTGGAAATCGCAGTCGGTATATTTCACCGGACCGGACGGCCTGATCCTGGAGCTGATCGGGCGCAAGCGCTTGCCGCTCTCCTCGCGCACGGGTCCTTTCCATGGCAGCGAGATCACCTGCCTGAGCGAAGTCGGCCTGCCCGTCGACGATGTGCCCGGCACGCAGCGCCGGTTGGCGGATACCTTCGGTCTGACGCCGCTGTCCGAGCCTTCAGAAGCGTTCGCCCCGATGGGCGATGACGAGGGGCTGCTCATCGTGGTGGAGGCCACCCGGCCTTGGTTTCCCGAGCAACGCGACCTGCCCAATGCGGTGGGTATCGAACTTGTCATCGAGGCATCGCAACGCGGCGGACAGGTTGCTGACGCACAGCAGCGATGGCGCTGCGTTTCACTGTAGATGCGCTGAAAACAGACTCCCTAAAAACAAAGCCCCGCGATCGCGGGGCCTTGTTTCTTCAGTGCAGTGCGACAACTCATTCTTCTTCTTCGTTGCCGCCCTGCTGCTGGTTCTGGTTGCGCTGCTGCTGTTCCTGCTGCTGTTGCTGCTGCTGGTCGCGGCCGCCGCGCTGCTGGCCCTGCTGATCCTGCTGGTTCTGCTGACCCTGCTGCGGGTTCTGCTGATTCTGCTGGTTTGCCATGTCAGTGCTCTCAAAGCCGCATGCGGAATGCCGCGGTCATGGCCATCCTCTGCAAGCATTGGTTAACCACGCGTGGGAACGTGTGGAGGACGGCATCACACGGCCCACCCGGAGGCCACCCAGGCCTAGTGGCACAAGCACCTTAAGGATTCAGACGGTGTTTGCATGTGGTCATTCCGGGCAGTTCTTTGGCCTGTTCATCGGGCGGTGCCGGGGGGCGACGGCGCTGGCGGTCATGCGCTTGCCGCTGCGCTCGCCGAGCGTGGCTCGGCGCTACCGATCCCGGTCCCATGGTGCATGACCGTGCCGGTCTCACCACCCCTTCAATCGCCCCGGTAGAGCCGACTTCAGTCGGCTGCCCCTGCGCCTCACCGCCTTGGTAGAGCCGACTTCAGTCGGCTGCCCCTGCGCTTCGCCGCCCCGGTAGAGCCGACTTCAGTCGGCTGCCCCTGCGCTTCATCGCCCCGGTAGAGCCGACTTCAGTCGGCTGCCCCTGTGCCTCACCGCCCCGGTAGAGCCGACTTCAGTCGGCTTCGCCTGCGCCTCACCGCCCCGGTAGAGCCGACTTCAGTCGGCTTCGCCTGACAGCAGCCGACTGAAGTCAGCTCTACCGGAGCAGGGCCACGGCGATACCCGCGAACAACACAGCCCCCACCCAGTTGTTATGCAGGAACGCTTTGAAACACGGGTCGCGCTCGCGGTTGCGGCACAGCCAGAACTCATAGCCGACCAGCACGGCAGCCACGGCCACCGCGCCGAAGTACCACAGGCCCAGCCCGGCCCATGCCCCTACCCCGCTCATGACCGCCAGGAACACGGCATACAGCACGCCCTGGATCACCAGGTCGTACCGACCGAACAGGATCGCCGTGGAGTGCGAACCCATTATCAGATCGTCATCGCGATCCACCATGGCGTACCACGTGTCATACGCGGTGGACCACACGATATTGCCTACGTACAGCAGCCACGCCAGCGCCGGCACTTCACCTTGCACGGCCGCAAAGGCCATCGGAATCCCCCAGCCGAAGGCCATGCCCAGGTAGACCTGCGGCAGGTGCGTGTAACGCTTCAGGTACGGATAGCTGGCCGCCAGCAAGATGCCCACGAAGCTCAGCGCCACGGTGAGCCAGTTCATCGTCAGCACCAAGGCGAACGCTGCCACCATCAACGCGGCGAAGAGCATCAATGCATGCCGGCCCCTTACCGCGCCGCTGGCCAGGGGACGATCCTTGGTGCGCTTTACATGCGGGTCCAGCCAGCGGTCAGCGTAATCGTTGATCACGCAGCCGGCCGAGCGGGTCAGCCAGACGCCCGCGGTAAACACGAACAGCGTCCACAGCGGAGGCACCCCGCCAGAGGCCAGCCACAGTGCCCACCAGGTGGGCCACAGCAGCAGCAGCGTGCCGATCGGGCGATCGGCGCGCATCAGTTTCCAGTAGTGCCGCCAGCGCGGCGTGGCGTCCCCGGGGGACGCGTCAGTAGAGTGGTGTGACATGGGGAAATGATACTCCCGGCCTGCAAAGACCTTGGTAATGACGACCGCTGGTCGTCATGCCTTGGCATTCCGCCGGGCACGGCCCGGCGCTACCAGAGCCGTCAGGACAACGGCATCAATCCTTGCCGTCTGCCTTGTACTCGTAATACCCGTAGCTGTAGTAGCCCGTGGCACGGCGCTCGACCGCGTTGAAGATCGCGCCCTTGATCTGCACGCCGTTCTGCTCGAAGCGCTGCAGGGTGAGCAGGATTTCCTTCGCCTGGTTCACGCCAAAACGAGTGACCAGCAAGCTGGAACCCGCATGCGTGGCCACCAGCGCGGCATCAGTCACTGCCAGGATCGGCGGCGTATCCACGATGACCAGGTCGTACTGCGCCGACAGCGTCTCCAGCATCTGCTGGAAGCGCGGGTGCATCAGCAGCTCGGCCGGGTTCGGCGGGATGTCACCACGCACCATGTAGTGCATGCCTTCCAACCCGGACACCGGGTGGATCGCGCCCTCGACCGGCAACTTTCCACCCAGCACATCCGACAGACCGTTCTGGTGGCTCACACCGAGCAGCTTGTGCAGGGTTCCCTTGCGCATATCCGCATCGATGACCAACACGCGCTGGCCAGCCTGTGCAATAACCGCGCCGAGGTTGCTGGACACGAACGTCTTGCCGACGCCCGGACGCGGGCCGGAAATGGTCAGGATGTTGTTCTTCGCTTCCAGCATGGCGAAGTGAAGGCTGGTGCGCAGGCTGCGTAGCGCTTCCACGGTGGGATCTGCCGGCGAGGTGACCGCAAGCAGATGCTGGCGACCATCGGCGATAACGCGGGTACCATGCTTGCCCTTGCGCAGCTTGGGCAAGGTACTGGATACGCTGAGCGGAATGGCCGCGTACACCGGCAGGCCGAGTTCTTCAATCTGCGCGGGATCTTCAATGCCCGGGTTGAGCATGCGCTGCAGGAAGACCAGCGCCGTTGCCAGGAACGCGCCGAGCAGCGTAGCGATGGCCACGATCAGCGACTTGCGCGGCTTCACCGGATTGGCGATATCCACGGCAGCCGGATCGACGATGCGCACATTGCCGACAGCGCCCGCACGTGCCACATCCAGCTGCTGGGCCTGATTGAGCAGCGCGGTGTACATCTCATTGCTGACCTGCAGGTCGCGTGTCAGGCGCAGCAGCTCCTGCTGGGTATCCGGCAACTGACCGACCTGGCGCTGGAAACCGGCCTTGCGGCCTTCCAGGCTGCTGATCTGCGAAAGCAGCGCACGGTACGCCGGATGCTCGCGGGTGAAGCTGCGATCCATCTCTGCCTGCTTCAAGCGCAACTGCTGGATACTGGCTTCAACCGCCACTTCCTGGTCCAGCAGACCCTTGGTCTGCATGGTGATGTCCACGGAGTTGGCCTTGGACTGATAGGCCGTCATGGCCACCTGCGCCTGCTCCACCTGGCGGCGGATGACAGGAAGCTGTTCTTTCACGAACTGCAGCTGCGATGCGGCCTCGGCGGAGCTGCGCTCAACGTTCTGGCGGACATAGGCGTCGGCCACGCGGGCAACGACCGCTTCGGCGAGAACCGGGTTCTCGCTTTCGTACATGACCTGCAGGATGCCGGATTCCTTGCCCTGCTCCACTGCCTGCACGGACTGCTGAAGGCCCGACACAACGTCAAAGCGCCGCAGTTTCACCAGGTCGAAACGCGTATCCGGATTAGCCCGCAGCGCGATGACCTCCAGCGTCACACCCCGGCCCTCGGCCGCCTTGCCTGCTTGGCCCCGCAGAATCTCATCCCCGTCGCCGTCGAACAGCACGAAGCTACCGGAAGAACCGGCCTGCAACACCATGGGCGCCCCGATCATTGCCGCCGGGACATCAAGACGATGGATCTGCAGCGCTTCACCGCCCCAGCCGTAGCTGCTGGCACCAAAACGCGGCAACGCAACGTCGTTCTCGGACGGGGCCTTGAACTTGCGTGCGAAGTAATCACCGATCAGCGGGAATCGACGCGGCGTAGCCACAACATCAAGCTGAAGCTGATCAACCGCGGTGCCGATGACGGTACGCGAGGTCAGCAAGGCCACTTCAGTGGTAGCAGCAGCGCTGGTTGCCCCCCCCATCGACGCCAGATCCGAGATGCCCGGGATGGCCGGCACCTTGGATTCCACCTGCACCATCGACTGCGCCTGATATACCGGCGAGGCAAGCAGTGCGTAGGCCGCGCCCACGATGAAGAACACCACCGTCGTACCGATGATCCACCACTTGCGGTCAATCAGAACGCCCAGCAGCTCGCGAAGATCGATCTCGTCTTCCTTGACCACGCGTGATCCCGTTTGCTTTGTCATTGCTTCCACTTGATTCAGGAGCAGTCGCGCATGCGTCGTACTGCTCGGTCGGATTTCATGCATCGGACTGGGTGTGGACGATATCTCCAGCGGCCAGCCAAAAAGTTCGTATCGGGAAGCAGGGCGGGAAGCCCGATTCCTTTCTCATCAACAACTTGCAGCCCATCCCTTGGGGCAAGCACGTCAGTTTACCCCATCTCAGGCCGCTGACCACGGCGAACAACCTGTCCTTGACGATCAAAAGTGTGACGCAGTTCCGAGCCGCATTCCTGGGATCCCGAATGGCTCCTTTGCCGGTTCGGCTACGCCTCGGAACGCTGGATTGGTATCATCGCCGCCCTCGTGGAGCCGCGCGTGAATGGATTCATCTCAAGCAGAATGTATGACCCAGTAACTGGGTCATGTCCGATAGACCGTGTCGCACTTGGCTGTAGTACGATCCCCTACGTCTGCCGGGATGACCCCCACACGTTTTTCCAGCAACAGCATCATCAGTAACAGGAATGTGCGGACAGTGGTGCGTCTGAGGGGACGCGCACCTTTGCTGCAATCGCCATTCCTGCATCCCCATAGCAGCGTGCTGCAGATAGAAAGGATCCCTCGCAATGAAGATTGCCGTGGCTGGGACAGGGTATGTCGGCCTGTCCAATGCTGTGTTGTTGGCGCAGCACCATCAGGTTGTTGCATTTGATATCAAATCCGAGCGCGTTGAGAAGATCAACGCACGGCAGGCGCCGATCGAGGATAGGGAAATCGAAGATTTCCTGTCGAACAAGACACTAGATCTGGTCGCCACGCTGGACCGCCGCCAGGCTTATGAAGGCGCATCATTCGTCATCATCGCTACACCTACCGACTACGACCCTCAGACCAACTACTTCAACACCAGTTCGGTCGAGTCTGTCATCCGGGATGTGTTGGAAATCAACCCCGACGCGGTGATGGTGATCAAGTCGACGGTGCCGGTGGGCTGCACGACCGAACTTCGCGCGCGTTACGGTACGCAGAACATCATCTTCTCGCCTGAGTTCCTTCGCGAAGGCAAGGCCCTGTACGACAACCTGCATCCGAGCCGCATCATCGTGGGAGAGCGCTCCGAGCGCGCCGCGGTCTTCGCTGAGCTGCTGCGGGAAGGTGCCATCCGCAAGGATGTGCCGGTGTTGTTTACCGATGCCAGCGAGGCCGAGGCGATCAAGTTGTTCGCCAATACGTACTTGGCGATGCGCGTTGCCTACTTCAACGAGCTGGACACGTACGCTGCCACCGCTGGCATGGATACGCGACAGATCATCGAAGGCGTCAGCCTGGATCCGCGTATCGGCGGGCACTACAACAACCCCTCGTTCGGCTACGGCGGGTACTGTCTGCCGAAGGATACGAAGCAGTTGCTGGCCAACTACAGCAATGTGCCGCAGAACCTGATCAACGCGATCGTGGACGCGAACAGGACGCGCAAGGACTTCGTTGCTGACGAAGTGATTCGCCGCAAGCCGCGTGTTGTTGGCATTCACCGGCTGGTGATGAAGGCCGGATCGGACAACTTCCGCGCCTCGGCCATTCAGGGCGTGATGAAGCGGATCAAGGCGAAGGGTATCGAGGTGATCGTGTACGAGCCCGTTCTGGATGAGCCAACATTCTATGGGTCGCGGGTGGAGAAGGATCTGGAAGCGTTCAAGCGCGAGGCGGATGTCATTGTGGCGAATCGGGTGACCGAGGACCTGCAGGATGTGGCTGGCAAGGTATATAGCCGCGATCTTTTTGGCGCTGACTGAGGCTGCAACATGAAAATTCTAGTGACAGGTGCAGCAGGCTTTATCGGTTTCCATAGCTCCCTTCGCCTGCTCGAAGCCGGCCATGAGGTTGTGGGAATTGACAACCTCAATGACTATTACGACACCCGATTGAAAGTACGTCGTCTGGCACAGCTGGAAGAGCGGCAGACCTTCTTGTTCCTGAAGCTGGATCTCGCTGATCGGGACGGGATGGCACGATTGTTCGAAGCAAATAGCTTTGATGTGGTTCTGCACCTAGGTGCCCAAGCCGGGGTTCGCTACTCAATCGATAACCCTTTTGCCTATGTGGACAGCAACTTGACGGGCACGCTCACCGTTCTCGAAGGATGTCGTCATCACAGAATCGGACATCTCGTTTATGCGTCTTCGTCCTCGGTGTATGGCGGCAACACGAAGCAGCCATTCTCTATCGAAGACCGTGTGGACGATCCCGTATCACTCTATGCGGCCACAAAGCGGTCCAACGAATTGATGTGCCAGACCTACGCGCATCTCTACCGCACGCGCATCACGGGGCTTCGATTCTTTACGGTTTATGGGCCTTGGGGACGTCCTGATATGGCCTACTTCAAGTTCGCCGAGGCGATCACCGAAGGTCGTCCGATTGACGTCTACAACAATGGCGACATGCTTAGGGACTTTACATACATCGACGACATTGTCGATGGGATTACATCCCTGATCGAAGCGCCCGCGCCCGGCGAAAGCGATGTGACTCCCCATCGGGTCTATAACTTGGGCAATAACCAACCAGAGAAGCTCATGGATATGATCAGCCTCCTTGAGGAAAGACTGGGCAAGTCTGCCGTAAAAAACTTCCTGCCCATGCAGGCAGGCGATGTGCATTCAACCTATGCAGATATCGAGGCGAGCGCCCGCGACTTAGGGTTCTCACCCAAGACAAGTCTTGCCGATGGATTGACACACTTCGCCAAGTGGTACCAATCGTGTCACCAGGCCTAACAATGTCAAGCACCTCCTACGCCTTCCCTATCGTATCCATCGGCGGCCTACCAACCGCGTCCGTCACTCGCGCGGACCTCGCGCAGTGCATGGCAGAAGACTGCGCACGCGCTCGAGAGCGACCAGATACATGGTTGCCACGCGTGGTGTTCTCTTCCAACGGACAGGGCATCGCACTCGCTGGCAGAGATGAGGAGTTCGCGCGAACCATGGCGCAAGCCGACATCATCCATGCCGATGGCATGCCAGTCGTATTCGCCAGCCGACTGACCGCGAATCCTTTGCCAGAACGCATCGCCACAACCGACTTCTTCCACGATGCAGCACGCGTTGCCGAAGAGATAGGCCTGCGCTTCTACATGCTCGGTGCGACCCCTGCTCAGAACGCAGCCGCCATCTTGGCCATTCGGACCAGCTATCCGAAGCTACAGATCGTTGGTAGCCACGACGGCTATTTCAGCAATGAGGAGGATGCGGAAATCTGCGAGGACATTCGCAATAGCGGTGCAGATGTCGTGTGGGTGGCATTGGGAAAGCCGCGCCAGGAGCACTGGTCCATCCGCAATCGGTCCCAGCTGCAAGGGGTCGGCTGGATCAAGACCTGCGGGGGGCTCTACTCCTTCCTCGCTGGTGATGCACCGAGAGCTCCTTCATGGATGCAGGCCGCGGGCCTGGAATGGCTATACCGAGCTGCCAAGGAGCCGACTCGTCTTGGCTGGCGATATCTGACGACCAATCCTTATTCGCTATATCGCCTTCTCAGATATACCAAGTAACCGCAGTCAATTCGAATAATTAATCAGGGGCGTGAGATGCACCTCCCGAAGCTTGGGGTAAGGATATCTCGCTCAATAACATGATGAGATCAATCAAGCGATGAAGAATGCCAGCAGTCAGAATCCCGTAAGCCCTTACTGCACCGGGTGCGGCGCATGCGTTGCTGATTCCGACAGCACGTTGCGCATGGATTGGGATATGCATGGCTTTCTTGTCCCACGCAAGATATCGGATCGCCCAGTTCCTGAGCTGGCTGTAAAAGCATGTCCGTTTAAGTCGACGGCAGTGGGCGGCAATGCAAACGAAGACCAGCTGGCACTGGATTTTTTCCCCGATGCGCCGACGTATGACCCAGATATTGGTAGATTCGAACAGACTTATATCGGCTACTCGCCACGACATCGTGATACCTCCTCGTCTGGCGGGCTTGCTACTTTTGTATTCGAGCAAGTCCTTTCGCAAGGGATCGCTACACACCTTTTCGTTGTTCTAACTGACGGTACAGGCTACAAGTACCGGCTTGTGGAGAGAGACGCCGATCTCGTGGCCACCTCCAAGACCCGGTACTTCCCGGTCACGCTAGAAGACTTCTTTCAGTTAGTGCCTACATTGGACGGAAGAATTGCTGTCTCGGGGGTCGCTTGCTTCGTCAAGGCAATACGAATGCGGCAAAAGTCGTTCCCCGAATTCAATCAGAAGATCGCCTTTGTAGCTGGCATTATTTGTGGCGGATTGAAGAGCAAATATTTCACCGATTACCTCGCCGACAGCGCTGGTGCCGGAGCACGCTACCGTCATCCGGAGTACCGCGTTAAGAGCGCAGCCGCTTCTGCCAGCAACTATGCCTTCTCCGCTGAGGACCAGGTTGGCACTGTGCATACCATGAAGATGGCGCGCGTCGGCGATATGTGGGGAACCGGGATGTTCAAAGCCAAGGCATGTGATTTCTGCACCGATGTGCTGACTGAGCTTGCCGACATATCCCTGGGTGATGCGTGGCTCCCAGAGTACAGAACTGATGGACTTGGGAACAGCGTTATTGTGACCCGGTCACGGGTCGCTGATGACATCATTCGAAGGGGTATCGAGCAAGGTGACCTGCATGTCGCGGACTGCGCCCCCTCACAGATCATCAGCTCACAGCGGGCAAGTTTCCTGCATAGGCGAGACGCACTCAGGTTCCGCATAGGTCAGGCAAAGATGCTGGGACAGCCTGTGCCTGAGGTGAGAAGCCGCGTTCTAAAACGGATCTCCTTCTCATATGCACTTGTACAGATCCAGCGCGAACTTACCCGATCAGCCAGCTTCAACAGCTGGCGTCGGTCAAGAAGCGCCGCTCGGTTTGATAGGAGGATGTATGTACACCGCATCCTCCTGAAGATAGTCACACGAATCAATCGCATGCTGAGATGACGAATTAGCGGAAACCCAGATAGCAGACTAAATCCCCACTCCCCTCGAAATCACCCCATGAATATCCTACTCCTTACCTACTCGTTCAACTACAACTACGGAGGTTTGCTGCAGGCTTACGCTACCGTGAAGTACCTAGAGAGCCAGGGACATTCAGTTACGGTGCCCAAGAGTCACCCAGCGTATTTGGTCGGGAACACCTCGCTGTTCCGCGGACTTGGATTGCGGCGAAGGAATCCAATCACCGCAATTCTCAGGCGTCTGCGTCAAGTTGAGCGTTACAAGCGCTTCGACAGCTTCCGTTCGCAACTTCCCATTGATGCCTCCCTCTCCAGCAAGGATGCGATCAAAAGGGATATTTCGCGCTTCGAAGCAGTACTGACTGGAAGTGATCAGACGTGGAATACAAAGTTCATGCCATCATATGAGCCGTATTTTTATCAGGGATTTATTGCCGAGGGGCCGCTCAAGGTAAGCTACGCCTCCTGCTTCGGTACGCGGCAGCAGAAGGATGAGATTCTTTCGCAAGCTGCGAAGGACCTAGGTCGTTTCGACTTCATTGCGGTCCGAAACGAGGTCAGTCGAGAGATCGTCGAACGGCTGACACAGAAGAATCCAACCGTCGTCGTTGATCCTACATTACTGCACGATTTCAACGAGTTCCGCACGTCTGCCGAAGGGAACCAGCGCCCCCCCTTCATCATGGTCTATGCGCTGGACATCGATAATTTCGCGGTAGCGGAAAGTATCGTTAGAGAAGTGCAGCAGCGCCAGCCCGACATTGAAGTCCATTTCATCAACGGCGAGAAAAATTTCGACAAGCCTCACTGGGCGACACACCTTGTCAATTCTTATGGGCCAAAGGAGTTCCTCGCGTCAATGCAGGAAGCGAGCTTGATCGTGACCGACTCCTTCCACGGACTGATATTCGCCCAAAAGTTCGCAAAACCTTGTATCGGATACTCTTCGGGCTGGCGCTCGGAACGCATTGTCAGCATCATGAGTGACTTCGGTGCCACCGAACTCCTGCTCCTTGACGACAATCCGACTAGCGTGAAGAGCGTTGTTGCAAAGGTGATGGATATGGGTGCGCGATTAGAGCTGGGCGCTACGCTCCAGGCGAAGATCAATGCGTCCAAGTCATATCTGGCAAATGCGCTTTCCGAAGCATGAATCTCACCTCTATCGGCCGAACAGGCTTCCTTCACCTCTTGCTGATCGTTGCGTCTAGCCGGGCGTCAGCGTTCCTGGCCCAGTGGGTGATGGGAATCTTCCTTTTCAAGGAAGACTTTGGTGTCATTGCGATCATCTCAGTGATCTATCTGTTTGCGTCCGGCTTCAAAGAAGTCGGGCTGTACCAAATTCTTCAGGAGCATCGGACTAATTTTGAGGAGAAAGCGCCGGAGCTTGTCTCGTCGGCACAGATAGTCAACCTCACTGGTGTCTTGCTCCTCCTGTGTGCCGCCCCGCTTATTGCACATCACTACCAAGATCCACGACTGCTCCTAATTACAGCTGCGCTGGTCCTCGCCATGCCGTTCAACATTGCCGCCTTGCCTTACAAAGCAAGGCTGGCAATCAGCTTCGACTTCAAGCGCATTTCTCGCGTGGAGTCAGTCTCTGTACTTGCAAGCAATCTCAGCATGGCGGCACTCGCTGCGACTGGTGCTGGCATATACAGCTTCGTGGCATCTCAGATCATTCTCACGCTTACAGCCTTCATCATGTACCGCTCAGGACAGGCACCGATCCGCGCCAAGCTATGGCCCGGAATCGTCGCATTTCGAAGCTTCCTCGGACGGGCCAAATGGCTTGTCATGAGCTCCTACATGAACAATGTTGCGACACGTGGAGATTATCTCGTCCTTTCGCTAGTTGTCGCCAAGGCTACGCTGGGCTTGTATTACTTCTCGTACCAGTTAATGGCCGCTTCGGTGCAGTTGATAGGCATGGCACTCAACCATCTTCTGCTCCCTCTGTTCTCCGCAATCAAGGACGACATGACTCGAGTACGCTCGGGGCTGCAGAAGGCAGGGGAAGCGTTGAGCCTGATCTCGGGGGCGCTATGCCTCTCGCTTCTAGTCTGGTTCCCTTTCGTGATCCACACCGTCTGGCGCGGAAAATGGGATGACGCTATCTCATTGACCTTAATCGTGACGGTAGTCGTCCCCCCACGCCTCCTTTCCTCGCCACTTGGCTCTTCGGCGCTAGAAGCGATGGCCCGCTATCGCGCGCGCACGTTACTTTCCATCATCGACGCGGTGTCCCTGATTGGACTGGTCTGGATTGGCGGCGTGCTCTACGGTGTACTCGGCGCTTGCATCGGCGTGGCGATCCAGCGCATTACAACAGGAATGCTCTTCTATTTCGCCGCAGCCAGCGCTGTCGGCCTAGGGAAGAGGAGCGCGGCATGGCAGCTCTTCACGCATATGTTGCCCTATCTCTTCTGTGTCGGCTCGTTGGGCTCATTTGTTTACTTCGCCGTTGGCTACGATGAGTACCGTTCCCACGGATTCATCGAGACCCTGCTTATCTACCTTCCCTTGATGGCGCTCTATGCAGTTCTCAGCCGAAATCAGATCATCCGCCATGTCCTCAAGCGCTGACGTGGCAAGCCCGCCTGCAGACATACATGTATGTCTTTGCGCCGACGGTCGATACGTCGATTTCATTGTGCCCGCAGTGGAGTCGATTGTTCGCTCGGCCGAGCCCGGAACCCGCGTTGCGGTCGACGTAATTATTGATCATGAGCCGAAGCCTGCATTTAGACAGGCTTTGGAGATGTTTTGTCCCGAACGTAGTTGCATCCACGTCATAAGCGCCGATCAGTTCGGCGACCTGCTTGAAGTGACGCACATTTCAAGGGGCATGTACTACCGGTTGATGATCCCGGAGCTGGTCAACGCTGACAAGGTGCTCTACGTAGACTGCGACGTCCTCGTCCGACATGACCTGAAGGGCATCTTCGCAACAGAATTGAGGGGGGCACTGGCGGCGGCAGTAGTAAATCCGTTCCATGATGCGAGCAGGCTCGGTCTGGCGCCAGATGATGTGTATTTCAACTCCGGCGTAATGCTGATTAATACGCCTGCTTGGCGCGAGTTCGGAATGAAGGGGCGGGTGTTGGAATATCTTCGCAACAACGTTGACCTGCTACGCATGCCCGATCAGGATGCCCTCAACGTGGTAATGCGCGGCAAATGGATCGAGCTGGATCCCACTTATAATTGTCAGGTTTCAATGCTGCTCCGGCATAAGGAACTTGCGCGCGAACTCGCGCCGCGGTGGAATATTCGCTTCTTGGCAGACCCTGCCATCATGCACTTCTCCGCAGGCCACAAGCAGTGGCACGCCAGCAATCGAATTTGTTTCTCGAAGGAGTACAAGCTTCTCAGTACACACAGGATGGCGCCGCGTCGCGGACTTGCCCTTGACTTTCTGATAGGCCGGCTTCGACAACTCAAATACAGTTTCTTGCAAGCCAACCCGTACTTCTATTAATTCACCAAGACTAATATCGCGGCTGGGGCTAAACGCCCAGCTGCTCAATGGCAGCCTCCGCTGCCTGCCACTTGAAGCAGCATGGAGTTCCAGCATGACCACGCGCGATCCCACCAGAGCCGCAGAGCTCGTTTCCGTTGTCATCCCCTTGTTCAACAGGAAGGACACGATCCTGCGAGCAGTTCAGTCTGCCCTCGAGCAGGATCATGGGAACATCGAAGTTGTGGTCGTCGACGACGGCTCAACGGACGATCCCACCAGCATCCTCGACCGCGCTGGTGATTCCCGGATCAGATATTTCAGGCAGGCGAACAGCGGGGCGTGCGCTGCACGAAATCACGGGATTGATGTGTCTCGGGGTGAGTACGTGGCATTTCTAGATTCCGATGACACCTTCTTGCCAGGCCACCTGACTGCCTCCTTAGCCGTGCTTCGGGCGACTACGGAATCAACGGTCGTGTACGGAAAGATACGCGTTGATCGTGGCGAAGAGCGCTATTTCACCAAGCCACCCAGAGCTCGCCGGCAGAACGAGCCGATTTCGGAGTATCTCCTGTGTGATCGGGGCTTCATCCAGACATCTACAGTAGTCCTACCACGCCAGTTGGCAGCAAAGATACGTTACAAGGTCGGTCTGCGATTTGGCCAAGACACCGATTTCGCTATCCGATTGGCTGCCGCGGGGGCTGAATTTGTCATGCTCGACTCGATCCAAGCGCAATGGACGGATCATGCGCAGGCAGGCCGGGTTTCAAATGCCCTTGATGCAGCAGCGAGACTCGAGTGGCTGGACAGCGTGTCTAGCTCCATCACACGGCGGGCGCGCTTGGGTGATGAGGGCTGGTATGTTGCCAAGTCGCATTTCAAGCGTGGCGAGCCGCTTAAGGCTGCTTGGCTGTACGCTAGAGCCGTTGCCTGCGGGTGCTACAGCCCAACCCTGGCTATGCGAATTGGCGCCCAGATCTTCTTGTCAACGGCGACCTACCGTAAGATCGCCGACCTAACACTCAAGCCTCGCTGAGGCGCAGGCATACCCGACCATGAAAATCAGCGCGCTAAGAGTACTTACGACAACCTTCATGCTGACACCACTCTGGTGGGTGCTGGGCACAGGATTCTTCATCTTTCACGTTGCCGCGCTACTTGCCGCAATTGCAGCGCCACAGGCACTGCGGCCGCGTGATGCGTTTCAGTATTTGCTGCTTACGCTGATCAGCCTACTCGGATTGTCGATGATGATGTCTGCCGCATCCGGTGCCGCGGACCTTTCCCGCGTTGTCGCTGCGCTGAACAACATTTCCATCCTCACAAATGGCTACATAATTTACGGATTTCTTAATCAGAGCTTCCGTACGAACCCTAAAGCACTAGACGATCTACTCAGCGCACTGGGGAAAGTGGGCCTATTCTCAGTACTGATCGGCGTCCCTTGCGTCTACCTCCTTTTTTTCCGAGGTGTAAACAGCCTTTCCTTTCCGACGCTTTTCGGAATCATAACCCCAGCACAGGACAATCTTCTTGGGCTTTACCAGAAATCCTGGCTCATTGACGTGGATTGGTTCGCCGAGTCCAGCATTCCCAGGCTTACGATACTTTCGACCAATGCCACCTCAAGCGCGGCACTGATTGCCTTCTCCAGCTATTTCTTCCTGGCCTCACTCAATCGTAGTCGCCGCGCCCTCAGCTACGTCTTCATCTTCGCACTTCTATGCACCATGGCCGCCACCTTGACTCGCGGTGCGATCTTGGGCCTGGTCGCCGGGCTGGCAATCTACTTCGTACTTTCGCTCCGCAAGAACAGAAAGCTGATAGTGACAGGATCGGTCTTGACCGCAATCATTGGACTGACGTTTGCGGCACCAGTGCTCGAGGTCATTAATTCGGCGCGACAAGCATCTTCGGACACACGGTTCGCAATCTATGAGATGTCTTTGGACGTGACACTCAAGGAAGGCCCATTGATTGGCCTTGGCGTGAAGCCAAGATTGGACCAGACCGCAATCCCCATCGGGTCGCATTCGACCATACTGTCGCTACTCGTTCGAGGCGGACTTATCGGCGCAGCACTTTCAATTGCTCTCTTCCTTGTGATCCCGGCCTTATGGTCAGCCAAAGCACTACTCAGGGCACTCGGAGCCGGACATGCTGGCGATCCCCGCGGCTACTCCATCGCCATGATCGCGGCAGTGCCCTCATTCCTGGTTTACTGCATCTTCCAGGATATCGATGCGTACGCCCCGCTCTCGGCATTCCTGTTCGCTTACCTTGCCGTGCTCTCCTTCATTGCCAAGGGACCTTACTTCTCCAGAGCGGGAACAATGCAAGGCGAGAACCCGCAGAGCATGGGTGCACACCACCCTGCCTTTTCCCCGTTGCAGCGCGATGTAGCCAGATGAAGCTCACAAAGAGCGATTCCGGGGAAGTAATGCGAGGACCGGCGCCAAATTCAACACGATCATCCTACTGGGATGTATGGAAGGGCCTCGCAATTGTTGCGGTGGTGGTAATCCACTCCTGCGGCGAGCTTTCCTCGTCCCCGCCCAACTCTCTTACAGGGCTGTTTGGCATAGGATTGCGCCAAATCGTAAACTTTGCAGTGCCAGTGTTCTTGGCGATGGCCGGCTTTTTCGCTGGCCGCGGCCCGTCCGGCTCGCCAGTTGATTTCTATCGCAAGCGACTAGTCCGAATACTTGCTCCATACTTTATATGGACTACGATCTATCTTGCTCAGGATGCCATTACTGAATCACTAAACATCAAAGAGGCGGTAAAGGCTTATCTCTTTGGAACAGGTATCGGCATAGGCTATTTCGTAATCGTGCTGACTCAGTACACATTGCTCACGCCGCTGATCACCCGCATAAAGAGCGGACGAAAACACTTTTTGATCATGATGACGATTACCGCCATCGGACTTTTTTTCACTTACTACTTTCCAGCACTCCACCCTGAAAGCCCGATTTCTAAATTTCCGGCTTATGCTTTGCCATTCTTCGTGTGGTACCCCTTCTATCACTTGGGTATTTACGCCGCCCAGCGGCAGGCGGCAGGAAGCAGCTCATTTAATGGGCCACGAAAATTCATCACTCTGACCTTCATCTTCGCCATCGCGGGATTTATCGAGGGATACTTCTGGGCACGGCACGGAAACTACAGCTTTGGCACTTCCCAGTTGAAGTTAACCAACACTCTCTATTCAGTAACATTTTTCCTATTGATACTCAGTTTGTCGAGAAGTAGAACCGTCTTCAACCACGACTCATTCCTCGCGTTGGCGGGGCGGAATTCATACGCTGTCTACCTTGTCCACATGATCCTGCTGACCCCTATACAGCGCTTTCTAGGCAGCTACCCTGCGATCATCGGACTTCAACCGGTCTACATATTTCTCTCGACATCAATGACATTGTTTGCATGCATCGCGCTTGTATTGTTACTTCGCCGGCTTCTTCCCAAGCGCCTAGCGGGCATGATTCTTGGGTGACCTGCTCATCTAGAAAACATGCCACCCGCGACGCGCCCTGTACCCAGCACAGCTGACACCAAATCTAGCAACAAAGGTCCTGCATGAGCCCCCCGAAGTATCGTCCGGACATCGATGGCCTCCGGTCACTCGCCATCCTCCCCGTACTTCTGTATCACGCGGGAGTTCCGGGCTTTCCCGGCGGCTACGTTGGTGTAGATGTTTTCTTTGTCATCAGCGGATACCTGATCACACTGATCCTCATCCGCGAGATTTCGGAGGATCGTTACAGCATCAGATCATTCTACGAGCGGCGTATTCGCAGGATATTTCCTGCGCTGCTTACAGTGCTCGCTTTCGTCTTGGCGGCATCACCAGCCTTCCTTCTACCGAGCGATTTCGCGAACCTTGGACGTGACTCCATCTCGGCACTTCTCTTTGTCGCAAATATAAATTTCTGGCGACAGTCTGGCTATTTCGCCGCCGACGCTGAGGCTAAACCACTTCTTCACATGTGGTCACTGGGCGTGGAAGAGCAATTCTATCTGATTGCACCGCTTGCGCTCTTCGTGATCTTCCGCTTCATGCCTCGTTTTAAGATTCCGCTGATCTGCGCCGGCTTGGCTGCCTCCCTTGCAGCCTGCATCTACTTGACTCCGCTAAAGCCCAGTGCGTCGTTCTACCTTATACCGACTCGCGCCTGGGAGCTGCTCGCTGGTTCTCTACTGGGGCTCCTTGTATCAGCGCGAGATCAGCCCTTTGGTTCCGCAACAAGGCTTATGAACAACGTCCTTGGCGTCGTTGGCATTTGCCTGATCTTGTTTGCCGTTACTTATTTTACAAAAGCTATCGAATTTCCCGGCTACTGGGCCGTCGTACCGGTGCTGGGTGCCGCCCTGCTGATCTACAGCGGCCAGTCGAGCTGGACTGGGCGACTATTGTCCGCCGCTCCATTGGTCCGCATTGGACTCATTTCCTACTCGCTATATCTATGGCACTGGCCTTTGGTGGTCTTCTTCCGGAATTCGGGATGGCTGGCAAGTGCTGGAGGCAAACTTGCGGTAATTGGCATTTCTGTTGCAGCCGCGTGGCTCACTTGGCGATTCATTGAATCGCCTACCCGAAACAAGACAGTATTCAGCGGCCGACATCTTGCCTTCACGGTGGTCATTTCGTCCCTGTTGATCATTGCGACGTCGGCAGCATATGCTTCATTGGGTGGTTGGCCGTCACGCTTTTCGGAATCTGTGATCGCCTTTGACGCCAGCCGCGATGACCGCAGTTCCGACCGTGAGCGCTGTCATTTCGAAGGAGGGCTTCCGTCGTTGGAACATTCCTGCGTGCTTGGTCAGGGCGTCCCGTCCGTAGCAGTCTGGGGCGACAGTCATGGCGTTGAGCTTGCCAAGGCGATCAGCGAGCAGGGTTTCTCCGTCCGTGAACTTACCTACTCCTCGTGCCCGCCGGCCCCTGCGCAACCCAGCAAACCTGACCGCCCTCATTGCCAAGCGCACAATTCTCGGGTCTTCGACTATCTATCTTCGGACACTTCAATTCAGACCGTTGTGCTTGTCGCCTATTACGGTGAGGCAATTGAGCAATCGATGCTGTTGCAGTCCCGCATTGCCGACACGGCGAAACGACTGAGGGGCGCAGGAAAGCAGGTGATCGTCATAGGCCCTTATGCTGCGATCGACGGACACTCTGATGTTCCTACGTATCTGGCTCGAGGAGGCCTGCCGTTCGTCGAACTGGATTCCACGGCAATCGACGACTTCCGGCGGAGGATGGAGCCGTCGGCGCAGATCTATCTGCCGACCGATCTGTTCTGCCGCTCTGGTCAGTGTGCGCTGACCGCGGGCGGCGCCTCTCTGTTCTTCGATGCTCATCATCCGAGCATGCATGCCGCCCGAGTACTCGCAAGCGGGCTAGCTCCACATATTCAGGCGTTAAGGAGCGTGCGGACAAAGGCGGACTCAGCCTCCAGGTGACCCAAGCTCCTGGGCCAGTGATCCGACATCCCAGCAAGACTGCGCATGGTCGGCCTCCGCTGCCCAATCCTCCAACTTTCCGCTACACTAGTCGGCCAGCGCGCTCGTAGCTCAGCCGGATAGAGTAGTGGCTTCCGAAGCCATTGGTCGGGGGTTCGAATCCCTCCGGGCGCACCAATTCCCTTGCTTCACTCCGCTTCCGGGCCTTTCGCACGGGGCTGGGGCTCAAGGTAGAGCCGACTTCAGTCGGCTGATTTCCGCAGAAGACGTCCTGCCTTCAGATCCAACAGCAGCCGACTGAAGTCGGCTCTACCGGCGGTTTTACCGGCGGCTCTACCGCCAGCGGTCGCATGCCGGTCCCGTTCGATTCCCGCCGTAGTCCATCGAACGTCAACCATCGACGTCGCCCATCGCGCTGGTTCACATCATCACCAACTCCTCTGGGCCAGCATCGGCCTACCGTCGGGCAGCTGCCCGCATCAACGAGGAGTGGCAACGATGAACTTCCTGCGTACCCCGCTTATCCGTCCCTTGGTCATGGCTGCCGCATTCGGCATGGCTGCGCCGGCTGCGTTCGCCGCGCCCGCCAATGAATGGAACATCGATCTGAAGGGTCGGGCCAAGACGGATGGCGAGATCACCCTGGCCGTCACCCCCGCAGGCGGTGAAGCGACCAATGTCGCGATTGCGATTCCTGCGGCCACCAACCACGAGGCGGCCGCGGTGATGATCTCCAATGCGTTGTCGAAGGAGTTCGGCACCGGCGTGTATGCGATCAGGACCGATGGCACCGACGAGGTCGAGATGAAAGCCATCAACGGCAATCGGGATTTCGACGTGATCGTGGTGCGCAATACGGCCGATGGGTTGGCGATCAAGTTGGACCGCGATTGACCCATCGCCGGGCGGGGTCAGTCGGGTCTGTTAAACCCCCGTTCCGGCACATGACGAACCCATCAATGGGTCCTCACCCGCACTGCATATGCACTCGTCCAAGGTGGTCTCCAACGGCACGGCATCTGTCTCGCCGTTCCAAACGACCACTCACATGGAGCACTACACATGAGCACCCAGTCCAAGATCGAACACAGCCTCAACGACCTGATCGAGATCGCCCGTGATGGTCAGAAGTTCTACAGCGAAGCCGCTACCAAGGTGAAGGACGCCGAGCTGGCTGCCCTGTTCACCCGCATTGCCGGCAGCAAGTCGGACATCGTGTCCTCGCTGAGCAGCACGGTTGCCGCCACCGGTGGTGAGCCGGCAGAGCACGGTACCTTCGTGGGTTCGGTGCAGAAGATGTACGGCAACATCCGCGCCACCCTGGGCGACACCCAGTACGGCTATGTGGCCGAGCTGGAAGAATCCGAAGACCGCCTGCTGAAGGCCTTCAAGGATGTGCTGACCGACAACGACGTGCCGGCTCCGGTGCGCACTGAAGTCACCCGTCTGCTGCCGGAAGTGCAGGAGACCCATGCGGTCATGCGCGCCCGCAAGCATGCGATGAAGGCTTCCTGATCTGCGCTGACGGGGTTCGCCCCGTCGCCGCAAGCAATGCCGAAACCGACGCTGCCCCACGCAGCGTCGGTTTTTTTATGGGCCATGCGTTATCGCCCGCTTGAAGGGCTGACTGACGAAAGAATCCAGCTTTCCTGATGGACGCGCCTGCGGAAGGCCGCGCAGGATGATCGGGTTGGCGCTGTACGCGTCAGCCGGGATTGGCGTCCCGCTTCATCTTCAGACATCTAGCTCTGTTGTTGCCCTCGGGCACGGCGGAGAATGCACTGCTCTGCCGGTCATACGGCGGACGGTGCGCGGGGATCCCGATCCGCCGGTTTTTTGTTTGAAGATGTCCGGTACGCCAACCCGCACCGCCCGCCACCCTGCGCTCCGGCGCAGGTGGTTTCCCTGCGATGCGCGAGGCTCCAATGACCCACCTCTTTTCCATCACCGTACGTCCGTACGATGTGATCGGCTGCCTGTCCGACGTCCTGCCCACCTCCGTCGCCGCACATCGGTGCGCCGAGTGAGCCCGCTGCCACCGGAACCGCCCTCAAAGCCCGACGCGACCGTCTTCGAAACTGACGAGCGACCGCGCACGCCCCTGCAGATAGCGGACTACATCGACGCCAGCATCCACGAAAGTGTTGGTGATCCCGTCACCATGGGCGAGACCCTGTTGTTCATCATCGGCCACGACGATCTGCATCACGTTGCAAGCGAATGCGGCCTGTCCATCGACGTGCTGCGCCGGCAGCTGACCGGTAAACGCACACTCACCTTCAGCACGGTGCTGGGCGCAATGCGTGCGCTCGGCGTTGAGCTGCGCGCTAGCGTGTATTCGCGCGAAGGACGGATCGCATCACGCCGGGTATGAGGCGGGTTCCAAGCAAACACCCACATGTGCCACCCCTTGGCGCGGGCATCTGCCATCACGGCACGCGTGCACACACCCATGCCCTCACGTCCTGGCATCCCGCGTTGCGCAAGGTCTCGGCACACGCATGCAACGTGCTTCCCGTTGTCATCACGTCATCCACCAGGACAACCGACTCCGGCACGTCGCCGCGCACGGCGAATGCGCCGTCCAGGTTGTGGCGTCGGGCATCAGCGCTGCGTTCGGATTGGGGCAAGGTGGCACGTACGCGGTGCAGTCCCTGCCAGCGCGGCAATCCAAGCTGCCTGGCCAGCTGCGCGGCCTGGTCATACCCGCGTCGGCGCAGCCGCGACGGGTGCAGTGGCACTGCTACAAGCGGCACGGCGTCCCATGGCGGCGGTGACAACGCCATCAACTGCGCCAACAGTCGCCCCGCGGCGAGGTCTTCGTGGAATTTGTAGCGCAGCAGCAACCCGGAGATTGGATCTTCATAGCGGAATCCGGCCCATGCGGCATCCAGCAGCGGCGGCGATTCCTCGCAGCGAAAGCAGAGTGCCGCGGCATCGTCCGGCAGGGGCGCGGCGCAGCGCGCGCAGGCGTCGGTATGCCAAGGCAGCGCAAGGCAACAGGCCGCGCAGAGCTCGCGGTCCTGCTCGCCGGGTTCTGCACAGATCTGGCAGACGGGGGGCAGCAGCGTGTGGGCCAGGCGGTTGGCCAGCGTATAGAGGCCGGGGATATGCATGGACCTGAGCATGCGAAGCCCGGGCAGCGCGCGGTATCGGGAAAGTGCGGAATGGCCTCATGCTTGTGATGACCAACGAGGGTCGCCCGCCAAACGCGAAGCCAGATGGGTCATTGATCTCTGCTATCGATGTCCGACGCAGGTGTGGAAACGTGGCGATTTCCGGTAGCGGCAGGGCACGATTCCTGATGGCTGCGCCCTAATGAGGCGCTTAGAATGCGACGCACATCCAAGCATGTTGAAGCCCTGCCCCTTCCACCGGACGATACTGCGATGGAATCCCGCCTCGCCAAGCTCGAAGGCATCACCCCCACGCTGGCCACGAAGTCAGACGTAGAGGCCGTGCGTGCAGATCTCCACAAGGTCTCAAGTGAAATGAAGGGGGGGTTCATTGCGACCGCTGTTCTCGTGCTGGTGGGGCTCTTCACCATCGCCAACATCATGGTGGGAACGGTTCGCTCTCATTCGGAGAGGGGTGTTTCTTCCCCTCCGCCCCCTATCGTGATCCAGGTTCCCGCGGCGTCGGCGCTGCGCCCCTGAAGCGGGGCTCGACGGCCGGACGCCGTCCACCACCCGGTTGCAGCCGCACCGTTTTGCTACGCTAGGCCGCCTTGCATCGCTGCCGCCGCCATGGCCCGTCCTGATCTGCTTGCCCGCGTCCAGACCCTGCCTGCCAGCGGGGGCACGGCGCTGCCTGCGGCGATCGGCCGTCGCGATGGCGTGCGCGTGGAAGTGGCGGGCCAGTGGCTGACCAGCTTCCGTAGCAGTGACTACCTGGGCCTGGCGCAGCAGTTCGGCGTGGTCAACGCCCTGCAGGATGCGGCAGCACGCGACGGCAGTACCACCGCCTCGCCGGCCAATGGCGGCCGCCATGCGGTGCACGATGTCCTGGAACGCGAAGCGGCGCAGTGGCTCGGTTACCCCCGTGCTCTGCTGTTCGGCAGCGCTTACCTGGCCAACCTGGCCGTGCAGCAGGCGCTGCTGGGCGAAGACGGCGACGTCTGCGTGCAGGACCAGCTCAACCATCCCAGCCTGCTGGACGCCACCGCCCTGGCAGGCGCGCGCCTGCGCCGCTATCCGCATCTGGATTCAGAAGGCGCGATGCGCCAGCTCAAGCATGCCGGTGAAGGTGCGGCGATGTTGGCGACCGAGGCGGTGTTCTGCACCGATGGCGACGCCGCCCCGCTGCGGTCGTTGGCCTTGGTTGCGCGGCTGCAGGAAGCGCTTCTGTACGTGGACGATGCACACGGCGTGGGCGTGCTGGGCGAACACGGCGCCGGCAGCGTGGCGGCCGCCGGACTGGGCGTGGCCGACGTGCCGCTGCAGACCGTGACGCTGGACACTGCGTTGGGCGGTGCCGGTGCGCTGGTGCTGGGCGATGCGCACGTGATCGAGCACCTGGCCACCTGTGCGCGCCCCTACCGGTATGCCCCGATGCTGCCGCCTGCACTGGCCGCCGCATCGACGGCCGCACTCCGCCTGGCCTGCCGTGATGACTGGCGCCGCGAAAAACTGGGCGAGCTGGTGGCCACCTTCCGCACTGCAGCGCGCACCCGCGGGCTCGCGATGATGGCCTCGGAAATGCCCATCCAGTCACTCAGCTTTCCCTCCGATTCGCACGCACAGGCCATCGCCCGGAATCTGCAGCAGGCCGGCTGGTGGATCGAGACCATCGACGCGGCAGCCAGCGGCGATGGCGCGGCACGCGTGCGTGTGCGTCTGTCGGCGCTGCACGTTCCCGCACAGGTCCAGGCCCTGGTGGATGCCATTGCGCTCGCCCGTGATGGGCTGCAGTCCGGCACCGTGCTGCCTGTCGCGGCCACCGTCTGAGCGACCCGTATGCATATTTCAGTCAGCGGTAGCGGCCCCGATCTGGTGCTGCTGCACGGCTGGGCGTTGCAGGGCGATGTGTTCGCGCCCTTGCTGCAACGTCTCACCGACCATTTCACCGTGCACGTCGTGGACCTTCCCGGCCATGGCCGCAGCCGCGATGACACCACGCCGCTGCAGCTGGCACCGGTCGTCAGCGTCATTGCGGCGGCGACGCCACCGGCGGTGTGGTGTGGTTGGTCACTGGGCGGACTGTTCGCCCTGCATGCCGCGGCGACGCAGCCGCAGGTACAGGGTCTGGTGATGCTGGCCTCGTCGCCGCGCTTCGTGCGCGATGAGCGCTGGGCCCACGCGGTTCCTGCGACGGTATTCGCGCAGTTCGCCGCCGACCTGTCCGAGGATTTCCCCGCCACGGTGGATCGTTTCCTTGCCTTGGACCTGATGAACGTCGCGCCAGGCCGGGAGGATCTGCGCGGCCTGCGCCAGCGCCTGCTGGACAGCGGGGCGCCGGCTGCGCGCGTGCCGGCGGACGGCCGGCACCTGCTCGAAGCCACCGATCTGCGGGGCGCCCTGCCCACCTTGCCTGTGCCCAGCCTGTGGCTGGCCGGCCAGCGCGATCGGTTGGTGCCGCCCGCTGCGGCCCATGCCGCAGCGACGATGGCCCCGCACGCCTGTGCGTACACGATTGCCCACGGTGGCCACGCCCCGTTCCTCGGCCATGCCGACGAGGTAGCGGAGCAGCTGCAACGCTTCGTCATGCAGCGGATAGTGACGGCGGTTGGCCGTCACCCGACAATGCACGGATGACGGCCAACCGTCGTACGCATCGCAAGGTGAACTGACATGGATCTGGGAATCGCGGGACGTTGGGCGCTGGTATGCGGCGCCAGCAAGGGGCTCGGCCTGGGCTGCGCGCGTGCGCTGGCCGCCGAAGGGGTCAACGTGGTGATCGTCGCCCGGGGCGAGACCGCCCTGCAGCAGGCCGCGGCGGTGCTGCGTACCCTGCCCCGCGCAGGCCAGGTGATCGCCGTGGCCGCCGATGTCACCACCGAAGCAGGACGTGCCGCCGCGCTGGCGGCCTGCCCGCAGGTGGATATCCTGGTCACCAACGCCGCTGGCCCGCCTGCCGGTGATTTCCGCACCTTCGAGCGCGATGACTGGATCGCCGCGCTGGATGCCAACATGCTGGCACCGATAGCCCTGATCCGCGCCACGGTGGATGCGATGATGGCGCGCGGTTTCGGCCGCATCGTCAACATCACGTCGTCATCGGTGAAGGCACCGATCGACATCCTGGCGCTGTCCAATGGTGCGCGTTCCGGGCTCACCGGCTTCGTCGCGGGGCTGGCACGGCGTACGGTGGCGGCCAACGTCACCATCAACAACCTGTTGCCTGGCCAGTTCGATACCGATCGCCTGCGTGGCAACTTCGCCTTCCTGGCCGAGCAGCAGGGCGGGGACATGGAGTCGATCGCCGCGCAGAAACGCGACCACATCCCGGCAGGGCGCTTTGGCCAGCCGGATGAGTTCGGCGCCGCCTGTGCTTTCCTGTGCAGCCTGCAGGCCGGCTACCTTACCGGGCAGAACCTGCTGATCGACGGCGGCGCCTACCCCGGAACGTTCTGACGCCGCACCGTTTTTCATCGAGATCCGCATGGACCCCCGTACCGACCACCGCCACCTTCGCCGCGCTTTTTCGCGGGCCGCCACGACCTACGACGAAGCGGCTGCACTGCCGCGCGAGGTGCGTCAGCGCCTGATGGAGTCGCTGGACTATCTGGAAACGCGCAGCCCGGAGGTCGTGCTGGACGTGGGGGCCGGTACCGGCCATGCCAGCGCCCTGATCAAGAAGCGCTGGCCGAAGGCGCAGGTGATCGCGCTGGACGTGGCGATGCCGATGCTGCACGAAGCCAGGCGGCAGGCGGGTTGGTGGAAGCCGTTCCAGCGCCTGTGCGCCGACGCGACTGCGCTGCCGCTGGCCGACAACAGCGTGGATGTGATCTTCAGCAATCTGTGCCTGCAGTATGTGGACGATCTGCCGGCCGTCTTCGCCGGGTTCCGCCGGGTGTTGAAGCCGGGCGGCCTGCTGCTGTGTTCGACGTTCGGCCCGGAAACGCTGATCGAGCTGGCGGAGGCGTTCCACGCCGACGACGCGTCACCGCACGTCAGCCGCTTCGCACCGATCGCGCAGTTCGGCGATGCGCTGATGATGGCCGGTTTCCGCGATCCGGTACTGGACCGCGATCTGTTCACCCTGACCTATGACGACCTGCCGGCGCTGATGCGTGAGCTGCGGGCGTTGGGCGCCACCAATGCGCGGATGGATCGTCGCCGCACGTTGACCGGACGCGCCCGCTTCACCGCGGCTGCGGCGGCGTATGAAGCGATGCGGCGCGCCGACGGAAAGTTGCCCAGCAGCTGGGACGTCATCTATGCGCATGCCTGGGCACCGGAGGCCGGCGCCCCGATCCGCGAGCAGGGCCAGGATATCGCCGCTGTGCCGGTATCGGCGATCCCGATCCGCCGTCGGCCTGTGTAAGTGCGGTGCGGTGGTCGCGCCACGCGGCATGCCGCGGGCGTCGCCCCGACGGACCAGAGGGACGGGCGTTGACGGGCCTTGGACGGGCCTCGGTAGAGCCGACTTCAGTCGGCTGCTCTTTGCCACGGTGCCGGCTGAAGCCGGCACTACCATTTGCTGCTCTTTGCTACGGTGCCGGCTGAAGCCGGCACTACCATTTGCTGCGCTTTGCCACGGTGCCGGCTGAAGCCGGCACTACCATTCGCTGCTGTTTGCTACGGTGCCGGCATTGGCTGCTCTTCGTCCCTAGCCTGCGGCTTTTACGAACAGGTCGCGGTGGAAGAAATACACTTCCTGTGCCAGGAATCGCCAGCTGGTGTGGAAGCTGCGGAAGCGCGTGCTCGGTGTGGATGAGGCCAATGCGTCTATGCCCATCGCACGGCTGAGACGCAGCGCGCGGGCCATGTGCAGCGGATCGCTGACGATGATCACGCGGTGCAGCCCGCGCTGGTCCATCAGCCGCTTGGCTTCCACCAGGTTCTGCACGGTGTTGCGCGATGCGGTTTCAATCAGGATCGCCTTGTCCGGTATGCCCTGCTTCAAGGCATAACGCCGCGCCACCTGCGATTCGGAGAAACGCGCACCGCTGCCGCCATAGCCGCCGGTGAAAATCAGCAGCGGCGCGTAGCCCGCGTCGTACAGATCCAGCCCGTGACGGATGCGTTCCTGGAACACCGGCGACGGCTTGGCATCGTAAGCGGCTGCGCCCAGCACGATGATCGCGTCAGCATGCGCGGCCTGGTCGCGTTCGCCGATCCACACGATCCACGCGGTCACCGCGAACAGCCAGACCATCAGCAGCACGAACAGCCGCCATAGCCAACCGAATACGCCAGCCCGCTGCCCGCTCATGCAATTCCCCATGGCAACTCATCGATGTCCACATTGCCACCGGACAGCACCAGCCCCACGCGCAGGCCGGCGAAGCGCTGCGGCTGGGCCAGCACGGCGCCCAGTGCGATCGCCGAGGACGGCTCCACAACTTGCTTGAGGACCTGCCACAGCAGTCGCATGGCCTGCACAGTGGCCGCGTCGTCCACCACGATCACCTCGGCCTTGGCCGCGCGCAGCACCTCGAAATTGGGCGCCCCCAGCGTGCCTCGCAGGCCGTCGCAGATCGTGTCCGGCACGAATTCGATACGCCGCTCGCCCGCCTGCAACGAGCGCGCCGTGTCTGCAGCGCCGGTCGGCTCGGCAAGCACCAGGCGGGTCTGCGGCGCGGCATGCTGCAGGGCCAACGCGGTGCCTGCGGCCAAGCCGCCGCCGCCCACCGGCACCACCAGTACGTCGAACGGACCCTCGGCGTGCAGCAGTTCCAGCGCGGCCGTGCCCTGGCCCACGATCACTCGCGCATCGGCATACGGATGAACCAAGGTGGCGCCGGTATCCGCCTGCACCTGCGCGCACAGCTGTTCGCGGGCGGCGATGCTGGCGGCGCAACGCCACAGGGTGGCGCCATGGCGTTCGATGTTGGCCAGCTTGGCCGCCACCGCGCCCTCGGGCACCACGACGTGGCAGGCGATGCCCCGGGTCAGCGCCGCCAGCGCCAGTGCGGCCCCATGGTTGCCTGAAGAATGGGTCACCACGCCCGCGGCGGCCTGTTCGGCCGACAACGCCCACACCGCATTGCAGGCACCGCGGAACTTGAAGGCGCCGCTGCGCTGCAGGTGCTCCGCCTTGAACGCCAACCGGGCACCCGCCAGCTCATCCAGCGTGCGCGAGCGCAGCACCGGCGTCACCGTGGCATGCGGGGCGATCCGTGCGGCGGCGACCAACACATCGATGGCAGGGGGTGGGGCCTCGTTCATGTGCAAAGATTAACGTATGCCCGCCATCGGTCGCGGCCTATCTCGTCGTGCCAGGATGTCCGCTTCGCCTAACCATTCATGCTTCGTTGCACGAATTAAGGGGCGATTCAACGCATTAGGCAGAAGCTGGAGTCCATAACCCATGGGGGGTCTTGTCATGAAGATGCGTCTGATCGTTGCCGGAGGGCTGCTGCTGGCCCTGTCCGGCTGCGCCACTTACGATTACGTGGGCGGCAGCGGAGGCGGCGGCAGTGGCTACTACCACGGCGCCCCGTCGACCGAATACCGCTATCCGGCCGGCTACCCCTACGGTTCGCCCTATGGCTACGGTGGCGGTTATTACGGCGGTGGCGGTGGCTATTACGGCGGTGGTTACGGTGGCGGCTATGGCTATCCGGTCTATCGTCCGTACCCCAACTACCGTCCGCCGCATCACGGCCACCGACCGCCCACCACCCGGCCGCCGAACAACAATGGTCCGCGCCCGCCCCGCCCGCCGGGCAACAACGGTGGTTCGCCGTGGCGCAACCTGGATTCGAACACCCGTCCGCGTCCGCAGCAGGGCATGAACCGCCCGTCGCCGCAGCAGCAGGTCCGCCCGGCCGCGCCGCCGCGTCCCGCCTCAGCCCCGCGTCCGAGCGGTTCGCCGTGGCGAAATTTGAACCGTTCCACAGAACGGCAGGCCGAGCCGTGATCGGGTCTTGAACCTTCCGTCGGGAAGGTTCAAGCTAGAGCGTCAATGACCCGCCGCGTCCAAAAGTGACAAAGCAGACGCAGCGGGTCATGCAAGCTATGTCGATATCCGATGGGAAACTCTGGATCCCCCCTGTTCCGGCCCTGTCGGATGTCGGCACCTACTAAACAACAAGGCCCCGCTCGCGCGGGGCCTTGTTGTTTCAGCCAACAGCAAAAAACTGGGCCGGACAGTCCCCCGACTGCCGGCCCGTCGCTTCCCCCTCGTGCATCTGGACCAGCCCCTGTTCCAATTCCGGTCCATAGCGCCTGAGGCGCCGATCACGCTGGGTGCTATTGGGTTATCTGCAGGTAGCGTGCCAACTTTAGGGTTCATTTGAAAAAGCGACCTGACCGCCTCGTCCGATTGGCGCTAAAATCGCCACCTGCCGCTTCCGGCCCCGCATTGCATGAGCCATGACTGATTCCTTCCATCGTTACGACGTCATCGTCATCGGCGGCGGCCACGCCGGCACCGAGGCCGCCTTGGCTGCGGCGCGCAGCGGTGCGCGCACCCTCTTGCTGACCCACAACATCGAAACCGTGGGCGCCATGAGCTGCAACCCGGCCATCGGCGGTATCGGCAAGGGGCATCTGGTCAAGGAAATCGATGCGCTGGGCGGGGCCATGGCCCATGCGGCCGACCGCGCCGGGATCCAGTGGCGCACCTTGAATGCATCCAAGGGCCCGGCGGTGCGGGCGACCCGCTGCCAGGCCGACCGCAACCTGTACCGCATGGCGATCCGTTCGCTGGTGGAGGCGCAGCCGAACCTCACCGTGTTCCAGGCCGCCGTGGATGATCTGGTCATCGAAGGTGACCAGGTGCGCGGCGTGCTCACCCAGACCGGGCTGCGCTTCGATGCAGCGGCCGTGGTGCTGACTGCCGGCACCTTCCTGGCCGGCAAGATCCATGTTGGGCCCACCCAGTACGCGGCCGGCCGCATGGGCGATCCGCCAGCGACCACGTTGGCGGCCCGCCTGCGCGAGCGCCCGTTCCAGGTGGACAGGCTGAAGACCGGCACCCCGCCGCGCATCGACGGCCGTTCGCTGGACTACAGCGTGATGGACGAACAGCCCGGCGACGATCCGCGCCCGGTGATGTCCTTCCTTGGCTCGGTGGATGAGCATCCGCCGCAGGTCAGCTGCTGGATCACCCATACCAGCGCGCGGACCCACGACATCATCCGCGAGTCGCTGCATCGCTCGCCGCTGTACAGCGGCCAGATCGAGGGCATCGGCCCGCGTTACTGCCCGTCCATCGAAGACAAGGTGGTGCGTTTCGCCGAGAAGGAAAGCCACCAGATTTTCGTCGAGCCGGAGGGCCTGGGCATCGTCGAGATCTACCCCAACGGCATCTCGACGTCGCTGCCGTTTGATGTGCAGCTGGCCATGGTGCGCAGCATCCGCGGCTTCGAGAACGCGCACATCACCCGCCCCGGCTATGCCATCGAGTACGACTACTTCGATCCGCGTGGTCTGAAAGCGTCGCTGGAGACCAAGACCGTGGGCGGCCTGTTCTTTGCCGGCCAGATCAATGGCACCACGGGGTACGAGGAAGCGGCCGCGCAGGGGCTGCTGGCCGGCCTCAACGCGGCGCGCCAGGTGCGTGGGCTGGACGGCTGGTGCCCGCGCCGCGACGAAGCCTATCTGGGTGTGCTGGTGGATGACCTGATCACCCATGGCACCACCGAGCCGTACCGCATGTTCACCAGCCGCGCCGAGTACCGGCTGCAGCTGCGCGAAGACAATGCCGACCAGCGGCTGACGCCGGTGGGCCGCCAGATGGGTCTGGTGGACGACCGGCGCTGGGCCGCTTTCGAGACGAAGCAGTCGGCCGTGCATGCCGAGAGCGCACGCCTGCGCGCGGTGTGGGCGACGCCGGGCAACGCGCTGGGCCGCGAAGTCGAGCAGGTGTTGGGCGTGGCGGTCAGCCGCGAAACCAACGTGCTGGACCTGATCAAGCGCCCGGAACTGGATTACGCCAAGCTGATGCAGGTGCCGTCGCTGGGCCCCGGCGTGGCGGACGCCAAGGTGGCCGAACAGGTGGAGATCGGTGTGAAGTACGCCGGCTACCTGGACCGCCAGCGCGACGAGATAGAGCGCCAGCAGCGCCATGAGTCCACCCCGATCCACGACAGCTTCGACTACGCCATCGTGCGTGGACTGTCGGCCGAAGCCCTGCAGAAGCTGGAGCGCGTGCGGCCGCAGACCATCGGCCAGGCGCAGCGCATTCCCGGCATGACCCCGGCAGCGATCTCGCTGCTGCTGGTGCACCTGGAGCGTTCGCGCCGCGGTCGCGTCGCCTGATACACCGAACACGGTGGCGCCGAGCCCTGCTTGGCGGCTGCCTGCCCGCCGCTGCGTTCGCCGAGCTTGGCTCGGCGCTACATTGGAGAATCCCTTGACCCCGCTACGTCCCTTCCGCGACAAAATGCCGGTACTCGGCGCGCGCGCCTATGTGGATCCCGCCTGCACGATCATTGGTGATGTCGAGCTGGCCGAGGATGTGTCGGTCTGGCCGGGCACGGTGATCCGCGGTGACGTCAACTTCGTCCGCATCGGTGCCCGCACCAATGTGCAGGACGGCACCATCATCCATGTCAGCCACCACAGCCCCTTCAACAAGGCCGGGTATCCGACGCTGATCGGCGAGGGCGTGACCGTGGGTCATGGCTGCATCCTCCATGCGTGCACCATCGGCGACTACAGCCTGATCGGAATGGGCGCGTGCATCCTGGATGGAGCGCGCGTGGAGAAGCACGGCTTCGTCGGCGCCGGTGCGGTAGTGGGACCAGGCAAGGTCGTGGGCGAAGGCGAATTGTGGCTGGGCAACCCGGCACGGCCCGCGCGGTTGTTGAAAGACAGTGAGATCGAAGCGCTGCATTACTCGGCTGATCATTACGTGCGGTTGAAGGATGAGTACCTGGGCGGGTCGTGATGCCGTGAGTGGAGCCGATGGTTAGAGCCGATGGTTAGAGCCGATGGGTAGAGGCGCCTGGTAGAGCCGACTTCAGTCGGCTGGCCTCTCGCACGTTGGTGGGGCAGCCGACCGGTAGAGCCGACTTCAGTCGGCTGGCCTCTCGCGCGTTGGTGGGGCAGCCGACCGGTAGAGCCGACTCCAGTCGGCTGGCTTCTCGCACGTTGGTGGGGCGGCCGACTGGTAGAGCCGACTTCAGTCGGCTGGCCTCTCGCGCGTCGGTGGAGCAGCCGACTGAAGTCGGCTCTACCAAGCGGCTGGCTTCTCGCGCGTCGGTGGAGCAGCCGACTGAAGTCGGCTCTACCAAGCGGCTGGCCTCTTGCGCGTTGGTGGAGCAGCCGACTGAAGTCGGCTCTACCAGGCGGCTGGCGTCTCGCGCGTCGGTGAGGCCGATGGGTAGAGCCGGTCGGCTGGCCTCTCGCGCGTCGGTGGAGCAGCCGACTGAAGTCGGCTCTACCTGGCGGCTCTACCATTGGCGGGGCGCGGGTCTGCTAAAGTCGAGCCCCGACCAGGATGACGTCGAGATTTCCATGCCCGTGGCGCCCTGCCGGAGAGCAACCCGGCGCCTTCCCTCATTACGCGTGGCGTGTCGATGACCGCCGCGACGATGCTGGATACCTACCGCGAGGTGGTCACGCCGGAAGGCGTGCCGCTGCAGTTGCGTGCGGCCGGTCCCCTGCCGCGTGCGGTGGCGTGGCTGGTTGACCTGGCCATCCGCGGTGCCGCGCTGATGCTGCTCTCTTTCCCGTTGATGCTGCTTGATGAGCTCGGCCGTGGCATCTATCTGGCACTGATGTTCCTGCTCAACTGGGCCTATGCCATCGTGCTCGAAGCGGTGTGGGGGCAGACGCTGGGCAAGCGGGCGATGGGCCTGCGGGTGATTGCGCGCGATGGGGCACCGGTCGGGTGGAGCGGTGCCGTCACCCGCAACCTGCTGCGCACCGTGGACATGCTGCCGTTCGGTTACGCCGTGGGGCTGGTGAGCAGCCTGTTCGATGCGCACGGCCGGCGGTTGGGTGATCTGGTCGCCGGCACGTTGGTGGTGCATGGCGATGCATCCCCCCGCCACGCACCCGCCACCATCGACAGCGCCTTGCCGCCGCCGGTGCCGCTGCAGCCGCAGGAGCAGTCCGCCGTGATCGCCTTCGCCGAGCGGGCGCCCCTGCTCTCACCCGCACGCCAGCAGGAGCTGGCCGGCATCGTCACCCCGTTGACCGAAACCGACGGCCAGGTGGGTGTGCTGCGCCTGTATGCGATGGCCAACTGGTTGCTGGGCCGCCGATGAAACAGGAACAATTCGTCGCCCGCCACCAAGGGGAATGGGAAGCACTGGAGGCCTGGCTGCAGCAGCGTGCCCATCTGCGTGCCCGCAAACGTGCACGCGTGGCTGCCGATCCCGCCCTGCCCGCCGATGCGGAGTTCCCGCAACGCTACCGACGGTTATGCCAGCAGTTGGCGCTGGCCCGCCAGCGCGGGTACAGCCCGCAGCTGGTGGAGCGCTTGCAGCAGTTGATGCAGCGCGGCCACACGCTGTTGTATCGCACCCCGGCCTTCCGCTGGCGCAGCGTGCTGGAGTTCCTGTTCGCTGATTTTCCCCACCTGGTGCGCAGCCAGGCGACAGTGATGTGGGTAGCGCTGGCCTTGTTCGCCGTGCCGCTGGTCGCCGGCTTCGTGCTGGTGCAGCTGCACCCGGATCTTATCCACCTGTTGATGGACAGCGCGCGCGTTGCACAGATGGAGCGCATGTACGATCCGTCGTCACCGAACCTGGGCCGCGACAGCGGCACCGACTGGATGATGTTCGGCTACTACATCATGAACAACATCAGCATCGGCCTGCGCACGTTTGCCAGCGGCCTGCTGGCCGGCGTGGGCACGGTGATCGTGCTGTTGTTCAACGGCATCACCATCGGCGCGGTCGCCGGCCACCTGCAGCATGTCGGCCACGGTGATCCGTTCTGGCGTTTCGTGGTCGGCCACGGTGCCTTCGAACTCACCGCGATCGTGATCGCCGGCGGGGCGGGCCTGCAACTGGGCATGCGCCTGGTGGCGCCGGGGCGCAAGCGTCGCATCGATGCGCTGGTGGAGGGCGGCCGCATCGGCGCGCGACTATGCCTGGGCATCGCCGCGATGCTGCTGGTGGCGGCGTTCATCGAAGCATTCTGGTCCTCCATCGCCGCGGTGCCTGCATGGGGCAAGTACAGCGTGGCCGCAGTGCTGTGGTCGCTGGTGGGGCTATGGCTGTGGCGCGGCGGCCGGGGCGAGGCGCAGCATGCGGATTGATCAGCTCAACGTGGTGCTGCGTGCCCGCAGCAGTTGGGAAGCAATGGAACTGGGCACTGCACTGGCGCGCCGGCAGTGGCGGGCGGCCTGGGGCGCGTGGCTGCTGGCCAGTGCACCGTTATTCCTGTTGGCCAATGCGCTGGCGTGGTGGCTGGGTGCCGGATTCGGTTGGGCGTGGCTGCTGCTGTGGTGGTGCAAGCCGGCGTTCGAACGGGTGGTCCTGTACGTGCTGTCGCGTGGCGTGTTCGGTGAGCCGGTCACCGCGTGGCAGGCGCTGCGTGCGCAGCCGGGCTGGCAGGTCGCCGGCTTCTGGGGTTACCTGGGGTGGCGGCGCTTCAGCGCGGTGCGCAATGTGTGCCTGCCGGTGAACCTGCTGGAAGGCACGGACGCAGCGCACCGCGGGCAGCGCCGACGCGCGGTACTGTCTGCCGCCGCGGGTCCATCGATGCTGCTCACGGTGCTGTGCATGGGCTTCGAGGCCGTGCTGGTGATCGGCGCGTTGACGGCCGTTTTCATGTTCGTACCGGTGGAACTGCTGTCCGATTCGTGGCGCGCAGCGTGGGAACTGGTGCGGCAGGACACCCCCGCTTGGGCGAAGTTCGGTATGAACCTGCTGCTCTGGCTGGCGGCCAGTGTGATGGGGCCTTTCCACGTCGGTGCCGGGTTCGGACTCTATTTGAACCGACGCACGCAGATGGAGGCCTGGGACGTGGAGATCAGCTTCCGCCGCCTGCGCGAACGGCTGCAGCAGGCCATGCCGCTGTTGCTGCTGGTGGTCCTGTTCGCGCTGCCTGTTGCCACTGTGCCGGTGCATGCACAGCAAGCGCACGCACACGACGATGCAGGCGCGGCTGATGAGGAGCGGGCAGAAGAGGCTTCCGACGACGACGAGGAGGAGCCGCCGGCCATCGATCCCGCTGACACGCCGGCTGGCATCTTCGGTGACGTGCCCGTGGACACGGCGGGCTTCCGCCAAGCCGTGCAGCGCGCTTACGAAGATCCGCTGCAGCGCCCCACCCGCTCCATCAGCGAGTGGGAACCCCGCAAGAAGGACGACGACGAAGAGGCCAAGCGCAAGGAGCGCGAACGCCTGAAGCGCGAGGCCGACGAACAGTCGGCAAAGCAGATGTCCGGTGGTGCGGCGAAGATCGCGGCGATGGTGGCCGAATGGGGCCTCTGGCTGCTGCTGGGCATCGTCGTCGTGGCGCTGCTGCTCACCGCGCGGCGCTGGTTGCCCTGGCTGAGCGGATCGGCGCGGTGCAAGGCCCCGCCCACGCCTGCGGTGAACGAAGATTCGATCGTGCTGCCCGAGGTGGTGCCGCCGGATGTGGCCACGCGTGCACGTGCGCTGTGGGCGCGCGGCATGCCACGTCAGGCACTGGCCCTGCTGTATCGCGCCAGCGTCGGCACGGTGGTGGAGCGGACTGGCGTGGCCTTGCCACCCGGCGCGACCGAAGCCCAGGTGCTGCGTGCATCGCGGCGCATGCCGGACGCGCGTGACCGCGACCTGTTCGCGGCGATCGTGCGCATGTGGCAGTACGCCGCGTATGGCAACCGGCTGCCCGACCACGCCGATTTCGAAACGCTGGCCGACGCACTGCAGGCGCAGTACCGGTGGCCGGCATGAAGGCCCGGGTGGTGTGGTCGTTGGTGATCGGGCTGATCGTGCTGCTGGCGGTGCCGCTGGTGGTGCTGTTCCTGCGCACGCACGAAAAAGTGACGCGCACCGAGGTGATGCCCCCGCAGGGCGAGGCCAGCTACAACCCGTTGTACGTGCTCGGCCAAGCGCTGCGCGCCGACGGCCTGCAGGCAGAGTCGCGGGCCCGGCTGGACCTGGCGGCGATGACGCTCGCGCCGGGCGATACAGTGGTGCTGCTGCAGGACAGCGGTGAACTGGCGCCCTCGCAGGTGGATACGCTGCTGGCGTGGGTGAAGCGGGGCGGCCACCTGCTGGTACGCACGCCCCCCACCGGCGAAGACACCACGCGTAACGAGCCCTTGCTGTTGCAGCGCCTGGGCGTGGAAAGCCTTGGATTCGGCAGTGCCTGCCAGCGTTTCCATGTGGACGATGACACCGGCCACGTGGAGTTCTGCAAGGGTCGTCGCTTCGATCTGACCGAAGCGGCGTACGCACAGGTGCAGCGTGAGTGGGGCAGCGAAGACGGCTTCGTGTTCGCTCGCCTGCGCCATGGCCAGGGCAGGGTCGATGTGCTGGCGGACATGGACTTCATGCGTGGCGTACCTGAAACCACCTCGCTGCTCCCGGCTGCACTGCGGCCGAGCAAAGACCTGGAGCAGCCGCGCGATGGCCTGCACGACCGTGCGCACCGCGACCTGACCCGCCATCTGCTGGCGCCGAATTACGGCAAGGGCACCGTGTGGCTGGTGTATGCCAGCCGACCGCCCTCTCTATGGGCGCGCATCGTGCTGCAGGGTTGGCCGGTCTGGTTGCCGTTGCTGCTGGCGTTGCTGGGCTGGTTGTGGGCGCGCGCGCAGCGCTTCGGCAGCGTGCAGCCTTCACCGGTGGCAGAGCGCCGCTCCTTGCTGGAACACGTGCGCGCCAGTGGTGAACTGCTGCTGCGCCAACGCCAGGGCCCGCGACTGCATGCAGCCGTACGGGACCTGTTCCTGCGTCGGCTGCAGGCCCGTGCACCGCTGGCGGCCACGCTTGAGGGTGCCGCACAGGAACAGGCCATCGCCGCCTTGCTGCAGTGGCCCGTCACCCGCGTACACACCGCGCTGGCACCGCCAGCCGCCAATGACCAGACCGCGCTGAAAGCGCGGATCACCCTCCTGCTGCAGATGAGAAGCCTGCTATGACCGAACTGGACTCTTCCCCCTCCGTGCCGCCGCCGCTGGCTGCCGTATCGGCCGCAGCCGACGTGCTGGAACGCGTGGACGCCGTACGCGAAGCCGTGGGTCATGCCTTCATCGGCCAGCCCGAGGTGCTCGACCAGATCCTGATCGCACTGCTCGCGGGTGGCCATGTGCTGATCGAAGGCGTGCCCGGGCTGGGCAAGACACTGCTGGTGCGTGCGCTGGCACAGGCGTTGGAGCTTGACCACGGACGTGTGCAGTTCACCCCTGACCTGATGCCCAGCGATGTCAGTGGCCACGCGGTGTACGACCCCAAAAGCGAAAGCTTCAAGATCCGTCGCGGCCCGGTGTTCACCAACCTGCTGCTGGCCGACGAGATCAACCGCGCGCCGGCCAAGACCCAGTCGGCCCTGCTGGAAGTGATGCAGGAAGGCCAGGTCACCATCGAAGGGAAATCGTTCGCGCTCGCGCCGCCTTTCATGACCCTGGCCACGCAGAACCCCGTGGAACAGGAAGGCACCTATCCGCTGCCGGAAGCACAGCTGGATCGTTTCCTGCTGAAGATCGTCATCGATTACCCGGGATTGGAAGACGAAAAGCGCATGGTCGATGCAGTGACCACCGGCCGCAGCGCCAGCGACTTCGACCTGCAGCGGGTGCCCCGCGTACTCAACGCCGGGGACGTCGTGGCGTTGCAGCAGGCCACCGCGGCGATCACCGTGGACGCCGAAGTGATCGACTACGCGGTGCGTATCGTTGCGGCCACGCGCAAGTGGCCCGGCATCGCCCTCGGCGCAGGCCCGCGCGGCAGCATCGCGCTGGTGCGTGCGGCACGCGCACAGGCGCTGCTGGCCGGCCGTGACTTCGTGACGCCGGACGATGTGCGCGATATCGCCCGGCCGGCGCTGCGCCATCGCATCGCGCTGGCACCGGAGCTGCAGATCGAAGGACAGGGCGCCGACGATGTACTCGGTGCACTGCTGGCCAAGGTGGATGCACCGCGCCGATGAGGCCTGCCCTGCCCCTGCTCGGATGCCTGCTGGTGTGGGCCGGCGTAGGCGCTGCCGTGCTGGCCGGCTGGCTGCCGCGCTGGAGCTGGCAGGCCGTCTTGGCGATCGTGGTCGCGGTGGCGTTGGTGGACCTGCTGCGTCTGCGCAGGCTGCCCTCGCCGAGCGTGCAGCGGCAGCTTCCCGAAGCACTGGCATTGAACGTGCGACGTGCAGTGCAACTGACCCTGCAGGCTGAGCGCACGCTGCGGCTGGAGGTGTTCGATCTGCTGCCGGGCGCCTGGCAGAGCGAGGGCATGCCGCGACGTCTGCGCCTGCGTCCCGGGTTTGCCGCCACGCTCGACTATCACGTGCAACCGCTGCAGCGTGGCCACTTCCGCTTTGACGGCATCCAGGTACGCCTGCACTCACCGTGGCGGCTGTGGCGGCAGCAGCGCGTCGTGCCGCCTGCGCTCGATGTACGCGTATTCCCGAACTTCGTGCCGCTCACACGCTTCGCCTTGTTCAGTGCCGAACAGGCCTCGCGGATGGTCGGTGCGCACCTGAAGCGGCGCCGCGGTGAAGGCACCGATTTCCACCAGATGCGCGAATACCGCATCGGCGACAGCCTGCGCCAGATCGACTGGAAGGCGACGTCGCGTGCACGGCGATTGGTGTCGCGCGAGTATCAGGACGAAAAGAACCAGCAGATGCTGCTGGTGCTCGATTCTGGCCGAAGGATGATGGCCAGTGATGGCGGCCTGTCGCACTTCGACCAGGTGTTGAACGCCGCATTGGTGCTTGCCTATCTGGCCTTGCGGCAGGGCGACGGCGTGGGCCTGCATGCGATGGGCGGCGAGCAGCGCTGGGTAGCACCGAAACGCGGCATGGGCACGATCGATGACCTGCTGCGCGCCAGCTACGACCTGCAGCCGCAGCCAGTGGCGACGGACTACCTGGCCACCGCGACACAGCTGTCGGTGCTGCAGCGCCGTCGTGCGCTGGTGATGCTGGTGACCAACGTGCGCGACGAAGATATCGAAGACCTGCTGGCCGCGGTGAAGCTGCTGCAGCGCCGGCACCTGGTGTGCGTGGCCAGCCTGCGCGAGCAGGTGCTGGACCACGCGTTGCAGGGTCCGGTGCAGACGGATGCCGACGCCGCGCAGGTCGGCGCGGCGGCCCTGTACCTGGAACAGCGCGCGCAGGCGCACGATGCGCTGCGCGGACACGGCGTGATGGTGCTGGATGTCACCGCCGACGCCCTGCCCGGCGCGCTGGTGGAGCGCTACCTGTCGGTCAAGCGCGACGGCTTGTTGTAGCCGGTTTCAGACGTAGATCTGCGTCGGCGCTTCGTCGATGATCGCGTGCGGAACGAACCGCGACGTATCCCGGGTGATCGCACTGTCATCCTCACGGATGCCGATGCCACAGGCCTGGTCGCCGATCACCCAGCTGCCGATCAGCGGATAGCCGCCTTCGAAACGGGTCAACGGATGCGCCTGCTGGATGATCGCCGGACCGTCGTACGGGCCGTCGCTGCGCTGCGTGGTGCCGTCGGCCAGATGCATTTCGATGTTCGCGCCTTCGCGCGAGAACAGCGGCTTGCGTACCCACCCTGCGCGCAGCGTACTGCCATCGTCGAAGTGCGATTCCAGCAGGTTCGGGTGCCCGCGATGACGCTCCCACAGCAAGGGCAGGATGCCCTTGTTGCTCAGCACCGCCTTCCAGGCCGGCTCCAGCAGTTGCAGGCCGGATGTCGGCAAGGCGCGGCCAAATTCCTCGGCCATCAGGTCTTCCAGCGGATACAGCTTGAACAGCGTGCCGATCACCGTGTCGTCCACCGCGGTGAAGCGCCCGTCCTCGGACAGCCCGATGTCTTCCACCGCGATGCCTTCGCCGTGCAGGTTGGCCTGGGCGGCGCAATCACGCAGGTACTCCACCGTGCCGATGTCTTCCTGCGAACTGCCCACGGCGCTGAAATACAGCGGCGGCGGCAGTCGGGAAGCAAGCTCGCCGAAGCGTTCCACCAGTGCCTCATGCAGCGCATTGAACTGGTCGGCGTGCGCCGGCAGGCGGCCGGCGTTGCGCTGTTCTTCCAGCCACTGCCACTGGAAGAAGCTGGCCTCGAACAGCGAGGTCGGGGTGTCGTAGTTCAGCTCGTACAGCTTGGCCGGGCCGGTGCCGTCGTAGGCCAGGTCCAAGCGTCCATACAGGTGCGGCTGGCGCTGGCGCCAGCTGTCGGCGATCCACTCGCGGTAATGCGCCGGGATCGCCAAGCGCTCCATCAACGTATCGGAACCGACCACTTCCTCCACCAGCGCCATCGCCATCTGGTGCAGCTCGGCGCTGGGGTCTTCGATGTCCTGCTCGATCTGCCGCAGGGTGAAGGCGTAGTACGCCGTTTCATCCCAGTACGCCTGACCGTCGATGGTGTGGAAGCGGAAGCCGGCTTCTTCGGCCCGGGCGCGCCACTGGGGGCGCTCGGCGATACGGACACGCTGCATCGGTCAGCCGCCGAAGCTGCCGCCGCTACGGCGCGCACTGGTGCTGCCGAAGCCGGCGCGGCTGGCGGTGGTGGCGCGGTTCGGCTGGTTGGTGACGGGCGCCAGGCCGGCCTTGCCCGCACCGATGCCGCTGGCGGTGTTCAATCCGCCGCTGCCACCCGGGGCCGCACGCGCCCACCCGGCGTTCTTGTCCTGGAAGGCCGGGCTGGCGGCCGCCGGTTGCTGGGCCAGGCCCGCGCGTCCGCTGTTCATCATCTGCGACATGAAGAAGCCCATCATCATCGGCCCGATGAAGGACGTACCGGCCGAGGTGCGCTGCTCCACGCACTGCTCCGGCTTGTAGTCGGCTTCGCAGGCCGCCTTGTCGGCGTACTTCGGCGCTGCATCGGCGGACTGCTGCTGGGCGGCGGCGAACGCGTTGCGGCACGCCGACGGATCAGCCGTGGCCTCGGTACAGGCCTGCACGGAGGTATACAGCCCTTCCTGCACCTGCACCTGTTCTTCCTTCTGGCAGGCGGTGAACAGCAGCGGTGCGGCGCTCATCAACAGCAGCGCGGTGGTGCGGGAACGTTTCATGGCCTCATGCCTCTCATGCGGGTCAACCCCACAATAATGCCGCATCAGCGGCTGCAACCAAAGTCGGCAAAGCACACAACATGAACGGTGGGTCAGATCAACCCTGGCCCGGTGGTTGCAAACGCAACCGGAAAAATTGGGCATCATCGAACGACACCCACGTCGTACGGCCCGCCCGTTGCTGCCAGCCCATGCCTGATTACCGTTCCCGCACCTCCACCGCCGGCCGCAACATGGCCGGCGCCCGCGCTCTGTGGCGTGCCACCGGCATGAAGGACGGCGATTTCCACAAGCCGATCATCGCCATCGCCAACTCGTTCACCCAGTTCGTGCCCGGCCATGTCCACCTGAAGGACCTCGGCCAGCTGGTCGCGCGCGAGATCGAGCAGGCCGGCGGGGTGGCCAAGGAGTTCAACACCATCGCGGTGGATGACGGCATCGCCATGGGCCACGACGGCATGCTGTACTCGCTGCCCAGCCGCGAGATCATCGCCGACTCGGTGGAATACATGGTCAACGCGCACTGCGCCGATGCCATCGTCTGCATTTCCAACTGCGACAAGATCACCCCCGGCATGCTGATGGCCGCCATGCGCCTGGACGTGCCGGTGATCTTCGTGTCCGGCGGGCCGATGGAGGCGGGCAAGACCAAGCTGTCCGAGCACAAGCTCGACCTGGTGGATGCGATGGTGATTGCCGCCGACGACAGCGCATCGGACGAAAAAGTCGCCGAGTACGAGCGCAGTGCCTGCCCGACCTGTGGATCGTGCTCGGGCATGTTCACCGCCAATTCGATGAACTGCCTGACCGAGGCCCTGGGCCTGTCGCTGCCCGGCAACGGCACCACACTGGCCACCCATGCCGACCGCGAGCAGCTGTTCCGCCGCGCGGGCCGGGTGATCGTGGAACTCTGCCACCGCTGGTATGGCGGTGAAGATCCACGCGCCTTGCCGAGCGGTATCGCCACGGCCGCTGCGTTCAACAACGCGATGACACTGGACATCGCGATGGGGGGATCGACGAACACCATCCTGCACCTGCTCGCTGCAGCGCGGGAAGGCGGCGTGGACTTCAACCTGACCCACATCGACGCGCTGTCGCGGCGCGTACCGCAGCTGTGCAAGGTCGCCCCGAATACACCGGAGTATCACGTCGAAGACGTGCATCGGGCCGGCGGCGTGTTCGGCATCCTGGGCGAACTGGATCGCGCCGGCCTGCTGGATACCTCCGTGCCGACCGTCCACAGCACCACGCTGGCCGATGCGCTGCAGCGCTGGGATGCCACCCTGACCGACGACGCCAAGGTGCACGAGTTCTTCGCTGCAGGGCCGGCCGGCATCCCGACCCAGGTCGCCTTCAGCCAGTCAACGCGCTGGCCGTCGCTGGACCTGGACCGCGCCGAAGGCTGCATCCGCTCGCTGCAGCATGCGTATTCGCTGGAAGGCGGCTTGGCCGTGCTGCGCGGCAACCTGGCGTTGGATGGCTGCGTGGTGAAGACCGCCGGCGTGGATGAATCCATCCATGTGTTCGAAGGCCCTGCCCGCGTGTTCGAAAGCCAGGACGCCGCAGTGGCCGGCATCCTCGGCGATACGGTGCAGGCCGGTGACGTGGTGGTGATCCGTTATGAGGGCCCCAAGGGCGGCCCGGGCATGCAGGAGATGCTGTACCCGACCAGTTACCTGAAGTCCAAAGGGCTGGGCAAACAGTGCGCGCTGCTGACCGACGGCCGCTTCTCCGGCGGCACCTCGGGGCTGTCCATCGGCCATGTCTCGCCGGAAGCGGCTGCTCGCGGACTGATCGGCCTGGTGGAGGACGGCGACCGCATCCGCATCGACATCCCGACCCGCGGCATCCATCTGCTGGTGGACGAGGCCACCTTGGCCACGCGCCGCGACAAGGCCGATAAGCGCGGCTGGAAGCCGCTGGAAGCCCGTCCGCGCAAGGTCACCAGCGCCCTGAAAGCCTATGCCCTGCTGGCCACCAGCGCTGACAAGGGCGCCGTACGCGACACCACCCTGCTCGGCTGACGAGGAGGCCTCAGCGCGGTTGCTCGACTGACCGCAAAACGGGGACGGAGGGGATTAAGTCGTTTTCAGCACGGTAGCGCCGAGCCGTGCTCGGCGGCTTGTCGAGCCCGGCCCTCAGCGCGTTTCCAGCGCGGCCGGGTGATGGCACAGTGCTGGAAACGACTTAATCCCCTCCGTCCCCTTTTTCGACAAGGAAGTTGTGATGGCGTTTATTTCACTCGTGCTCGCCGCTGCGCTGGCCGGCGGCGTGCAGGCGCCCACCGCGGCGGACTGCAGCGTGGACCGCAAGGCGATGCTGGCGTTGTCGTTCGAGGCGTTCGATCAGGACCTGCAGGGCGGCTGGCGTACGTTGGGCGAAGCAAAAGGCTGTCACGCCGAAGCGGCAGACCTGATTGCCGAATACCGCAGGGTCCATCAACCGCAGGAAGGCAACGTGCTGGCATGGCACGAAGCGCAGATGCGGGCGAACGCCGGCCAGTCCGCGGCCGCCGTGCCCTTGATGCGGCAGTCGCTGCGCGGTCCAGATGGCGAGGCAAGCGGCTGGAACGCCTATGTCGAAGGAAGCATCGCCTTTCTTGAACGGGACAACGCCGCCTTGCAGCGTGCTGTCGCCAAGCTGGCCGCAACACCCCCGCCACCGGGCCTTGATGTGAAGGACGGCAAGTTCCTTATCACCGATCCGGAAGGCAACAGCATGGAAATCCGATGGCCCGCGAACCTGGACGTGCTGCAGGCGCTGCAACGCTGTTTTGACACGCCGTATCTGCAAGCGATGCAGACCTGCAGGCAGTAAAAAGGGGACGGAGGGGATTAAGTCGCTTTCAGCACGGCCTGCTAATGGCACAGTGCTGGAAACGACTTAATCCCCTCCGTCCCCTTTTTCGGTGTGACGCCCGGTCAGCCGATCACGCGCTTGAACGGGGGGAGCGCGTCGATGATGCGCTTGCCGTAGCGGCGGGTCAGCAGGCGGGAGTCGAGGATGATCACGCGGCCGGTGTCGGTGCTGGTGCGGATCAGGCGGCCGGAGAACTGGGTCAGCGTGCGCAGGGCATGGGGCACGGCAATCAAGTTGAAGGCGTTCAGGCCGCGGGCTTCAAACCATTCGCTCAACGTGGCGGTCTGTGGATCGGTGGGCACGGCGAACGGCACCTGGGTGATCACCACCGTGGTGCAGGCTTCACCGGGCAGGTCCAGGCCTTCGCCGAAGGAATTCAGCCCGAACAGCACCGACCCTTCGCCCTCGGCGACACGGCGCAGGTGTTCATCGATCAGCCGCGTCTTGGACATCTCGCCCTGCACCAGCACCTGCTTGCGCTTGGCGGCGGGCATCAGGCCGGCGACCTTTTCCATCTTCCAGCGCGAGGTGAACAACACCATCGAGCCCTTCTTCCAGTCCAGTTCCTTGGCGAGGTAACGCGCCACTTCGCGTGGATGGCCCTCGCGGTCATCCGGCGTCACCGGGAACTGCGGCACGATCAGCTCGGCCTGGTTGGGCAGGTCGAACGGCGAGGACAGCGACACCATCTCGGCGTCCTCGGGGATGCCGTTGTCGATCGCCAGCGACTGGAAATCACCGCCGCCGGTCAACGTGGCGGACGTCATCACCACCGAATCCACTTCGTCCCACAGCAACTTGCGCAGCACGTGCGCGGCCGACACCGGTGAGCCATGCAGCACCAGGTCGCCTTCGCGCGTGGCGGTGATCCAGCGCGCCATCGGCGGTGCGCCATCCCTGTCTTCGCGACGCCACGCCTGCCACAGGTTGTACTGGCCTTCGATCATCTCCAGCGCCATGCCGAGGTTGCGCTGCAGGCGTTCGCGCGCGGCATCATCCGGCTTGCCCTTGGCGACCTGCGCGTTGGCCGCGTGCGCCCAGTTGAACAGGCTGCGGGTGTCGTCGGCCAAGGCCTCGATCGGTTCGCGCCACGCTTCGGGCAGGCGACCATTCGCCGCGCGCCACATCGGCTCCTCGTCGGCCGGGGCCGGCATCCACAGCGCTTCGACGTGATCGCGGAACGCGCGCAGCTGCTTGGCCACGTTGGTGGCCACGTCGATGGCTTCATTGGGCAGCAGGTTGCCCAAGCGATCCTTGTCCACCGCGCGGTACGCCCCGGCGATCAGTATCTGCAGCCGGCCCACGCGCTTGGCCATGTCATCCAGCGCCAGACTGGCCGCGCCCTGGTCGATCGCTACATTGCCGATGTGGTGGCCTTCGTCCAGCACCAGCAGCATGTCCGACGGTGCGGCGATCATCGGTTGACCGTTGTCGCTCTCGCCGATGGACAGGGCCGACAGCAGCAGCGCGTGGTTGGTGACCACGATCTGCGCATCGCGCACGGTGTTGCGTGAGCGCAGCACCGCGCACTGCGCCGAGTACGCGCAGCGCCTGCCCGCACACGCGGATGCCGGCGTGGTAATGCGCCCACGCAATCCGGGACTGATGGTTTCCGGGGCGTTGTCGATGTCACCGTCCCAGCTGCCGGAGGTGAACGCCACCGTCAGGCGCGCGGCGATGTCCATTTCAATCGGGGCCAGCGGGCGGTCGTACAACGGCTGCTCGTCTTCGAACATGCCACCTTGCGATGCCTCTCCCTGCGCTTCGGCGGCGTTGCGGGTGCACAGGTAACGCGTGCGCCCCTTGGCCAGTGCCACGGTCGCCTCCAGGCCGGTGGCCTTGAGGAAATTCGGAATGTCACGCTCGACCAGCTGCGACTGCAGCGCGACGGTGCCCGTGCTGATCACCAGCTTCTTCTTGGTGGCCAGGGCGATCGGTACGCCTGCCGTGAGGTAACCCAGGCTCTTGCCGACGCCGGTCGGTGCCTCCACCACGCCCACGCCCCCGCTCTTGGCCAGCGCACGCGATACCACGCCGATCATCTGGCTCTGCGAGCGGCGGGTGGCAAAGCCGGGGGTGTTGGCCTGCAGCGTGGTGTAGGCCTTGCGGATCGAATCCTTCAAGGCGTCATCAAGCGCACGCGGGACGGCGACGGGTTCGGTCACGCCAAGGTTACCGTTACAGGATCAGGCCGCGTATTGTCGCACGCCGGGCCCGCGCGCCCGGGCCAGCACGCTGAACCTGTCAGCGTGCTGCGGGCGGGTCCCCGCCATGGCGCCGGCACCGCAACAGGGTCAGGCCGGGCGCGGCACGCCACCCCGCAGTGCCCGGGTCAGCGCCCACACGATCAGGACCAGACCGAAGGCCTCCAGCAGCGACAGGACGAAGTGGACGACGCCGAAGATCATGTTCATGCCGGAGATCGACTCGTAGCGGCCCATGCTGACCAGCACCATCGGCAGCATCGACGCCAGCAGCCCGATGACCGTGGTCACTGCCAGCAACAGCAGGCCGGCCAGGGCCCCACTTCGCACCGGTCCGCGGGGCACGTCCATCACCCAGACCACGCCGACGGTCAGCGCGATCAACACCGGCAGGCGCACGCCCACCAGGCTCAACACGGTCATCAGCAGATCGGTGCCTTCCATGCTCAGTCCTCCAGGTTGTGGCTGTGGGCACGCAGCTCGGCGTAGACCGCATTGGTATCCGGGCGCACTTCGTGCCACTGCTGGAAGCTCTCGGCGGCCTGCTCCACCAGCATGCCGAGGCCATCGACGGTGTTGCGGCATTCTGCCGAGCGCGCCCAGGCCAGGAAAGCGATGGCAGCGTCGCCGTAGTTGAGGTCAACGGCGGTGGTCATGCTGTTGACCAGCGACAAGGGCAGTTTGAAGGTAGCCGCAGGATCGCGTCCGGCCGAGGTCGCGTTGACGATCAGCTCGAAGTCGCCGAGGTCATGCAGGTCGTCCCAGTAGCGGCTGAGCGCACGGCCCGGCTCACCCATCGCGTCGATAAGCTCATCGGCCCGTTCTGGCGTGCGGTTGACGACCACCAGCTCGCGGATGCCGGCGTCCAGCAGTGACGGGGCGACGCTGCGGGCCGATCCACCAGCACCCAGCAGCAACACGCGACGACCGCGCAGGTCCTGGCCATGGCGATCGGTCAGGTCGCGCACCAGCCCGGCGCCGTCGGTGGTATCGCCATGCCAGCGATCCCCTTTGCGCAGCAGGGTGTTGACCGAGCCGGCGCGGGTGGCGCGTGCGGTGCGCGTGGTGCACAGCGCATAGGCCGCTTCCTTGTGCGGCAGGGTCACGTTGGCGCCACGACCGCCGTCCGCCGCGAAGGCGTCAAGCGCGGCGAGGAAAGCGTCCGGCGCGGCATCGATGGCGCGGTAGTCCACGGCGATGCCTTCCTGCCGGCCGAAGGCGGCGTGGATGTCAGGCGAACGGGAGTGGGCAATGGGGTGGCCAAAGACAGCGTAGCGATCGGTCATGGAATCCTCGGAGGGTTCAAAGGGGACGCCCTACACTGGGCGGCCCTGTACTGCCTGGACGTGGACGATGCGAACTGCCCTGCCCCTGTTGGCGATTGCCGCCAGTTTACTCTTCGCCCCCGTGGCGGTGGCGTTGAATGAGTTCGGCATCGAGGGCATGGGGGTCGTGTCGACCAAGGCCAACGAAGGCCGGGCCAGCATCAGCGCCGATGGACAGCACATCGTGTTCGCCAGCGACCGCAGCGGTGGTGTGGGCGGCTGGGATCTGTGGCAGGCGACGCTACGCGAGGGTCGCTGGCAGGATCCGCAGCCGCTGGCCTTCAACAGCGCCGGCGATGACGTGGACCCCTATTTCAGCCGCGACGGGCGCTGGCTGCTGTTCGCCTCGGACCGCAACGGGGGCCTGACGCTGTACCGGGTGGCCATGGGCAGCGACGGGCGCTTTGGCATGCCTGAGACATGGCGCGATCCGGCTGACGCCGCGCCGGAGCGCGCGCCCGCACTGAGTGCCGATGGCCTGCACTTGCTGTTCTCGCGACAGCGGGGCAAGGGGCATGGCTGGGATCTGTTCGCGGCACCTGTCGTCGACGGTCGGCGCGGGGCTGCCATTGCGCTTGATGGGTTGAACACTGCCGCTGGCGAGACCGATGGCGACTGGCTGGGACGCGATGGCGCGGTGGTATTCACGCGTGCCATCGGTGACACGGCACAAGTGTGGCGCAGTGGCTGTGCGTGGACCGGCGGGGCCGTGCAGCCGGTCGTGCTGTCGTTCAATACCGCGGACGGCCACACCGCCACCCCGGTGGTGGACAACGCCAAGCCGGGCGAGATGATGCTGGTCAGCCGCAGCGCGCGTGCGCCACGTGCTGGCGGCACCGATGTGTACCGGATGATGACGCCGCGGGTGGAGCCGGTCGCGGGCTGTGGCCCGACGGTGGGCGCGGCGAGTGCCGGCGTCCGATAGAGCGGTCGACCGGAGGCATGCTCACCCTCCGCCCGTACGGGCGCAGCCAAGGCGTCAGCCCATTCGATGCACGACCGACGGATCCTGCTGCACGCACGGGTCGGCCTGCACTGTGCTCGGCTCCCGCGCCATCGGCTCGATGCGCGCGAGGCGGGCCAATGAGGCATCCGCGGGCACTGCCAGTGCATCGTCCGTCCCCATCTGTGCACGCAGGTGCGCCGGATCGTTCATGGCGCCCTGCACCACGATGACGTCCGCTCCCTGCGCCGCCCTTTCTGTCGCGCTGCTCAGCACGATGTGGTCGATGTGATCAAAGCCGTTTGCCTTGGCCAGGCAGGCCGCACTCGCTGCCATGCGTTCGCTGTGCGCGTCGTAGCCGCGTCCCAGGCTTTCTTCCAGGTGCTGCATGGCATCCTGCGCCTGGGCGAACAAGGGGTCGGAGGGTGCATCTCCTGCGGGCGCGTCATGCAGTTGCGCCTGCCCCTCGAGAAGGGCGGGCGAAGCGGGGTTGCGGGGGGAGTTCACCGCCGGTGGAAAGATCGTGGGGGCGATGCGCTGCAAGGTGGCCGCATCGAGATCGCCGCTCTGCGGCAGTCCTTCGGCCGCCTGGTAGTTGATGACCGCCCTCTGCATGGACAAGCGATAGATCCCATCCTCTGCGAGCCGCTCTCCGTCTGCGCCGCGAAATCCACCCTCGTTCAAGCGCTGCTGCACGATCCGCACGACCCCGTTCGATTCGCCGACGCGCGTGACGCCATCATCGACGACCGCGCGCGGTTCGATCCCTGTGCCACGGTCGGCCGGACCCAGTGCCAAGCGGCCGCTGACGAGGTCTTCAACGTAGTTCGCGTACTGCTGATACTGACCGGTGTCGACTTCCATGTGGACATGCTTTGCGTCCGTCCCGACCCAGACCGACGGCTCCCTGCGTGCCCAGCGTCTGTCCATACTGGATCGTGTCGCCGACGCTGACATTGATCGGCTTCAGGTGGCGGATCCTGGCCAGCAGTTCACCGTCTTTCCGGTCAAGGATATCGACCAACCCTTGCCCGGGGATGACCCTGCCGACATATCCGGCGAAGGGAGCGGGCACGTCGACGTCGCGCGCACCGCGGCCGAATGGAGCGATTCGACTGTCTTCCAGGATGAAGTCTTTTATGAGGAGTACCTGGTCCGGGCCGATGGCGCTGGATCTGGCGTCTGACTGACGGGTCTCGATTTCTTCGATCTGCCCGCCTATGACGCCGTAACTTCGTCGTCCTCCGCGCTGGGTGTCGACCACTTCGCCGTTGCTCACGCGTGCACTGGTGTTGCTGATTGGGTGATGGAGTACCAGTCCATCAAAGTCATCAACGTGCCGGTTACCTAACCTGCCGTTGACGAGCTGTGATACTCGATACTTCGTCTGATATGCCTCTGACGGGGATCGATCCACTTGAACACCCTCGCTGGATTGGGCATTCAACATGAAGCGCTGCCACCGCTGTCGGTGAATTCAGCAGGATAATCAGCACGGAGTCGTCAAGTCATCTCAGCTCCGGACCGTGATGTCGTTGATCGCTAGCTTCGGTACGACACCTTTACCAGTGCAGACTCGTTTCCGTACAAGAGGTCTCGCCGCGATCTCCCGGACATCCTTGGATATGGCCTTCATCTGGAACTGCGTTCCGCCGTGACCGCCTCTTCGCAGCGGTGATAGTCCGTACTGCGTCTGCCATCTGTAATGGCCAGCGTATCCCCAGCAAGTACGTAGACGAGTGTCTCAACGCCGGGCGCCAGAGCTTCGTCGACGCTTTCGATCACCCAGATGGATGGCTTGATATGCACGCGAGTTACTTTGACGGGCACGTCATTTGACTCGTACCCACGAACGCCCTTCGCCTCGATCCAGATCGGCGATTGAGTATCAGGGCTCAGTTCGAGCCTGCAGGCAGTTGGCCCCCAATCCCACATGCCACGCAGCGCTTTCGGCATCCGCACCGCGTCGGCTGCCACAGTGGTCGACGACAGCGTCAGGGCGCCCAGCATCAGGAGGATTGGCCAGCAGGAATAGCGCATGGAGATCCCCAGCAGGTGCCGCATCGGCACCGGTCGACCTTAGCGGCTGGGGCCGTCCTTTGTCAGAGCCACCGCCGACGTCTGCGGTGTTTCGGGGCATTGGATGCAGAGGCTGACGGCCAGCGGCCGTCACGACCAGGGCGCGGCGTCACTACCCGGAGCGACGCCGTCAGTACCGATGATCAGCCCGCGAGCAGCTTTGCGCGTGCCTGCTGGTACTCCGCTTCGCTGATGGTGCCCTTGGCCTTGCGCTCATCGAGTTCGGCCAGGGCCACCTGACGCGCGGCCGAGGGCAGTTCGGGCTTCTGCCGGCTCTGGCGAAACGCGGCCAGCGCAAGCCACACGATCAACGCGCCGAATACCACCACGCCGATGATCCAGATCATCCAGTGGCCTGTGCCCAGGATTTCCATCGTTCCGTTCTCCTTGTGCCGAAGCGGCTATTGTCAGCGCTCGTGCAGCCAGCGTGCTACCTGCGGGGCGAAATAAGTCAGCACGCCATCGGCACCTGCGCGCTTGAAGCACATCAGGGACTCCATCACGCACGCGCGCTCATCCAGCCAGCCATTGGCAACGGCGGCCTTCAACATCGCGTACTCGCCACTGACCTGGTACGCGAACGTCGGGACGCCAAAGGTCTCTTTGACCCGGCGAACGACATCCAGATACGGCATGCCCGGCTTGACCATCACCATGTCCGCGCCTTCCTCCAGATCCAGTGCGATCTCACGCATCGCCTCATCGCCGTTCGCCGGGTCCATCTGGTACGTCTTCTTGTCTGCCTTGCCCAGGCTGCCGGCGCTGCCCACCGCATCGCGGAACGGGCCGTAGAACGCCGATGCGTACTTCGCCGAGTACGCCATGATGCGCGTGTTGATGAAGCCTGCGTCGTCCAGTCCGCGGCGGATGGCACCGATGCGGCCGTCCATCATGTCCGATGGCGAGATGACGTCGACGCCGGCCTGTGCGTGCGACACCGACTGCCTCACCAGCGCGTCGACCGTGATGTCGTTGAGCACGTAACCGCTGTCATCGATGATGCCGTCCTGCCCGTGCGTGGTGTACGGATCCAACGCCACGTCGGTCATCACGCCCAGCGTGGGGAAGCGTTCTTTCAATGCGCGCACGGCGCGTTGCGCCAGCCCGTCATCGGCCCAGGCGGCCTCCGCGTCCAACGACTTCAGCGCCGGATCGATCACCGGGAACAGATCGAGCACCGGGATGCCGAGCGCAACTGCGTCCTCGGCTACTTTCAGCAGCTCCTCGATCGACAGCCGCTCCACGCCCGGCATCGAAGGAATCGCCGTGCGTCCTGCATGCTCATGCACGAACACCGGGTAGATGAGGTCGTCCACGGTGAGCGTGTTTTCGCGCATCAGTCGACGTGAAAAATCATCGCGACGCATGCGGCGGGGGCGGTACAGAGGATGGGACATGAGGGGGCTCCGTCGGGATATCAGGTCACTGCAGGCGATAGTCGCGCGGCAGCAGGGGTTCGGGTAGCGGGCGCTGGCCCAGCGCATCCAGGCGGGCCACCGAGCGCGATTCCAGAATCAACTGGCCCCATGGCTTTCGGCCCTCCCACCATCGCTCGTAACAGGCGCTGTCGCGGAAGCTCAGGTAGATCGACAGCACCAGCCCAAGCAGGGCGCAGGGTGCAGATGACACGCGCTCGATGCCCGGCACCTCGCCCAGCTCGGCCACCGCAGCGACCGCGATCGCCAGCAGCAGGATCGCCACCACTTTCGGTGCCACCGCCGGAACGATGGACCCGCGCAGGATGTAGAGAAGCTGCCAGCCGTGGGGACGTGGGCGGATGATCATCAGGAATGAGGGGCGTCGCGCGCCACAGCCGGGCGCAGGCGATGGCGCGCGCCATCAGAGGCGCCATTGTACGCCCGCCCCGACGGCGCGCTCAGCCGCTGCGACGCATCGTCGCACCTGCTGCAGTCAGACGATGCCGCCGCCCAGGCCGAGGCGGAAGATGCCGACCACGATGACGATGCCGTTGAGGATCAGGCCGGTCCAGGCACGGCCCCGTTTGCTGGGATGGGTGAACAGGATGCCGATCGCCGCGACCACCGCGCCCACTGCCGCGAACGGAATCAGGAACCAGTTGCCCCAGCCCAGCAGCGGCACCAGCGCGATGACCATCCACCCCAGTGCCACGATGCCCCACAACAGACTGATCAGTCCCATGCGCCCTCCTCGCCGATGGATTGGGCCCCACCATAGCCGGTCGCGTGGGAACCGGATAGGCCCGCCGCAGCTTGCCATCACGCTCACCACCCCGGTGCTAGCGTCGCCTCAGGGCCCCGGCGTTGGGGCCGATTCAGATCGATGGACCGATGATCCGTTCCATCCAACAGGGGTTCGAGCCATGAAGATGCACGCGATGAAAATGCGCTGGGTTGCCGCCGCCGCCGTGCTGCTGGTTGCTGCCGGCTGCGCCAGCACGTCCAAGGTGATGCTGGGCCAGGCCCGCGCACCGATCGATCCGTCACAAGTACAGGTGTATTCCACCCCGCCTGCCGGCTCGGTGGAAATCGCGCAGCTGGAGTCCTCCAGTGCAGTGGGCTTCGGCACGCAGGGCCAGACCGATGCCGCCGTGGCCCGCTTGAAGCGCGATGCCGCCGCACTGGGCGCCAATGGCGTGATCCTGATGGGCGTCGGCTCCAGCGGGTCTCCGGTGGGCATGTCGGTCGGCGCAGGCAGCTACGGTTCGCGCGTCGGCGGTGGCCTGGGTATCGGCATCCCGACCACCCAGCGCAAAGCGGCCGGCGTGGCGATCTGGGTGCCCAACCCGCAGCCCGTCCCGCGCCTGCCCGCCCAGCAGATCCCGGCCCGCTGAACAAAAAAAAGGGGACGGAGGGAGTTAAGTCGCATTTGGCCCACTCGTGGGCCAAATGCGACTTAACTCCCTCCGTCCCCTTTTTGCAGTCCCGTTTTGCTTACCGGTACTTGGGGACGAACGTTTCGTTCACTGCCTTGGCCAGCTGGTCGGGCGGCAGCAGGCCCTGGTCCAGCAGGAAGTTGTTGAAGGCCTTGCGGTCGAACTTTGCGCCCAGCGCGAGTTCGGTCTGCATGCGCAGTTCCATGATCCGGGTGTAGCCGTAGAAGTAGCTGCCGGCCTGGCCGGGCATGCGCACCATGTAGCGGTCCAGCTCCTGCGTGGCCATCGCCTTGGACAGGCCGACTTCATCGATCAGTACGCGTTCGGCGCTGGCACGGTCGATCTGGCCCAGGTTCAACATGGGGTCCAACATCGCGCGTGCGGCACGCAGCAGGCGGAACTGCAATGCGATCAGCTGCCCGTCCAGCGGCTCGTACGGCACCATCTCGGCTTCGGCATACAACGCCCAGCCTTCGACATTGACCGAATTGAACGCGAACATGGTGCGGGCCAGCGAGATGCCGCGCTCCACCATAGCGGTGAACTGCAGTTCGTGACCCGGGCGGCCTTCGTGCGCACTCAGCGTCCAGGCGGCGGAGCCAAAATTGAAGTCGTCGTACTGCGCGCCTTCGCCAGCTGCCGGATTGCCCAGCGGCAGGACGAACGTACCCTGCTGCCCGGTATTGTTGACCAACGGTGCAGGCAGGAAATGCGGCGCAGGGCTTGCTGCGCTTTCGGCGGCTGAACCCAGGCGCATCTGCATCGGCCGCTGCGGCACGTCGACGATCTTGTGCTCGTGGATCAGCGGGTCGATCGCATCGATCACCTTGCGGTAGTGGGTTTCCAGCTGGTCGTTGGGAATCTTTTCCTGCTTCAGCGCGCGGATGACGGCCACGATGTCGGCGGTATCGGCAACTTTCAGGCCCTTGGCCTGCACCACCAGCGGGGCCAACTGGCGCATCGCCGAGCGGGTTTCCATGAACTCCAGCTGCGCACGCTGCATCAGCTGCTGCGGGGCGATGTCGATGCCGACCTGCTTGAGCTGGAACGCGTACACCGGCGCGGGCAGACGCGCGTCGTCACGGGCCTTCGGCAGTACCTCGGCGCGGGTCCAGGCGGCATAGTCCTTCATCTGGCCGGCGAGGGCCTTCATCGCGTCGTCCGCGCCGGTCATCTTGTACTTCTGCAGCAGCGATTCGATGCCGCTCACGTAGGTATCCACGTTGTCGAGCGACTGCTGCACTTCGATCTTCGTCGGTTGCAGCAAGGCCTTGTTGGACAGGCGCTCTTCGTAACGCTGGCGGGCAAGCGTGGTCAGCGCCGTGCTGCCCTGCTGCAGGCCCGCGTAGGCCTTCAGGCGATCCACGGCCTTGGCCCGACGCTCGGCCGGCACCTGGTCGGACAGCAGCAGGTTGAGACCGCTGAAGATGGTCTGCGGCGCATCGCTCCACGGCAGGAAATACTGCTCGGTCAGCGCGCTGCCCTCGATGCTCTCGTTGGCCGCGCCGATCATGATCTCCAGGTCCTGACGGACGTTGGGATCTTTCTCGCCAGCCAGCTTGGCCTGCAGTTCGCCGCGCGCCTTGGTCATCGCATCGCGGTAGCGCTTGCCGTTATCCGGACCGAGGTCGGCGACTTTGTCGTCGTAGCCGGGAACGCCGAAGAAGCCGGTACTTTCCGGCTGGAATGGGCCCTGCGCGTCGAGCAGGATCTGCGCCAGCTGGTTGCTGCGTGCCACCCAGGCGGGCGCGGCAGCCGGCTTTTTCGCGGCGGCGGCGGTGGCCGCGGCGGGCGCTGCAGCGGCCGACGGAGCGCACAGCAACGGAGTGAGCCCGAGGGCCAGGGCGACGGCAAAGGCAAGCGGCTTCATCAGGCAATCCAGGTGATGGGCAATGCCTGCACCCTACGCATTCACCGGCGGCGCGGCAATCGGCCGGAGGTCACGCTCGTCGCCGTGGCCCTGTATCGCAGAAGCGGGCCGGTCCCTCTCGCCCAGCGAAAGAGACCGGCCTTGAGCTCACGGCTTCAGGCAACGCCCGAGGAAGTCTTCCGCTACCCGGTAGCGATGCAGGGCATCGGCCCCGGACAGTCCATGCTTGGCGCCCGGATAGGTCATCAGCTCGAACGGCTGGCCGCGCTTCTGCAAGGCACTCATCAGCACGGTGGAATTGCTGAAGAGCACGTTGTCGTCGGCCATGCCGTGAATCAACAACAGACGCGAGCGCAGGCCATCGATGTGCGTGAGTACGCGGGCTTCGGTGTAGCCGGCTTCGTTGCGGGTCGGCAGGTCCATGTAGCGTTCGGTGTAATGGGTGTCATACAGACCCCAGTCGGTGACCGGTGCACCGGCCACACCACACGCATAGCGGTTGGACGCCTTGGCCAGCAGCATCAGGGTCATGTAGCCGCCGTTGGACCAGCCCTGCACGCCGATCCGCGCCGGATCCACCCACGGCTGTTTCTGCAGCCATTCCACGCCGCGCAGCTGGTCGGCGACTTCGACCGTGCCCTGCTTGCCGTACAGCGCGCCACCGAAGTCACGGCCGCGACGAGGGGTGCCGCGGTTGTCCAGCGAAAACACCACGTAGCCCTGCTGGGCCAGGTATTGGTTGAACAGGTGATCGCCACGGCCCGGCCAGGCATCGGTGACCGTCTGCGATGCCGGGCCGCCGTACACGTACACCGCAACGGGGTAGCGCTTGCCGGCGTCGAAGCCTGCCGGCTTGATCACGCTGTAGTGCAGCGGCGTGCGGCCGTCGGCGGCGGTCAGCGTGCCGAATTCCACTGGCAACTGGGCATCCTTGTAGCGCGCATACGGATGCGAAGGATCGTCCAGGTCGTTGCTCACCAGCGTGGCGATCTTCTCGCCGTTCGCGCGGAACAGCTCAATCTGCGGCGGCGTGCGCGTGTTGGACCAGCTGTCCACGTACACGCTGGCGTTGCGGGCGAAACTGGCACTGTGCATGCCCGGGGCCTGCGACAGTTTCTTCAGCGCCCCCCCCTGCAGCGGCACGCTGTAGATCTGGCTCTCGCGTGACGATTCAACGCCGGCACGGAAGAACACCTGCCCTGCGGCCTCGTCCACCGCCAGCAGTTCGTCTACCGGCCAGTCGCCGTGGGTGAGCGCGTGTGCCTTGCCGGCCTTGTCGATGCGGTACAGATGCTCGAAACCGGTGCGCTCGGAAGACCACAGCAGGCTGCCATCGGCCAGGAAACGCAGGCTGTTGTGCAGCGGCACCCAGGTCTTGCTGGTTTCATGGGCCAGCACGCGCTGCGCGCCGCTGTCCAGCGCGATTTCCACCAGATCCAGCTGCCGCTGGTCGCGGCTCTGGCGCTGGAAGCTGAGATGCTTCGGGTCACGCCAGTCCACGCGTGCCAGATAGATATCCGGGTCGGTGCCCAGGTCGATCCAGCGCGGCGGCGACCCGGCTACCGGTGCGATCACGCCCAGTTGCACGCGCACGTTGGCATCGCCTGCAGCCGGGTAGCGCTGCTCGATCACATCGGTACGGTCCGGATAGACCTCGTAGCGCTTCTGCACCGGCACCGGGCTTTCGTCGATGCGGGCGAAGGCAATGGCGGAATCATCCGGTGCCCACCAGTAGCCGGTGTGGCGGTCCATCTCTTCGTCGGCGACGAACTCGGCGACACCGTTGCCGATGGTCGCGCTGCCGTCGGTGGTGAGCTGACGCTGCGCGCCGCTGGCCAGGTCGATCACCCAGAGGTTGCGCGCGCGGATGAAGCTGACGAAGCCGCCGAGGGGTGACAGCTTGGCATCGGTGGCAAAGCCTTCGCCGTGGGTAAGCTGGCGCACGGCCGCACTACCCTGTTTCTGCAGGTCATACAGGTACAGCTCGCCGCCCAGCGGGAACAGCAGGCTGCGGGCATCGGGCGACCACTGATAATCCACGATGCCGGTCATCGCGGCGATGCGCTGGCGCTCGCGGCGGGCCTTTTCTTCATCGCTCAACGTTTCAGTGCCCGGCAGCACCACCTTGGAATCGACCAGCAGGCGGGTCTGCCCGCTGGCGATGTCATACGTCCACAGGTCCAGTTGGTTGCGGTCGCTATCCTTGCCGCGCAGGAAGCTTACCTGCGACCCGTCCGGGGCGACCTTCGGCTTCATCAGCGTCGGGCCGGACAGCGGCAGCGAGCCGGTGATGGCTTCCAGGGTGAGTTTTTCTGCGTGGGCAGCGGTGGTCGTGGCGAACATCAGGGCAAGGGCAGCAAAAAGGTGGCGCATGGACGGTTCCGGTATGCAGCAACCCCAATCCTAACCCGCTGCGCCAACGGCTGCCTCGCCGGGTGCCTGGTGGTGCGCTGGGACGGGCCACGCCCCAGCGCACGATCTGCTCAGCGCTTGCCGAACAGGTGCTTGCGTCCTTCTTCGCCCATCGGCTTGCCGGCGTCCGGGTTGACCTGCTGGCGCAGGGCGTAGGCGCGCTGGGTGGCGGGCCGTGCGGCAATGGCCTGCTGCCAGCGGTGCAGGTTCGGGAACGCGGCATAGTCGGGCGGCAGCTTGTCGTATGGCCCGATCCACGGGTAGCTGGCCATGTCGGCGATGCTGTATTCGCTACCTGCCAGCCACTCGTGCTGCGCCAGCCGCTTGTCCATCACCCCGTGCAGGCGGGTGACTTCATTGCCATAGCGTTCGATGGCATACGGAATCTTCTCAGGCGCATAGACGGTGAAGTGTCCCATCTGCCCGCTCATCGGCCCCAGCCCGGCCATCTGCCAGAACAACCACTCCAGGGTCTCCACGCGCTCACGGGCGTCGCGCGACAGGAAGGTGCCGGTCTTTTCCGCGAGGTACAGCAGGATCGCGCCGGATTCGAACACGCTCAGCGGTGCGCCGCCGCCGGCGGGTGCGTTGTCGACGATGGCCGGCATCTTGTTGTTCGGCGAGATCGCCAGGAACTCCGGCTTGAACTGGTCGCCGGCCCCGATGTTGACCGGATGGATGCGGTACTCCAGCCCGGCCTCTTCGAGGAACAGGGTGACCTTGTGGCCATTCGGGGTGGGCCAGTAATACAGATCGATCATGGCAGTGGCACTCGGCGAGGATGTCCACCGAGTGTAGAACGCGCACTGGCTTGGCACCGTCATCGTGGGCCAGTACTCTGCGCGCTCTCCTGCAACGCAGCATGCCGTCCATGACTCCTCCGTACCGCCCCAACCCGCTGTCCACGCTGATCTTCGCCTCGCGCTGGCTGCAGCTGCCGCTGTACCTGGGCCTGATCGTTGCCCAGGGCGTCTACGTGTTCCTGTTCGGCAAGGAGCTGTGGCACCTGATCATGGAAGCAGGCCATCTCGGCGAACAGCAGATCATGCTGATCGTGCTGGGCCTGATCGACGTCGTCATGATCTCCAACCTGCTGGTGATGGTGATCGTCGGCGGTTACGAAACCTTCGTCTCGCGCCTGCGCCTGGAAGGCCACCCGGACCAGCCGGAGTGGCTGAGCCACGTCAACGCCAGCGTGCTGAAAGTGAAGCTGGCGCTGTCGATCATCGGCATCTCGTCGATCCACCTGCTGAAGACGTTCATCGCCGCCGGCGCACTGGATGGCCTGCCGTTGTGTCCGCCGGAGCTGATGAACGCCGCTGCGTCTGCCGCCAACATCGGCGCCGCCCGGTGCTCGACCCTGACCTCGACCGGCGTGCTGTGGCAGACCATCATCCATGCCGTATTCATCCTGTCTGCGATCGGTATCGCCTGGACCGACAAGCTGATGAACAGCGGCAATGAGCCTGCCAAGGATGCGCACCGAGCGCACTGAAGGGAACGGCGGCACGTACCCCTGCCCCATCACGGGCACGGGATGCTAGATTGCATCCCTGAGTGAATCTGCCGGCGGCGTCGGGAAACGCCGCCGGCCATCGCCTGGGACCAGTGCCGGGCTTTTCGTACCGTCGTATTCAAGGGGAAGTTGGATGTCGTACGTCAGCAAATCCGTGGTTGTCCGTGCGCGCCTGCTGGCGCCTGCCTTCCTGCTGATGGGCTTGGCGGCCTGTTCCGGCAAGGACGAAACCGCCGCGCCTGCGGCCGATGCCGCCAAGCCCGCTGCCGCCACGCCGACCGCGCCCGTGGCGCCGCCTGCGGTGTCCAGCAAGGTACAGGCGATGGGCAGCGAAGAACTGCGTGAATCGGCCAGCCAGGCACTGCGCGAAAACCGCATGTACGCGCCGGCCGGTGACAACGCCATCGAGTACTACCTGGCGCTGCGCGACAAGACCCCGGACGACGCCTCGGTGAAGAGCGCGCTGACCGACCTGCTGCCTTACACCCTGATCGCCGCCGAGCAGAATCTGGCACGCGAAGATTTCGAAGAAGGCCAGCGGCTGATCGCGCTGATCGAGAAAGTCGATCCGAAGGCGCCGGCACTGCCGCGCCTGAAGCAGGGCATCACCCGCGGCGTGGAAGTGGCCGCGCAGCGCACCACGGAAGAAACCGACCGGGTGAAGCGTGAAGCCGAGGCCAAGACCAAGCAGTTGGCCGAGCAGCAGAAGCTGGCCGAACAGCGCACCCGTGAGGCCGCCGCTGCGCAGCAGATCGCCGCGCAGCAGCCCGTCGCTGCACCGGCGGCAGCGCCCGCACCGACCCCGGCAGCGGCCGCAGCGGACACCGCCCGTCGCGAGGCCGAGCAGCGCCAGCAGCAGGCTGCCGCGCAGGCCGCTGCCGCCGCTCGCCAGACCGCTGCCCCCACGCTGCGCCCGGTCAGCACGCCGGCCCCGCGCTACCCGGCCGACGCCCTGCGTTCGAACACGTCCGGCGAAGTATTGGTGGAAATCACCGTAGGCACCGACGGCTCGGTGACCAGTGCGCGCGTGCTGCGCGCCACACCGGCCCGCACCTTCGACCGCGAAGCCCTGAGCGCCGTAAAGCGCTGGCGCTTCGAACCCGTGGCCGCCCCGGTCACCACCCGCCGCACCCTCGCCTTCAGCCCCGGCAACTAAAAAAGGGGACGGAGGGGATTAAGTCGTAATCCCCTCCCTGTGCAGCGCGCGCCATGCCGCGACGGCCTGGTGCGCTGTGCGCTGATACGGATGGGCGACACCGCGGGTCATGCTGTGCTTCCAGCCTGCCTGGAGTGCCCCGCTGATGCCTCGCCATGCCCGTCTGTTGGTCCCCGGCCTGCCTTTCCACGTCGTCCAGCGCGGCGTCAACAAAGGCGCGATATTCTTCGACGATCAGGACCGTGAGCACTTCCTCCGCGTCCTGCACAAAGCGTTCGTAAAATACGGCGTCGCCCTGCACGCCTATGTGCTGATGGGGAACCATGTGCATCTGCTGGCCACGCCACGCGCGGAAAACTCGCTCGCCTTCGCGATGCGTGCGTTGGGCAACGGGTACGTGCAGGCCTTCAATCAGCGCCACGGGCGTTGCGGCCCGCTGTGGCAGGGGCGTTTCCACTCGAGCCTGATCGATCACGACCGATATCTGCTGGCGGTGTACCGCTACATCGAGCTCAATCCGGTGCGGGCGGGGCTGGTGGACCGTGCCGAGCAGCATCGCTGGTCAAGCGTGCACGGCAACCTGGGGCTGCGGCGCGATCCGTTGCTGGTGGCACATCCTGCCTACCGAGCGCTGGGCGAGACGCCGACGGAGATAACCTCGCGCTACCACACGTTCCTGCAGGACAGCCACGCACAGGACGATGCGGCCACCATCCGCCAGCACGAACGCAGGCAGTCGCCGCTGGGGGATGAGCGCTTCCTGGAGATGCTGCGCGAAACGCTGGGCCAGTCGGTCGCAATGCGGTGTCCCGGCCGCCCTCGCAAAGAGGGCCTGCACGGTACAGGGGCGCGATGAGAAGACGGAGGGAGTCGAAAACGACTTAATCCCCTCCGTCCCCTTTTTTCAGCCGGAGATCGCGAGGCGTTCCTGCTGGTAGCGGCGGACGGCGGCGTACCAGAGCAGGGCGGCGAGGCCGACGTTGGCGCCGAGGTAGATCGCCCAGATGGTGGGGCTGATGTGCTCGTGGCGGATCACCTTCAGCAGCATCTGGTTCTGCGACAGGAACGGTACGGCGTACTGCCAGAGCACGCTTTTCAGCGGGTACACCATCAGCGCGTAGCTGGGCAGCATCGGCAACAGCATCAGCCAGGTCATGTGGCTCTGCGCCTCTTTCATGCTCTTGGAGGCCGCCGACAGGAAGGTCAGCAGCGAGGTGCCGATCAGCAGCATCGGCAGCATCACCAACAGCATCTGCAGCATCGATCCGAGTCCCATGTTGAGCTGGCGGCCGACGCTGCTGTCCGACAGCTGGGCGCTGATCTTGAACGCGGCCAATGTCAGCAGCAGGGAGACCAGTCCGACCGCACACGCGGCGGCGATCTTGCCGCTGACGATGGCGCTGCGCTTGGCCGGCGTGGCCAGCAGCGGTTCCAAGGATTGCCGCTCGCGCTCGCCGGCGGTGGTATCCATGACCAGGTAGGCGCCGCCAAGGAAGGAGGTGATCGTCAACAGCAGCGGCAGCAGCATCGACAGCATCATGCCCTGCTTGGCTTCGGTCGATGCCATGTCCTGCGAGGCGACGTCCAGCGGACGTGCAACCTGGGCGTCGATACCACGCGCCATCAAGCGCAGCGCGCCGACCTGGCCGTTGTAGGTCTGCAGGGCCGCCTTCAACCGGGCCGTCGGCACATCGGCGGCACGCCGCGTGCTGTCCTGCAGGATCTCCACCAGTGCCGGACGGCCATCGCGCCAGCGCTCATCGAACTCATCGCTGATGCGCAGCGCCACGTCGATGCGCTGGTCGGAAATCGCCTGGTTGAGGTCCTTCGGCGCGTCGGTTGCATTGAGCCCCTGGGCGGCGAGGAAGCGCACCAGATTCGGCGCGTTCTGTGCGCCGATGGTCGGGATGTCCAGGGGTTGATCTATCTGCGACTTGACCCGGCTTTCGGCGAGTTTGCCCATGCCGAGGATCAGGATCGGGTACAGCAGCGGACCCAACAGCAGGGTCAGCGCCAGCGTGCGTCGATCACGCGAGAGGTCGCGCAGTTCCTTGCGCATCACGGTGAACAACGTGGACATGATGCTCATGCGTGCAGGCCCTCTTCGGTGCCGATCAGTTTGACGAAGGCGTCCTCCAGGTTGCTCTCGCCCGCCTGTTCGCGCAGTTCATCGGCACTGCCGGCGGCCATCACCGTGCCCTTGGCGATGATCACGATGCGATCGCACAGCGCGGCGACCTCCTGCATGATGTGGCTGGAGAAGATCACGCAGCGACCTTCGTCGCGCAGGCCGTGCAGGAAGCGGCGCATGGCCCGGGTGGTCATCACGTCCAGGCCATTGGTCGGCTCGTCCAGGATGACGTTGCGCGGGTCATGCACCAGCGCGCGGGCGATGGCGGTCTTGGTGCGCTGGCCCTGCGAAAAGCCATCCGTCTGCCGGTCCAGGATGTCAGCCATGTCCAGTGCGCGCGACAGCGCCTCGGTGCGCTGGGCGATGGTGCCAGCATCCAGCCCATGCAGTTCACCGAAATAGGCGATGTTCTCGCGCGCGGTCAGCCGCTTGTAGACGCCGCGCGCATCGGGCAGCACGCCCAGTCGGCGGCGCACTTCCGTCGCATCGACATTCGCATCGATGCCATCGACGGTGACACGGCCCTGGTCCGGGCTCATCAAGGTGTACAGCATGCGCATGGTGGTGGTCTTGCCTGCGCCGTTCGGGCCGAGCAGGCCGGTGATGCGGCCATCCTCGGCACGGAAGCTGACGTCCTGCACCGCTTGGATGCGGCCGGTCTTGGTATTGAATGCCTTGTGCAGGCCCTCTGCGACGATCATGGTTCCCATCCGTTGAACGAGGTGAACGCCGGCACGTGGCTCAGCGCGTCCAGACAGCCGGCATCTACTGCCTTGGCGTCTGCCGTTTCGATGTACTGCGCCACCACCCGCGGCATGCAGCCTGCGTTGAGGGTGCCGTGGCCCTGGCCGCGGGCGACGATATGGTGGCCATTGGGCAAGCCTTTCAGCACCTGCTCCGCATAGCGCGGCGGCGTCACCGGGTCCAGCTCGCCCGACAGCAGCAGCACGGATGCGTCACTCTTCAGCGGTACGGCACTGTCGGCCGGGGCCTTGTCGTGGGGCCAGGCTTGGCAGGCAGCGAAGAACATGCCGGCCACGTGCGGGCCGAGCAGTCGATCGCTCTGTGCAGCGGGCTGGAAGCGCGGCGCGTCTTCGCTGCAGATCACCGACCACTGCATGCCGCGGTTGATCTGCAGGTCGACCGCGCGCGATGCATTGCGGCTGAGTGCGGCCAGTGGCGCATACCGCCCGTGCGCGGCCTCATCCAGCACGACCGGCAGCAAGGATGACAGCTCCGGCATGTAGGAGAACGCAAACGCCAGCCCGATCACGCTGTCTGGACTGAGCACGTCCTGCCGCGCTTCGGCGGTGGCCGGATCCCGGTAGTCCACCGTCACCGGTGCTGCGGCAAGCGCATCCATCACCGTGCGCAGCTGCGTGCGCGTATTGACCGGGAAGCGCTTGGCGCAGGCCGCGTCTTTGATGCACTGCGCGGACTGCAGGATGATCGCGTCTTCGAAGGTGTTGGCGAAATCACCGCCGACCACCAGATCGTTGGGCACCACGCCGTCGATGACCACGCTGCGGACGTGCTGCGGGTAGCGGGCGAGATAGTGCTGTGCCACACGGGTGCCGTAGGAGCCGCCGACGAGGTTCAGCTGCTGCGCGCCAAGCGCCTTGCGCGCCGCGTCCAGATCGTCAATGGCCTGCGAGGTGGTGTAGAAGCGCGGGTCCGCGCGGCCCTGCAGCGACGCAGCACACCGGCCGGCGTAAGCGCGGACGTTGGCTTCGGTAGGTTCGGCCTTCTCGTCCATCGGCAGCTCTTTGCCGTCGGCACCCAGGCAGCTCAGCGGATTGGAGCCACCGGTGCCCCGCTGATCGACCAGGAAGATGTCGCGTTGCTTGCCCACCAGGCGCAGCGCGGTGCTGACGGGCAGCGCGACCTCGCTGGCCGCCTGCCCCGGGCCGCCGGCAATGAAGAACACCGGATCCGGCAGGCCGGTAGCGTTGTTGTCCGCCGGCAACCAGGCAATGCGCAGGTCGATCCGGCGGCCGTCCGGCGCAGCCGGATTCTCCGCAACCGACAAGGTGCCGCACTGGGCTTCGACATTGGCCGAGGCCACCGAGCCGCTCAACGTGCAGGGCTTGAACTCGATCTGCCCGTAGTGGCGTCCGGTACCGTCGCCGTCGCCCGCGGAGGGCGGCGCGCTGCAGGACGCGCACAGGACACTGGCCAACACCCCGGCCAGTTTCAGGTGGATTCTGGACATCTTCCTTGCTTCCCCTTGCTGATGGTCATGCAAACGGGACGGGGCCCGGTCGCGGATGTGACCAAGTTACACCGAAGGGTGGCAGCGCCGCGATGGGCGGTGGCGGCGAGATGCGGCGTTTCAATGGGTTTGGGTTTGGGTTTGGGTTTGGGTTTGGGTTTGGGTTTGGGTTTGGGTTTGGGTTTGGATCTGGGTTTGGGTTTGGACTTGGATCTGGACGCTGATTTGGCTTCGGACGCGGCGTTGGCTCTGCATTCGGCTTCGGACGTCTCGTTGGCTCTGCATTCGGCTTCGGACGTGGACCTGGCTTCGGACGTTGACTTGGCCTTGGCCTTGGCATTGGAACTGGCCTTGGCTTTGGACTTGGACTTGGACTTGGACTTGGACTTGGCTTTGGCTTTGGCTTTGGCCTTGGACTTGGACTTGGACTTGGTAGAGCCGACTTCAGTCGGCTGCGGTAAGAAGAGCAGCCGACTGAAGTCGGCTCTACCCTGAGATATTTTCCCGCGCATTTCCCCATGCGTTCCCGTGCATTCCGCGGCCATTTCCCCGTTCGTTCCCCGTGCATCCCCCACGCATTCCGCGGTCATTCCCCCGTGCATTCCGCGGGCATTTCGCCGTGAATACCCCATGCATTCCCGTGCATTCCGCGGTTATCCTCCCCCGGCACATTTCGCGGGCATTCCCCATGCATTTCTCGGAATTTCTCGGAATTTCTCGGCCATTCCGCGAGCGTTCCTCGAGCATCCACCCGTGCCACGGGCAGCGCAGCGGTGCGCCGTACAATGTCAGTTCGCCTGCAGCAGGATCCTTCCCATCAGCCAGCCGATGTCCATCGATCGGATCAGCCTCACCACCTTGCGGTTGTTCGTCGCGGTGGCCGAAGAGGGATCACTGACCCGCGCGGCCGAGCGCGAAGCCATCGCCACGTCCGCCGCCAGCCGTCGCCTGAACGATCTGGAAAGCGGGCTGGACGTTGCCCTGTTCACCCGCAACTCGCGCGGCATGCAGCTCACCCTGGCCGGCGAGAGCCTGCTGCAGCACGCGCGCCGCATGCTGCTGGCCGCGGCAGCATTGTCGTCGGAGCTGCTGGAGTACCGCCGTGGCATCCGCGGGCACATCCGCATGTTGGCCAACCTGTCGGCCATCGTGGCTTACCTGCCGGAAGAGCTGGAGCAGTTCTTCCTGACCCATCCGGACCTGCGCATCGAGCTCGAAGAGCGGCCTACCGGCGGCGTGGTGCGCGGCATCCAGGAAGGGTGGGCGGAGATCGGCGTGTGCTCCGGCGATGGCGAACTGGGAGAGCTGACCGCGCTGCCGTTCCGCCGCGATCGGCTGGTCATGCTGATGCGCCCGGACCACCCCCTGGCGGGCGGGGGTCCGCTCGCGTTCGCCGATACGCTGGGCTACGACCAGATCGCGCTGCATGCGGAGAGTTCCATCTTCACCCGTTCGCAGATGGCCGCACGTGATGCGGGCAGGGCGTTGCGACGGCGCATCCACGTGCCGGGTTTCGATGCGATCTGCCGCACGGTGCAGGCCGGCCTGGGCATCGGCGTGGTGCCGGAGCCCGTGTTCGCCCTGTTTGGGCGGGCGATGAACCTGCACATCGAGCCGCTCACCGACGGGTGGGCCCAGCGTGAGCTGAAACTCGTCTGGCGCGGCGATCGGCCCCTGTCCACCGCCGCCCAACAGCTGGTGGAGCACCTTCGACTAAAGGCGTAGGCGTTCGCGATATGCGAACGCTTTTTCGTCAGAAAGGCATGGCGCCGCCTGCCTCAGCGACCTACCCTGCGGACCTGCTTCCTGGGAGGGTTGATGATGTCCGGTCCATTGCATGGCATCCGTGTTGTTGAATTCGGAACACTGATCGCAGCGCCGTTCGCCGCGCGCCTGTTCGCGGAATTCGGCGCGGACGTGATCAAGATCGAGTCGCCCGAGGGCGGCGACCCCTTGCGCAAATGGCGCAAGCTGCATGGCGATACCTCGCTGTGGTGGTCGCTGCAGGCACGCAACAAGAAGTCCGTCGCGCTGGACCTGAAGTCCGTCGAAGGCGCCGAGGCCGCACGTCAGCTCGCAGCGAGTGCCGACGTGGTGATCGAGAACTTCCGTCCCGGCGGCCTGGAAAAGCTGGGCCTTGGCTGGGACGTGCTGTCCGCGCTGAACCCCGACCTGATCATGGTGCGCATCTCCGGCTACGGCCAGGATGGCCCCTACCGCGATCGGCCGGGCTTTGGTGCGATCGGCGAAGCGATGGGCGGCATCCGCTACACCACTGGCGATCCGAGTACACCGCCCGCCCGCGTGGGGATCAGCCTGGGCGATTCGCTTGCATCGCTGCATGGGGTGATGGGCGCACTGATGGCCCTGCTGCGGGTGAAGACCGGGCAAGGCCGTGGCCAGGTGGTCGATGTGTCGCTGGTGGAAAGCGTGTTCAACCTGATGGAAAGCCTGGTGCCGGAACATGCGATGTTCGGCACGGTACGTGAGCGCACCGGCGGCGCGCTGCCTGGTATCAGCCCCTCCAACACCTACCCGACGGCCGATGGCAGCTTCGTGGTGATCGCCGGCAACAGCGATCCGATTTTTCGCCGTTTCATGCAGGCCATCGGCCGCCATGATCTGGCTGCGGATGCCGCACTGGCCACCAATCCCGGCCGCGTGCTGCGCAACGCGGAGCTGGACGCGGCGATCACCCACTGGACCAGCGGCCTGCACATCGATGCCGTGCTGGCGGCATTGGACGCGGCCGACGTGCCGGCCGGACGCATCTATTCGGCCGCCGACATCGTCGCCGACCCGCACTACCGTGCACGCGGGATGCTGCTGGAAACCACCCTGCCCGACGGCCAGCCGATCACCCTGCCGGGCATCGTGCCGAAGTTGTCTGAAACGCCGGGGCAGATGCACTGGACCGGCCCGGCGCTGGGTGAACACACCGATCAGGTCCTGACGGAACTGGGTATGGCCGCCGATGCCATCGCCGCCGCCAGTGGCCGGGGAGTACGCGCATGACCGCCGACCGCCGCTTGATCGTGCAGGAAGTCTGCCTGCGCGATGGCCTGCAGATTGAACCGGTGTTCGTCCCCACCGCAGAAAAGATCCGCCTGGGTGACGCCTTCAGTGCGCTGGGCTTCGAACGCATCGAGGTCAGCAGCTTTGTTTCACCGAAGGCCGTGCCGGCCCTTGCCGATGCGGCCGAGGTGTTCGCCGGCCTGCAGCGCGCTTCGGGAACCGTCTACGTGGCGCTGGTGCCGAACCTGAAAGGTGCCGAGCGCGCGCTTGCCGCCGGTGCGGACGAGCTCAACCTGGTGATGTCCGCCGGCCAGACCCATAACCTGGCCAACATGCGCATGACCACCGAGGAAAGCTTCGCCGGCTTCGCGCAGATCGCCGCGTTGCCGCGGGGCGAGACACGGCTCAATGGCACCGTGGCCACCGCGTTCGGGTGCCCGTTCGACGGCGACCAGCCGGTGCCGAAGGTGCTCGATCTGGTCCGCCGCTACCTTGACCTGGGCTGCACCGGCATCACGCTGGCCGACACCACGGGCATGGCCAATCCACGCCAGGTGGCCACCTTGGTGGAGCAGGCCTTGAAGCTGGTCGCGGCCGATGCGTTGACCCTGCATTTCCACAACACCCGCGGGTTGGGACTGGCCAATGTGATCGCCGCCTTCGATGCCGGCGCACAGCGCTTCGATGCCGCACTGGGTGGGCTGGGCGGCTGCCCGTTCGCCCCCGGTGCGTCGGGCAACATCTGTACCGAAGACCTGGTCGCGATGTGCGAAGAGATGGGGATTGCAACCGGGTTGGACCTGCCCGCGCTGATCACCCTGTCGCGCGGCTTGCCTGCGCTGGTAGGCCACGACACCGCCGGCCAGGTGGCCAAGGCAGGACGCGTGCGCGACCTGCATCCGGCTCCACCGGGACTGCGCGCCGCGTAACCCTTTCGAACTTTCACAGCGGGCCACGGCTCCGCTCTACAGAACACGCTTCATTCCTGGGAGGGAATCATGCACGAGTGGTTTGTGCTGGCGAACGCCATGTTCGCCATCCTGTTGATCGTCCTGTTGATCATCTACTTCAAGGTCAACCCGATGATCGCGCTGATCGCCGGCCCGCTGTATCTGGGCCTGTCATCCGGGCTGGGGTTCGGCCCGACCATCGAGGCGATCACCGACGGCTTCGGCGACCTGATGGGCAAGATCGGCCTGCTGATCGGCTTCGGCGTGATGATCGGCGCCTTCCTGCACCGCATGGGGGCCTTCCAGCAGGTGGTGCGCCTGCTGGTCCGTACCTTCAAGCCCACGCAGATGCCGTATGCGTTCGCCACGATCCTGACGTCCATCTTCCCGCCGATCTACACCGACGTGCTGCTGTTGATGTCCGCGCCACTGGCACGTGCCACCGCCAAGCGCATGGGCGGCGACGCGCTACCGAAGATGGCCGGTGCGGTCGGCGTGGGTATCTACCTCGCACTGACCATGGTGGTGCCGGGCGTGGCCGCGCTGGCGCTGTCGGCGGTGCTGGACGTGGAGCTGGGGACGATGCTGCTGGTCGGCCTGGCGATTGCGGTCCCGACCGTGTTCCTGACCTTGTGGGGGTTCCACTTCCTGCTGCGTCGCGGGTTCTGGAATCCAGACACCGATGAACTGCCCGATGACCAGGCACCGGCCGTGGTCGCCGCCGAGATCAAGGACGAAGACAACGCGGTACCGCTGAAGCTGTCGCTGCTGCCGATCATCGTGCCGCTGCTGATGATCGCCACCGGCGCACTGGATCGTGCACTGGGCCTGGACATCCCGGCGCTGGCAGCCGTGGGCAACTCGACGTTCGCGCTGTTCTGCGGCCTGGTGCTGGCCTTCGTCATCGCCCGCTTCACTGTCCCTGCGCATGACCGCAGTGGTGCGGTGACCGATGCGTTCAAGGAAAGCGGTCAGATCCTGCTGCTGACCGGCGTGGCCGGCTCGTTGTCCGCGGTGGTCGCCACCACCGGGTTGGGCGACATCCTGTCGGGCTACTTCAGCGCCAACTCGGCCGCACCGCTGTTGCTGGTGTGGGTGGTGGCCGCCATCCTGCACATCGCGATCGGCTCGGTATCCGCCTCGGCAATCACCGCCGCCAGCATGCTGGCCCCGGCGCTGCATTCGCTGGACGTGCCACCGGTGCTGGTCGCCTTGGCGGCAGGCTCCGGGTCGCTGTTCCTGGTGCATGTCACCAGCAACACGTTCTGGCTGATGCAGACCACCTTCGGCATGACCCTGCGCGGCACGCTGAAGACCTTGAGCCTGCCGGTGTCACTGGCCTCGGTGGTATCGCTGCTGCTGATCCTGGTGGCCAGCGCGCTGTTCTGATCCGTTCTTCCATCTGTGTACGGCGGAGGGGCCGGACTCATGAAACTTGCACGCACTTCTTCATTCATCTGCCTCGGGCTGGCCAGTGCTTCGGCACTGGCCGCCGATGGCCAAGGTTTCCTGGCCGGCGCGAGCGCCGACCTGACCGCAACCAACTTCTATTACAACCGTGATTTCCGCAGTGGCAGTGGCCAGGGCAAGCGCGAGGAATGGGCGCAGGGCTTCCTGCTGGACGCGCGCAGCGGCTATACGCCGGGCGTGATCGGTTTCGGCATCGACGTGCTGGGGCTGGCCGATTTCAAACTGGATGGCCTGCAGTCTGAAGTCGGCACCGGCATCCTGCCCTACGACGAAGACGGCGCACGCTCGGCGTTCGGCCGCATCGCCGTGACCGGCAAGGCGAAGGCCGGACCTGCCGAGCTGCGCGTGGGCAGCCACATCGCCTCGGACCTGCTGCTGAAATCCAATACCAGCCGCCTGCTGCCGCAGACCTTCGAGGGTGCGACGCTGGGCGCCCGTTGGGGCAACGGTCTGGAACTGGGCTATTCGCGCTTCGACCGTTCCTGGTATCGCGACGGCACCGAGCGCGTGGACCTGACCATCACCAACAAGGACCGCCGTTTCAGCGGGACCCCGGATTCAGAGGGCTTCCAGTTGTTCAGCGCTTCGTGGGCCCCGAATGACCGCTTCAAACTGCACGTCGAGCATGGCGAACTGCTGGACCTGTACCGCCAGCAGGTTGCCTCGGTGCAGTTCAAGCAGCCGCTGCCGCTGGGCAAGCTGAGCACCGAAGTGCGCTACTACGTGTCAGATGACGTGGGTCCTGCGCTGGCCGGTGTGATCGACAACCGGGCGCTCAACGGACTGGTGGCGTGGCAGCACGCCGGCCAGGAATTCGCGGTCATGTGGCAGGACATGCGTGGCGACACGGCGATGCCGTTCGTCGGCGGCACCGATGGCAACGTGTTCAACTGGACGTTCATCAACGACTTCATGGAACGCGACGAACGCAGCTGGCAGCTGCGGTACCAACTGGACGGCAAGCAGATCAACGTGCCCGGCCTGAAGTTCCTGCTGCGCTACGTGAAAGGCGACAACGCGCGCCCGGCCACCTTCGCGGGCGAGGGCCGGCAATGGCAGCGTGATTTTGAAATCGGCTATACCTTCCAGAGCGAGGCGCTGAAGCACCTGTCGATCCGCTGGCGCAACGGATTCTTCCGGTCGAACTACCAGCGCGATGCCGAAGAAAACCGCGTGATGGTGGTGTACGACGTACCGCTGTGGGCGGGCCAGGGCTAGAAGCGCGAAGCAACGGCAACAGCAACAGCAACGGCAACAGCAAGGGCAACAGCAAGGGCAACAGCAAGGGCAACAGCAAGGGCAACAGCAACGGCCTGCAGGGCTGTGTGTTGGGCGGGGCGGGGTGGGTTGCCGGGGGACGGCAAAAACTGCGTCCTGCGTGCCTTGTTTCGCGCCATCCATGGCGGGGTCCACGTCATCGCATTCGCGC
>NZ_JACYUV010000010.1:0-106035 GCF_014841935.1 Stenotrophomonas sp. CFBP 13725 | reverse complement strand
GGCACCTAAAGTGCCAGATCTCGAAGAGATAAGAGCCGACTTCAGTCGGCTGCTCTCCCGAACGCAACCGGATTTCCGTGCAGAGCAGCCGACTGAAGTCGGCTCTACCCCGTCGGCTCTACCGCGCCGCGGCGTCAGCTCGCCTGCACCTGCCATGCCGTCGGCAAGCCCGCCTGCAGATGTTCGAACAACACCCGGATGCGGGCAGTAAAGTCGCGGCGGTCGCTCAGGCAGAAGAACATCTCCATCGGTTCCGGCATCCAGCGCGGGTCGTCGGCCAGCACGGTCTGCAGGCGTCCGTCGCGCAGGTAGGGTTCGGCAACGAAGGCGGCCAGCCGGGTGATGCCGCCGCCTGCGGCTGCCAGTTCAGCCAATGCGTCGATGTCATCGCAGATCATTCCGGTCTGCATCGTGGCTTCCACGCGTCCCTGTTCCCCCAGCAGCCCCCAGCGCAGCGGCCGGCCATCAGCGGGGAAGCGGAACAACAGCGCGCGGTGAGCGGCCAACTGCTCTGGTGACGTGGGCGTGCCGGCCTGTTCCAGATAGGAGGGCGCCGCGCAGAACACGAACGGGATGCGCGCCAGGGGCCGTGCCACCAATCCATCCTGCAGTTGGGCGCCGATGCGGATGCTGACATCCACCGACTCTTCGGCATGCCGCACGGCGCGGTCGGACAGCCGCAGTTCCACCTGCAGTTGCGGGTGGCGCCGCTGCAGCGCTGGCAGCATGGGGGCCAATACGTGCCGGCCGAACGCACGGCTGCAGGCAATCCGCAGGGGTCCCACCGGCTCGATGTCGCCGCTGCTCACGGCGGCCTGCGCGCCGGCCAGGTCGGCCTCGATGTGCTGCACTTTGGCCAGGTACAGCGCGCCGGCCTCGCTGAGCGACAGCGAGCGGGTGCTGCGGTTGAACAAGCGCACGCCCAGGTGCGCCTCCAGCCGTGCGATGTTCTGGCCGACGGCGGTGGCGCTGATGCCCAGGGCACGGGCTGCGCCGGCAATGCTGCCGGCCTCGGCGGTACGGGTGAAAGTGCGGATGAGCTGGAGCAGGTTCATGACCGCACAGCGTGCCACGGTCGCCCCCAAAGATCTGCTTCGGTCTGTCCCAAGCAGCGGACGGCTGTGCCGACCGGCCTTCTCGGGCATGCTGGCCCGCTGTTCCCGCAGCGCCTGTCTGATGACCGATTCCACCGCCTCTGCCCGCCGCGGCCTGAAACTGAGCCACCGCACCACGCCCTACGTGTTTGCCTTCTTCATGGCCGGCATCATGGCGATGCTGATGTGCATGGTCATCACAGCGGCGCATGCCGGCGTGGACGGGGCTTACCTGGCGCGCGTGCTGCAGGCCTATGCCCTCGCCATGCCGGTCGCGTTCTGCTGCGTTCTGGTGGTCCGTCCCTTGGTGCTGCGGCTGGTGGCCTTGACCGTGCACCCGCCTGGCTGACGCGGCGGGCGCTGGCTCCGCGCATCGCATCGTGGCAGGATCAAGGCGTTCCGTCTGGAAAGGAATTCCCGATGCACTCGATGACACGCGCCCTGCTGCTGTCCCTGCTGCTGTCTTCCTCGGTGGCGGCGGCTGCGCCTTTGGATCCGGCGACGGGCCTGGCGGCACGGATGCAAGCGCTCGACGAAGGCAGCGGAGGGCAGCCGCTCGCGCAACGGATCCAGCATCTGCGCGCGGTCTACGTGTCCGATGCACGCGTTGCAGCGCTGGACACGCAATCATCCGACCTGTGCGATACCGTCGCCGCCAGCGACCTGGACGACCTCTTCGCAGCGACCTGGCAACTCAACTTCTACGCGCGCGAACCTGCCCTGCTGCAGCGGATGACCTGCCTGTTCCAGCGCATGAAGCAATCCGGGACTGCCAGCGCACAGGCGGCGCGGGACCTGTACGGCGCACTGGTCGCACAGCGTCGGTTCGCGGCCGCCAACGCGCTGGGTCAGAGCGAAGCGTTGAAGGTGGACGAACTGCCTGTGGTCAGTGGCGAACGCACGGCGGGTCTGCAGGTGCTGCAACTGCAGGATGCGCTGCATGCCCGCCTGGCTGAGTTGCCACGCGATGGCACCCGGGTGATCGCACTGGTGCATCCGTACTGTGGTTTTTCGATGGACGCGCTGGCCGCGATTGCCGACGACCCTACGCTGGCCTGGTTGCGGCCACAGCTGCAGGTCGTAGTGCCCAGCGACAATAACTGGCCGGTCACCCGGATGCTCGAGTGGAATGCCGCACATCCGGATCTGCCGATGCAGCCGATGCAACCCGGCGCTGCATGGGCCCCGTTGTTGACCGGCTCGACCCCGACGTTCCACGTGCTGCGTGACGGCGAGCTGCGGGCCAGCGCCAGCGGGTGGACAGACGATGGTGCCGCACTGCGCAAGCTGCGACCCGTGATCGGCGAGGGACGCTGACAGTTGCATCTGACAGCATCCATTCCGCAGCGCAGCATGGTGGCCTAGACTTGGCCGGATGCGACCCGACTCCATCCTTACCCTGTCCTGCCCTGACCGTACCGGCATTGTCTACCGCGTGTCTGGACTGTTGTACGAACATGGCTGCAACATCCTCGACGCTCAGCAGTTCGGCGATGAGGAGAGTGGCCGATTCTTCCTGCGCGTGCATTTCGACCGCGATGCCGGCTTGCTACTGGAGACGGTGCACACGGCTATGACCGCGCTGGGCGAAGGCTTCGGCATGGACTGGCAACTGCACGATGGCCGTCGCCGGGCGCGCCTGCTGGTGCTGGTCAGCAAGCAGGGTCATTGTCTCAATGATCTGTTGTTCCGTGCCCATAGCGGCCAGTTGAAGGTGGATATCGCGGCGGTGGCCTCCAACCACGCCGACTTCGCGCCGCTGGCGGCCTCGTATGGCATTCCGTTCCATCATCTGCCGGTCAACGCGGATACACGCGACGTGCAGGAACGGCAGCTGATCGACCTGGTCGAGCGCGAGCAGATTGATCTGGTGGTATTGGCGCGCTACATGCAGATCCTTTCGCCGACGCTGTGCCGCGCGTTTGCCGGGCGTGCGATCAACATCCATCACAGCTTCCTGCCCAGCTTCAAGGGTGCGCAGCCCTACCACCAGGCGCACGCGCGCGGGGTCAAGATCATCGGGGCCACCGCGCACTACGTGACCGAAGACCTCGATGAAGGCCCGATCATCGAACAGGATGTGGCGCGTGTTGACCATGCGATGACCCCACGCGAGCTGGTGCGGCTGGGCAGCGATACCGAATCCCAGGTGCTGGCCCGCGCGGTACGCCGGCATGTAGAGCACCGCATCCTGCTCAACGGGCATCGGACCGTGGTGTTCCGCTGAGACGCGGCACATGTATTGATGAAACCCGCTCTCGTTGGTGCCTAGATAAGTTTCGCGTATACCTTGAGCAGCATCGCATTTTCACCTGAACTCGATGCGTAGGCTGAATCCGTGGGACTGATCCCATCAACGGAGAATCGCTCATGGCATCGCGCTCTCTACCTGCCTCATGTCTACTCATCGCCCTGCCGTTTTTCATGGCGCCGGCTTACTGCATGGATCTTCAGGAACTCCAGCGTGCCGTGCAGAGATCCGCACCTATTCATACCCAGGAGCAGCTCGACGCCGAGCTGATGCGGGGCTCTGCGCATTCACCTCTGAATGCACTCAGCCCCACGGCGCGGGATCGTTTCATTCGGTCGCTGCGCTTCAATGAGGCGGGCCTGACGACATTCAACATCGATCCCATTGTCGAGGAACTCAATGCCAGTGATGCCCGCACCTTACTGTCACTGTTCGGTGTCGAGCGCGTGCTTCCCCATCTGGCAGGGTTACGCGTCGAGTCTGATGCGGACGAGCGAGTGATGGAAGCGCTTGCACGTCCGATTCCAGGCAATCCGGTGCTGGAGGACCATCCCCGGTACCAATGTGTCGGACGGGCGAACTGCATGGATTCGCCAAGCTTCATCTGCATGTCGGGCTGCTGATGCCTGTTGTCCAGATTTACTTACAGTGCGGGCTTCTGTGGGCACAGGTATCGATGAGGTAGTGCCATGCAGCTCAAGATGGGGATCGCCTACTTGATGCTTTCCGTTGCTTCTTACGTAGCCTATGGCAGAGAAGTGGGTAGCTCGCTGATTGCAGAGTTGGAGGCAATGGAGCAGCCCGGCGATGGGCAGGACGGATGGGATCGAATTGCTCTGATGAGAAGCCATTATGAAGCGGATGAGCGAGTCAGAAAGTCCGCTATTGGCTGCCGTACCCTTGCGAAGGAACATCGTCAGGTTGTTTTCAATGCCACTTCAAAAATGGATGCCTACGAACGCGACCCGGTCCTGTTGAGGAGGATGCGTTGTCTCTTGAGGCAGATGCAGAGAGATGGAAGTGCATCCCGGCGAAACCATCTACAGATGCACGCAGCGTTTGTTTCGAGAGGACGCTTCAACGAGGCCAACAGGCTACGGATTGCAAAGGAAATGTCGGTTCCTCTGCTGCCCGGAATTCGTGGTGCCAAACGACACACGCGACAAGTTCTTTGGCTCGATGAAGAAGGTCATGCGGATCGGGTTACCTTGCCGATGTCGGGTTGGCGCATCATCGCACTCGTGCACCCATACTGTAGCTATTGGCGTAAGGCATTGGTCGATATAGCAGATTCTCGAGCTCTCGTTGGTATGCAGGGGTATGTCCAGCTTGTGGTTCCGAGTGGTGGCGTATTGCCACAGCACGAAATAAGCAGCTGGAATCGAGCCCATCGGGACATGCCATTGCATTCTCTACAGTACTCCACGCTATGGGCACCGCTGAATCTGCTTCAGACGCCGGTTTTTCATCTTATGCACAACGGCGTCAGAGTCGACACGTCGGTAGGGTGGACGGGCACGGGGGAAGAACTGTTGCGGCTTTATCGGCAGATCCCGCGTTCAGTCGAGGGGGCGCGTCAGTAGTCCTCCGCGCGCTTTGCGATTGCTCGGCGAGCGCGAAGCGCGGTCTGCGTCAGGCATCATGAAGCCGTACGGAATTCGCCGAGCATGGCTCGGCGCTACAGTGTGTGGCGCGGTCTGCCTTGGGCATCGCGTTGCGCGTTCCCGCGCGTGACCTCGGGTCACAGCAGCGCGATACCCGCGGTCGCCAACGCCTGTCGGGTGGCATCGTCGTTGTCGGCACTGACCGGTCGGGTCAGGTCCCAGTGGAAGCCCACGGCGAAGCCGGCACTGACGGCGTCCTGTGCGGTCCACAGCACGCAGTAGTCACGCGCCAGCCCACACACATGCACCTCGCTGATGCCGCGCTCGCGCAGCCAGCCGGCCAGGCCGGTTGGCGGACGGGTGCCGTCCGGGCCGTGGTTCTCGCGGAACGCGCTGTACGAATCCACCTGCGGGTTGCTGCCCTTGCGCAGCACCATGTCGGCTGCATTCCAGTCGACGCCCGCATGCAGTGCGGCGCCTGCCGAGCCTTGGATGCAGTGATCCGGCCACAACGTCTGCGCATGTCCGTGCAGCGGGATCTGGGCGAACGGCTGCCCGTCAGGGTAGTGACTGGCGAAGGACGCGTGGTTGGCCGGGTGCCAGTCCTGGGTGGCCACCACGGTGCGATACCGCTTCTGCGCCAACAGCGCGGCAATGGGCGCCACCAGCGCATCACCCTCAAGACAAGCCAGGGCGCCACCGGGCATGAAGTCCGGTTGCAGGTCGACGACGATCAGGGCCACGTGGGCGGGCAGGGTGTTCATGGCATCAGGGTAACGGCAGGGCCGTCAGCGGGGTAGAGCCGACTTCAGTCGGCTGCCTCCCNCCCCCACATCCGACCCCCACGTCCGACCCACAAGTCGGGCCCGCAGGTCCCACCCACAGGTCGGGCCCACAGGTGGACCCAACCGTCCTCTCCCGGTCAGGCCACGCTGGCCTCCGCATGCTCGGCACGCAGTTCCGCCGCAGCGGCCACCAGCGCTTCCAGCGCGGCGCGGGTTTCCGGCCAGCCGCGGGTCTTCAGGCCGCAGTCCGGGTTCACCCACAACTGCTCCGGCTTCAGCACCGACAGGGCCTTGCGCAGCAGGTCCACCATCTCCGCCTTGTCCGGCACGCGCGGGGAATGGATGTCATACACGCCCGGGCCGATCTCGTTGGGATAGTTGAAGCGCACGAAGGCATCCAGCAGCTCCATCCGCGACCGCGAGGTCTCGATCGAGATCACATCCGCATCCATCGCCGCAACGGAGTGGATGATGTCGTTGAACTCCGAATAGCACATGTGCGTGTGGATCTGCGTAGCGTCGCGTACCCCGCTGGTGCTGATGCGGAACGATTCCACTGCCCAGTCCAGGTAGGCGCGCCACTGTGCGCGACGCAGCGGCAGTCCTTCGCGGATGGCCGGCTCGTCGACCTGGATCACGCCGATGCCGGCCGCCTCCAGGTCATTCACTTCATCGCGCAGCGCCAACGCGATCTGCCGGCAGGTGACATCGCGTTCCTGGTCATCGCGCACGAACGACCACTGCAGCACCGTCACCGGCCCGGTCAGCATGCCCTTCATCGGCTTGCGGGTGAGGGACTGCGCGTAGCGTGACCAGCGCACCGTCATCGGCTGCGGCCGGCTGACATCGCCGAAGATCACCGGCGGCTTCACGCAGCGCGAGCCGTAGCTCTGCACCCAGCCGTTGCCGGTGAAAGCGAACCCTTCGAGCTGCTCACCGAAGTACTCCACCATGTCGTTGCGCTCGAACTCGCCATGCACCAGCACGTCCAGTCCCAGTTCCTCCTGCACGCGCACACAGTCAGCGGTCTGTTGCTCGAGGAACGCCTCGTAGTCGGCCAGCGAAAGTCTGCCGGACTTGTGCCGGGCGCGGGCGTCGCGCACGTCCAGCGTCTGCGGGAACGAACCGATCGTGGTCGTCGGCAGCAGCGGAAGTTGCAGCGCGGCATGCTGGGCCAACCGTCGCTGCGGATAGGTCCCATGGCGCTGTGCGTCGGCCTTGCCCAAGCCGGCCAGACGCGCGGCCACGGTGGGGTTGTGCACGCGGGGCGAGCGACGGCGTGCATCCAGTGCATCTCGGTTGGCGGCCAGCCCGGCGTCCGCAGACGGCTGGCCATCAAGTGCGTCGGCCAGCACGCGCAGTTCCTGCAGCTTCTGCCGCGAGAACGCCAACCAACTGCGCAGGTCATCGTCCAGCTTCTTTTCCAGCGACAGATCCACCGGGGTGTGCAGCAGCGAGCACGACGGTGCCAGCCACAACAGATCAGGACCGCGATCGGTCTGTGCATAGCGCGCCAGGATCAGCGCATTGTCCAGTTGGGTACGCCAGATGTTGCGCCCGTTGACCAGGCCGGCAGACAGCACACGGCCGGCCGGCAAGGCGTTCAGCACGGCATCCAGCTGTTCGGGCGCGCGCACCAGGTCCACGTGCAGGCCCTCCACCGGCAGCGACGTGGCCAGGGCCAGGTTGTCGTCCAGCGCCCCGAAGTAGGTAGCCAGCAGGAGCTTGGGTCGCGCTGCCGCGTTCGCACCCAGCACCGCATACGCGCGCTCGAACGCCCCCTGTGCCGCCGCATCCAGGTCCTGCACCAGCAGCGGTTCGTCCAGCTGCACCCAATCGGCACCCGCTGCCTTCAGGTGCGCCAGCAGGTCCACATAGGCCGGCAGCAGTGCGTCCAGCAGGTCCAGCGCGGAAGACCCATCGGTCGTCTTGGCCAGTAGCAGGAAACTCACCGGCCCCAGTACGACCGGGCGGGTGTGGATGCCCAGTGCCTTGGCCTCGCGGAATTCGCTCAGCGGCTTGTCACCGCGCAGGGCGAAGGCCTGCCCGGCCTGCAGTTCCGGTACCAGGTAGTGGTAGTTGGTGTCGAACCACTTGGTCATCTCCAGCGCGTGCAGGTCGATTCCATCGCGCTGCAGGCCGCGGGCCATCGCGAAGTACGCGGCCAGCGGCTCACGCTCTGCAAGCGCGCGGTAGCGCGTGGGAATGGCGTCGAACAGGAAGGCGGTATCCAGCACCTGGTCGTACAGGCTGAAGTCATTGCTCGGCGGCACGTCGACACCTGCGTCGACCTGCAGTTGCCAGTGGCGTGCGCGCAGTGCGGCGGCGCTGGCCTGCAGGGTGGCGGTGTCATCCTCGCCACTCCAGTGGCGTTCGAGAGCCCGCTTCAATTCGCGCTTGGCGCCGATGCGGGGAAAACCCAGGTTGGTAACGGTAGTCATTGCAGCGTGTCCTCATTGCATGTCGGCATTGAGGAACGAAGGAACTGCGGGAGGTCGCGCGCCGTTGCCGGCCTACGCCCATCCTGCCAGCGACCTTCGCCCCCGCGGGCGAACCGGATGCCGTGGACAGGTGCACGTGCCGACGCATCCCGCAGGCGGCGGGACGGCATGGGCCCGGGCAACCTCCCCGCGGAGATTCCAGGTCAGATCGGGGGACGGTCGTGTCCCCCGGCCGGGGCCGGTATTCGGGCTGTTGGACACGGGCGTTGCCGCCCACCTCGTGTCCGCCGCTTCCCAGGCGTTGGCCCAGTGCTGTTGGCGGAGGTCGTTTCCATTCACCGCTGCGGGGCAGCTCCGGAATGCGTGCACAGGGCACGGTCACCGGATTCCCGTTTAAATCCATCCCTTCATCCGAATGAAGCGATGGATACCTTCGGCGACCACACGTTAGGCCGAAGCGGCTGCGCGGTCAAGCGCCGTTTCGGTCACCCTGCATCCAATGTGCCGCCTGCGCCGTATATGCCCATGAGCCCCCTGCGGACCCACGCCATGCGCGCCTCTTTCGCCCCGTTCCTGTTGCTGACCGCCTTCATGCCCCTTGCCGCGGGTGCGGCCCTGACCCGCGTGGAGGGCGTAGCGGTGTCGCCCAAAGAGGGTCGTCCGCTCTACCGCGAGACCCACTACCTGCAGGACGTGGACGGGCGGCAGGCGCGATTGGTGCTGTATCGCTGCACCGACGGGCGGGCCTTCGCGCGCAAATGGATGCCACCCGCCGCCGACGCGCAGGCGCCGGATTTCGAGTTCCTCGACGGGCGCGACGGACGCCGCGAGTCGGTGCAGCGCCAGGGGAGCAAGCGGGTAGTCAGCATCCGCTCCGCTACCGCCGCGGCCGAACAGGGCAAGGCGCTTGAGATGCCGGCCGGCGGGGTGATTGATGCCGGATTCGACGCCGCCGTGCGTGCACACTGGTCAACGCTGCTGAAGGGCGACACCGTGGCCTTGCCGTTCCTGCTCACCAGCCGGCAGCGCTGGGTGCCGGTAACGCTGCGCCGCGTCGCCGCCATCGACTGGCAGGGGCAACCGGCCGAAAAGCTGCAGATGCAGCTCGATGCCTGGTTCGGCTTTGCGGTGCCCGCCGTGAGCCTGGTCTATGCCCGTGAGGGTCGCCGCCTGCTGGAGTTCGAAGGCACCGGCAACGTGCGCGATGCCAACGGGGCGTGGCCGCAGGTCCGCGTACGCTTCAAGGATCCGCCGCAAGCCACCGACGACAACGTGCTTGCACAGGCGCGCGCGCAGCCCCTGGTGGCCTCATGCACGGGCTGACGGGCTTGCGATATGCGTCACGAGCAACGAGGATGCAGGTCTATCCCAGTGTGATGCGGAGCCTGCGATGCCCCAGCTGGACGCCCACGACGGTGCCGACGCGCGCCGCCTCGACGCCCTGCTCGAACAGGTGGCGGCGCAGGATCGGCCGGCCTTCGATGCGCTGTACCAGCAGTCTGCGGGCCGTCTGTTCGCTATCTGCCTGCGCCTGTTGCGCGACCGCGGTGAAGCCGAGGATGTGCTGCAGGAGGTCTTCGTGACCGTCTGGCACAAGGCCCCGCGCTTCGACCGCAGCAAGGCATCGGCGATGACCTGGCTGTCCATGCTGGCGCGCAACCGGGCCATCGACCGCCTGCGTGCAGCGCCCCCACGCGCGCTGGACGATGTGTCCATTGCCGAGGAACTGCCGGACGGTGATCTGCAACCGGCGCAGTTGGCCGAGCACAATGATGAAAGTGCACGGCTGACGGCCTGCCTGCAGGCGCTGGAACCGCGGCGGCGCAGTCTGATACGCGCTGCTTTCCTGGATGGCGCCAGCCACGATGAACTGGCGCGCCGTCTTGCCACACCCCTGGGCACGGTGAAGAGCTGGATCCGCCGTGGCCTGTCCCAGTTGCGGGTATGCCTGGAACCATGAACATCCGAGACCTCCAACAGGAAGACGAACAGCCACCCAGCGCCGATCAGTTGGCCGGTGAGTACGTGCTGGGCGTGCTGGACGCCGGGCAGCGTGCCGACGCCGAGCAGCGGATCAGCGCCGATGCGGGCTTCGCGCGACTGGTGAGTCAGTGGGAAGAGCGGCTGGCGCCCTTGCTCGAGGAAGTCGGCAGCGCGCCGGTGCCTGCGCATGTCTGGCTGCGCGTCCGGCGCGAACTGGGCTGGGCGGCCTTCGATGCGGCGCCCGCTCCCCGTCCGTGGAAACGCACCGGCTTCTGGCAGGGCGCGACGGCCCTGGCGGCGGCGTTGGCGTTGGTCGCGGTGTTCACCCGCCCGGCACCCGAGCAGCCGTTGCCGACTCCGGTCGCCACGACGCCGACGCCGGTACCGGCCAGCGAGCCGGAGCAGGCCACCCGCCCGGTTACCCCGCTGCTGCATGACGATGGGCGAGCCGGCTGGCTGGCCTCCGTGGATGCCGCACTGGGCAAGGTGCTGATGGTGCCGGTGCCCAGTGCAGCCGACGCGCAGGGCCGTGCACCGGAGCTGTGGGTGATCCCGGCCGGCGGCGCGCCGATATCGCTGGGCCTGGTGTCCAATGACCGCGCCCACACGGTGGACGTGCCGACCGAACTGCGCGCTGCGCTGGTCAACGGCTCGGTGCTGGCCATCACCCTGGAGCCCACCGCAGGCGCACCGCATGCCGCGCCGACCGGGCCGGTGGTCGCCAAGGGAGATATCGCCAACCTGTAGGGGTCCGGAATTTATTTTCCGGACACTGCATCCACACGGCCGTTGTCATCGTATCTCCTGTCAGTAGCTCCAGGAGGGATGCACGATGTCGGCCACACCTGCTTCACCCCCGCGCCGCCCGCGGCGCTGGTCCACCCTGCTGCGCTGGTTCGACACCGATGCGCGGTCGCCTGCGGCTGCAGAACCGGCCGACCCGGACGGTCATCGCATCGACTGGCTGCGGGCAATTCCGTTCGTGGGCTTGCATCTGGCCTGCGTGGCGGTGATCTGGGTAGGGGTGTCCTGGGTAGCCGTGGCCGTGGCCGTCCTGCTTTACGCGGTGCGCATGTTCGCCATCACCGCGTTCTACCATCGTTACTTCTCCCACCGCACCTTCCATACCTCGCGTGTCGTGCAGTTCCTGTTCGCCCTGATCGGGGCGTCCAGCGTGCAGCGTGGCCCGTTGTGGTGGGCCGCGCACCATCGCAACCACCACCGCCACGCCGACCAGCCGCTGGATCCGCATTCGCCGCGCGAGCAGGGCTTCTGGTGGAGCCACATGGGCTGGTTCCTGACCCGTGAGGGCTTCCGTACCGACTGGTCGCGCATCCCCGACCTGGCCAAATACCCGGAACTGCGCTGGCTGGACCGGTTCGACACCCTCGTACCGGTCGCCTTGGCCGCCGCGCTGTTTGGCCTGGGCGCGCTGTTGCAGCACGTTGCGCCGTCGCTGGGCACCACGGGGCCGCAGATGCTGGTGTGGGGCTTCTTCGTGTCCACCGTGGTGCTGTTCCATGCCACGGTGACGATCAACTCACTCGCCCATCGCTTCGGCAAGCAGCGCTACGACACCGGCGATGACAGCCGCAACAACCTGTGGTTGGCCCTGCTGACCTTTGGCGAGGGCTGGCACAACAACCATCACTTCTTCCCCGGCACGGCCCGCCAAGGCTTCCGCTGGTACGAAGTGGACATCACCTGGTACGGGCTCCGGCTGATGCAGGCGCTGCGCCTGGTGAACGGCCTGAAGCCGGTTCCCGCCTGGGTGCTGGCCAAGGCGAGGAGCTGACATGCGCATCGCCGTGATCGGGTCGGGCATCGCAGGCTTGGCGAGCGCCTGGTGGCTGGACCGCCAGCATGAGGTCACCCTCTTCGAAGCAAACGACTATCTGGGTGGCCATACCCACACGCACGCGGTGCAGGTGGATGGCCGCACCGTGGCGGTCGATACCGGCTTCATCGTCTTCAATCCCCAGCACTATCCGCTGCTGACCGGCCTGTTCGATGAACTGCAGGTGGCCTCGCAGCCGACCACCATGAGCTTTTCCGCACACAGCGAACGCAGCGGTGTCGAGTACAACGCGACCTCGTTGAACACGTTGTTCTGCCAGCGCCGCAACCTGGTGTCGCCGCGTTTCTGGGGGATGCTCGGCGACCTGCGCCGCTTCTATCGCGAGGCACCGGCATTGCTCGAAGGCGATGAAGCCGGTCCGACGCTGGGCCAGTACCTGCACGATCATCACTATGGCGAGGCCTTCATAGAGGAACACCTGCTGCCGATGGCCTCGGCGCTGTGGTCATCGCCGGCCAGCACGGTGCGCGATTTCCCGGCGCGCTATCTGGTGCAGTTCATGGCCAATCACCAGATGCTGCAGATCAGCGCGCGCCCGGAATGGCGCGTGGTGCAGGGCGGATCGGCACGGTATGTGGATGCGCTGCGCCGCCGCTGGCAGGTGCGCGAGCGGCTGGAGTGCCCCGTGCTGGCGGTGGAACGGCTGGCCGATGGTGTACTGATCCACAGTGCGGCTGGTGCCGAAGGCTTCGACCACGTCGTGATGGCCTGCCACAGCGACCAGGCACTGGCGCTGCTGCAGGACCCTGACGCGGTGGAACGCGGTGTGTTGGGCGCCATCCGCTACCAGCAAAACGAAGTGGTGTTGCATACCGATGCCAGCCTGCTGCCGCGCAACCGGAAGGCGTGGGCCGCCTGGAACGCCCACGTGCCGCGCGACCCGGCGCAGGCCTGCACGGTGAGCTACTGCATGAACCTGCTGCAGGGGCTGGATACGCCGACACCCTTGGTGGTGACCCTCAATCGCAGTGAGGCCATCGATCCGTCGAAGGTGCTGCGCCGCCTGCGGTACGCGCATCCGGTGCACGATCACGCCATGGTGCGCGCGCAGCGCCGGTGGCATGAGGTGCAGGGGCGCCGCCACACCTGGTTTGCCGGCGCCTACTGGGGTTGGGGTTTCCACGAGGATGGCATCCGCAGCGCACGCCGCGTGGTGGACGCCCTGCATGCCGTCAGTGCCGAAACGCACTGGCCGCAGCGCGAGGCAAGCACGGTATGAGCAGCAGCGCGATCTACCGCGGACACGTCGTGCACCGTCGGCACCTGCCGCATGCGCATGCGTTCCGCTACCCGATCGCGCAGCTTCTGCTGGATCTGGATGAAGTGGACACCGTATTCGACCGACGCTGGTTGTGGTCGGTGGGTCGCCGCAACTTGGCCGAGTTCCGTCGCAGTGACTACCTGGGCGACCCGGATCAGCCACTGGCCGAGGCGGTGCGTGACCGCGCTGAAGCGGTGCTGGGCCATCGTCCGGTCGGCCCGGTACGCCTGCTTGCCCACCTGCGGCATGCCGGCCATGTCTTCAACCCCGTGAGTTTCTATTACTGCCATGCCGCCGATGGCGAGACCCTGGACTGCATCGTCGCCGAAATCACCAATACGCCCTGGAAAGAGCGCCACGCCTATGTGCTGCCGGTAGCCGATGCGGAGACGCGTGGCCGTGCGCTGCGCTGGCGCTTCGACAAGCAGTTCCATGTCTCGCCCTTCATGCAGATGGACTGTCGCTACGACTGGCGCTTCACCGTACCCGGCGACGACCTGCGCGTGCACATGCAGGTCTGGCGCGAAGGGCAGCGGCAGTTCGATGCAACGCAATCGATGCAGCGGCGTGCGCTGGACGGCCCCGGTTTGGCGAGCGTGCTGGCCCGACATCCGCTGATGACCCTGCAGGTGGTGGGCGCGATCCACTGGCAGGCAGTGCGGCTCTGGCTCAAACGCAATCCCGTACATGACCACCCTTCGCTTGCAGGCAAAAACCAATGAATGACATGAGCCACCGCATCGCCCTGCCCCAGCCCGGTCGCCTGGACGCATTCCTGCGCCGGCAGCTGCTGGCCAAGCTGGCACCGCTGCAGGGCGGCTGCCTGCAGGTGCGTGACGCGCTGGGCGAAGTGCAGCTCGGCGTGGCGGGCAGCGGGCCCACCGTGACCGTGACCGTCGACGATCCTGCGTTCTACCGCGCCGTGGCGACGCAGGGCAGCGTCGGCGCCGGCGACAGTTACATCCGCGGCCAGTGGCGCTGCAACGACCTGGTCGCGCTGGTGCAGTTGTTGGTTCGCAACCGCGACCTGCTCGACGGGGTGGAGCGCGGTCCGGCGCGGATGGGGGGTTGGATGCTGAAAGCCTGGGCGTACCTGCGCCGGAATACGCGCGAGGGCAGCCGACGCAACATCGCGGCGCATTACGACCTGGGTAACCCGTTCTTTTCGTTGTTCCTGTCCGACGACCTGATGTACTCCTCGGCGCTGTATGAAGACGGCGATACCCTGGAGCAGGCCTCGCAACGCAAGCTGGCACGCATCTGCGAGCAGCTGCAGTTGAAGCCGACCGACCGCGTGGTGGAGATCGGCACCGGCTGGGGTGGCTTCGCGCTGTATGCCGCGCGCCATATCGGCTGCCATGTCACCACCACCACCATATCGGTGGAACAGCACGCACTGGCCAGCCAGAGGATCGAAGCGGCCGGGCTCAGTGATCGCGTGACGCTGCTGCTGAAGGACTACCGCGACCTGGAGGGGCAGTACGACAAGCTGGTGTCCATCGAGATGATCGAGGCGATCGGCGCGCAGTACCTGCCGACCTACTTCGCTACGCTGACCCGCCTGCTGAAACCAGAGGGCCTGGCCCTGCTGCAGGCGATCACCATCGAAGACGAGCGCTACCAGCAGGCACGACGCAGCGTGGACTACATCAAGCGCTTCGTGTTTCCCGGCAGCTTCATCCCGTCCATCAACGCCATCCTGGCGGCGAAGACGCACAGCAGCGACCTGCAGCTGATCGGCCAGCACGACTTCGGCTATTCCTATGCACTGACGTTGCGCACATGGCGCACGCGCTTCATGGCGCAGTTGCCGGCAGTGCGTGCACAGGGCTTCGACGAGAACTTCATCCGCATGTGGGAGTTCTACCTCGCGTATTGCGAAGGCGGTTTTCTGGAGCGGTCGATCGGCGTGTCGCATCTTCTGATGGCACGCCCGGGCTACCGTCCCGTTGCGCTGAGCGGAACGCACTGACATGCATTTCTGGGGCAACGTGATCGGCAACCAGCTGGTCTGGTTCTGCGCGGTGGCCGGGGCCGGCCGCGGCCAGTACTGGCCGGCCGTGCTGGCCGCCACGGCCTACATCGTCAGCCAGTTGCTGCTGTCGGCACATCCGAGCATCGAGCTGAAGCTGATGGCGGTGGCGATCGTCTGCGGGCTGCTGGTCGACGGTGTGGCCGGTGCCAGCGGGTTGGTGGCGTACGCCGCCGGAACCCCGGCCGCGTGGCTCGCCCCTGTATGGATTCTCGCGTTGTGGGCATCGTTCGCGATGACCTTGACGGTCTCTTTCGCTGCCCTGCAGCGACAGTGGAGGCTGGCCGCCTTGGTCGGCCTGCTGCTGGCCCCGCTGGCGTATCTGTCTGCTGCGCGGGGATTTTCTTCAGTGGCCTTTCCCACGCCGGCATGGCGGGGCATCGCCGTGCTCGGCATGGGCTGGTCGCTGGCACTGCCTGCCTTGGCCGCCTGTGCGCGGCGATGGCAGCCGCCGTATCAACGCAGCGCCCGGCTGCAATCAGGAGAGGGTCGATGAAGCTGTTGTGGTGGGTATGGCTGTATGCGGCCGTGGTGATGAGCTGGGGCTGGTGGTGGCAACGTCGCAACGAGAACATCGGTGTGGTGGATGTGCTGTGGGCAAAGAGTGTGGCGGCCGCCGCGCTGCTGCTGGCGCTGCTGGGGGAAGGCGCGCTGCTGCCGCGGATGGCGCTGGGTGCGCTGGGCGGGCTGTGGGGAGCCCGCTTGGCGCTCCACCTGTGGCAGCGCGTGCGCAGCGAGGATGAAGACGGCCGCTACCGCTACCTGCGCGAGCACTGGAACGGGCACCAGGGCAAAATTTTCGGCTTCTTCCAGGCGCAGGCGCTGCTGGTGGTGCTGTTCGCGCTGCCCTTCATCGCCGTGGCGCTCAACCCGCGCACTGACGGCGTGGGTTGGGTGATCGCGGCGGCGGTGGTGTGGTTGGCGAGCGTCGGCGGTGAAGGCCTGGCCGACCGCCAGCTGGCCCGCTTCCGCGCCAAGCCGGAGAACAAGGGCCGTACCTGCCGCGATGGGCTGTGGCGCTACTCACGGCACCCCAACTACTTCTTCGAGTGGTTGCACTGGTTCACCTACGTCCTGCTCGCGGTGGGTTCGCCGCTCTGGTGGCTGTCGTGGTCCGGTCCGCTGGTCATGTACGTGTTCCTGCGCTGGTTGAGCGGTGTGCCCTTCACTGAAAAACAGGCGCTGCGCAGCCGCGGTGATGACTACCGCGAGTACCAGCGCACCACCTCGATGATCTTCCCGTGGTTTCCCCGCAAATCTGCTGCATCCAAGGAGTTCCGCCCATGAGCACCGATATCCAGAGTCTGCCTGCGGCCGACTACGCGCCGGGGCTGACCGGCCTGGCAGAACGTGGCCTGCTGCCTGATGCGCTGCTGCGCCTGGGCATCCGCCAGCAGTGCGCACAGCGCCTGCGCGAAGAGCAGGAAGGCGGTACCGATGCGCAGTCCGCGCGCTTCTCCGAGCGTATCGCCGAGCTGGCCGGCAGCCCGCTGGCACTGCATGTGGACGCCGCCAACCGCCAGCACTACGAGGTACCCGCCGCGTTCTTCGAGGCCTGCCTGGGCAAGCGCCTGAAATACAGCAGCTGCTATTACCGCACCGGCCATGAAACGCTCGACCAGGCCGAGGAGGCCATGCTGGAACTGTATGCCGAGCGTGCGGGTCTGGCAGACGGTCAGGACATCCTGGAGCTGGGCTGCGGCTGGGGGTCATTGACGTTGTGGATGGCCGAGCGTTATCCGAACGCGCGCATCACCGCCGTGTCCAACTCCAACGGCCAGCGGACGCATATCGAAGCGCAGTGCAAGGCGCGCCGGTTGGGCAATGTCACGGTGCTGACGCGCGATGTGAACCACCTGGAGCTACCCGAGCATGCGTTTGATCGCGCGATCTCCATCGAGATGTTCGAGCACATGCGCAACTACGACCGCCTGCTGGGCCGCATCGCCGGTTGGCTGCGCAGCGACGGCGCGCTGTTCGTGCATATCTTCGTGCATCGCACGCTGATGTATCCCTTCGAGACCCAGGGGGATGACAACTGGATGGGGCGGCATTTCTTCACCGGTGGTCTGATGCCGGCCGCCGATACCCTGCTGCACTTCCAGCACGACCTGCTGCTGCAGCAGCGTTGGCTGCTGGACGGCACGCACTACGAGCGCACCGCCAACCATTGGCTTGCCAACCAGGACAGCCAGCGCGATGCGCTGATGCCCGTGCTGCGGCAGACCTACGGCGATGCCGCCGCGGCGCTGTGGTTCCAGCGCTGGCGGATGTTCTGGATGGCGTGTGCCGAGCTGTTCGGCTATGAAAACGGCCAGCAGTGGCAGGTCGCCCATTATCTGTTCCGTCCCCGCTGAAGGAGAACGCCATGCGTCTGTACAGCCTGCTTCCCGTCGTTGCGATGGCACTTTCCGCCAGTGCCTGTTCGTCCAGCCCCGAGCGGCCGCTGCCGCGTGCACCGCAGGTCGATGTGCCACGTTTCATGGGCGATTGGTACGTCATCGCGCAGATTCCCACCTTCATCGAGCGCAAGGCCTTTGATTCGGTGGAAACGTACGCACTGCGTCCGGATGGCCGCATCCAGACCACCTTCACCTACCGCAAGGGCAGTTTCCAGGCCCCGGTGAAGACAATGCACCCGGTCGGTCGGGTGGAGAAAGAAGGCAACGGCGCCGTGTGGGGCATGCAGTTCATCTGGCCGATCCAGGCGGAGTATGTGATCTCGTGGCTGGACGCGGATTACCAGCAGACCATCGTGGCGCGCAGCAAGCGTGACTACGTGTGGTACATGGCGCGCACCCCGCAGGTCAGCGACAGCGACTACCAGCAAGCGATCGAGCGCATCGCCGCGATGGGCTACGACACCAGCAAGATCCGCCGCGTCCCGCAATCAAACCGCTGAACGGCGGTAGAGCCCCAGGTAGAGCCGACTTCAGTCGGCTCTACCACCCCATCCCAACCCGCCCACCACACCCAACCCAACCCGCCCACCACACCCAACCCAACCCGCCCACGGCACACCACACCCAACCCGCCTACACCCCACCGCACCCCACAAACTGCGCCACCCATCTCATGCCGTGAGAGGCACACTTGCCATAATCGGAGCCGTATCCAGCAGAGGGTCGGCCCATGGCAGCCAAGTACTGCGATCTGGTCATGAAGGGGGGCATCACCAGCGGGATCGTCTACCCGAACGCGGTGCTGTCGCTGGCCAAAGCGTATCGGTTCAAGAGCATCGGTGGCACCTCGGCAGGCGCCATTGCCGCGGCCGTAGCGGCGGCTGCCGCGCTCGGTGACCGACGCCGCCACGCCGGTGAGGCGATGAACGCGCAGGCAGGTTTCGAGGGGTTGTCCGCCGTATCCGCGCAGCTGTCCACGCGCGGATTCATCTACCGCCTCTTCCAGCCGGCGCGTGGCGGGCGTGCGGCCTACCGGCTGCTGGTGGTACTGGCCAGCCACGCCGGCTGGCTGCGAAAGATCGTCTGTCTGTTGGCCGCGGTGTTCACCATCGCGCCAGTGGAGGTGCTTGTATCGCTGACCCTGCTGCTCGGCATCGGCGCGTGGGCCGGCGGCGGCCCTGGCGTGCTGGCCACGCTGCTGCCCTCGCTGCTGTGTGCCTACGGCGCCGGCGTAGCGGGGGCCTTGCTGCGTGTAGCGCGTGTGGCGCGCGGCAACCTGCTGGGGCTGTGCAACGGCCGCAGCGAGGACCCGCAGCGACCCGCACTCACAGACTGGCTGCATGCCAGCCTGCAGGCGTTGTCCGGGCGCCCGCTGGACCAGCCGCTGACCTTCGCCGACCTGCATTCGGCGCCGCGTTATGCGGGCGAGCCGCAGGATGCGCATGCCGTGACCCTGCAGATGATCAGTACCTGCGTCTCGCACAACGAGCCGCGCACGCTGCCATTCAGCGATGCCACGTTCTGGTTCCTGCGCGAGGAGTTCGATCTCCTGTTTCCGTCCAGCGTGGTGGACTGGCTGGTGCGACACGCCGGGACGCCCGAGACCTTCGACGGGCGGGACTACCATCGGCTGCCCGCAGGAGATCAACTGCCGGTGCTGGTTGCCACGCGGATGAGCCTGAGCTTCCCGCTGCTGATCAGCGCGGTGCCCCTGCATGAGCCGGCATGGTCGGCCACGCGGCCCCCGCTGCAACGCGTCGAGCCCGGTCGGGGGGGCAAGAACGTGGCAGACAGCATGGAAGGGCTGACCCAAGGCGGGCAGGCGGCGTCGACGGCACCTGCTGCAGCGGAGGCGCCGCGTTTCCGGCGCTGTTGGTTCTCCGATGGCGGCATCGGCAGCAACTTCCCGATCCATCTGTTCGACGCGGCGCTGCCGCGCTGGCCCACCTTCGCCATCAACCTGGTGTATCCGGGCGGTGCCGTGTCAACCGTGGACCCTGAGGATCCGCAGGGCGCGCTGGGACGTGCCGTGGTATTGCCCGCCGGCAATCGTGAGGGCTGGCAACGCAGCTACCGCGACATCAGTGCGCCGCTCGCCGCCAACGAAGTGCTGCGGTTCCTGTTCGCGGTGATATCCACCATGCAGAACTGGCGCGACCTGCTGCAGGCGCGGGCACCCGGCTACCGCGACCGTATCGTCAACGTGGCGCTGGAGGGGGACGAGGGCGGCATGAACCTGGACATGCCACAGGACGTGCTGAGCCGAATCGCGGAGAAAGGCACGCTTGCCGGGGAGCGCTTCTGTGCGTTCTCCTTTGAAAACCACTACTGGGTGCGTTGGCGCAACCTCGCCTCGGCCTACCAGCGTTACACGCTGGAAGTTTCGCGCACCGATGATGCCAGCCAGCAGGTGGTCGCCTACCGGGCGGTGTATGCCAGCGTGGCGACCGGGCAGCCCCTGCCACCGTCGTATCCACTGGGCTCGCAGGAAAGGCAGCGCGCGTCGCAGGCGCTGTACGCGCGCATGGTGGAGCAGGGCACCACGTGGGAAGACTGCGGCCCGGACCTCACCGAGGGCGCACCACGCCCCCTGCCGCAGATGAAGGTCACGCCGATCTATTGAGCAGACCGTCAGGGTAGAGCCGACGGGTATAGCCGACTTCAGTCGGCTGCCTCTGCATCATGCGAAATGCAGCCGACGGGTAGAGCCGACTTCAGTCGGCTGTCTTTGCATCACGCGTAATGCAGCCGACGGGTAGAGCCGACTTCAGTCGGCTGTCTTTGCATCATGCGAAATGCAGCCGACTGAAGTCGGCTCTACCCCGCCATCCCCGCCATCCCCGCCATCCCCACCATCCGCCCATCCGCCCATCCGCCCATCCGCCCATCCGCGCCACCCGCCACCCGCCGCCCGCCGCCGCCCCCTGCCTCAGCGCCCCGGCAGCTGCGCGAACGCGCGCTGCATGCAGTCCTCGCGCGGGCATACCCGGCAGCCGGGTCCGATGGATACCGAGTTTCCCGGACTCTGGATATCCAGCCCCCGGGTGTAGACCAGCCGCTCTGCATGCTGCAGATCGCAGCCCAGCGCCACGGCAAAGGTCTTGCGTGGCTGGCCATGGCCGACCGGGCCGCTGCTCACCTGCCGGGCCAGCCAGAAATGGCGCCGCCCATCCGGCATGCGGGCGGTCTGGGTGAGGATGCGTCCGGGCTGGTTGAACGCTTCGTAGACAATCCACAGCGGGCACGAACCGCCTACCTGCGAAAAGTGGAAGTCGGTGGCCGAGTGGCGTTTGGACACGTTGCCGGCACGGTCCACGCGGATGAAGAAGAACGGCAGGCCCGGTGCACTGCGCCGCGCCAGCGTGCTCAGCCGGTGGCAGACCGCTTCGAACCCTACGCCGAACTGGTGCGCCAGCAGTTCGATGTCGTAGCCGCTGTGCTCGGCTGCGCGCAGGAACGGGCCGTAGGGCATCACCAGCGCGCCGGCAAAGTAGTTGGACAAGCCGATGCGGGCCTGGGCGATACGCGCATCATCGCGGAAGCCGGCACGTTCGATCACCGCATCCACGGTCTCGCCGTGCCCGCGCAGGGCCAGCTCGGCAGCCATCTGGAAGGCCTGCTGGCCCGGTTCCAGGTAATCCGGCAGCCACAGCGTGCGCGCCTGGGCATCCAGCAGGCGCTTCTCGCGGCCAGCCTGCAGCGGTGCCACTTCCACCATCACGCCGTGACGGTCGGCCAGCAACTGGCGTAGCCGCGGCGCCATGTGGCCGACGGTCAGCCCCCACTCGGCGAACAACTGCTCGGCCAGCTCATCCAGCTCCGGGATGTGGTTGTGCATGCGGTTGAAGAAGTCGCGCACCTGGTCGCCCGCGGGCAGGCTCAGTCCGGCGCCGGGCTCGCCCAGCTGGAACTCCAGCGCTGCTGCATGCTCGCGCAGCGCCAAATGGCGGCGGTGCAGGTCCAGCAAGGCCTGGCTGACCTGCGGCAGGTTGCCGGCCATGACCCGCAGTTCGGTGGCACTGACATCGGCCAGGCCGAGGTCACGCAGCGTCTGCCCCAGCGCATCCTGCAGCGCCGCCGGTCCCCCGGCATCGAACAGGTCGCCCAATTCGCCCAGCACGGCGCGCAGACGCTGCTGCACGGCCGGGGTCAGCGGCCGCTTGTTGCGCTCGATCTGGTTGAGATAGCTGGCGGAAACGCCCAGCCCCTGCGCCAGTTGCGCCTGGGTGTAGCCACGCTGCTCCCGCAGCTTGGCCAGGCGCAGACCGAGATGACGCTGAGGCACAAGGTCATTCACAGAATTAACAACAATCAGCAGCCCGGTTGGCCAGATTAAGCGCAGACAGCTCAGAAATCGAGCAGTGGCCTGTGAATAATGCCAAGCATCTTCAGTACTCCGATGGAACCGCCATGACTGTTGCAGCGCCCCGTATCCGTCTGTTGATCGATGGCCAGTTCATCGAGTCGTCCACCGCGCAGTGGCAGGACGTCGTCAATCCGGCCACGCAGGACGTGCTGGCCCAGGTGCCGTTCGCCACCACCAGCGAAGTCGACGATGCCGTCGCTGCCGCCAAGGAAGCCTTCAAGACCTGGCGCAAGACGCCCATCGGCACCCGTGCGCGCATCTTCCTGAAGTACCAGCAGCTGATCCGCGAGAACATGAGCGAGCTGGCGCACACCCTCAGTGCCGAGCAGGGCAAGACCGTGCCGGACGCCGAAGGCGATGTATTCCGCGGCCTGGAAGTGGTCGAGCACGCCGCAGCAATCGGCAACCTGCAGCTGGGCGAGCTGGCCAACAACGTGGCCAATGGCGTGGACACCTACACCTTGATGCAGCCGTTGGGTGTGTGCGCGGGCATCACGCCGTTCAACTTCCCGGCGATGATTCCGCTATGGATGTTCCCGATGGCCATCGCCACCGGCAACACCTTCGTGCTCAAGCCGTCCGAACAGGATCCGATGGTCACCATGCGCCTGGTCGAACTGGCGCTCGAAGCCGGCATCCCGAAGGGTGTGCTGAACGTCGTCCACGGCGGCGAAGAAGTGGTCAACGCGATCTGTGACCACCCGGACATCAAGGCGATCTCGTTCGTGGGCTCCACCCGCGTCGGCACCCACGTGTACAACCGCGCCTCGCTGGCCGGCAAGCGCGTGCAGTGCATGATGGGCGCGAAGAACCATGCGGTCGTGCTGCCTGATGCCAACAAGGAGCAGACCCTCAACGCGATGGTTGGCGCCGCCTTTGGTGCAGCCGGTCAGCGCTGCATGGCCGCCTCCACGCTGGTGCTGGTGGGTGATGCACGCGCCTGGGTGCCGGACCTGGTGGCGAAGGCGAAGACGCTCAAGGTCAGCGCTGGCTCGGTGACGGGCACCGATGTCGGCCCGGTCATTTCCTGCAGTGCCCGCGAACGCGTGGAAGGCTTGATCGCTTCGGGCGTGGAGCAGGGCGCAACGCTGGACCTGGACGGCCGCAATCCGCAGGTCGATGGCTTCGAGAAGGGCAACTTCGTCGGGCCGACCATCTTCTCCGGCGTCACCACCGACATGCGCATCTACCAGGAAGAAATCTTCGGGCCGGTGCTGGTGATCCTGGAAGCGGAAACGCTGGAAGACGCCATCGCACTGGTCAACAGCAACCCCAATGGCAACGGCACGGCGGTGTTCACCCAGTCCGGCGCCGCCGCGCGTCGCTTCCAGGAAGACATCGACGTCGGCCAGGTCGGCATCAACGTGCCGATCCCGGTGCCGGTGCCGCTGTTCTCCTTCACCGGATCGCGCGCGTCAAAGCTGGGTGACCTCGGTCCATATGGCAAGCAGGTGGTGATGTTCTACACGCAGACCAAGACCATCACGGCACGTTGGTTCGATGACGAGACGCTGAGCCACGGCGTCAACACCACCATCAGCCTGAAGTAACCACGGAGTTGCAGACATGAGTAACTCGATGACGACGGAACTCGACGAAGCGCAGCAAGCCTATCGAGAGGCAGCGCGTGACTTCGCCCAGGCAGAATTGGCGCCACACGCAGCGCGGTGGGATGCGGAGGGCATCTTCCCGCGCGAGGCAATCGCCAAGGCAGGGGAACTCGGTTTCTGTGGCTTGTACATGGATCCCGAGGTCGGTGGCAGCGGCTTGAGCCGTCTGGACGCCGCCGTCGTCATCGAGGAACTCGCCAACGTGGATCCCTCCACCGCGGCCTATGTCAGCATCCACAACATGGCCTCGTGGATGGTCTCCACCTGGGGCCAGGAAAGCCTGCGCGCCGCGTGGGGCGCGGATCTGTCGGCCGGCACCAAGCTGGCCTCCTACTGCCTGACCGAACCGGGAGCGGGCTCGGATGCGGCATCGTTGAAGACCACGGCCGTGCGCGATGGCGACGACTATGTGCTCAATGGCTCGAAGGCCTTCATTTCCGGCGCTGGCGCGACCGAGCTGCTGGTGGTGATGGCACGAACCGGCGGCCCCGGCGCGAAAGGCGTCAGCGCCATCGCGGTGCCGGCCGACCTGCCGGGCATCAGCTACGGCCGCAAGGAAGAGAAGATGGGCTGGAACAGCCAGCCGACCCGTGGCATCACCTTCGACAACGTGCGCGTGCCGGTCAGCCACCTGCTGGGCGAAGAGGGCGGCGGCTTCAAGCTGGCCATGAAAGGCCTGGACGGCGGGCGCATCAACATCGCCGCCTGTTCGCTCGGTGCCGCGCAGGGTGCGCTCGATGCGGCACGACGCTACATGGGCGAGCGGCGCCAGTTCGGCAAGGCGCTGGCCGAGTTCCAGGCGCTGCAGTTCAAGTTGGCCGACATGGCCATCGAGCTGGTCGCCGCACGGCAGATGGTGCACACCGCGGCCCGCAAGCTCGATGCGGGTGCCAGCGATGCCAACGTGTGGTGTGCGATGGCCAAGCGCTTCGCTACCGATGCGGGCTTTACCGTGTGCAACGAAGCGCTGCAGATCCACGGCGGTTACGGTTATATCCGCGAGTACCCGATCGAGCGCCTGCTGCGTGACTGCCGTGTGCACCAGATCCTGGAAGGCACCAACGAGATCATGCGGGTGATCGTTGCCCGTCACCTGCTCAATACCGAAGAGGAACTGCGATGAACGATTGGCGCACCCATGAACATGCCGGCCTGAAGGTCGAGGCCGATGGCCACGTTGCGGTCATCACCCTGCACAATCCGCCCGCGCATACCTGGACCGTGCACAGCCTGTCGGCCCTGCGCGACCTGGTGGGTGCGTTGAACGCGGACCGTGATGTCTATGCGCTGGTGATCAGTGGCGAGGGCGAGAAGTTCTTCTCCGCCGGCGCCGACCTCAACCAGTTTGCGTCCGGCGACAAAGCCGCTGCGCGGGAAGCCGCGCGCCGCTTCGGTGAGGCATTCGAGGCGCTCTCCGCGTTCCGCGGCGTGTCCATCGCGGCCATCAACGGCTATGCCATGGGCGGTGGCCTGGAATGTGCGTTGGCGTGCGACCTGCGCATCATCGAAGAACACGCCCAGGTGGCGCTGCCGGAGGCCACCGTCGGCCTGCTGCCGTGCGCTGGCGGCACGCAGAACCTGCCGCGCCTGGTCGGCGAAGGCTGGGCCAAGCGGATGATCCTTCTCGGTGAGCGCATCGACGCCGATACCGCCGTGCGGATCGGTCTGGCCGAGCAGAAAGCCGGCAAGGGCGAAGGTAAAGCGCTGGCGCTGGAGTGGGCGAAGAAGGCCGGCAAGCAGAGCCCGACCAGCGTCGCCGCCTGCAAGACGCTGGTGCAGTCCACCCGTACCGGTACCCATGCATCGGCGCTGGTCGCAGAGCGCGAAGCGTTCGTGGACCTGTTCGATACCGCCGACCAGGTAGAGGGCGTCAGCGCCTTCCTGGAAAAGCGCAGCGCGCAGTGGAAGAACGCATGAGCCGGGAAACCGACATCGTGGTTGACGAAGCGCCGGTGCTGTTTGAAGAACGCACCGCGGTCAACGGCACGCGCATCGGTATCGCCACGCTCAACGCACCGCGCACGTTGAATGGCTTCTCGCTGCCGATGGCCCACCTGCTGTTGGAAAAGCTGCGTGCGTGGGCAGACGATGACGGCGTGGCCATGGTCGTGCTGCAGGGCGCTGGCGAGAAAGCATTCTGCGCAGGCGGCGACCTGCACAGCCTGTACCAGAGCATGCAGGCCTACCGCGCGGCAGGGCAGGTGGACATCCGCCAGAACACGCATGCCGCCGAGTTCTTCGATGTCGAATACCGTGTAGATTTCCTGATCCATACCTACCCCAAGCCGATCCTGTGCTGGGGCCACGGCATCGTCATGGGCGGCGGCATCGGCCTGATGTCCGGCGCCAGCCATCGCGTGGTCAGCGAGCGCTCGAAACTGGCGTTCCCGGAGATCACCGTCGGCCTGTTCCCGGACGTCGGCGGCAGCTGGCTGCTGCGGCGCGTGCCGGGCAAGGGCGGACTGTTCCTGGCGCTGACCGGCGCGCTGCTTGGCCCGGGTGATGCGATCCATGCCGATCTGGCAGATCTGCACATCGCCGAATCGCAGCGCGCCGAAGTCTTCGACGCGTTGCTGCAGGCGGACTGGGGTCACGACAGCGAGGGCAACCACGGCCGGTTGGACACGCTCCTGCAAGCCTTTGCCAGCGACGCACCCGCAGGCCCGCTGCAGGCCCATGCGGACCTGTTGGAAACGCTGTGCGCCGGCGATGAACTGCCGGCGATCACCGAACGCATCCGCGCCCTGCAGACCGACGACGCGTGGCTGCAGAACGCACAGAAGACGCTTGCCGCCGGTGCACCCGGTTCGGCGCGGCTGGCGTTTGAACTGCAGCGCCGCACCGCCGGCGCGGACCTGGCGACGGTGTACCGGCTGGAGTACGTGACGGCCCTGCATTGTGCCGCGCACGGTGATTTCGCCGAGGGCATCCGCGCGTTGTTGGTCGACAAGGACCGCACCCCGCACTGGAACCCGGCTTCGCTGGCCGACGCCAGCGCGGCGTGGGCCGAAGACTTCTTCATTTCCCCGTGGCCGGCCGACCAGCACCCGCTGGCCGACCTTGGCGCCACCGCTGCTGGAAGGACCGTCGCATGAGTCGCATTGCATTCATCGGGCTGGGCAACATGGGCGGTCCGATGGCCGCCAACCTGGCCAAGGCGGGCCACGCCGTGCGCGTGTTCGACCTCGTACCCGCCGCCGTGCAGGCGGCCGTGGATGCCGGCGCAACGGCTGCCACCTCCGCACTGGATACGTTGACCGATGCCGAGGTGGTGATCTCGATGCTGCCGGCCAGCCGTCACGTCGAAGGCGTCTATCTGGGCGATGACGGTCTGCTGGCCGACATCCCGGGCGGTGCGCTGGTGATCGACTGCAGCACCATCGCACCGGCCACCGCGCGCAAGGTCGCCGAAGCCGCCGCGGCGCGTGGCCTGCAGATGCTGGACGCCCCGGTGTCCGGCGGTACCGCCGGTGCCACGGCCGGCACGCTGACCTTCATCGTCGGTGGCGAAGAGGACGCACTGGAACGTGCACGCCCCTACCTGCAGGCGATGGGCAAGAACATCTTCCATGTGGGGGCCAGCGGCGCCGGCCAGGTCGCCAAGCTGTGCAACAACATGGCGCTGGGCGTGATCATGGCGGTGACCGGTGAATCGATCGCGCTGGGCGTGGCACACGGGCTGGACCCGAAGGTGCTGTCGCAGATGATGGCGGTCAGTACCGGCCGCAGCTGGGCGACCGAAGTGTGCAATCCGTGGCCGGGGGTGCTGGAAAACGCGCCGGCCTCGCGCGGCTACAGCGGTGGCTTCGGCAGCGACCTGATGCTCAAGGACATGGGCCTGGCGGTGGAAGCGGCGATGAGCGTGGGCGCCTCCATCCCGCTCGGCGAGCTGGCGCGCAACCTGTATTCGATGAATCACCAGGCAGGCCGCGGCAAGCTGGACTTCTCCAGCGTGGTGCAGCTGGTGAGCAACGAGAAGTAACCGCGAGCTGGGTCGGATCGCTTTCGCCGAGCGAAAGCGATCAGGCGCTTGGTGTTTTGCTGCTGTCGCGTGTCCCTTCATCCATGAAGCGGATCGACGAGCGCCCCCCGATCCCGTTGCCATGGCTGAGCAGATCCCCGCGCAGGTCGTCACGATCTGCGGTGAAGGGCAGACCCTTTGCCGTGGCGTAGGCCTGTGCCTGGTGATCACCGCATCCACGTAGGTCTTTTCGCCCGCCTGCCGTCGGCGACTTTCGATGGAACCCACCGGCCACGTGCCGAGCTGGCCGAAGTCCACCTGGATCGCGCCCAGGCTGTATCCGCTGCTCTGCGCAACGCTGCTGACGGTTCCCCAGTCGGGCTCGCGCATGCCGCGCGTGATCCCCGCGATGGACAGGTGGTACGACGCTGGCCCACCCTCGGTCAGCCGCTTACTCCAGCAGGTCCAGATACTGCTGCAGCTGGTCGGCGCGCGCGCTCAGGCGGCGCATTTGCGCATCGCTGCCCTGCAGGTTGCCGGCCTGGGTGCTGTCCTGCACGTATGTCTCCAGCTCGGCATCGCGGTCACGCGATTGCAGCCACGCACGCTGGGCTGCGGTGAGGGCCGCCTTTCCGCTTGCGTCCAGCTTTGCCTGCAGCGCTCTGTAGACGCGGTTGAGGCGCTGGTCCTGGCGGGTGGTTTCTGCGGAAATGCACGCAGCCTGCGCGATGGCGCCCTGGGCGCGCTGCTGGCAGGTCGTGAAAGTGGGGCTGATGCCCTTCGCCGGGGTGGCCGGAACAGGCGACAAGGCGAGCGCGGCGCTGCTGGCCAGCAAGGCGCTGAGCAGCGTGATCGAACGACAGAACGGCTTCTGCAACAGCTGCATGCGCTACTCCACGATCATGGGGCGTGGAGTATACGAAGCGGTTGCTGACAGGCGCGTTAGACCCGACCCGGACACCCGTGCACACGGCCGGGCGATCCGGCCGCGTGCAGGGGATGAAAGTCAGGCCACGATCAGCTTGACGTCGATGTTGCCCTGGGTCGCATTGGAGTACGGGCAGACGATGTGGGCTTTCTGCACCAGCTCTTCCAGCTGTTCGCGCGGCACACCCGGCGCGGTGATGGTCAGCTCGGCCTCGATGCCGAAACCGGTCGGGATCTGGCCGATGCCGACCTTGCCGGTAACGGTGGTGTCAGCCGGCAGCGCGACCTTGGCCTGGCCGGCGACGAACTTCAGCGCGCCGAGGAAGCAGGCCGAATAGCCGGCAGCGAACAGCTGCTCCGGATTGGTGCCCGGGCCGCCTGCGCCGCCCAGCTCGCGCGGGGTCGACAGCTGGATGTCCAGCACGTTGTCGGAGGACACAGCGCGGCCTTCGCGGCCGCCGGTTGCGGTGGCCTGGGCGGTGTAGAGAACCTTTTCGATCGACATGGCGGAGTTCCTTGTTGGGGTGGCCGGTTGGCCGGTGAGGTGTACTTTGCGCGCCTTGGCTGGACGTGTGGCAACATGGAGTCCGGAAAACTTGATAGATCGTCCAGCCATGCTCGATCGACTTGAATCCCTGCTCGATCGCTTCCCGGTCAGTGCGCGGCTGCTGCAGGGTGGCGAGATCAGCGGCCACTGGGTGCCGGCGCAGGCCGCCAGCCAACCCCTGCTGCACCTGCTCAGCCAGGGCGGCGTGGAGGTGACGGACAGTGATGGCACCCGCCTGCGCATCGATCAGCCCAGCGTGCTGTTGTACGCCCGGCCGCGCGAACATCATTTCAGCATTGATGACGGGCTGCAGGTGCCGCTGGTGACCGCGGGGCTGCGTTTCGAAGCCGGCGAAGGCAGCCCGGTGGCCGACGCGTTGCCGAGCCCGATCTGCTTGCCACTGGCCGACCTGCTGGGTAGCAACGCGGTGCTGGGTGTGCTCTTCGAAGAAGCCTTCACCGAGCGCTGTGGCCGGCAGGCGATGCTCGACCGCCTGTTCGAACTGGTGATCATCCAGGTGCTGCGCACGCTGATGGAAAACGGCCAGATCCAGGTCGGGCTGCTGGCTGGAATGGGCCACCCGCGGCTGCGCCATGCACTGGTGGCCATGCACGAACGACCGGCCGAAGAGTGGTCGCTGCAGACGTTGGCCGAGCGTGCCGGGATGTCACGCAGCGCCTTCGCCGAAGGGTTCCGCGATGTCGTAGGCAGTACGCCCGGGCAGTACCTGCAGGCGTGGCGGACGCGACTGGTGCAGCAGGCCCTGCGCCGTGGCCAGCCGCTGAAGCGCATCGCCGGTGACGTCGGGTATGGCAGCGAGGCCGCGCTGTCGCGCGCGTTCAAGGCGCAGACCGGGCAGTCCCCGAGGGAATGGAAACAGGCCGCGCGGTGACGCTGGGTATGGCGATTGCCGTGGTAGCGCCGAGCCATGCTCGGCGAGCGCCCCGCGCGGTGAAGCATTCCACCGAGCACGGCGCGGCCCTACCCGGTCATACCGCCCATTCCAGGTCGGTGGTGAACATGATGGTCAACCAGCGATCCGGTGACTCCTCACCCAGCAGGTCACCGATCTCATCGCGCAGGCGATCCCATTCGGCCAACGCACGCGGCGGATCGTCTGCACGGACCACGAAGAACAGTTCGATCTGCTCACCGCGACCGACCTGCGCCACATAGCTGCGGTAATCGATGAATCCATGTCGAGTGACCACATCGCGGGCCACCGCATCCACGTGCGCCCGCAGCTCCTGGGGCGCCACCAGCAGGATGCCGGCCAAGGCTTGGCGCACGGTGCCCAGCGGCGCCACCATGACGAACAGGCAGACCACTGCCAGGATGCCCGGATCGATGTACGGCCCGATCCAGTCCAGCGACGTGCCACGCACCAGTGCACCGCCGATGAAGGCGAGCAGATAGCACGCGGACATGCTCGCCGCGATGATCCAGTTCTTCGCATCCAAGGCGATGAAGTCCGAGCCGATCTGCCGGTTGGCACGCAGCACGAACGCAGCCAGCGCCCCTTCGGCCAGCAGCGAGATCACCCCGAAGGTGATGGCCGGGCCGAGCGCGATCAGACGCCCGCCCGAGGTCAGCGCATCCACCGCATTGACGAACGCGTACAGCGCCGCACCAATCATCAGCGTGCCACTGACGCCCAGCACGATGGGTTCCAGATGCCAGAATCCCATCGAAAAACGCTGGTTCAGGCGCGACTGCAGGGTATCGGTATTAGTGGACTGGGCAATCAGCCGGGCGACCAGCAGCGACAGCCACGTCATCACCACGTCGATCATTCCGTAGATGCCATCGAAGATGATCAGCGAGGAATTGGCGTACAGCCCGAAGCCTACCGCCATGGAGGCCATGACCAGGGTGCCGGCGATCGAAAGGCGCAGCACCCCCTGCTCGGTGCGGGTATCGAAGAAACGTGGGGGAATGATGGCCATGCCGTGATTGTAGGCCGGGACCATGACCAGCCCGTAGCGCCGAGCCATGCTCGGCGAGCGCGCAGCGCGGCAGCTTCGTTCTTCCGCCGAGCACGGCTCGGCGCTACCACGGCAGCAGCACGGCTCGGCGCTACCACGGCGGCAGCACGCTCGACGCTACCCGCCAGGCCTTGGCTGCCGTAGACTTGCGCGCTTCCCGCCCTCCGCGAAGCCCGTACGCAGTGACCACGCCACCCTGACCCCTGCCGCATGGCAGCCGGACCTGTCCGGCATCAGGAACCCGCGTACCCATTGCAGCGCTGCGTGGCCGTGACCACGTGCGCCAAGGAAATCCCATGCAGACCCATTACCCGCTGCGCCAGCAGTGGCTCGGCAACGTCCGTGGCGACGTGCTGTCCGGCATCGTCGTCGCGCTCGCGCTGATCCCCGAGGCCATCGCTTTCTCCCTCATTGCCGGGGTCGATCCCAAGGTTGGCCTGTACGCCTCGTTCTCCATCGCGGTCATCACCGCCATCGCCGGCGGCCGCCCGGGCATGATCTCCGCCGCCACCGGTGCGATGGCGCTGGTGATGGTCGATCTGGTCAAGGACCACGGCCTGCAGTACCTGTTTGCCGCCACCATCCTCACCGGCGTACTGCAGATGCTGGCTGGCGCGCTGAAGCTGGGCTCGCTGATGCGCTTCGTCTCGCGCTCGGTCATCACCGGCTTCGTCAACGCGCTGGCGATCCTGATCTTCATGGCGCAACTGCCGGAACTCGTCGGCCGTGGGCCGACGGTCTACCTGCTCTGCGCGGCTGCGCTGGCGATCATCTACCTGCTGCCACGCATCACCCGCGTGGTGCCATCGCCGCTGGTGGCGATCGGCGTGCTCACCGCCGTGGTGATCGGTTTCGGCATCGACGTACGCACGGTCGGTGACATGGGCCAGCTGCCCGACAGCCTGCCGTCCTTCTTCCTGCCGGACGTGCCGCTGAACTGGGAGACGCTGCGCATCCTGCTGCCGGTGTCGGCCACGCTGGCGGTGGTGGGCCTGCTCGAATCCATGATGACCCTGCAGATCGTCGAGGACATCACCGAGACGCCGAGCGAGCGCAACCGCGAGTGTGCCGGGCAAGGCCTGGCGAACACGGTGACCGGCTTCTTCGGCGGCATGGCCGGCTGCGCGATGATCGGGCAGTCGGTGATCAACGTGACCAGCGGCGGGCGCGGGCGCTTGAGCTGCCTGGTCGCCGGCAGCGTGCTGCTGATGCTGGTGGTATACGGCAGCGAGCTGGTGCGGCAGATCCCGATGGCTGCCCTGGTGGCGGTGATGATCATGGTCAGCATCGGCACCTTCAGCTGGCGCTCGCTGCGTGACCTGCGCACCCATCCGCGCAGCTCTTCAATGGTGATGCTGCTGACGGTGGTGGTCACTGTGGCGACGCATGATCTGGCCAAGGGCGTACTCAGCGGCGTGCTGCTGTCAGCGCTGTTCTTCGCGCGCAAGGTCGGCGGCATGTTGGACGTGCAGCGTGATGACCACGAAGGCGCGCAACGGTATGTGGTGCGTGGACAAGTGTTCTTCGCATCGGCCGGGCAGTTCGGTGCGGCCTTCGATTACCAGCACGTGGCGCCGCGGGTGGAGATTGACCTGCAGCACGCGCACCTGTGGGACCTCACGGCCGTGGGTGCACTGGAGCGCGCTGCCGAAAAGCTGCGCGCGCATGGCGCCGTGGTGGACATCGTTGGCCTCAACGCGGCCAGCCGGACGCTGGTGGAGCGGGTGGGACGCAAGGGCGCACCGGACAGCGTGCACTGACTGCTGCGACCCTTCATTCTTCGATCCGGGCTGCCGCCGTACGGCAGCCCGCGCGCGCTTGGGCGCTGTCAGTGTTCGCAGTTCTGGTGGACGATTACGGTGTTGGCATCGATGACGTTGACCTTTGGCTCACCCACCAGCTGGCCAGCCAACTTGTCGCACCCGAACTTCAGCAGGCGATCTGCCTCCCGACGTTGAGCTTCACCAAATTTGCCTTTGAATGTCACGCTGAGGGGAGTGAGGGCAGCTTTGGCGCTTGGGGCCATGACGAGGGCAACGAGCAAGCCAGACAGAACAGACTTCAATCGGTGATTGTTCATGATGTCTCTCTTCAGGGTGAGCGCGGCGACCTGCCGCGAGAGGCATGGTGGACGGCTGGTTGAAGAAAGGCTGTAGGGCAGCGTGCCGCAGACGGCAGCAGGCTTGCTGGTAGTCGTATAGGAGACTCCGATGCGACGAAGCTGGCGGCTCCCGCGTTGAGGCTGACAGCTCCGGCCTTGTATCCCGCCCCGCAGTCGCCGGACACGTGCATTGCGCCACGTTGCCGGGCAAGGCCGGTCTTGCTGCGTGGGTGCTTGGCGTCCCTGAGCATCGTCGTAGGGTTCGCCGCGTCGAGGTCAGACCACAGTAGCCGGGTGATCCCGCCTCCACGCTGCGCCGTGAGAATGACGAAAGGCAAATTACCAAGCGCCAGGCCTCGGCCACGAATCGGTTGTCGACTTCAACACCTTTCATCGGCCTGGCCGGTTTGAGCCGTCGGAAAGGAATCCCGCGGCGACGTTCATGATTGCAGGCGCGCGCGAGGGATAATGTGCCCCTTGGCGTTCATGTGGCGCCCCGCACCTGCTGTCGGGAACGCGCGATCACACGGGGGGCGGTCACCTGTTTGGCCACCCTGGTGCCCAGGGCCTTCACTCAAGCGAATTGCTGTGGCCGCCAGTCGATCTTTATGACCTTAAGTACATGAAAACATTGAAATCTGAGCATATCCGCCTGTGCGTCGCCCCGATGATGGATTGGACGGACCGCCATTGCCGCGTGTTCCATCGGCTGCTGGCGCCCGGCGCGCGGCTGTATACGGAAATGGTGCACGCCAACGCGGTGATCCATGGCGACCGCGAACGGCTGCTGGGCTTCGATCCGGTGGAACAGCCGCTGGCGCTGCAGCTGGGCGGCAGCGAGCCGGCCCTGTTGGCGCAGGCCGCGCGGATCGCGCAGGACTGGGGCTATGACGAGGTCAACCTCAACTGCGGGTGTCCGTCCGATCGCGTGCAGGCGGGGCGCTTCGGTGCGTGCCTGATGCGCGAACCGGCCCTGGTGGCCGACTGCGTGGCAGCGATGGTGGCGGCCGTGGACATCCCGGTGACGGTCAAATGCCGCCTGGGTGTGGACGATGACAGCGAGTACGAGCGCTTCGCGGAATTCGTCGACCGCCAAGTGCAGGCGGGCGCCCCGATGGTGGTGGTGCACGCGCGCAACGCGTGGCTGAAGGGCCTTTCGCCCAAAGAAAACCGTGAGGTACCCCCGCTCCGTTATGACTGGGCGTACCGCCTCAAGCAGGAGCGCCCGCAGCTGCCCGTGGTGCTCAATGGCGGGCTGGCCAGCATCGACGCCGTGCAGGCGCAGCAGGGCAAGGTGGACGGGGTGATGCTGGGCCGTGCGGCCTACCATGACCCCTACCTGCTGCATCAGCTGGAGTCGCTGCACACGGGCGCACCGCTGCAGACGCGGCAGGCCCTGCTGCGCGCCCTGCGTCCGTACGTGGAAGCGAAGCTGGCGGAGGGCGCCGCGCTCAAGCACATCAGCCGCCACATCCTGGGCCTGTTCCATGGCCAGCCCGGGGGGCGCGCATTCCGGCAGATCCTCAGCGAAGGCGCGCACCGTGAGGGAGCCGACTGGTCGTTGGTGGAACAGGCGCTCGCGGTCACCGAGCGGGATGGCGGACGCGTCGCGGCCTGACGACTTCTGCAGGGCGACATCCGGCGCAACATACCTGCTAGTATGTTCACTTACCTGAACATAGACATCCGATCTTCAGAAAAGTTCAGACCGGATTCACTGGTAAAAGCCGAAATTTGGAAAAGATATGTAAAGCCCCGGGTCCTTGATCCGGACGCGGACTTCACATTTTTTGAACGAATTGCCGACCTCGGCTAGGATCGCAACGATGTTCTTCCGTTTCCACACCTGCCAGCTCACCCTTGCCACCTGCGTGGCGCTGGGTGCATTGGCGCCGCTGCCGTCCCATGCGCAAGCGCCTCCACCCGCGCAGATGCAGCAGGGCGTGCCGCAGCGCATGCAGATGACCGAGCGCGCGGACATGGTGCGCGGTGGCCCCAGCGAAGAGCGGCGGTCGTTGTCCGATGCGGTGCGTCGGGTGCAGCGGTCTACCGGTGGACACATCCTTGGCGTGGAGCAGGTGCCCTTTGATGGGCGCAACATCAACCGCGTGAAGTACATGGATGAGCGTGGCCGCGTGCGTTACATGGACGATCCTGTGCAGCAGCGTTCACAACCCCGCCCGCCCCGATCGGATATGTCTTCACTACGCGGCGATAACCCCTGAACAGGGATCATCGTCGCATCAAACCCGATTTCCACCGGCCCAACAGGCCGACCCCAGCACACTAGGGAGAGTTCATGCGTATCCTTCTGGTCGAAGACGAAGCCCCGCTGCGTGAGACCCTTGCAGCCCGGCTCAAGCGCGAAGGCTTTGCCGTCGACGCGGCGCAGGATGGCGAGGAAGGTCTCTACATGGGCCGCGAAGTGCCGTTCGACGTAGGCATCATCGATCTGGGCCTGCCGAAGATGTCGGGCATGGAACTGATCAAGGCCCTGCGCGACGAGGGCAAGAAGTTTCCGGTGCTGATCCTGACCGCACGGTCCAGCTGGCAGGACAAGGTCGAGGGCCTCAAGCAGGGCGCCGACGATTACCTGGTCAAGCCGTTCCACGTTGAAGAACTGCTGGCGCGTGTCAATGCGCTGCTGCGCCGCGCAGCCGGCTGGAGCAAGCCGACGCTGGAATGTGGCCCGGTTGCGCTGGACCTCGCGGCGCAGACGGTCAGCGTGGCGGGCAGCAACGTCGATCTCACCAGCTACGAGTACAAGGTGCTGGAGTACCTGATGATGCACGCCGGTGAACTGGTCTCCAAGGCCGATCTCACCGAGCACATCTACCAGCAGGACTTCGACCGCGACTCCAACGTGCTGGAGGTCTTCATCGGCCGCCTGCGCAAGAAGCTGGATCCGGACGGCGAACTGAAGCCGATCGAAACCGTACGCGGCCGCGGCTACCGTTTCGCGATTCCGCGTAACGAAGGCTGAGCCTGCACCTGGCGAGCATCTGATGTCCGGCCGTCTGTGGTTATTCCGACGCTGGCGGCCGCGATCCCTGCAGGCACGCCAGCTGCTGGCTGCGTCGGTGGGCCTGGTGGCCTTCCTGGCGCTGGCCGGTTACGCACTGGATGCGGCCTTTGCCGATACCGCGCGTGCCAACCTGCGCGAGCGCCTGAAGAACTACGCCACGGCCTACGCGGCGGGCAGCGATTTCACCCGCGACCGCTCGTTGTACCTGCGCGAGCAGCCGCCGGATTCGCGTTTCGACGTCCCCGGCAGTGGCCTGTACCTGCAGGTGGTGACGCCCGATGGCAAGGTCACCTCGATGTCCGCCGAAGGTCCCATGCTGCCTACGGTGGGCGGTGGCCTGCTGGCGCCGCGTCAGGAAGTCTTTGAAGGCCCGTTGCCGATCATCCAGATCGACGGCAGCGAGGGCTCGGTGTATCGCTACGGCCAAGGCCTGGTGTGGGACGTGGAAGCCGATCCGGCGACCGAGTTTCCGTACACGATCTACGTGATGGAAGACAGCAGCGCACTGGGTGCGCAGCTGCGCGTATTCCGTGGCCGTGTGTGGTTCTACCTCGGTGGTATCGGCCTGATCCTGCTGCTGCTGCAGACGGTGATCCTGCAATGGAGCCTGCGGCCGATGCGCCGGGTGATCACCGAGCTGACGCGCGTGCAGCGCGGCGAGAGCGAGCGCATGAGCGAGCGCCACCCGCGCGAACTGGAACCGCTGACCGACAGCATCAACGCCTTCATCGAGAGCGAGCGCGACAATCTGGAGCGGCAGCGCAACACGCTGGCCGATCTGGCGCATAGCCTGAAGACGCCCATCGCGGTGCTGCGTACGCAGATGGACAGCGGATCCAGCAACGATGCGTTGCGCGAAGAGCTGGATGTGCAGCTGCAGCGCATGAACAACCTGGTGTCCTACCAGCTGGCACGTGCCGCCTCGTCGGGCCACAAACTGTTCTCTGCGCCGCTGCCGATCGAGTCCAATGCCGAGGAGATCGTGCGCGGGCTGGAGAAGGTGTATGCCAGCAAGGGCGTGTTGTGCGAGTTCGACATCGATCCGGGTTCGCGCTTCCACGGCGAGCCGGGTGACCTGCAGGAACTGTTGGGCAACCTGCTGGAAAACGCCTTCAAGTGGGCCAGCCGCCGCGTGCTGCTGACCGCGCAACCGCTGCCCGCACCGAACATGCGCCGCCCCGGCCTGCTGCTGGCGGTGGATGACGATGGCCCGGGCATCGCGCACGATGACATCGCCAAGGTGCTGCAGCGGGGTGTGCGCGGCGATGAGCGCGTGCAAGGCCACGGCATCGGCCTGTCGATCGTGCAGGACCTGATCAAGGATTACCGCGGCGAACTGCTGGTGACGCGCTCGTCGGAACTGGGTGGCGCGCGTTTCGAAGTGCGGCTGCCGCCCGGCCCGTAAGCCGGAGTTCCAGCCGCTGCAGGATCGATCACCGCGCGGGCATCACGCACCGCGCGGGGCGCTCGCCGAGCATGGCTCGGCGCTACCAGCTCGCCATTTCACCGTGCGCGCGGATCGATCACCTCGCGTCGTCTTCGGTAGCGCCGGGCCACGCTCGGCGGAATCCATCACCGCGGCGCGGGCATCACGCGCCGCGCGGGGCGCTCGCCGAGCATGGCCCGGCGCTACCGGCTCGCCATTTCACCGTGCGCGCGGATCGATCACCTCGCGGCATCTTCGGTAGCGCCGAGCCACGCTCGGCGGAACCCATCACCGCGCGGGCGTCACGCACCGCGCGGTGCGCTCGCCTAGCACGGCTCGGCGCTACCGGCTCGCCATTTCACCGTGCGCGCGGATCGATCACCTCGCGTGGTCTTCGGTAGCGCCGAGCCACGCTCGGCGGAATCCATCACCGCGGGGGCATCACGCACCGCGCGGGGCGCTCGCCGAGCATGGCTCGGCGCTACCGGCTCGCCATTTCACCGTGCGGCATCATCCAGCGCAGGCACTGTCGGCGGCTCACCATAGAATCGCCGCAGGTGCGCGGCCACGACCGGCAGCGCCTCGGCCAGCACATCCGGCGCGGAAAAATGGTACTCGGTGGTCACCGCGAAAAACTCTTCCGGCGCCTCCGCTGCATACGGGTCGATCAACGTCGCTTCGCCGGCATCCACCTGCGCGCAGAACGCATCGTAGGCCTGCTGGAAATCGTGTGCCCACTGACGCTGCCACTCAAGGGGCAGCGGGGGCGTGCCATCGATCGCACCGTCCAGTGCATCTATCTTGTGTGCCATCTCGTGTACCGCCACGCAGTAGCCATCGAACGGCGCCTGCAGGTCGGCCTGGATATCCGCCCACGACAGGATCAACGGTCCACTGTCCCAGCTCTCTCCGATCAACTCGTCATCCCACTCGTGCAGCACGCCTGCGGCATCGACGTGGCTGCGTTGCACGCGGAAGGCGTCCGGATACAGGATCAGCTGCGACCATCCGCGCAGCCCGGCCTCGCCCAGTTGCAGCAGCGGCAGGCAGCACACCGCGGCCAGCAGCAGCACGTCTTCATCGCGCAGGGTCAGTCCCCCCACCGGGCTGATGGTCTTCTCGTGCAGGAAGCGGGTGGCCAGCGCGCGCAGCCGCTGCTGTTGATCGGCGCTGAGGCCGCGCAGCCACGGCACATCCTGGCAGGCCTGCTGCCATAGCGCGTCAGGGACAGGACGGGGGGCCGGCCGCAGCCAGCGCAACAACGCCTCGATCAGCGGAACATACCCGGCAGGAAGCTGTGCCACTTCGGCGCACGCAGGCGCTGCAACACGTCGTCGTCACCGCCGCCACCGCTGGATGTGGCCTGCGCGGGCACCGGCTTGGGCGCGGTCGGCACGGCCGCTGCGGCACTGCGCGCGTTCGGCGGTCGCTCGGCATCCGGCGTGGAATAGACACAGTCACCTCGCCCTTCGCTGGCCATCGCCGTGGCGGCGTTGGCAAGTACGGGGGCCATCAACAGGACCAGGCAATGGGCAAAGCAGCGCATCGTCGACATCCGTGGTCAAGGGCGGGTGAGCTCTCGATTCTAGCCCGATTCGCGCCTTCAATTGGAACCCCCCGCGGGCAGGCTCGATTCCTTTGCCGCATACTTTCCCCGTTTACTTGACGGAACCTGCCGTGGACGACCGCCAACTGCTGGCCAAACTGGCCGCCGGACCGCTGTCCGGCGATGCGCTCGCGCGTGAGCTGGGCCAGACCCGCGCCGCGATCTGGAAGCGGATTCAAGGACTTAGGTCTGCAGGCGTGGCGATCGAAGGCCGTGCCGGGGGCGGATACACGCTGTCCCAACGCGTCGACCTGCTGGACCCCACGCAAATCCGTGCCGCCCTGTCGGCGCCGGTGGATGCCCTCGTTGATGACCTGCAGGTGCTGTGGAGCACCGGCTCCACCAACAGTGAATTGCTGCGCTGCAGCGCGCCGCCGCGCGGCAATCGCGTGCTGCTGGCTGAGCGCCAGACCGGTGGGCGTGGCCGTCGCGGGCGCGAGTGGGCCTCGCCGCTGGCCGCCCACATCTACCTCTCGGTGCTGCGTGGTTTCGCCGGCGGGCTGGCCCAGTTGGGTGGCCTCAGCCTGGTGGCTGGCGTAGCGATCGCCGAGGCGTTGCACGTCCTGGGCCACGTCCAGGTGCAGCTGAAGTGGCCCAATGATCTGGTGGTGGATGGCCACAAACTGGGCGGCCTGCTGGTGGAAGGGGGCGGCGAGTTCGCCGGCCCGGCGCGGGCGGTGATCGGCATCGGCATCAACGTGCACATGCCTGCCGCGGCGGCTGAGCACATCGACCAGCCGTGGACCGACCTGGATCGTCTCAACGATGCGCCGGTTCAGCGCAACACCGCGGCCGCTGCCGTGCTGTCCCATCTGCTGCCCGCGCTGGAGCAGTTCGAAGCGGAAGGTCTGGCCCCGTTCCTGGCACGCTACACCGCGCTGGACAGCTTGGCCGGCCGTGAGGTGCAGGTGGAGCAGGGGGGCCACTGGCAACACGGGCGCGCGCTGGGGCTGGCCGATGACGGCGCGCTGCGCGTGCTGATCGATGGTCGCGAGCACCACGTGCACGCCGGCGAAGTCAGCGTGAGGGCACGATGAGCGACTGGTTGTTCGACCTCGGTAATTCCCGTTTCAAGTACGCCCCTCTGCTGGGCGACCGTGCCGGTGAGGTACAGGCGTGGACCCACGGTGCCGAAGACCTGCGCGGCGACGCGCTGCGAACCTTGCCGCAGGGTCGCGTGGCGTACGTTGCCAGCGTGGCAGCAACCGGCCTGACCGCGACCATGCTGGAAATCCTGCGCATGCGCTTCACCCACGTGCATGTGGCACGCACGGAGGCCGCGTTCGCCGATGTACGCATCGCCTATGCCGACCCTTCGCGCTTCGGCGTGGATCGATTCCTGGCGCTGCTGGCGGCGGCGCGCACGCATCGGCATGTGCTGGTGGCTGGCGTTGGTACCGCGCTGACCATCGACCTGCTGGATGCGCAGGGACAGCACCATGGCGGCCGTATCGCGGCCTCGCCGACCACCATGCGCGAGGCGCTGCATGCGCGTGCGGTGCAGCTGCCACCGCAGGGTGGCCAGTACATGGAGTTCGCCGACGACACCGACGATGCGCTGGCATCAGGTTGCGACGGGGCGGCGATCGCGCTGATAGAGCGCAGCCGGGAACAGGCCCGCCAACGCCTGCAGGCGCCGGTGGACCTGTTGCTGCATGGCGGCGGTGCACCGGCGCTGCTGCCGCACCTGGCAGACGATGCGGGCCACCAGCCGCTGCTGGTGCTCGATGGGCTGGCACGATGGGCCGTGCACCTGCCTGCGGCGACAGGCTAGGATCAGCGGATGCTGACTCGTGCCCTGATCGTCTTCCTGGTCCTGCTCAACGTGAGCGTCGCGCTGTGGTGGATGCTGCGTGGCGAGCCGGTGGTCGCGGACGTCGAGCCACCCGCTGGCGTGGCGCAGTTGCAACTGCTGGACGCCACGGAAACCCGACAGCCTCAACAGGGCAGTGTCGCTGCGCCGCCGTTGCAGGACACGACGGTCGAGAGCCCATCGGCATCGTCGCCCACGCAGACCCCAATACCACCGCCCGCGACGCCGTCGGCGCCGGAGACGCCGCCCACCGTGGAACCGGCAGCCGGGACGCTGGCTGCAACGCCGGCCGCCGCCGTGACGCCCGCGGCCGCCTCGCCGGCCACTCCGCAGCGCTGCATCGCGCTGGGACCTTTCTCTGATCGGGCCGGCGCCCAGACCGCGCAGGGCAAGACGGGCAACGCCCTCACCCAGGCGCGCCTGCAGGAGCAGGCCGTGCCCGGCAGCACGACCCGCTTCCGCGTGATGCTGCCGCCCGCCGCCAGCCGCGAGGCCGCACAGGCGACGGTCCAGCGCATCATCGCGGCCGGTCTGAGCGACTACTACATCATCGCCCAAGGCCCTGACGCGAACGCCATCGCACTGGGCCAGTACCGCAACCGCGAAGGCGCCGAGCGCCGCTTGGCGGCGGTGCAGGCCGCCGGCTTCCAGGCCCGCCTGAGTGGCGGCGAGGGCAGTGCCACGTGGTGGCTGCAGGGCGCGTTGGCCGAGGGCCAGACCCCCGCCGGCGTGCGCCAGCGCAGCGGGGCCGCACAGCAACGCTCGCTGGACTGCGCAGGTCTGCGGTAGAATCCACCCTGCTTCGCGGCCACGCTGCGGACGCGTCAGTACCCCGCCGCTTTAGCTCAGTTGGTAGAGCAACTGTCTTGTAAACAGTAGGTCATCCGTTCGATTCGGATAAGCGGCACCATCTTTACTCGCGATGGAGCGTGGTCAATCACGAGAGCCGGGCAATGTCCGCAGCCCGTTCGCGCATCCACTTAACGTCAAGACGGCTGGCCTGAGGCAGATTCCGGTCAGCGGAACTGAGTGCATGTCGTTTCACTCCAGCACGCGCGGTCAAGCAAGTGCGTCCGCAGTGGCTCGCATGTTTCAGCGGAGCGCATGAACCATGCCCGGAGTAATACCGGAGAGGGCCGGTGGTCCACTAACGCCTCGCTAGTCAACCTGCTTCGGCCAATACGCGCAGCGTCTCCTTGGGATTCTTCTTGATGACATGCAGCAGAGCTCGCGCCGGACCCGTAGGATCACGCCGCCCCTGCTCCCAATTACGCAGCGTGCCGACTTCCACGTGGATGATGCTGGCAAACTTCTGCTGCGACAGGCCCGTGGCCCGCCGGATTTCACGTACTTCGACAGGGCTGACATGCAACTCGCGGGACGGGCTGCGCTCGCCCTTCAGAATTTCGTTGGCTTCAGACACGCTGCCCATCAGTTCAGCAAACAGGTTCTTGTCCATAGCTCACTTCCAGTTTCCGATGATTGCCCGCAGTGCCTTTTTCTGGTCTGCGGTCAGGTTGTCCTGCGTGCTTTTCGGATACGCCAGCAGCAGGATGATGTGGGATGCCGAGGCGAAGTAATAGTAGATGACGCGCGCTCCACCACGCTTGCCGCGCCCCGGTAGGGGGATGCGGATTTTTCTCAGTCCACCTGTGCCCTCAATCAGATCGCCAGACTCCGGTGCCTGGGCCAGCGCGTGCTGAAAGTGGCTGTAGTCCTCATCTGGCAACAGTCCCTTGATGAGACGAGTGAAAGTCGGCGTCTCTATGAAGATCATGGCTAACCGTACGCCAATGACGCATGTACGTCAATGGCGTACATGCGTCATGGGTATCGTGGCGCTGGCGCAACAGGCCCGGATCGGCGTGAATCCGTCAGCCCGGGACCAGTCCCCGCCGCTCGGCGAGCGGAAACCGACCCACTCCCCGCGCGTGTCAGCTCGATTCCGCGTACCGATGCGACAGCAGCGACCGCACCAGGAAAGTCACCTGGGTGGCCGAGCGTGCATCCACGCGCAGGACCGGCAGGCGGAAGCCAGCCGCGAACAGGGCGTCACGGACCGCGGTCACCATCAGCTGCGGATGCTCATCGGTGCGGGTGATGCCCACGGCCAGGCTGGCGTCGGGTGCGATGCGGGAGAACTCCTGCAGCAGCTCCAGCGTTGAGCCCACCGGGTCCGGCGATGCCGCGCTGACGAGCACGATCACGCCCAGTGCGCCTTCGCAGACCATCGGCCACATGAAGTCCAGGTAGCGCTGGCCGGGTACGCCGTACAGGTGCAGCAGCTCGCCGTCATCCAGTTCGATGGAGCTGTAATCCAGCGCGACGGTGGTCTCCACTTTGTCTGCCGTGGCGTCCTCGCTCAGCGGCATTTCGGTGCTTACCGGTTCGATATCGGAGATCGCGCGCACGGCGGTGGTCTTGCCGGCTCCCATGCCGCCGACGAACACCAGTTTGTTGGCCGGCAGGTTCATGCGCGGCCACCCTGCAGATCCAGGCCGAAGCGGCGCGCCACCCAGCCCAGGAACCGTGAATCGCGAAGACCGGCGGAGCGCGGTGGTGAGGGCACGGTGTTCTCCTGGTGCGGGACAAGGCCGCTGGCGATCGCGGCGGAGAAAATGGATTGCACGGTATCGTGCGGCAATCGGCACGCGGCGGCCAGCGACGATGATGTCCAGCGGCGAGCGTGCAGCTGGGCGATCGGCAGCAACCACTCTGCCGGTACGTCGCTGTGTTCCAGATCGGGCCAGTGCTGCAATCGCACCGGGGTGCCTGCGGCGGGCGCGTCGAGCAGGCTCGGTCGATGCCGGGCGATGCTGAAATACAGCGCTTCGAACGAACGTCGTCGCGGCAGCAGGTAGCCGTATTGGTGTTGGAAGGTGGCTGCATCCAGCGGGGTCGACGACCACGCCTGGTCATCCAGCAGCGGCACCAGTTCGGCCAACGAAAGTCCCGGCGGCAGCGCAACGCTGCGCGTCGCCGCGTCTACCGCAAAGCGCACCGCACCCCGCTGCAGCAGCAACAGGCCGCCTTCGGCAGGCGACTGCAGGGCCTGCAGCAGTGACACGGGCAACGCGGCCAGTGATGCAGCATCGTCCTCGGCCGTTCCGGTGGCGGCGAGCAACACGGCGAGCTGCTGGTTGATATCGCGCACGCTGGCACCGTGTGGCAGCGCAGCCGCCGTGGCGGCTTGTACGCTGCGCGCGATGGTCAGCCGCGCGACGCCCAGCGCCTCGGCCTCGCGGGTGGCCTCGGCAGCAGACGCATCACCGCCCACCACCAGCAGGTCGGCGTCCTGGCCGTTCCACGGATGCAGGGTGACGTCCATGCGTTCGGCAAGCAGCAGCGAACATGCCAGCTTCAAGCGCGTGGCATGCAACAGGTCGAGGCCGGCCACGGCGACCTTGAAATGGCGGATGGGTGCGTTCATGCAGAAAGAGGCCGAGATGCCGCCCACCGCGTCCGTGCCGGCACGCGGCACCGGACAGAGCAGGCGTGCGGGCTCAACTGAAATCCAGGGTCTTTTCGAACGACTTCAGCTCATGGCGCGCCATCGCCAGGTTCGAGCGGCTGCGATCCAGCACGACGTACAGGAACAGCATCGGATTGCTCTCCAACGGTCGGATCAGGTGGTACTGGCTGCTCAGGCTGATCAGGATGTCTTCGAGGGTGTCGGACAGGCCGAGCGACTGTGCCACGCGACGCTTGGCGCGCACGACTTCGGTGTTGCCCGCAGCAGCCAGTTCGAGGTTGACGTCGCCACCACCGATCATTCCCAGCGCCATGCCGCTGTCACTGTCGACAAGGGCGGCACCGACGAAGCCGGTGATCGAATTGAGGTTTTCCAGATTGAGCTTTGACACAGTCATCCTTTTTTGGGTCGTGCAGAGTGGCAGGGCAGACCGCGCGGCCTGCCTTCGGAAAAGCAAAGAGGGGAAGCGGGGTCAGCCTGCGCGTGCGCGCAGGGCGGTCTCGAGGCGGGCAGCGCATTCGCGCGCATGGAACAGCAGCACGGCGAGGTTGACCTCCGCCGAGGCAACGGCGGTGAGCGTCATCGGCTTGTCGGCGTTTACCCGGATCAGCACCACGTTGCCCTGCCGGGTGCACACCGTGGCGTACTCAGCCTCGCTCAGCGAGAGCTCGCGCGATACGGTTTCGCCCAGCGTAAGGAACGAGTTGGTCATCGCCGCCAAGCGGCGACCGTCTACGCCCAGCGCTGAATCTTCGGCCACCGCACGCCCATCGGCCGTGGACAGCATCAGCAGCGTCAGTCCGGCCTCGCGCTCACGTGCCTGGCGGAAGATGTCGGTGATGCGGGTCGTATCGTAAAGCTGGCGCACGGGCTGGCTTTCGCCGGTCGCACCGCGGACGATCTGGTTGATGGCACTGCGTTGCACTGGTTTCCCCCTGGAACCGTTCGCGGACCGCCGAGTGGCGACGCATTTTCCAACCGTTGAGAGGCTGAAAGTGTGAACCGTAGCACAGTATATCGGACCACTTTTGCAACGCAGGATTAACCGCTCCGCGTGTCAAGTCTTTGACAGGGCGGGCTTTTCACGTGAAAAGCAGTGGCCTTCCGCTCCTGCGGCCGTAATGGCTGCTGCACTGCCGCGAGAGGACGCCGGTCGTGCTGGATAGACTGGCTTCTTTGTTCCGTACCGAGGTTGCAATGACCCATCTTCCCGTCTCGCTGATCGGCGTCCCCACCGACATCGGCGCTGGCCATCGTGGTGCCCGCTTGGGGCCAGAAGCCTTGCGCATCGCCGGGCTGCCCGAGGCGCTTGCGGCACGTGGCGTCGAAGTACGCGACCTGGGCAACCTGGACGGACCGCGCAATCCCTGGACGCCCCCGGTGGCCGGCTATCGCCATCTGGACGAAGTCGTCGAATGGAACCGGCTGCTGATGGAGGCCACGCTGGCCGAGCTGCGCGATGGGCGGATGCCGATCATGCTGGGCGGCGACCATTGCCTGGGCGTGGGCTCGGTCACGGCCGTGGCGCGCTGGTGCCGCGAACAGGGCAAGGACCTGCGCCTGCTGTGGCTGGACGCACATTCGGATTTCAACACCAGCGACGTCACCCCATCGGGCAACGTGCACGGCATGCCGGTTGCCTGCCTGTGCGGCCTGGGCCCGGACGCACTGACCCGGCTCGGCGGTGATGCGCCGGCGCTGCTGCCTTCGCAGGTCCGGCAGATCGGCATCCGCTCGGTGGACCCGGAGGAAAAGCGTCTGATCAAGCAACATCGGGTGGATGTCTATGACATGCGCTACATCGACGAAGCGGGCATGAAGCGCACGATGGAGGCCGCACTGGCAGGCATCGATGAAAACACCCACCTGCACGTCAGCTTCGACGTCGACTTCCTCGACCCCAGCATCGCGCCCGGCGTCGGCACCACCGTGCCGGGCGGGGTGAATTACCGCGAGGCACAGTTGGTGATGGAGATGATCGCCGACAGCGGGCGCATGGGTTCGCTGGACATCGTGGAATTGAACCCGCTGCTGGACAACCGCAACAGCACGGCCGAACTGGCCGTGGATCTGGTGGAAAGCCTGTTCGGCAAGTCCACCCTGATGCGGGACTGAGGGGGGCGCCAGCCTGCCGCGGGGGTCGCCGATGAACAGGCGACCCCCGCGTTCACACTCGCTCCACGCCGATAACGCCAGATTGCTCCTCACGCGGCACGCCCGGTCGTTCCGGACGCCGCGACTTGAACCAGGAGAAGACGATGAAGCGAATCATTTCCGTACTGTTGTTTGCGCTGTGCACCGCAGGTTCGCTGACCGCCTGCAATACCGTTGCCGGTGCCGGCAAGGACATGCAGAGCGCTGGCGATGCTGTCCATGACACCGCGCAGGACTGCAAAAACGGCAAGTGCTGAGCGACGGCTTCTTACCCCTCTTTACCGCATGAGCGGTGATGTAATTCAATCAACCAGGAGAAACCCATGAAGCGTGCTATTGCCCTGATGCTGTTGTCCATGTTCTCGGTCGCCATGCTGGCCGGCTGCAACACCGTTGCTGGCGCCGGCAAGGATGTGCAGGGTGCAGGCGAGAAGGTGGAAGACGCCGCCCGCAAGAACTGATCGCACTCGCGCATCAAACAGAAAGGCCCGGGATTCCCGGGCCTTTCTGCGTTATGGGCGGTGCGCTGCAGGGCGATGTCTGCGGTTCAAGTACGTGAGCACCCGTTTCATCCGCGCTTGACCGTTCCTCAACGTGCCGTGTTGCAAGCTACAGATGCGGTAACACCACCGTTCCATTCTGCAACGAGGCCATACCATGAACGAAGACATCATCAAGGGTAAGTGGAAGCAGCTGAAGGGCAAGACGCAGGCCAAGTGGGGCGAGCTGACCAATGACGAGCTCGACGTTGCCGAAGGCGACTCGACCTACCTCGCCGGCAAGGTCCAGGAACGCTATGGCGTGACCAAGGACGAGGCCGAGAAGCAGGTCAGCGAGTATCGCGATTCGCTGCACAAGGATTACCCGGACTTCAAGTAATGGCCTGAGCCGTTACTGATCCGAAAACAACGGGCCCTTGCGGCCCGTTGTTGTTTTTCGTGCGTCAACGACGCGGTGGGTCGGCCACGAAGCGCTGTGGAAACGCCTGTGGGATACGGTCGCCGGCCGAAGCTTGATCCTCCACTACGATGCCGCGTGCACGCAGGTTGCGCGCGCTGTCATAGCGCAGTTGACTGATCTGCACGGGCTGCGCCGTGGCCCGCTCGAATGACGTGTCGCGCACCGACGAAAATTCGCGATCGCCGTGGGCGGTACCGAGACGTTGCGCCGGAGCCGGTGCGGACGACATTTCAGCCATGGAGCGCGTGCTGCTGTCTGCAGCGGCCTCCGCCCGCGACGCGGGCTTGGCGATCCGCCCGCGCGGCGTGGGCAGGCCAGGCAGCCAGCGCACGGCGCGCTTCTCGCCGAACACGGCGATGCCGACTACGCCCAGGTCCTCGCCGCGCCCGGTCCGCTGCGCGTAGCTGTCGCGGGGACTGCTGAAGACGAACTGGGCCACTTCGTCATTCGACTTGCGCCAGCCGGTGATGTCCGTCGATTGCCAGGGCGCCAGTACATAGCCGGTCTGGTCAGGGGTCGCCGACTCGCCACTGACCGCGTTGATGCCATCGACCGACAGCACGACGAGCACCCGTTCCGGGCTGGCGTTATGCAGCCGCACGGCATAGCGGTGGCCACGCTCGCCCGCCACCCAGTACTGGCCGTCATGACGGTAGCGGGGCAGGGCGCCATCGCGCTCGCGGTCCACCAGGGTCAGCTCGACCGGACCTCGCTCGACGCGCGACCGCTCGGGTGCCACCGGCGTGAAGCCGGCCAGCAGGGTAATGCTCAACAGGGGCAGCAACAGGCGTTTCATCGTGGTTCTCCGTGGCAGGGTGACAGGGAGAACGCCCCACCAGGGGCGGCGGGGTTGCGCCGTTCGAGGGTAAACTGGGGCCGTTCACCGCAGGTTTCCCGTCGAGCAGTCAATGACCACCCGAGTCCTCACCGGTATTACCCCCTCCGGCACCCCGCACCTTGGCAACTATGTGGGCGCGATCCGCCCGGCCATCGCCGCCAGCCGCGCGCAGGGTATCGAAAGCTTTTTCTTCCTGGCCGATCTGCACAGCTTGATCAAGGCGCAGGAACCGGAGCGCACCCAGCGCTCCACGCTGGAAATCGCCGCCAGCTGGCTGGCCTGCGGGCTGGACCCTGAACAGGTGTGGTTCTACCGGCAGAGTGACATCCCGGAAACCAACGAGCTGATGTGGTTCCTCACCGTCGTTGCCAGCAAGGGCATTCTCAATCGTGCCCATGCCTACAAGGCCGCGATGGACAAGAACGAGGCCGACGGACTGGACCAGGACGCCGGTATCAGCGCCGGGCTGTTCATGTATCCGGTGCTGATGGCGGCCGACATCCTCATCTTCAAGGCGAACCGGGTACCGGTGGGCCGCGACCAGATCCAGCACATCGAGATGGCGCGCGATTTTGGCCAGCGCTTCAACCATGTCTACGGCAAGGAATACTTCCCGCTGCCCGAGGTGGTGATCGACGAACAGGTCGCCACGCTGGCCGGCCTGGACGGCCGCAAGATGAGCAAGAGCTACAACAACACCATCCCGCTGTTCGCCCCGCGCGAAGAGTTGAAGAAGCTGGTGTTCTCCATCCTCACCGACTCGCGCGCGCCTGGCGAAGCGAAGGACACCGAGGGCTCGCCGCTGTTCCAGATGTACCAGGCATTCGCTACGCCGGAACAGACGGCGGCCTTCGCCGCCGCCTTCGCAGCAGGCATCAGCTGGGGTGATGCGAAGCAGCAGTTGTTCGAGCGCGTCGACGCCGAGCTGTCGCCCCTGCGCGAGCGCTACGATGCCCTGATGGCTGAGCCGGAGAAGATCGAAGCGCTGCTGCGCCGTCGTGGCCAGCAGTTGCGCGAGCAGTACGCGGTGCCGCTGCTGAAAGAGCTGCGTCACGCCGTCGGCCTGCGTGACCTGGCCGACGTACCGCAGGCGCCGGCCGCAGCGTCAGTGCGCATCGCGCTGCCGGTGTTCAAGCAGTACCGTGAAAAGGATGGTCGCTTCTATTTCAAGCTCAGCGACAGTGAAGGCGCGCTGCTGATCCAGAGCACGGGCTTCGACTCGCCGCGTGATGCGGGCCAGCTGATTGCCGTGCTGAAGCAGGCCGAGCAGGGTGATGCCCTGCAGAGCGAGTTGTTCAAGCTGGAAGCCGAAGTAGACCAGGTTCTGGCCGCGCTGTTGGCGCTGCGCGAGGCGGCCTGAGGTCACACGGGTCAGGGTCGACGCGCCGACCTGACCCCACCGCCCCACCACGATCGAGGACACCCGCATGGCCTGGCTGTCGTTGCTGCTGTTCCTGCCCTGGTTCGTGGTACTGGGCACCCTGTTCTGGTGCTATCCCCGCGGACCCCGTTCGGCGCGCCGCCGCATGATCGATGTGTCGACGCTCGTGCTTTCTCTCGTGCTCAGCGTCCTCGCCATGCACTGGGGATACCGCATCGGCAGCGCGCAGCCGGATGCGGGACCGATCTGGCCGCAGGTACTGGCCGTGTTGTACGCCTACGGTGCGTTCCTGGCGGTGATGAGTGCCGCACTGCTGCTGCGCAGGCGGCGTGCGCCAACGGCGTAGGGCGCCGGCGCCTGCCCGTCCGACCAAAGCCGCATCGAACCCAAGCGGCCTGCACGTCTACCATGGGGTCTGTCCTTGACCCTGCCAGGTGCGCGCCGATGTCCGCCGATCCCAGCATCCACATCATCGATACCGGATTCCAGCGCGCCGCGTTCGATGCGGCGTACCTGATCGTAGAGAACGGCCGCGCTGCCTTCGTCGACTGTGGAACGTCGCTGGCCGTACCCGCGATGCTGCAGGCGCTGGCCGATGCCGGGCTGACACCCGATGCGGTGGACTGGCTGTTGTTGACCCACGTCCACCTGGACCACGCCGGCGGTGCCGGCCTGCTGATGCAGCAGTTGCCGAACGCACGCGCCGTGCTGCATCCGCGTGGCGCGCCGCACATGATCGATCCCGCGCGGCTGATCGCCGGCGCGACCGCCGTGTACGGCGAGGAAGAGATCGCACGCAGCTACGGCCGCATCGACGCGATTCCTGCCGAGCGGGTGGTGATTGCCGACGACGGCCACCGCATCGACGTGGGCGGGCGCGCGCTGCTGCTGGTGCACACGCCGGGGCATGCACTGCATCACTACTGCGTGTGGGATGACCGCAGTCGCAGCTGGTTCACCGGCGATACGTTCGGACTGTCCTACCGCGAACTGGACAGCGCACAGGGGGCTTTCATCATCCCGACCTCATCGCCCGTGCAGTTCGATCCTGATGCGATGAAGTCGTCCATCCAGCGCCTGCTGGCCTGCCAGCCCATTGCCATGTATCTCACCCACTACGGCCGCGTGGAGGGGGTCGCGGCGCGTGGCGACGATCTGCTGGAGCAGATCGATGCGATGGTGGCCATCGGTCGCCAGTGCGATGGGCGTCCCGACCGCCACCGGCACCTGCTGGCGGCGCTGCGCGCGCTGTACCTCGAGCGTGCGTTGGCACACGGGTGTTCGCTGGACCAGGAGGCCGTGGCGCGGGTACTGGCGATGGATATCGAGCTCAACGCGCAGGGCCTCGCGTGCTGGCTGGACCGCGACCGCCGCTGATCATTCCGCGTCATCGCGCTGTCACGTACACTCGGGGGCATCCCTGTTTTCCTGTCCCGGTGATCCGTGAATCCGATGCGCGTGCTGTTGTTGTCGTCCTGCCTGTTCGTCGGTGGCCTTGCCCATGCGGCGAATGATCTTCCTGGCGGCGGCATCGATCCGCAGGCGCTCTCCCGCCATGTGCGCGTGCTCGCATCGGACGAGTTCGAAGGACGTGCGCCTGCCACCGAGGGTGAGGAGCGTACCGTGCAGTACCTGATCGAACAGTTCCGCAGCTACGGCCTGCAGCCTGGCGGTGTCGATGGCACCTGGGTACAACCGGTGCCGCTGGTGCGCGCGCAGCTGGCGGGTCCGGCGGTCGCGACGCTGTCGTTGAAGGGCGGCACGCGTCGCCTGGTGAACGGTGAGGATGTGACCCTGCAGAGCCTGCAGCCGCGCGACAGCGTGCAGCTGAAGGACGCGCCGCTGGTGTTCGTCGGCTACGGCATCGATGCGCCGGAGCGCAACTGGGACGACTACAAGGGCACGGATCTGCGCGGCAAGATCGCGGTGATGCTGATCAACGATGCCGACTTCGAGACCGATGCCCCGGGCGCGTTGGATGGCAAGGCCGTCACGTACTACGGTCGCTGGACTTACAAGTTCGAAGAAGCGGCCCGCCGCGGTGCGGCCGGCGTCCTGATCGTGCACGAGACCGCACCGGCGGCCTATGGCTGGGCCACGGTGAAGAGCTCGGGTACCTCGCCGCTGTTCGACATCCAGCGCAGCAACGACGACGCGATGGCGCAGCACACGCCGTTGCGCGGCTGGATGCAGCGCTCGCTGGCCGAGGCGATCTTCGCCGATGCCGGCCTCGATTTCGATGCGGAGAAGCGCAAGGCGCAGAAGGCGGATTTCAAGCCGGTGGTGCTGGACAATGCCACGCTGAGTGCGGCCTTCAAGCTCAAGCGCGAAGCGGTGGTCACCCGCAACGTGGTGGCCAAGCTGCCCGGTGGAGAGCACGGCGATGAAGCGGTGATCTTCTCCGCCCATTGGGATGCCTTCGGCATCGGCCAGCCGGATGCCAAGGGTGACCGGGTGCGCCACGGTGCCATCGACAACGCCACCGGCGTGGCGACCGTGCTCGAACTCGGCCGCGTGTTCGCGGCGGGCCCGCAGCCGCAGCGCACTCTGTACTTCGTTGCGCTGACCGCCGAAGAAAAGGGCCTGCTGGGCGCGAGTTACTACGCCACGCATCCGCTGGCGCCGCTGGAGAAGACTGCGGCGGTGCTGAACATCGAGATGTTCAGTCCGGACGGCGCAACGCGCGATATTGCCTCATGGGGCAAGGGGCGTGTGTCGCTGGAAGGCGACCTGGAGCGGGTGGCGAAGGCGCGCGGCCGCACCTACAGCCCCGATCCGAATCTGGAAGCGGGTTTCTTCTACCGGGCCGACCACTTCGCGTTCGCCCGTCTGGGCGTGCCGGCGATCACCGTAGGCCCGGGCCTGGACAAACTGGAGGGCGGTGTCGAAGCGGGCCGCGCGTTGCGGGAGAAGTACTTCGCCGACTGCTACCACCAGGCCTGCGATGCCTGGACCCCCACGTGGGATCCGGCCGGCCATGCCGCTGACACGCTGCTGGTTTACGACCTGGGCGCGGAACTCGCCAACAGCCGTACGTGGCCGACGTGGGAAGAAGGATCGGAGTTCCGCAAGGCACGCGAGGCCAGCGACGCCGCGCGGCGCTGAAGCGGGCGATTATCCAGGAAGTAATGGGGTCGGCACGCTTTCGCCATGCGAAACGGCGCTGACCCCGGTTGGTGCGCGCTGCCGGCTTCTGTCCAACGTCCTGTCGGCCACACGTGCACGTCAGGGCGTTGGTGACTTGCTCGCGGGCAGCAGCAGGTTCAGTGCGATCGCCACCACCGCGCACAGCGCGATGCCCTTCAGGCCGAAGTCGTCCGGGCCCGTGCCGGTGCCGACCAGCACGCCGCCGATGCCGAACACCAGCGTCACCGATACGATCACCAGGTTGCGGGCTTCGCCCAGATCGATCCGGTGGCGGATCAGGGTGTTCATGCCCACCGCCGCGATGGAGCCGAACAGCAGGCACAGGATGCCCCCCATCACCGGCACGGGAATGCTCTGCAGCAGCGCGCCGAATTTGCCGATGAAGGCCAGGCTGACGGCGAAGATCGCCGCCCACGTCATGATCTTCGGGTTGTAGTTCCTGGTCAGCATCACCGCGCCGGTCACTTCAGCGTAGGTGGTGTTGGGTGGGCCTCCGAACAGGCCGGCCGCGGTGGTCGCCACGCCATCACCGAACAACGTGCGGTGCAGGCCCGGCTTCTTCAGGTAATCACGCCCGGTCACGCTGCCCACCGCGATCACCCCGCCGATGTGTTCGATGGCCGGCGCCAGCGCGACGGGCACGATGAACAGGATCGCCTGCCAGTTGAAGGCCGGCGCGGTGAAGTGGGGCAAGGCGAACCACGGTGCGGCGGCGATACGCGCGGTGTCGACCACGCCGAACGCGAACGACAGCCCGAACCCCACCAGTACGCCGAACATGATCGGCAGCAGGCGGAACATGCCGCGCCCGAACACCGCCACCACCAGCGTGGTCAGCAAGGCGGGCATCGAGATCAGCATGGCGGTCTGGTAAGGGATGAGCACCGTGCCGTCGGCATCCTTGCCCATCGCCATGTTCGCTGCGATCGGTGCCATCGCCAGACCGATCGAGATGATCACCGGGCCGATCACGACGGGGGGCAGCACGCGATCGATGAACCCGGTGCCTTTGATCTTCACGGCGAAGCCAAGGAACGTGTACACGAAGCCGGCCGCCATCACCCCGCCCATGGTTTCGGCCAACCCGAATTGTTGCTTGGCAAGAATGATCGGGGTGATGAAGGCGAAACTGGAGGCCAGGAATACCGGCACCTGCCGGCCGGTCACCAGTTGGAACAACAAGGTGCCCAGCCCGGCGGTGAACAGCGCGACGTTGGGGTCCAGGCCCGTGATCAGCGGCATCAGCACCAGCGCGCCGAAGGCCACGAACAGCATCTGCGCACCGGACAGCACCTGGCGCCACAGCGGATCGTTGAATTCATCCTGCATCGTCAGGCCTTCCTCGGTGTGGCGCCGGCAAACTATTCGCGGGCAGTGCCGGAGCGCCATGATATAGACGGCTGCGGCCATCCGTCGAAAACAGCATGCCGCGTTATTGACTGCTCGCGGGGCCGGCAAAGGCCTAGAATCCCCCTTCCCCCGCATCGTGGTGGCCCATGGCCGTCGTCCCTGAATCTCCCGCCGCCCCGCGCGGTGGTGCCGTCGCCCTGGCCTTGCTGCTGGTCTATGTGGTGTGGGGCTCGACGTACCTGGGCATTGCCAAGGCGCTGCAGGCCGGCGTGCTGCCGCTGACGTCGGTGTCCGGGGCGCGCTTCATCGTGGCGGGCAGCCTGATGTATGCGGCGCTGCGGCTGTTCTGGAAGGTGCCCCGGCCGACGCTGCCCCAGTGGCGCAACCTGGCCATCATGGGCTTCACCATGCTGCTGCTGGGCAACGGCATGGTGGTGCTGGCCGAGCGGGATGTATCGTCCGGACTGGCGGCCACCGCGGTGGCATCGGTGCCCCTGTGGATGGCGTTGTTCTCCGCCGTGCGCGGCCAGCATGCCACGCGCGGGGAGTGGCTGGGCATCGCCATCGGGTTCCTCGGCGTGGTCTGGCTCAATGCGGGCAGCAGCCTGGCCGCCTCGCCGACCGGCCTGGTCCTGCTGCTGGTGGCACCGGTGGGCTGGGCCTTCGGCTCGGTCTGGGTGCGCGGGCAGAACCTGCCCACGCCGTTCATGACCGCGGCCGGGCAGATGATCTGCGGTGGCGTGCTGTTGGTCATCACCGGGCTGGCCGTCGGCGAGCGGCCGACCAGCCTGCCCACCCGCGAGGGCCTGTTGGCCGTGGCCTACCTGTGCGTGTTCGGTTCCATCATCGCCTTCACCGCCTACGTGTGGCTGCTGCACAACGTGCGCCCGGCGCTGGCCGGCAGCTATGCCTACGTCAATCCGGTGATCGCGGTGCTGTTGGGCGTGCTGCTCAACGGCGAGCATTTCGGCTGGCGCGACCTGGTGGCGATGGCGGTGATCCTGGTCGGCGTGGTGGTGCTGATGCTGGCGAGGGCGCGCAAGTGAGCGTGGCACTGGTCAGTGAGCAGGAGCAGCGACGCGGCTTTGCGGTTACCGCCTTCACCTTCGTGTTGTGGGGGCTGGTGCCGGTGTACTGGCATCTGCTGCGCGAGGTGCCCTCGTTCCAGATCATCGCCCATCGCATCATCTGGAGCACGGTGCTGGTGGTGGCGTGGCTGCTGCTCAGCAGCCGGCTGCAGTGGTTCAGGGCCATCGCCGCACAACCGCGGGCGCTGGCGACGCTGGCCATCAGCAGCATCGCCATCGCCTTCAACTGGGGGCTGTACATCTGGGCGATCAACGCCGGCCATGTGATCGATACCAGCCTCGGCTACTTCATCAACCCCTTGGTGAGCGTAGTGCTGGGCGTGGTGGTCCTGAAGGAGCGCCTGCGCCGCCTGCAGTGGCTGGCCGTGGCCTGCGCCGCAGTGGGAGTCGCGTGGCTGACCTGGCAGGCCGGCGCACCGCCGTGGATCGCCTTGGGTCTGGCCGGCTCGTTCGGCCTGTACGGCCTGCTGCGCAAATTGATCTCGGTGGATCCGGTGGCCGGATTGGCGGTGGAAAGCCTGTACCTGTTCCTCCCCGCGCTGGGCTTCGCGCTGTGGAGCGAAAGCGGTCATGGCGGCGGTTTCTTCGGCGGGTGGGGCTGGCGCAACGACCTGCTGCTGATCTTCGGTGGCGTGGTCACTGCCGCCCCACTGATCGGTTTCGCTTACGGTGTGAAGCGCATCGCCCTGTCGACCGTGGGCGTGCTGCAGTTCATCGCGCCCAGCCTGGGCCTGGTGCTGGGCGTGTTCTTCTTCAACGAACCGTTCGACAGCGCCCGCGCCGTCGGTTTCGCCGCCATCTGGGCCGGCCTGGCCCTGTTCGTCTTCGACGGCCTGCGCCGAACCCGCCGCTGAAAAAAGGGGACGGAGGGGATTAAGTCGTTTTTGGCTCTTCGGGTGCCAAAAACGACTTAATCCCCTCCGTCCCCGTTTCTTTGTGATTTGCAACATTTATGGAAGTCCTGCAGCGGATATCCACTTTCAATGACGGCTCTTGCCCAGCGGGCTGCACGGAGAGTCACCATGCGATGCGTTGCATTGTTGTTCCTGCTTTTCGCCCCCTCGGCCTGGGCAGATGATCCGATCGCCTACACCTGCTACTACTGCACCCCGGCAGAGATGGAGCATGTCGCCCTCCAGCAGGGGCTGGGTGAGCATTACGTCTATGATGCGGCCCGCGTGGACATCACCGGATTCACGGTAACGGCGCAGGGCAACCAACTGCGTGCAGTGTCATTCACCCCAGCGGCGTGGATCAGGACCCAGTTCGAAGCCATGTTGGCGGCCTATGACACCGACCGTGACGAGACCATCCATGTGTTCTCGGACACCTTTCTCCATGCACCCGGCAGCTCCCATGGGCGGAGCATGACCGTCCTTTGGGGACATCACCTGGGTGGGCTTAATCCGGATCGCGAAACCGGGCGCGAGATCGTACGGCGGCACCTGTCTGACCAGCCTGGACTGGCCTACCTCTCCGCCGATGTGCAAGAGGGGCGCGTGCTGCGCTTCTGGTTCGAGCGTGATGATGCAAAGCCTTTGCTCGCTCGTCTTTACTTCACCAGTCTTCCCGGCTACCTGAGGCCACTCGGCACTGCGACTTTCTACTTCGACCGTGGCACGCGTCGATGGGAGTATCTGGCGTCGGAGGGCAGGCTCGATCAGATACCCGACAGTACAGATGATGTCGTCGGGCCATCTGGATTCAAGTCATACAGCTTCAACCGCTACTCATCCAATCCAGAAGAGCTGCCGGCCTTTCTGCAGTGGCTGGACTGGGCGGGGATTCCGGTTACTGGCGAAGTCACACCCGATAGTTCGGTCACCTTCACCTGCAGAAAGACCAACGGGCACATTGCCTGCGAACGCAGATGAAAAAAGGGGACGGAGGGTGTTAAGTCGTTTTCCGCACCTTAAGGGCCAGAAACGACTTAATCCCCTCCGTCCCCTTTTTGCTCAGACCTCGCGCAGGGCGGTGGTGATCGGCAGGCGGGCGGCGCGCAGGGCGGGGAACAGGCCGCCGACCAGGCCGATGCCGAGTGCCCACTTCAGGCCGCTCCACAGCAGCTCCGGCGAGACGTGGAACTTGAACACCACGGCGCTGAAGTTGCTGCCGATCGTCGATACGCTGTAGCCGTTGAACAGCAGCCACGCCACCGCGCAGCCCAGCAGGCCACCCAGCAGGGCCAGCAACATCGTTTCCAGCATCACGGCGGTCACCACGGGCAGGCCGCGGAAACCGATCGCGCGCATGGTGGCGATCTCGCGGGCGCGCGTGGCGACAGCGGCATACATGGTGTTCAGCGCGCCGAACACCGCACCGATGGCCATGATCGTGCCGATCACCTTGCCCAGGATGTTGATCAGGGTGGTCAGGCCGCCGCCCTGCTTGCTGTAGTAGACCCGGGTGGTTTCCACGTCCAGCTTCAGCCGGGGATCGCCGGCGACCGCTGCCTTGAACTGTTCGAAACCGGGCTTGCCGTCGGTGCGCACCGTCACCGACTGCAGGGCACTCCGCTGGTAGGTGGTGGCCAGCGTATCGACGTCGGTCCACAGCTCCGAATCGTGCGCATCGCCGGAGGCGAACACGCCTACCACCGTCCACGTCTGGTTGCCCAGGTTCAGCGTGCTGCCCACGTCCATGTCGCGGAACTGGGTCTTCGCACCTTGGCCGACCACCATCTCGCGCTTGCCGCCGGCGAACTTGCGGCCTTCGATGATGCGGACCTTGTCGTGCACCGCCCAGGCCATGTCGCCCACCCCGCGGAACTGCGCGTTGACATCGGTGCCGTCGGACTTTGATACCAGGTTGACCACCTGTGACAGCTCCGGCGACAACAGGGCGCGTCCCTTGTCGTCCCGCGCTACGCCGGGCAGGGTCGACAGCAGCGGTACCTGCGTGCGGGTAATCACCGAGTTGGTCTCTGCCTGCGAGCCGCCACGCAGCACGATGGCGGTGGTGTCATCGCCGGTACTGTTGAGCGTGGCCTGGAAGCCGGCACCCATCGCCAGCATCGCCACCAGTACGCCGACCACGCCGGCGATGCCGACCACGATCACCGACGAGGCGCCCCAGCGCTGCGGCAGGCTGGCGATGCCGATGCGGGTGGCCGCCAGCGCAAGCCGTCCACTGCGGCCCAGCAGCAGCCACAGCGCCAGCAGCACGGTGACGGCCAGCACGCCCCACCAGGGCAGCCAGACCCAGAACGCCAGGCCGACCGCGAGCGCGAACAGCATCGCGGCATTGAGCAGCCACTTCTTCAGGGTGTTCTTCATGGTCATGTCCTCAGCGTCCGGCCAGCGCGTCGACGATCTTCAGCCGCTTGGCGCGCAGCGCCGGCAGCAGTCCGACCACGATGCCGATCACGATGATCAGGGCGATGCCCACCAGCCACGTGGCGGTGGGTACATGCGGCGGCAACAGGCCGCGCGTCTGTGGCGCCAGTACCGGCAGGATGAGCGCCGCCAGGCCCATGCCGATCGCACCGCCCAGACCGACCAGCAGGATGGCTTCCACCATCACCAGGGTCAGTACGGTGCGGTCCTGGAAGCCCAGTGTCTTCAGCGTGGCCAGCTCGGGTATGCGTTCGCGCACGGCCTGCGCCATGGTGTTGCCGGTCAGCAGCAGCAGGGTGAAGAACACCGCGCCCATGATCGAAGTAACGATCATGCCGATGTCCGCGAACTGCTTGACGAAGGCCTGCTGGAACGCCGATTCGGTCTGGGTCTTGGTCTCATGGTCGGAGTTGGCCGAGATCGCGTCGATGGCCTGGGCGACGCGCGAGGCGTGGTCCGGATTGTCCAGGGTGATGGTGTACCAGCTCACCTGGCTCTTGATGTAGTCGTTGGACTCATCGAAATATTTCCAGTTCATCACCAGCTGCTGCTCTTCATTGCCGGCCACGGTGCGGTCTTTGGAGCGGAACGTGCCGACCAGCTCCAGCGGCCAGTCATTGCTGCCACCGCGCGGGAAGATGGTGGCCTGCAAGGGAATGGTGTCGCCGACCTTCCAGCCGAACTTCTTCGCCAGGGATTCGCCGACGATGGCGCCGGTACGCGTGTCCTGCCAGCGCTTCAACTGGTCGGGGGCGACCTCCAGCTCGCGGTAGATGTCGAAGTAGTTCGGTGCCACCGAGAAGTTGGGGAAGAAATCCTTGGGATCGCGGTAGATGCCCCCGAACCACATGCCGTAGGTGACGTCGCGTACGCCGGCGACCTGCCGGATCTGTGCGTCCAGGCGGATCGGCAGCGACTGGGTGATGGACAGCCGCGAGGCAGTGATCAGCCGATTGGCGCCTTCCACGCTGCCGCCCGCGGTGAACGCCACGCGGACCGAATCCAGCATGCCGAACAGCAGGAAGGCCGCTACCACCGACAGCAGGGTCAGCAGGGTGCGGGTGCGGCTGCGGAACAGCTGCGCCCAGACCAGTGAGAAGTATTTCATCAGCGTGCCCTCGGTCAGTGCGCCAGCGGTGCGGCGGCAAGTTCGCCCTTGTCCAGGTGCACGGTATGGGTCGCGTACTCGGCGGCTTTCGGATCGTGGGTGACCATGATGATTGTCTTGCCGTGCTCGCGGTTGAGCTGCTGCAGCAACTGCAGGATCTCTTCGGCGGACTGGCGGTCAAGGTCGCCCGTAGGCTCGTCGCAGATAAGGAACGTGGGGTCGGACACGATCGCGCGCGCGATGGCCACGCGCTGCTGCTGACCACCGGACAGTTCATTGGGGCGGTGGCTGCGGCGGTCCGCCAGGCCGACCAGGGTCAGGGCGATTTCCGCGTTGCGCTTGCGCTGGGCCGCGTTGAGGTGGGTCAACAACAAGGGCAGCTCGACGTTCTTCTGCGCGGTCAGCATCGGCATCAGGTTGTAGAACTGGAAAACGAAGCCAACGTGGTGGCTGCGCCAGGTGGACAGCTGGCCGCCGCTCATCTGGTCGATGCGCTCGTCTTCGATGGTGATCTCGCCGTCGCTGGGCGAATCCAGTCCGCCGATCAGGTTCAGCAGGGTGGTCTTGCCCGAACCGGAAGGCCCCATCAGCGCGACGAAGTCGCCCTTCTCGATGTCCAGGTCGATCCCGTGCAGGACCTTCACCTGCTCCGGCCCGCGCTGGTAGGTCTTGATGATGTTGCGCAATGAAACCAGGGTCGACATGCCGATTCTCCAGAGGCGGGGCGGATGGCCACGGATCGCCGTAACGACGGCGCTGGCCACGGTAGTGACGGCCGCTGGCCGTCAGACAGAAAACCTACGGTTGTTCCTTTACCTTGCTGCCGTCGTGCAACGCGTCCGTCGGATCGGTGACCACCGCCTCGCCAGCGCGTACGCCCTGCAGGATCTGCCGGTCTGCGTTCAACGCCAGTCCCGGGGTCACCGCGCGCTGCTGCACGCGGTCATCGGCCAGCACGAACACGACGCTGCGTCCGTCGCGCTGCACGACCGCCGTGGCCGGGATGCGCACGCCCTTCAGCCTGTCCTGGGTGTCCGCCTTCGGCTGCTCCAGAAAGCTCACCCGCACGCCCATCTCCGGCACGATGCGCGGGTCACGGGTCTTGATCGATACACGTACCTTGACCGTCGCCTTGCCACGGTCCGCCGTGGGAACGATGGCAATCACCTCCGCCGGGATCTTCCAGTCCGGGTAGGCATTGAGCGTGGCCTCGACCGGCATCTTCGGCTGCACGCGGCCGATGAAGGCCTCGCCGACCTCGACTTCGATCTCCAATGAATCCATGTCCACGATGGTGCCGATCCCGGTACGGGTGAAGCCACCGCCTGCCGACAGCGGCGACACGATCTCACCCGGCTGCGCCGCCTTGGCGGTGACCACCCCGGAGAACGGTGCGCGCACGATGTTGTTGTCCACGCCGAGGTCGGCGATGGCCAGCTGGTTGCCCGCCACCTGCACGTTGCGTTGTGCGGTATCCAGCTGCGCACGCAGGCTGTCGCGCTGGGCGATGGACTGGTCGAACTGCGAACGCGACACCAGCTGCTGCCCGACCAGGGACTGCAGGCGACCCGCTTCAGCATCCGCCTGTTTCAGCTGCGCCTGCAGTCCGGCCACCTGGCTGCGCGCCGCCTGCACCTGCGAGGCAGACAGGTCGCGCTGGGCGCCCGCATCGATCGGGTCCAGCGTCGCCATGATCTGGCCTTCCTCGACGCGCATGCCTTCTTCGATCATCACCTCGCGGACTTTGCCGGTGATCTTGGCCGATACCGTGGCCATGCGCCGTGCGACCACGTAGCCACTGGCATCAAGCACCGATGAGGATGCGCCCGCCCCGTCCAAGGCCACTGCGGGTGCCGTCTGTACCTCTACGGCCTGGGGGCGCAGCATCCACACCGCCGCGGCGATACCGATCAGCACCACCACGGCAATCACGATCCACAGCCAGCGGCGGCCACCCGGCGTGGGCGGCGGCGGCGTCTTGCGATCGATGCGAAGTTCTTTCAGGAGTTCACTGGAGGCGTTCATAGGGACCATGACGATGGATCGAGCGGAGTGTGACCCCCCGGTCCCCGAGGGGCAAACGGGAGCTCCGGTGCCAGCACAGAATGCGCGCTCCTGCGTTGTCGGGGCAGTGACAGCTGTCACCTGATATGGCTGACGGCGGGCACTGCGTGCCACGGGCGGAAAGCGCGAAGCTGCCAGCGTGATCCACGATCCACGCAGACCACCGCCCGCCCGCCAGGATGCCCCGCATGCACACGCCCCCCGTTACACCGCTCGCTTCACTGGACACCGTAAAAGTGACCTACCGGGCTGCCCCGGCGCTGCGTGGCATCAGCCTGCAGGTGCACGGCGGCGAGGTGCTTGCGCTGCTGGGTCGCAACGGGGCGGGAAAAAGCACCGCCATTTCCGTGCTGCTCGGCCTGCGCCATGCCGACGCTGGCACCGCGGTGCTGATGGGCGGCGACCCGCAGTCGCGGCGCCAGCGCGCGCAGGTGGGGGTGATGCTGCAGAGCACGGCGCTGCCGGAGAAGCTGCAGGTCGGCGAGCTGGTCGATCAGTTCCGTGCCAGCTATCCGGATCCCCTGCCGCTTCAGGAGGCGCTGGCAACGGCCGGTATCGAATCCCTGCAGCATCGCCGCTACGGCCAGCTGTCCGGCGGTCAACAGCGGCGCGTGCAGTTCGCCATCGCGGTCTGCGGCCAGCCGCGCCTGCTGTTCCTGGACGAGCCGACGACCGGGCTGGACGTGGATTCCCGACAGGTGATGTGGAAAGCGATCCGCCGCCTGGTCAGTGACGGCTGTGGCGTCGTCTTGACCACCCACTATCTGGAGGAAGCCGAAGCCCTGGCGGATCGGGTGATCGTGCTGGAGCAGGGACGGGTCCTTGCCGATGGGCCGATCGCCTCGTTTCGTCCACAGTTGGCACCGCGCCGCATCCGTTGCCGCAGCGCCCTGCAGGTAGACGTCGTGCGGCACTGGCCTGGCGTGCGCGAGGTGCAGCGCGACGGTGCGTACCTGCAGCTGCTGGCCGAACCGGCCGAGGCGGTGGTCGCGCGTCTGCTGGCCGACGACCCGCAGTTGCAGGAACTGGAGGTACGTGGCGGCGGGCTTGCCGAAGCCTTCGTCGAAATGACCCAGGAGGCCGCATGAACGCCACGTCCCGGACGTCCACTGCTGCGGCGCGTCGTCCTGCCACGCGCGCGTTGGCGCCCTATGTCGCCGAGCTCAAGGCAGAGCTGCGCCGTACGTGGCGCACGCCGGCTTTCGTGTTGCCGTGCCTGCTGTTCCCGGTGCTGTTCTATCTGATGTTCGGGGTGTTGCTGGGCCGCGGCCACGCGGCGCGTTACCTGCTGGCGACCTACTGTGTGTTCGGTGCGATGGGACCGGCGCTGTTCGGCTTCGGCGTGCAGTTTGCTCTTGATCGCGCCGGTGGCCTGCTGACCCTGAAACGCGCCTTGCCGGTGCCGCCGTTGGCACCGCTGCTGGCGCGCCTGCTGATGGCGGTGATCTTCGCGCTGATGGTTGCGGCATTGCTGATGCTTGCCGCGCGCCTGCTGGGAGGGCTGCAGCTGGCCCCGGGGCAGGTCTTCGGACTGCTGGGCGTGGCGGCGCTGGTTGCCTTGCCACTGGGTGCGATCGGCCTGTTGATCGGGGCCTGGGTCGGTGCCGATGCGGCCCCTGCCGTGGTCAACCTGGTCTACCTGCCGATGGCCCTGTTGTCAGGTCTGTGGGTGCCGTTGTCCGTGCTGCCCACGGTGTTCAGCACCTTTGCGCCGTTATGGCCGACGTGGCATGCGGCGCAGCTTGCGTTACCGGTGATGGGCGAGCCGACCAGCGGCAGCGCGACCGTGCACGTACTGGTGCTGGTCGCGGTGACGGTGTGCTGTGCACTGCTTGCCTCTCGCCGCCTGCGCCGCATCGGCTGACATGGCATGATCGGCCGCGACCGTCCCCTGCTGGAATCCCCCGTGCCATTGAAGTGGCTTGCCTCCCTCCTGCGCCCAGCGCCGGATTCCGCTGCAGCCGATCATCGCCGGCGGGGACAGTCCGCCTGGAGTGATTACATCCACCTGTTATGGACGTCGTGGGTGTTCCTGACGCCGCTGTTCGGTGGCGGCTACACCGCGCGCTGGGGGGTGCTGACGCTGATCAGCTACCCGACGTTCCTGTTCCTCTATGCGCGCACGATGCTGTCGCCGCGCCACCACGCACCCCGCTACGCGTTGGCGATGGTGGCGTTGAGCCTGGTGCTGGTGCCGTGGTATCCCTCGGGCATCAGCTACTTCGTGTTCGGTTGCGTGATGCTGCGCGTCTGCCGCAACGGCAGCACCTGGCGCTATGTTCTGCAGTTGCTGCTGCTCAATGCGGTGTATGTCAGCACGGCGTATCTCTCGGGGTGGGCATGGCAGAACCTGGTCTGGATTCCCTTCATGTCGGTGGTGATCGGGCTGATCTCCAACACCGAGTCGCTCAACAGGGACCGCGACGCGCAACTGCAGCTCTCGCAGGACGAAGTACGGCGCCTTGCCGCCACCGCCGAACGTGAGCGCATCGGGCGCGACCTGCACGATCTGCTCGGCCACACCCTGTCGCTGATCACACTGAAGCTGGAGCTGTCGCGCAAGCTGTACGATCGTGGCGACGCACGTGCCCGGCTGGAGATCGGCGAAGCGGAAGATATTGCGCGGCAGGCGCTTGCAGAGGTGCGCAGCGCCGTCACCGGATTCCGCTCCAGCGACCTTGCCGGTGAACTGGCATCTGCACGTCTGCTGCTGGAATGCCAGCAGGTGCACCTGGCGTACCAGCCACCGCCGCCCATGCCGCTGGAAACCGAGCGGGCGCTGGCCCTGGTGTTGCGCGAAGCGGTCACCAACATCGCCCGCCACGCGCAGGCCGGCACGGCGCAGGTCGACTTCGAGCGTGTGGGCAACACACTGCGGATGCAGGTCCGTGACAATGGCCGCGGCGGCGTGACGCGCGAAGGCAATGGTCTCGCCGGAATGCGTGAACGCCTCGTGGCACTGCAGGGCACGCTGCAGATCAGTACGGTGCCGCAGGGCGGCACCTGCATTGCGGCCAGCGTGCCGATGCCGGTAACGCCCAAGGGAACGCACAGTGTGCCTGCCCCCCTTCATTCCACGTCATCCAGGGAAGCACCATGATCCGGATCGTATTGGCCGAAGACCAGGCCATGGTGCGCGGCGCCTTGTCGGCGCTGCTCGGGCTTGAGCCGGATATCGAGGTGCTGGGCAGTGCAGCGGACGGCGAAGCTGCATGGCGCATGCTGCAGCAGGTGCAGCCGGACATCCTGGTCACCGACATCGAAATGCCCGGACTGACCGGACTGGAGCTTGCCCAGCGCATCGCACGGCAACAGCTGCCGATCAAGGTAGTGATCGTCACCACCTTCGCGCGTACGGGTTTCCTGCGCCGTGCGTTGGATGCCGGCGTGCTCGGCTACCTGCTGAAGGACGCACCGGCTGATCATCTCGCCGATGCGCTGCGGCGCGTACAGCAGGGCGCCCGCGCGATCGACCCGCAGCTGGCCCTGGACGCCTGGTCGCAGGCCGACCCATTGAACGACCGCGAGCGCCGCGTGCTGCGCCTGGCCGGCGAGGGCAAGACCGCCGGCGAAATCGCCACCGACCTCGGCCTTTCACACGGCACCGTACGCAACTACCTGTCCGAGTGCATCGGCAAGCTGGGCGTCGCCAACCGCATCGAAGCCTACCGCCTCGCCCGCCAGAAAGGCTGGCTCTGAAAAAAGGGGACGGAGGGGATTAAGTCGCATCTGGCCCAACAGTGCCAGATGCGACTTAATCCCCTCCGTCCCTTTTTTTTATTTCCTGGGGCCGCGGGCCATGGATGGGAACACGCCGTCGCGGCGGACCCAGGCGTGGTACAGCGCGGCGCCGATGTGCAGCAGCACCGTGGCGAACAATACGTAGGCGAGCAGGCTGTGCGCGCTGCGTAGTGCGGTGTAGACCGCCGGGGAGTGCGGCGCGATCGCGGGCAGGTTCATCCCGCTCCACAGCACGATGGGATAGCCGCCGGCAGACAGCATCGACCAGCCGATCAAGGGCATCGCCAACATCAGCGTGTACAGCAGCCAGTGCGAGGTCTTGGCGGCCAGGGCCTGCCACCACGGCAGGTCTGCCGGTAGCGGCGGTGGACGGTGACGCAGGCGGTTGTACAGGCGCAGCAGCACCAGCAGGCCGATCGCGATGCCCAGTGGACGATGGATATCGACCAGCATTGGACGCAGGTGCAGCGAGGCCACCATGGTCACGCCGATGAACAGCATCGCGAGGATCATCAGCGCCATCGTCCAGTGCAGCACCCGTGCCAGCAGATTGAAATGACCGGTGCTCTTGTCAGGCGTGTTCATCGTGCGACCCCTGCATCATTGCCGGCCTGGCCCCGCGCACTCTCGCGCTCGCGGCGGTTGAACGAATGGGAGTACACCGCGGAGCGTGTCGCCAGAATGGCGTCATCGCTGCCCTCGATACCTGCAGGCAGGATCAACGGATCGAAGTTGAGGTCGTTGCAGGCGCCGCCGGCCTGCGGCTGCAGGTGGTCCAGGGTCAGTACGCCTGCCTGCACGTGGCGGCGCTCGCTCGGCCACGGCGTGGACGGATCCTCGACCGCGTCACCGGCATCGGCCAGCGTGACGATCAGGTTCCAACGCACCGGCCCCTGCGCGAGACGCTGCTGGAACTCGTCCGCCAGATAGTCCAGTCCCGCCGTGCGCCGGGCCTGCTCATCCAGTTCGACGACCGGCGCTTGCGGCTGCCAGCTCCAGCGCACGGCCTGTCGTGTGCCGTCCGCAGCGGTGAACCAGAAGCTGTTGACGCTGTTGAACGTGGTGTTGGCCCAACTGTTCGACCAGGGTGCGGTCTTCGCCCATTGCTGGAACGCGCGTGCGCTGGGGTACTTCGCCAGCACGGCGGCCATCTTTGCCGGGTCGGGCTTGCCCGTGGCCGGGTCGGGCAGCTGTGCGCGGGTCTGCTCGAGGAAGGCCTCCGGCGTAGGTACCGCGAAGAACGGGAAGCTGTTCATCGCCATCCGCCACTCCTGGCCATTCTGGCTGATGAGCTGCAGCGCGATGCTGCGCACGCGGGCCTGCGCATCGGCGCCATGCGGGTCGCCGCCGCCGATCGACAGCCGGCCCAGCACCGGGACGCGCGGCTGGGCGAAAACCTCGGCCTTGGACAGGGCGGCCCCTTCGGGCGAACCGGTAAACCAGCCGCTGACGCAGACGCCTTTGCTGTGCGCGCGGCGGAAGCCGGGGTGCGCGGCGCCGGTGGCCTCGATGGTGTCGGTGAACTGCTGCGCGGTAGGCCGATCGCGGCCGATCCAGCCGGCCAGCCAGGCGAAGGCCAGCGCCACGATGCCCAGGATCATCGCGATCAACGCGATCCAGGGTAGCGGCGAATGCGCTCGCGGGCCACGCGGTGTCCCGCCATGGCGGGTAAAGCGGAACAAGGGCATTGGCGGTTCCTGCCTGGCAAGAGACTTGCGGGGATAGCGCCATCGTAAACAGAAAAGGGGACGGAGGGGATTAAGTCGCAATCGGCCTGAACGGGCCAATCGCGACTTAATCCCCTCCGTCCCCTTTTTCGGGGTTCAGGCGTAGCGGGTCTTCAGCATGGCCCACGCCGAGCGCAGGGCGAGGGCTTCGCCGCCGGCCGGGCGGCCGGGGCGTTCGCCGTCGTTCCAGGCGTACACGTCCAGGTGGGCCCAGCGCTGGCCCTCGGCCAGGAAGCGCTCGAGGTACAGCGCGGCGGTGACGGCGCCGCCCATCCGCGAGCCAGCGTTCGCCAGGTCCGCAATGCCGCTGTGCAGGTAACGCAGGTACGGCCGCCACAACGGCATGCGCCAGACCGGATCGCGCGTCTGTTCGCCCGCCTGCAGCCACTGCTGGGCCACGGCATCGTCATTGCTGAAGAGTGCGGGCAGGTCCGGGCCCAGCGCGATGCGCGCCGCGCCGGTCAGGGTGGCGAAGTCCAGCACCAGGTCCGGCTGCTGCTCGCTCGCATACGTCAGTGCGTCGCCCAGGATCACCCGGCCTTCTGCGTCGGTGTTGTCGATTTCCACGCTCAGCCCCTTGCGGGTAGCGATCACTTCGCCAGGACGGAAGGCATCGGGCCCGATCGCGTTCTCCACTGCTGGCACCAGCAGGGTCAAGCGGACAGGAAGCGCCTGCGCCATCACCAGCCCGGCCAGCGCCAACGCGTGCGCGGCCCCGCCCATGTCCTTCTTCATGTTGCGCATGCCATCGGCCGGCTTGATGTCCAGCCCGCCGGTATCGAAGCACACGCCCTTGCCGACCAGCACCAGCGACGGATCGCTTTCCTTGCCCCAGCGCAGCACGATCAGCCGCGGGGCGCGATGCGATGCACGGCCCACCGCATGGATGGCCGGGAAGTTCTGCTGCAGCAGCGCATCGCCGGTGATCGCTTCGACCTGCGCGCCGTGCGCCTGCGCCATGGTGCGCGCCGCGTCTTCCAGCTGCTGCGGTCCCATGTCTTCGGTAGGGGTGTTGACCCAATCGCGGACCCGCAGGCTGGCGTGCACCAGGGCAACGACTTCCGCCGACGGACTGGCCAGCAGCTGGGCCGGTGCGCGGTTGCGCTTGCGGTAGCGATCGAACCGGTAGCTGCCCAGGCCCCAGCCCAGCTGCAGCAGCTCGTGCTGTGCGGCATCCAGTGAGCTGGCCAGCTGCCACACGCTGCCCTCTGGCAACGCGTGCGGCGCATGGGCGTAGCTGTAGGCATCGGCGGCGTCACCGATGCCGATCACCGCGCCGGCGATGCCCTGCTCACCAGGCAGCAGGGCGACGCTGTGCGCGCTGCCGTTGAAGCCCTGCGCCTGCAGCCATGCCTGCATGGCCGGCGGTTGGCCGGCGTTCCAGTCCTTGAAACCGGCGCGGTCCAGCACATGCAGGGGCAGTGCGTGCTCGGACGCGGCAACGAAACCGACGATATCGCTCATGGGTCAGGAACTCCTGGTGGCGGTGGCGGCGACGTTGGCATCAAGCCAGTCGGCCAGCCCGGTAAGGGTGTCGAACTGCAGGTCAGGCTGCAGCGATGGGTGGTTCCAGGACGCGGCCTCGCGGTTGATCCAGCAGCCACGCAGGCCCGCGGAGATGGCACCGGCTACGTCCATGTCGATGTGGTCGCCGACATGCAGCACGTGCTCCGGCGCGACGCCCAGCCGCGCGCAGGCGGCGTGGAAGATGCTGGCCACCGGCTTGGCGGCGCCGTGCTCGCGCGCGCCCAGCTGGAAGGCGAACAGGTGCGATACGCCGATGCGCTCCAGGTCCGCATTGCCATTGCTCAGCGCGGCCACGGGCACTTTCGCGGCGATCCGCTGCAGGGCCTCCAGCGCATCCGGGTAGTACTCCACCTGGTTGCGCGCGGCATGGAACGCTTCGTACGCCGGCTCGACCAGCGCGAGGTCGGCGCCGCTGGCCTGCAGCGCCTGCTGCAGCGTCAGGCGTCGCAGCGCGCTGAGGTCATGGTGCAGGTGGGGGTTGTCGACGTACGCACGCTCGCGCAGCTCACGCATGGCCGCCAGCGGGAACATCGCCGCGGTGGCCGGGCTGTGTTCCTGCATCCAGTCGTGCAGCACGGTGTCGATGCGTGCGCCGATGGGAGCAAAGGGCCACAGGGTGTCGTCGAGATCGAGGGTGATGGCTTGGATGGGAAAGTTCACCCGACCATTCTACGCCCGTCGCAACTGGCTTTCATTCCAGCAGCCGTGACCACCCCTGCATGCCATCCAGCCGCGCCAGCACCAGCTTCACGCACACCAGCAGCGGAACCGCCAGCAACAGGCCGACGAAGCCCCACAACCAGCCGAAGATCATCAGCGCAAGGATCAGCACCAGCGGGGAAATCTTCATCCGCCGGCCCAGCACGATCGGCGTGACCATCTGCCCTTCCAGGGTATGCAGGGCCAGATACGCTGCCGCCGGCAGTACCGCCTCCAGCGGGTCGGGGAACTCGACAAAGCCGACCAGCAGCATCAGCGCGACACCGATGAGCGGCCCCACGTACGGGGCGAAGTTGAGCAGCGCCGCCGCGGTGCCCCACAGCAGGGCATCCTGCATGTCCAGGCCCAACAGCATCAGCACGCCGGCGAACAGCAGGCCCACCAGGCTGTTGATCACCGAGATGGTGAGCACGTAGCGGGAGACCTCGCGCTCGATGGCGCGCAGGATATCGGTGGTGAAGCGCTGTTGCTGGCGGCTGGGGAACAGGGCGATCGCGTGGCGCTGCAGGTTCTGTCCGTAGATCATGAAAAACAGGGTCAGCAGCACCACCGCCAGCACCGAGGCGAGCAGGCGCGGTGCCTGGGTGATGGCTTTATACGGGTCATCGAGCTGGGTGCGCACCACCTGTACGCGTCGGGTGCCTTCGCCGGCAGCGACGCGGGCGAAATTCTCCGCCGCCTGGTTGGCCTGCTGCACCGGCTTGGTCAGGTTCTGCACCTGGCGTCCGATCTTGCGCAGCTGCTGCGGCGCCTCTTGGGCCCATTCCATCGTCGGTACCACCAACTGCACGGCCAGCGCCGTGGTGGCGCCCAGGCCGAGCACGATCACCAGGATTGCGCCCAGCGGACGCGGCACCCAGATGCGCTGCAGCAGCCGAAGGATCGGATTGCCGACCAGGGCAAAGAACATCGCCAGCAGGATCGGCAGCACGATCGCCTGCGCCGCCCACAGGGTGAACGCCACCGCCAGCGTCGCCAGCACCACGAGGGCAACCGGGGCACGCGGACGGGGGGAAGGAGGGGTGGGCACTGTCTGCGCCGGACCGGTGGTAAGGGACTCGCTCATCGACGCACCGGCAGGGGAAAGTACGTCATTATCCGCCCGCCGCGATCAACGCGGCGGGGTGACCATGTCAACGTTCGGACAATTCCGTGGCGGCCTCTGCGGGACGCGGACCGGTGCCCGCATCACGCTCCTGCGAGACGCCGGTAGTTCCCGTTCGTGGCGCGTTCCGTGCGGCGGCTGCAGCACCCGCTGCCGCACCGGCCGCCGCTGCCGTTGCCGTCGGGTTGACGGCATCGTCTACCTTCTCCGCGGCCGCATCGGCCTGTTCGGCGGCATCGTCAGCGGTGCCGGCGGCATGGGCGGCCATCGCCGAAGCGAAGGCAGCCTGGCCGCTGGCCACGAGATTGGAGACCGACCCGACCATCTGCAGCCAGCGCGCGCCGCTGACCTTGCCGGGTAACTCCAGCTTGCCGGCGACGAAACCACTGGCCACGCCGGCCACGATGATGCGCAACGGCGACCAGCCACTGCGCCACACCTGGCTGAGCACGCCCCAGTTGTCCTGGGTGTCCACCAACCGCACGGCGACGACCTGTTCGCAGCGCTTCACGCGGCTGCGCAGGGTGCTGAACTTCATGGCTTGCCCTCCGGAATCTTGACGTCCGCATCCGGGTCTTCTTCGCTGGGTTCGTCGAACAGGCCCAGCTTGGACAGCTGCCGACGCGTGGAATGCATGCCAGTAAAGTTGAAGAAATAGGACACGCGCCAAGCGGCCAGCCCGGTCACTGCAAGGCTGATGACCGACGTCAGCAGCAATGCATGCAGCCATGACATGCCCCAGCTCTGCAGCAGGGCAATGAAGGTGGCCGCCAGGAACAGCCAAGCGGACGCACCGAATACGATGGCCACGCCGGCCCAGGCCAGCGCTCGACCGAATGCGCTGCGCGCAAGCGCGAAGTCCGCCGATGCCAGGCGCCGCAGCGAACGCAGCGAATGCTTCGCTGCGTCGGCCGTTGCGCGGCTGGCACGGGTGACCTCGCGGATGCTTTCATCCAGCGGCGGGGTGGCCGCTGGATCTGGACCGCGTGCGCTGTCTTCGCTTTCGCTCACGCCGCGGCTTACTTGTCGCTACCGCTGTTGGCGAACTTGGCGATCAGCCAGCCAGCCGCGAAGGCCACGCCGAACGAAGCCAGCGGACGCTCACGGATCAGCTCGGCAGCGCTGTCGACCAGGTCCTTGCCCTTGTCCATCAGCGCATCGACCTGTTCCTTGGCGGCGGCACCGCCGAACTCGGCAGCAGCAAGACCGGACAGGGCGGTGTCGGACAGCTCGGCCTTGACGTTGGCCTTGCCGATACGCAGTTCGTCACCTGCCGCGCCAGCGGCACCCTTGATCGCGCCGCCTGCCGCATTGGCAGCCGACTTCAGGTGGGTGGACGCTTCGCCCAGCTGGTCTTTCAGGTTTTCGGTATTGGTGGGGCTCATGAAAAACTCCTGTTCTGTGGGATTGGCAGCCGCCATCCGGGAAGCGGAATGGCCACGGACGACATGGATACCACCGCCCGGGTATAGGGGGCGTTACGGTTCGGCATGCCGTCAGCGCATGACCAACTGCCCACGGGCATTACCGCGCACGATGCGCAGCACCAGCTGCGGCGGGCGCTGCTGGAAGTTGGCCTTCCAGCTCGCCAGGTCGGCGAACTCACCGGCGCTGGCCTCGGTGACGATGTCGCCCTTGGCCAAGCCGGAAGCGGCAGCCCGGCTGCCACGCGTGACCTCGTTGACCAGCACCCCGCTGATGCCCGACTGCCGCAGTGACTCGGGCAGGTCGATGAACGTGGCGCCGCCCAGGCGCGGATCGAGGGTGTCGCCGGCGATGGCGCGCGCCTGTTCCTTCAACGTCGCCTTCAACTGCAGGGGTTCGCCATCGCGGCGCAGTTCAAGGGCCATCGTGCTGCCCACCGCCGCCAGCCCTTCGATGTTGTGCAGCGCCTGTGCGCTGTCCACCCGCTGTCCGTTGGCGCTGAGCACGACATCACCCGCGCGCACCCCTGCCGCCGCGGCGGCCGATCCAGCCAGCACGCGGCTGACCAGCGCACCACGCGACTCGGACAAGCCCAGCCCCTGCGCCAACTGAGGTGTCAGATTCTGGCTTTCGATACCCAGCGTGCCACGCACCACCACGCCATGTTTGACCAGCTGGTCGACGACGTTGCGTGCCAGGTTGGAGGGGATGGCCAGGCCGAGGCCGATGTTGCCGGCCATGCTGCCCTGCGGATTGAAGCTGGCGGTGTTGATGCCCACCAACTGCCCCTGCAGGTTGACCAGTGCACCACCGGAGTTGCCCGGGTTGATCGATGCATCGGTCTGGATGAAATTCTGGTAACCGAGCCCACGGATGCCGCTGCGGCCCACGGCCGACACGATGCCCGAGGTCACCGTCTGGGTGAAGCCGAAGGGATTGCCGATCGCCACCACGAAGTCGCCCACGCGCAGCTGGTCGCTGTTGCCGAGGCTGATGGCGGTGAGCCCATCGGCGGGAATCCGGATCAGCGCGATGTCGGTGTCGGCGTCGGAGCCCAGGAACTCGGCCTTTACGGTGCGCCCATCGGACAGCGTGACCTGCACATCGTCGGCGTTGTCGATGACATGGTGGTTGGTCAGCACCAATCCCTCGGCCGCATCGATGATCACGCCCGAGCCCAGCGACTCGTTGATCCGCTCCTGCGGGACGTCGGGGAACAGGCGGCGGAAGAACGGATCGTCGAAGAAGGGATTGCGCACCCGCACGACCTGCTTGGTGTTGACGCTGACCACGGCAGGGGTGACTTTCTCCAGCATCGGCGCCAGCGAGGGTACGGGCTGGCCGGCGACCGAGGCCGGCAGCGCGGTCGTCGTCGGGATGCTCACCGGCGCAGGCGCAGCTTCGGCGCGGTTATCCAGGTGTGCGTTGATGCCGGTGGCAACGAAGCCGCCGAAGGCAGCGGCCAGCGCGAGCGTAAGCAGGGTCGGAATCGGTCGCATGGGAATCGTGGTCCGTGCAGGAACAGGTAGTGGATGGAGCGAGCTTGCGTGATCGCGGCGGCAGCGTCGAGACCTGGCGATGCACACGATGCAGTGGGGTGGCTGCGTTGCCCGGGAGGGGCTGCCGCAGTGTCTCCCGCAAGGACTAAACATGCCATGAAAGTGGTCACTTGCTGCTGGCAAAGTTGCGCAATTCCGCGCAAACGCCGATGTCGATGCGCGCTTCGCAAGTCACGCCGGGTGCGCTGCAGGCAGGTCCGCTCTGTTGCCTGCGGTACCACGGTTTTTGCTGGAAACCTGCATAAAAGCGCTGTTTTATCGATGTTGGTGATCGCGCATGCGGTGCATCTGCGGCACGTAGGGCCCCAACGGTTGCTTGCGCGTGCGCAGTTTCCCGTTCCACGATGCAGGCTGCCGGTATAGCATCGCCTCCGTTTTGACATTCCAGCCCCCCAGGAGGGCAAATCATGAGCAACGGTAATGGTGTGACGACGACGCTGAGCGAAACCGTCGAGAACGTGAAAGAAGCTGCAAGCAACGTTGGCGAGACCATCGCCCACACTGCCGAGGACGCCGTGGCTGCGGTCAAGACGACGGCCAAGCGTGTTCGCAAGGCGGCAACCACCCGCGTCGCCGCGGCGAAGAAGTCGGTCGCCAAGGTCGAAAAGGCCGTGGCAAAGAAGGCAGACGATGCAGCCAAGTCGGTCGGCAAGTCCCTCTCCAAGGCGCGCCAGAAGCTGGAAACGGCCAAGAAGAACGCCCAGGCTGAAGCCGCTGCGCTGACCAAGACGGTCGCCAAGAAGAAGGCCGCCGCCACCAAGGCCGTGACCAAGAAAGCAGCTGCAGTGAAGAAGACCGCGACCAAGAAGGTGGCCGTAGCCAAGAAGACCGCGACCAAGAAGGCCGCTGTTGCCAAGAAGACCGTCGGCAAGAAGGTCGCCGTGGCCAAGAAGACCGCGACCAGGAAGGCCGCTGTTGCCAAGAAGACCGTCGGCAAGAAGGTTGCCGTGGCCAAGAAGACCGCGACCAGGAAGGCCGCTGTTGCCAAGAAGACCATCGGCAAGAAGGTCGCCGTAGCCAAGAAGGCTGTCGCCAAGAAGGCAGTGGGCAAGAAGACGGCTGTTGCCAGGAAGGCCGTCGGCAAGAAGACGGCTGTCGCCAAGAAGACGGCGACCAGGAAGGTAGCGGTTGCCCGCAAGACCGTTGGCAAGAAGGCCGTTGCTGCCAAGAAGGCTGTCGGCAAGAAGTCCGCCGTTGCCCGCAAGACCGTCGCCAAGAAGAGCGCTGTTGCCAAGAAGACCGTCGCGCGCAAAGCCGCACCGGTGAAGAAGGCAGTGGGCAAGAAGACGGCTGTCGCCAAGAAGACCGTTGCCCGCAAGGCTGCACCGGCGAAGAAAGCCGTAGCGCGCAAGGCGCCGGCGAAGAAGGTTGCCGCACGCAAGGGCGCGACCAAGCGCGCCAAGTAAGCGCGTGGCCGTATCCCCTGCCGCCCGTCGGTGGGCAGGGGAGCGGACGATGATGCCACTGCACACAGCGTGCAGGGCATCATGGGCACCTCCCTCTGCGAGGCATGGCCCGATGCGCGGTCTCGATTTCAGTTCCTGGCAAGCCGTGCTGTCCACCCTGGGTGGGCTGGCAATCATCACCCTGCTCGGCGTAGGCATCCGCTTGCTGGTGATGCAGACCCTGCAGGCACGCCGCGAGCGCGAGAACCGGCAGATCAACGAACGCCTGCGCACGCTGATGGCCGCCTACAAGACGTTGGGCGGATCGTTCACCGGCGACCTGGACGTCAGCCCTGCACACCTGCGGCAACTGCGTGAGCGCGCGCATGTGGACGGTGTGATGGAACCCGGATCGGACCGGGCGCGTCGCATCCGCGATGCCGTCGAAGCCGCGCTGTCGGACATCCTGCTGCTGGGTACCGACGAGCAGGTGCGGCTGGCGGCCCACGCGGCAACCGAACTTGCGCAGGGGCGACCGGTGCATACCCACGAGCTGGTGCTGTCATTGCGCGACTTCGTCCGTGAGGCGCTGGACCTTGCGCCGATCCCGGCCGGTCTGGCCATTCCGCGGCAAGGCCCGACCCGCCCCGCCAGCAGTGGCGGTGGGGCAGGCAAGGGCCGCGGCGATGGCGGCGAACGCGGTGGTGCCGGCAAGGGCGGCGGTGGCGCGGGGGGCGCCGGCATGGGCGCCATGGGGGGCATGGGGGCAGGCATGGCGATAGGTGCGCCCGCCAGCGACGAGCCGGATCCACGCGCACCCTGAAAACGGCCGCCCTCTCTTACGGCAACTCGACCACCGGCACGAAGCCGCCATAGATCATCCGCTTGCCGTCGAAGGGCATGGGGTTGGTTGCCGGATCCATGCGCGGATCGTCCATCATCTTCTTCATGCCGGCATCGCGCGTGGCCTTGTCCGGCCACTCGATCCAGGAAAACACGACGGTCTCGTCGTCCTTGGCCTGTACGGCACCGAAGAAATCGGTCAGCTTGCCGCGCTGGACGTCATCGCCCCAGCATTCGACCACCCGTGTCGCACCGAACTCCATGAACACCGAGTCGCCCGTACGCGCGTGGTCGATGAAGGCCTGCTTGTTCGCCGTAGGTACGGCGAGAACGAATCCGTCGATGTAGCTCATGGCGGTGCTCCTGCTGGCCTGCGGACGCAGTGCCTTCATGGGTATGACGAACCCAGGCGACGGAAATCGACACGCTGCAGCCGCGGTGGGTGCGCTTTCCCGTCTGTTTACGCCGCGCGGCGGGCGTCTGCCGTGAACGCCCTCTGCACGCTTGGAAATGAAAGGCGCGCGCGTATGCCTGAAAACAGCTGAATACAGCCCCAAAATCACATTTCTGCTTTCAGGATGGGGTTAGGTCAAAAAACGGAAACTTTACATACCCGATGCGACGGCGCCCTGGCGCTGCTGCAACAAAACCAGAAAGACAAGAGGTTGTACCCCCATGAAGACTTCGCTGATTGCCCTGGCTCTGGCCACTGCCCTGCCGTTCGCTGCTTCGGCCGCTGAGAACCTGTCGTACAACTACGCCGAAGCTGATTACGTGAAGACCCAGGCCGATGCGCTGAAGGCCGATGGTTGGGGCGTGAAGGGTTCCTACGGCGTGCTGCCGAACATGCATGTGTTCGGTGAGTACAGCCAGCAGGAACTGGACGCAACCAAGACCGACCTGGACCAGTGGCGCCTGGGCGTCGGCTACAACGTCGAAATCGCGCCGTCGACCGACTTCGTGGCACGTGCGGCTTACAACAACCGCAACCTGAAGGGTTCGAACCTGGACTTCAATGGCTGGAGCACTGAAGCAGGTATCCGTACCGCGTTCGGTGAGCATGCCGAGGTCTACGCGATGGGCGGCTACGAAGATTACGACAAGAAGAAGGGCGTCAATCCGGAAGGCCAGTGGTACGGTCGCCTGGGTGCCCAGGTCAAGCTCAACCAGAACTGGGGCATCAACGGCGACATCAAGATGAACCGTGATGGCGACAAGGAATGGTCGGTCGGCCCGCGCTTCAGCTGGTAAGACCCTGCGCGCGTGCCATATGCACGCCCCGCGCATGACGAAAAGGCCCGGCAATTGCCGGGCCTTTTCCGTTCCAGCACACGGCCTGCGCGTTACTCGCCCTGGTACTGTTTTTCTTCCACCAGCGCCGAACCGGCGACCCGGTTGATCTCGTTCTTCACCTGCACCCGTTCGCCATTGGTGCCATAGACACCGCGCGCGAGCTGCACGAAGGCGTCGTCGAACACCTGCGCCGCTTCTTTATCGCGCAGCTGGTCCTGGATATCCCACATGCGCTCGTTGATGGCCTTCAGCTGCTGCTTCAGGGCATCCAGCGCCGGCTGGCTGCTGCGTTGCGCGGCGAACAACGGCAGCAAGCCGTCCAGTTCGGTGCGTACGTTGGCCAGTTTGTCCGCATCCGAAATGCGTTCGGCCTTGATTTCCAGGATGGTGATCTTGTCGATCAGCTCGCCGATCGATACAGGGGTCAGGATCGCGTCCACGCAGGTGCTCCGTTGAACAGGGGGCCATGATAGCGCGCGCGGACTTTACGTCGTCTTTGCGCGCAACCGGGGCCCGCGCCATCGATCGGTTACGCCCTGTCCTTCCAGACTGCCCAGCTCCGACGGCCCTGCCGTCATTGCACAGGACAGCAGCATGAAGTGGGACGGGATGCGCAGGTACACAGCGGCAGGGCTGCTGGTGGCGGGGATGGGGGCGCAGGCCACTGCGGGCGCAACGGGCAGCGGAAACCTGGCCTTGGCCAGCGACTATGTCTGGCGTGGCAGCTCACAGACCGGTGGCGATCCCGCGGTGCAGGCGGGCGTGCGGCTCAGCGCGCGCAATGGGCTGTATGCCAGTGTGTGGGGATCGAATGTCGCGTTCACGCCGGACGTCGGTGCGCGCAGCGAATTCGATGCGGCACTGGGATGGAGCGGTGATCTGACGCCCGCATGGGGCCTGGACGGCAGCGTCGTGCGCTACGTCTACCCCGCTACCGGACGCGCGCTGGACTGGACCGAACTGTCCGCCACGGCGACCTACCGGCAACGCGCGTGGCTGCAGTTGGCGCATTCGCGCGATGCCCTGGCCGGTGGTGACGCCGGTACCTATGCACAGATCGGTGGACGCCTCCCGCTGGGGGCCGACACGCGCCTGGAGGCCGTCTACGGCCGCTATTGGCTGGCCAGCGCGCAGGCGCGCGACTACCAGCATGTGCAGGTGAGCCTGATCCGCGCGATGGCCGAACACTGGGAACTGCGCGTCACCGGCCACGCTACCGACGGCGCTGCCCGCACCTTGTTTCCCGGCAATGCCGGCGGCCGTCTGGAACTGGCGCTGCAGGCCAGCTTCTAGCCGCAGCGCCGAGCCGTGCCCGGCCGCCCGTAGGTCACGATGACCTGATGTCGCCCGCCGGGCGGGGCTCGGCGCTACCGTGCGCGTTCGTTGCAGGGCGGCGTGAGGGTGTCTTATCCGTTCGCCGCGCCGCGCACCCGCAGTACCAGGCCCTTCAGGAAATACCGCAGCAGCTGGTCGCCGGCCTTGCGGAAGTTCTTGTGGTCGCGCTGGCGGAACACGGCGCTCAGCTCCGGCTTGGTCACGGCGAAGCCGGCGTCGACGAAAATCTCGTGCAGGTCCACGTCCCGCAGCTGGAAAGCAACGCGCAGCTTCTTCAGGATCAGGTTGTTGTCGATGCGCGTCTCGATGGCGCGCTGTGGCTGGGTCTCGTCGCGGCCGCGCAGGTGCACGATCAGGCCGTCCAGCACATGGGCCAGCGCCTCATCGCTGCAGGGTTCGAAGCCTGCTTCGTTTTCCTGCTTCAACCAGGCATTGACCTGCTCGGCAGTCACCGGAAAGGCGGGATCGGCCAGTTCGCACAGCACCACAATGTGGTTGTCGCTCAGGTCGAGGGCAAAGCGCAGGCTGCGCAGGACATCGTTGTTGATCATGATCTTCCACACCACCGGTACGGCGTACCGGGACCACCATTGTACCGTCCCCATCCCCTGTCATCCGGCGGTCACGGAACTGCAGCACAGTGCGCGCTGTGACCTTCTGCAGCAGGACCTCCGATGCGCGCTCGCTTTTTCCTTGCCTTGGCGGCCCTGATGCTGGCATCTCCGGCCTGGGCGCAGCCTGCCTTCGTGCCACTGCAGCAGCGGGTCGACCCGACGAAGCTGGCCGATATCGGGCTGAGCACGGCGCAGCTTGATGCGCTGAACCGGCTGCTGCAGGACACAGAAGCCGCGCATCCGCAGACCGTGCCGGACGTCGCCCGAGCCGGCGTCCCGTCGGCGGCGGATGCGTCGCCACGGCCTGCCCCCATGCATATCGGCCTGGACGAGGGGCCCATCAAGGCACGCGCCACCGGCACCATCGCCGGGTGGGAGCCGGGCACGCTGTTCACCCTCGACAACGGCCAGCAATGGCAGGTGTTGAAGGGCCGGATGACCCTGCGACATGCCGTGCAGGATCCGCAGATCGAAGTGGTGCCCGGCATTGCCGGCCGCTGGTTCCTGCAGGTCGATCCGGACCTGCCGAAGGCGCGCGTGTTCCGCGTGCGCTGAGCGCACCGCAACCGATCCGGCAACACAGGCGCTGGCCGACAGTGACAGAATGTCCGCCTGACCCCATGGAGTTGCCAGATGACCCGTACTGTCCTGATCACCGGCGCCACCTCCGGCTTCGGTGCCGCTGCCGTCCATCGCTTTGCCAAGGCGGGGTGGAACGTCATCGCGACCGGCCGTCGCAGCGAACGACTGCAGCCGCTGGTGGACACCTACGGGGCTGACCGGGTACACGCCGCCGTATTCGACGTGCGCGATCCAGAGGCGATGGATGCCGCGCTCGCGGCGTTGCCGCCGGCGTTCGCGCAGATCGATCTGCTGGTGAACAACGCGGGCCTGGCGCAGGGCACCGCGCCTGCCCAGCTGGCCCGTCTGGAAGACTGGCGCACGATGATCGACACCAATGTCACGGCCCTGGTCACGCTGACCCACCGCCTGCTGCCGCAACTGGTCGCGCGCAAGGGCGCCATCATCAATATTTCGTCCGTGGCCGGCGTCTACCCGTATCCGGGTGGCAATGCCTACGGCGGCACCAAAGCATTCGTCAGCCAATTCTCGCTGGGCCTGCGCGCGGACCTGCACGGCAGTGGCGTGCGGGTGACCACCATTGAACCGGGCATGGCGGAGACCGAGTTCACCGTGGTGCGTACGCACGGCGACCAGGCGGCGTCGGACAAGCTGTATACCGGTGCCAATCCGATGACGGCCGACGATATCGCCGAACAGATCTTCTGGGTGGCCAGCCTGCCGCCGCACCTCAACATCAACCGCTTGGAAGTGATGCCGGTCAGCCAGTCCTTCGCCGGGTTCCAGGTCGCCCGCGAAGGTTGACCCCGAACGCAGCAGGGATCGGATTCCTTTCGCTGGACGAAAGGGATCCGACCCCGGGCGGCCGGTTACTGTGCCTTGATCGCCATCGCCTGCAGGCCGGTACCGTCTACCTTCTGCTTGGCTTCTGACAGCTCGCCGGCGGTGCCGTAAGGCCCCATCCGGACGCGATAGACCGTCTTGCCGTTGATCTGTGCCGATTCCACGCGGGCCGGCAGGCCGATCATGGCCAGCTTGGCCTTGGTCGCTTCGGCATCACCGGACGCACCGAAGGCGCCGGCCTGCAGGATGTAGCGCACGTTGCTTTCCGCAGCGGCAATGGCCGGCGCGGGTGCTGCCGTTGCGTTGGGCGCCGCCGCAGCGGGCGCACTGGCTACCGGCGTGGCGGCCGCCGGCGGGGGCGACGCCGGACGCTCATTCAATGGGGCGGGCAGCGCCGTGCTGGCCGGCGCGGTGGCCGTGCCTGCCGTGGTCGTTGCCGCCGTGGACGACGGCGCGGGGGCCGCAGCGGGCGGTACCGGCTTGCCTTCCAGCGCCGCCTGCGCGCGCTGCGCTTCCGTCCGCACCCGACGCTGGTCTTCGGCACGCGCGCTGGCAGCCAGTTCCGCGTCGGACATCTCCACTTCCTTGCCGGGCAGCAGCGTGTAGAAGTCGTACTGCGTTGCGGCGGGCTTGGCGGGCTCGGCCGGCTTCGCCGCCGCAGGCGCTTCCACCTGCGAACCCACGTCGCCCTCGGCCTCGGCTACCGGCGCCGGCTGCGCATTGGGGTCCGGGCGCGGGCCCGCACGCAGGAAGCCGTCGGCATCGCCTTTGAACAGATTCGGTGCGGCCAGGAACACCACCGCGGCAATCGCCACGCCGGCGATCAGCCACACCCATCCCGGCGTTCCCTGGCTGCTGTTGCGCCGTGCCTGACTTTTGCCGCGTCGTGCTGCCATGTCTACTACGTCTCCAGTGCTTACATTTTTTCCGGGGCGCCCACGCCCAGGAGTTCCAGGCCATTGCTCAGCACCTGGCGCGTCGCGCAGGCGAGGGTGAGCTTGGCATCGCGGTCGGCGGCGTCTTCCACCAGCACAGGCGTCCCGTGATACCACGTGTGGAACGCGTGTGCCAATTCACGCAGGTACTGCGCGACCAGGTGCGGTTCCAGCGCAATGCCGGCGGCTTCCACCACCTCCGGATACCGCGAGATTTCATTCATCAGGTTCAGCGACGACTCGTCGTCCAGCGTACGCAGCGCGGTCAGTCCCTGCTCCTGCGAATACCCCATTCCTTTCTCGTTCGCCTGGCGAAGCAGGCTGCACACGCGGGCATGGGCGTACTGCACGTAGAACACCGGATTGTCGTTGCTCTGCTGCCGGGCCAGATCGATGTCAAAGGTCAGCTGCGAGTCCGGCTTGCGCGCGATCAGGAACCAACGGGTCGCATCGCGGCCGGCTTCCTCGATCAGGTCGCGCAGGGTGAAGTAACTGCCGGCGCGCTTGGACAGCTTCACCTCTTCGCCGCCACGCATCACCGTCACCATCTGGTGCAGCACGTATTCGGGCCAGCCCTGCGGGATGCCCACGCCCATGGCCTGCAGGCCGGCGCGAACCCGCGACAGCGAGCCGTGATGGTCTGCGCCCAGTTCAGTGATGGCGCGCTCGTAGCCGCGCTGCCACTTGGTCAGGTGATAGGCCACGTCCGGGACGAAGTAGGTGAAGGTGCCGTCGGACTTGCGCATCACGCGGTCCTTGTCGTCACCGAAGTCGGTCGAGCGCAGCCACAGCGCGCCGCCTTCCTCATAGGTATGTCCCGACTCCTGCAGGCGCTGCACCGCTTCGGCGACTTTGCCGTCGTTGTACAGCGAGCTTTCCAGGAAATAGATGTCGAAATCCACGCCGAATGCGGCCAGGTCGAGATTCTGCTCGTTGCGCAGGTAGGCCACGGCGAAACGTCGAAGTGCCGCCATGTCGTCGGGATCCTTGGCGCCGACCACCATGGTGCCTTCCAGGTCGACGCTGGCGCCGCGCATGTACGCGTCGGCCACGTCCTGGATGTAATCGCCGCGGTAGCCGCCTTCCGGCCAGCCGGGCTCGTCGGGCTTGATGCCCTTGACCCGTGCGTGGGTGGACAGGGCGAGGTTCTCGATCTGCACGCCGGCATCGTTGTAATAGAACTCGCGCTTGGCGTTCCAGCCATTGGCATCCAGCACGCGGGCAACGCAGTCACCGATCGCGGCGGCACGGCCGTGGCCGACGTGCAACGGTCCGGTCGGGTTGGCGGACACATACTCCACGCCGACCGTACGGCCATTGCCGGACAGGTTGCGACCGTAGTCGACACCTTCCTTGATCACGCTGACGGCCTCGCGCTGGAACGCGCTGGCCGCGAGGTGGAAATTGATGAAGCCGGGGCCTGCGATCTCGACCTTGCTGACATCGGTGCTGTTCGGCAACGCCTCCACCAACGCCTGGGCGATGGCGCGCGGATTGCTGCGCGCAGCCTTGGCCAGCAGCATCGCGGCATTGGTGGCGAAGTCGCCGTGTTCCCGGGTTTTCGGGCGTTCGACCACGAATTCCGGCGGCAGGGAGTCGACGGGCAGGGTGCCATTGGCGCGCAGGGCTTCGATGCCTTGGCTGATCAGGGCGCGGAGGAGATTTTTCACGAGGCCTGCTGTGAAGTGAGCGGCGGAATCCCCCATTTTAGCCGATCTGTCCCCCCGCGGCGGCAGCAACCGTACGTCGCAGCGTGGTGCCGCTCAGCTGGGGCCGCCGCAACTGCCGTGGATCCCCGTGGCGTGGGCGGGTCTGGCCTCCCCGGCCCGGCGCTAGCGGGGCGTGCGGGCGGCGACAGGCAACAGCCAACCGCGTTCAGCAAACGACACAGGGGGGCCTTCGCCGATGACCAGATGGTCCAGCAGGCGGATGTCCATGACCGCCAGCGCCTGCTGCAGCGCATGCGTCGCGTCATGGTCGGCGGAGGACGGTTCCGCATGGCCGGAGGGATGATTGTGGCTGACGATCACCGCTGCGGCGTTGTGGGCCATGGCGCGGCGGACAACCTCGCGCGGATGGATCGACGCCGCATTGATCGTGCCCTGGAACAGTTCTTCATAGGCCAGCAGACGGTGCTGGTTGTCCATGAACAGCGCCGCGAACACCTCGTTGGGGCGTCCGCGCAACCGGTGTTGCAGAAAGTGGGCTGCCACCGCCGGTGAATGGCCGACCACCTCGCGTTCGCCGAGACGGGCGGCGAGATGACGCTGGGCGAGCTCCAGTCCGGCCACCAGCGCGCAGCTGCGGGCCGGACCCAGTCCCGGCAGCCGTGCCAGCTGGTCGGCGGGGAGGTCCAGCAGGCGACGCAGCGGGCCGTGCGCGCCGAGCAGGGCGCGGGCGGTCTGCACCGCATCCTGGCCACGCGTGCCGGAGCCGAGGAAGAGGGCCAGCAGCTCGGCTTCGGACAGCGCTCCAGGGCCTTTGGCCAGGAGTCGTTCGCGGGGGCGCTCAGCGGGGGGCCAGTCATGGATTGCCATGCCGGCAGTGTGCGGTGACCGCAGGCGGCGGCCCATCAGGTACCGGCGTGTCGTCGCTTCAGACCTTGGCAGGGACCCGGATCGGGCAAGTCTGCAGGAAGGCATGCAGCTCATGGTTGCCGGTCAGCCCCAGCTTCCGCATCGCGTCGGACTTCTGCCGGCTGACGGTCTTCGGACTGCGGCCACGACGCTGGGCGATGGCGTTGATGCTCAGGCCCACCCGCAGACCCTCCAGCACCTCGCATTCACCGGGCGACAAGCTGGCCGGGCGCGTCCGGTGGGCGAGATCGCGGGCTTCCAGATGGGAGCGCAGGTGCTGCGATACATAGGTCTGGCCGGAAGCGGCCGTGCGTACTGCCTGTGCCAGTTCGTCGAAGTCGACGGCCTTGTCCAGCGCGCCGCGCACGCCGCTTCCCAGCAGCATGGCCAGCACGCTCGGGCTGGCGGTGCCGGTAAGCACCACCAGTGGCAGGTCGGGATGATCGGTCCGGATGCGGTCCAGCAGCTCGGGTCCGTCCAGCCCTTCGCCAGGCATGGTCAGGTCGGTCAAGACAACGTCGCAGGGCTGCCTGGACAGCAGGGCGAGCAGCGTTTCACCGCCTGGCGCCTCGCCGACCACGTCGATCTGTGCGTTCTGCAGGACCACGCGGGCACCGTACAGGATGATCGGATGATCGTCGGCGATGATGGTCCGGATATACAAAACGACGTCCTGCGCTGGAGCGGAACCGATAACAGACGCCCGCTTGTTGCAAGCGGCGGGGGCGACATCCGGCTTCGTTTGATGCTGCCATACATGTCCTTATATCCGTCGGTCATATCTCCTCAAATAGGGGGTCTACGGGGCTTTCGGCTAAGCTAATGTCTTTGCGCGCATAGGATTTTTCCGGTGGCTGACTCACCCAAGGCTTCCCCGGCACCGCCGCGCCCTCTGCAAGGGCGTCGGGTGCTGCTGTGTGTCGGTGGCGGAATCGCGGCCTACAAGTCGCTGGAGCTGGTGCGCCGGCTGCGTGATGCAGGTGCGCAGGTGCAGGTCGCGATGACCGCGGGTGCCCAGCAGTTCGTCACGCCGCTGAGTTTCCAGGCGCTCTCCGGGCATCCCACGCGGACCACCCTGTGGGACAGCGCGGCCGAACAGGCGATGGGCCATATCGAGCTGGCGCGCTGGGCCGATCGCATCGTGATCGCTCCCGCCACCGCCGACCTGCTGGCTCGGCTGGCGCAGGGGCATGCCGACGATCTGGTCACCACGCTGTGCCTGGCCAGTACCGCAGCCCTCACCGTGTGCCCGGCGATGAACCACCGCATGTGGCTGCATCCGGCCACGCAGGCGAACATCGGGCTGCTGCGCGTGCGCGGTGCGCAGGTGGTCGGGCCGGTGGACGGTCCGCTGGCCGAAGGCGAGTCTGGTCCCGGCCGGCTGGCCGAGCCGGATGACATCGTGGCCGCGCTGGTGGCGGCCGAACGCGCTGACGCGGACACGCAGCAAGCGGTTGCCGGCAGCCAGTTGGCAGGCCTGCGCGTGGTGATCAGTGCCGGGCCGACGTATGAAGACATCGATCCGGTCCGCTACGTCGGCAACCGCAGCAGCGGCAAGATGGGCTATGCGCTCGCTGCCGCCGCCGCCCGGCTGGGCGCCAGCGTGGTGCTGGTCAGTGGGCCGGTCCATCTGGCCACGCCGGCAGGCGTGCAGCGCATCGACGTACGTTCGGCGGCGCAGATGCGCGATGCGGTACTCGGCGCACTGCCCGCCGACATCTACATCGGGGCGGCCGCCGTTTCCGATTACACGCCGCGCCACGTAGCACCGCAGAAGCTGAAAAAAACCGCCGACAGCCAGTCACTGGTGATCGACCTGGTGCGTACGCCCGACATCCTGGCCGAGGTCGCCACCCAGACCCAGTCGTTGAAGCTGGTCGTCGGGTTCGCCGCGGAAACCCACGACGTGGAGAAGTACGCGCGCGGCAAGCTGGTCGACAAGCGCCTGGATCTGGTGATCGCCAACCAGGTGGGGCAGGGCACGGGCGGATTCGAGAGTGACGACAACGCCGCCACGGCCTACTGGCAGGGCGGCGAGCAGGTATTCCCGGCCACCTCGAAGACCGAACTGGCCACCCACCTCCTCGCCCTCATCGCGCAAAGGCTCAAAGCATGACCACCGCATCCCGTCCCGCCACGCCGTCCCTGCAGCCCTTGCAGGTGAAGCTGCTTGATCCGCGCTTCGGCGACAGCTGGCCATTGCCGGCCTACGCCACCGAAGCCAGCGCCGGCATGGACCTGCGTGCGGCGCTGGAAACCGCGCTGACCCTGCAGCCGGGTGACACCGCGCTGGTGCCCAGCGGGCTGTCCATCCACGTAGCCGATCCGAATCTGTGTGCGGTGATCCTGCCACGGTCCGGGCTGGGCCATCGCCACGGCATCGTGCTGGGCAACGGGACCGGCCTCATTGATGCCGATTACCAGGGACCGCTGTTGATCAGTGTCTGGAACCGGGGCCGCGATGCCTTCACCATCGAGCCTGGTGACCGGATCGCGCAGCTGGTCGTGCTGCCGATCGTGCGCGTCGGCCTTCAGGTAGTGGATACTTTCAGCGACAGCACGCGCGGCGCCGGTGGATTCGGCCATACCGGAGTGCGCTGAACTCTCGGGGGACAGGATGATCGGCAAGGGGAAGGGAGTAGCGGCAAGCGGGCGCACGGGACCGTTGTTGGCGGTGTTGCTGCTGTTGTTGGCCGGGTGGTTCGGTTGGAGTGCCGCGCAACAATGGCGGCAGACGCATACCGGCACGCAGCTGGAACAGGCGCGCGATACCGCCGTGCAGGGACTGCAACAAGCGCTGGCCGGTCAGGTGCAGCAGTTCGCCAGGCAGTTGCAGGCGCCGCGGGTGCAGCAGGCCCTGCAGGCCGGCGACACGACCGCTGCGGCAACGGCATTGCGTGAAAGCTGGACCGGCGTCGAAGACGTGCAGGTGTGGAATGGCACGCTGGACAGCGCCTACGCAGATCCGCCGGCCTTTGGGTACGCGCGTCTCGCCTTGCTGGAGGCCGCGCTGGGCGCGGAGGCGCCGGTTGCCCGGGTGGTGCGTGCAAAAGAGGGCGCGCGGTTCGGATTGGCCGCGCGTGTCCCGCTTGGCCCGGAAGACGCTGCCGTGGTCTACGTACAACAGCCGCTGATGCAGCTCACCGGACCGCTGGATGCCGTGCAGGCGCCGGCGAGCGGCTACCTCGCGCTGCGCCAGGGAAGTTTCAACGTGCTCGAGCGCGGTAACCCAGCGCTTGCCGACAGTGGTGAAGTGCTGGCGCGCCCGATCAAGGGCAGCAGCCTGCGGCTGGCCGCCGGGGTGCCCTCCATCGAGGCCGGTCCGCTGGGACTGGGGCCGCTCGGCTGTTCCATCGTGGCCCTGTTGCTGGTGCTGGTTGCCGTGCTGGTGGTGGTGGGCAAGTCGCGCCTGCCATTGCCTTCGCGCACATCGCGCACCGCGGCCGAAGAACACGGGTTGACCCTTCGCGAAAGCCTGGCGCAGACCGCCGTCGACACCGAAGCAGACGCGCCCGCGCTGGATGACAGCAGGCCCGTCGCGCCGCCGGCCGCCGCCGCTACGCTGGCGGCAGGCATCTTCCGTGCGTACGACATCCGTGGCGTGGTCGGTGATGAGCTGAGCCCCAAGGTGGCCGCGCTGATCGGCCAGGCCATCGGCAGTGAAGTGGTGGAGCAGGGCCTGCGCGAAGTCGTGATCGGTCGTGATGGTCGCCTGTCGGGCCCGGAACTCGCCGCCGGCCTGGCCGAAGGGCTTCGCCGCGCTGGGTGCGATGTGATCGACATCGGCTTGGCACCCACACCCGTGGTGTACTTCGCCAGCCATCACCTGCGTACCGGTAGCTGCGTGGCGGTGACCGGCAGCCACAATCCGCCGGAGTACAACGGCTTCAAGATCGTGATCGCGGGCCAGACCTTGTCCGGCGACGCGGTCACCGCGCTGTACACGCGCATCGTCGAAGGCCGCTTGACCCAGGCCGCGACCCCCGGCAACTACCAGCAGCGCGAAGTGAACGATGAGTACGTGCGGCGCATCGCCGACGACGTGCAGCTGGAACGGCCCTTGAAGGTCGTGGCCGATGCGGGCAACGGCGTAGCCGGTGCCCTGGTGCAGCCGCTGCTGGAAGCCATCGGTGCGGAAGTCATCCCGCTGTACTGCGATGTGGATGGCACCTTCCCCAACCACCATCCCGATCCAAGCGTGCCGGAAAACCTGCAGGACCTCGTGCAGACGGTGAAGCGTTTCGGTGCGGACCTGGGTATCGCCTTCGACGGTGATGGTGATCGCCTTGGCGTGGTCACGCCGGACGGCACGATCATCTTCGCCGACCGCCTGCTGATGCTCTTCGCCGCCGACGTGCTGCTGCGCAATCCGGGTGCGATGGTGATCTATGACGTGAAGTGCACCGGCAAGCTGGCCGACTTCGTGCTGCGCCATGGCGGCAGCCCGATGATGTGGAAGACCGGACATTCGCTGATCAAGGCACGGATGGCCGAGACGGATGCGGAGCTGGCCGGCGAGATGAGCGGCCACTTCTTCTTCCGCGAGCGCTGGTTCGGCTTCGACGATGGACTGTATGCCGCCGCGCGTCTGTTGGAGATCCTTGCCCTGCGCGAGGAGACGCCACAGGAGGTGCTGGAGGAACTGCCGCAGAGCCTCTCCACGCCGGAGATCAAGGTGCCCGTTGCCGATGGCACGCCGCACGCGCTCGTATCGCTGGTGGTCAGTGCGGCGCAGGCGCCGGAGAACCCGTTCGTCGGCGGTCGCATCTCCACGATCGACGGTCTGCGTGTCGACTTCGCCGACGGGTGGGGCCTGGTGCGCGCGTCCAACACCACCCCGGTGCTGGTGCTGCGTTTCGAGGCAGACACCGATGCGGCACTGGAGCGCATCAAGTCCCAGTTCCGCGCACAGCTGCAGCCCCTGCTGGGTGACCAGGACCTCGGTACCTGGTAGCGCCCTGCTTCGGTAGCGCCGACCCATGGTCGGCGAGCGCAGCGGCGCCTACCCCTTGAACCGCAATCCCACGCCCGGTTCGGTGAACAGATAGCGCGAGTGCAGTGCGGAATCGCCCAGCTTCTGCCGAAGCTTGCCGACCAGGATCCGCAGGTAATGCGTATCGTGCTGGTGGGTCGGCCCCCAGATGTCCTTCAGGATCTGCGGCTGCGTCACCACCCGGCCGGCATTCACCAGCAGCAGCGACAGCAGGGCGTACTCCTTGCGCGTCAGGGTGACGGGCACCCCCTCCAGTGCCACCTCGCGGCGCACCAGGTCGATGCGCAGATGCCCATCGTCGAACACCGGCGGCTGGCCGTCGAGCGGCGACGCGCGCGTGCGCAGCAGCATCCGTACGCGTGCCATCAGCTCCTGCGTGCCAAACGGCTTGGTCACGTAGTCATTGGCCCCCGCATCCAGCGCACGCACCTTTTCTGCTTCGCCTGCGCGGACCGTCAGCATGATCACCGGCACCTGGCTCCACTGCCGGAGGTCGGCCAGCACCTCGTGCCCTTCCCGGTCCGGCAGGCCGATATCCAGGATCACCAGGTCCACGTGCTCCGCGACCAGTCGTTCCAGCCCTTCCTGCCCGCTGGCGGCCTGCACCACCCGGTAGCCCTGCGCACGCAGGCTGATATCCAGGAAGCGCCGGATCTGCGCTTCATCGTCGATGACCAGCACGCAGGCGGGGGGGATGGAGGGAGCGGTGTCAGGCGGCAGCGGCATCGGGGTGACCGGCAGGGGTGAGCAGAGGCAGCGAAATCCGTATCAGCGTACCGCGTCCGTCCTGTCCCGCCAGCGCCTGCACGCTGCCTCCATGTGCGCCGATCATGCCCTGGCAGATGGCCAGGCCCAGCCCGGTGCCGTGGCGGCCGCGATCACCGCGTTCCACGCTGTAGAACATATCGAAGATGCGGGCCCGCTCATCGGCCGGGATGCCGGGCCCCTGGTCGAGCACGTCGACCACCAGCGTGGCGTCCTGCAACCGCGCGCTGACCGTGACCGGCGCGCCCGGCGGGGAAAACTTCGCGGCGTTTTCCATCACGTTGAACAGGGCCTGTTCGACCAGTGCAGGATGCACCCAGATCGGGGCAAGTGACGGCGGGATGTCCAGTACCAATTGCACCGTCGGCTGGTAACGCTGCAGCCGTCGTGCGGCCGAGCCGACCAGCTCGTCCACGCCGATCCAGTCACGGTTGATCGTCAGCCCATCATGGCCGAGCCGGGTCATGTCCAGCAGGTTCTGGATGTAGCGGTCCAGGCGTTCGCCTTCCAGCATGATGGTGTCCAGCAGCGCACGGCGGTCGCTGCCATCCATCGCCTCGCCATAGCTGGCCAGGCTGTCGGCCGACCCGATCATTGCAGCAAGCGGCGAACGCAGGTCATGGGAGACCGAGGACAACAGCGCCGAGCGCAGCCGTTCGGTCTCGTTGCTGACGTGGGCCTGCTCCAGCTCGGCCACCAAGCGCGTACGCAGCGCGGCCTGGGCAATGTCATCCACCATCGCCATCGCCAGCTGCCGTTGTTCCGGTGCCAACCGCGCCAGCCCCTGCGGAAAGCACAGCGCCGCCACGCCGATGCAGCGTGCGTCGCCATCCAGCAGGGGAAGGCACCACCACCGTGCGCCGGCCAAGGTATCGGTGAAACGGCCGCTGGCCTGCCCTTGGCGCTGCGACCAGTCGGCGGCGGCCAGGTCCGTATCGCCCGGCACGGCGCTGCCACTGCGGGCGACGTCGCTGCCGATGCGAAGCCATGCCGGCACCTCCAAGGCCTGCTCCAGGGCCTGCCGTCCGGCGCTGGCCACGGCTTCAATGCTGGCGGCGCGGGTGAGCTGCAGGCCCAGCTGCTGGCGGGCATGTGCATGCCGGTTGGCAGCGCGCAACGCGACCACCTGCATGCGCAGGCGTGACGCAAGGCGGCCCGCCACCAGCGCCGCAGCCAGGAAAAGAAAGACCGTGATAACGCCTTGCCGCGCGCTGATGGCGAAGGTGAAGCGCGGTGCGATGAACAGGAAGTTGTACGCCAGGAAGCACAAGCCGGCGGCGAGCACCGCAGCGCTCGCGCGGGTACGGGCGGCGACCAGCACCACCGCGACGATGAACACCATCGACAGATCCGCCATGCCCACCCAGCGTTCGGCGACCCACGCCACCGCGCAGGCCAGGGTGCACGCGACCAGGGCCTGCAGCATTTCCATGCCTTGGCCCGGTGAGGGCGACAGCTGGCGATCACGCCGCGACCTGGCGCGCGCACGCGGCGTGCTGATGATGGTGATCTCGTAGTGCGCGCCATGCTGGATCAGCTGCTGGGTGAGCGTCCGGTTGAGCATCCGGGCCAGTGGACGTTCGCGCGTACGCCCCAGCAGCAGCGTCGATACGTTGTTCTGTGCGGCATGGTCCAGCAACGCGTCAGCCACGCTGGCGCCGTGCAGCAGTTCAGCGTCCGCCCCCAGCCGGCGCGCGAGCGCGAACGCCGCGTCGATCTCACGCTGGGTCGCTTCGTCGGCGCGCCGTCGTTGCACGGTGACCACGGTCCACGGCGCATCGCGGCGCTCGGCGATGCGCCGTGCCACGCGGACCAGATACTCGCTCTGCCCAGCCCCATCGATCGCCACCAGCACGCGTCGGCGCAAGGGCAAGGCCGCCTCGCCGCCCGCAGCGCGGACCTCGCGCAGGCTGCTGTCGACGCGGTCGGCCGCTTCCTGCATCGCCAGTTCGCGCAGCGCGGTCAGGTTGGCGGTGGAGAAAAAAGACTGCAGTGCCTGCGAGGCCTGTTCCGGTATGTAGACCTTGCCCTGTTGCAGGCGTGCGATCAGTTCGCGCGGCGGCAGGTCGACCAGCACGATGTCGTGCAGTCGATCCAGCACGACATCGGGCACGGTTTCGGTGACCCGGATGCCGGTGATGCGCAGGACGACGTCATTGAGGCTTTCCAGATGCTGGATGTTGACCGTGGTCCACACATCGATGCCGGCATCCAGCAGTTCCAGCACATCCTGCCATCGACGTTCGTGGCGGCTGCCCGGTGCATTGCGATGGGCCAGTTCGTCCACCAGCACCAGCGCGGGCGCGCGCTGCACGATGGCGTCCAGGTCCATTTCCTGCAGCGTCCGGTCGCGGTAGGTCAGCTGCCGCTGCGGCAGCGCCGGCACGCCGTGCAGCAGCGCGGCGGTCTCGGCGCGGCCATGGGTTTCCACCACGCCCGCCACCAGGTCCACGCCACGCCGCAGCTGTTCCTGCGCACGCGTGAGCATGCTGAAGGTCTTGCCCACGCCCGGTGCCGCGCCGAGGAACACGGTCAGCCTGCCCCCGGCATCGCGCTGCAGTCCTTCGATGAGGGCATCGGCCTGGCGGCTGCGGGAATCGGTCATGGCGCTGATTGTGCGCCAGCACGGCGTGCCACGACATCACCGTGCATGCGCGGCCGCCTGCACGGACTGGTTGAGCCGCATCACGTTGATCCGGGGTTGGCCGAACAGGCCCCAGCGCGGCGCCTGCACCTGCGCATCGACCAGCGCCTGTACGGCGGCAGGGGACAGCCCACGCGCATGCGCCACGCGGGCCACCTGCACCTGCACGGCGGCCGGCGAAAGATCCGGATCCAGGCCGCTGCCGGACTGGGTCACCAGATCAGCCGGCACCTGCGCCGCGGGGATGCCTTCGCGCGCCGCCACAGCGGCGGTGGCTTCGGCAACGCGGGCAGCCAGTGCGGGATTGCTGCGCGCCATGTTGGACCCGGCCGCCGCCATCGGATCGTGGCTGGCCGCGGACGGGCGCGTCTGGAACCAGCCATCGCCGACGAAAGGCTGTGCCAGCAGCGCTGAACCGCGTACCGTGCCCTGCGCGTCGTGCAGCAGGCTGCCGTCGGACTGCGCCGGAAAGGCCAGCCGTGCCAGCCCCGTGCCGACGCCGGCGTAAAGCGCGCCGGCCAGCAGCAGGCTGCCCAGCCCCAGCACCACGGCGGGGCGCCAAGGGGCGTCATGCTGCAGTCTCGCTTCGCGCTCGGCCGCAGCCCGGGCACGTGCACGCGCCGGTGCGGTGGTCTCTGCGGGGGTCATCATCGAACGATTCATGCGCCAATCACCATCATCAGGAGGAAGTCGATCGCCTTGATCGCCACGAACGGCAGCAGCACGCCACCGAGCCCGTACACCAGCATGTTCCGCCGCAGCAACATCGTGGCCGTGGCCGGACGGAAGCGGACGCCGCGCAATGCCAACGGAATCAGGGCAGGGATCACCAGCGCATTGAAGATCAGTGCGGCGAGCACCGCGTTGCGTGGACTGGACAGGCCCATCACGTTCAACGACGCCATCGCAGGCACGGTCGCGGCGAACAGCGCCGGCAGGATGGCGAAGTATTTGGAGATGTCGTTGGCCAGCGAGAACGTCGTCAGCGCACCGCGGGTGATCAGCTGCTGCTTGCCGATCTCGACCACGGCCAGCAGTTTGGCCGGATCCGAATCCAGGTCGACCATGTTGCCGGCCTCCTTGGCGGCCTGCGTGCCGGAGTTCATCGCCAGGCCGATGTCGGCCTGCGCCAGCGCGGGCGCATCGTTGGTGCCATCGCCGACCATCGCCACCAACCGGCCGCCGGCCTGCTCCTGGCGGATGCGCGCCAGCTTGTCTTCGGGTCGGGCCTCGGCGATGTAGTCGTCCACGCCGGCCTCGGCCGCGATCGCGGCGGCGGTAAGCGGGTTGTCGCCGGTGATCATCACCGTGCGGATGCCCATCGCCCGCAGCTGGGCGAATTTCTCGCGCATGCCGTGCTTGACCACGTCGGACAGTTCGACCACGCCCAGCACATGGCGACCTTCGGCCACCACCAGCGGTGTGGCGCCATTGCGCGCAACCTGTTCCACGCGTCCGCTGAGTTCGGCCGGCACCTCGCCGCCCAGTGCCTGTACGTGCGCGCGGATGGCGTCCGCGGCGCCCTTACGGATGCTTCTGGACGTCCCCAGGTCGACGCCGGACATCCGTGTCTGTGCGCTGAAAGCGAGGTAGTGGGCCTGTTCGGGCTCTGCGTGGCGGCAGCCCTGTTCGCGCCCCAGGCGCACGATGGATTTACCCTCCGGCGTGGGGTCGGCCAGCGATGACAGCAGGGCCGCCTCGCGCAGCTGTGACACATCCACGCCCGCCAGCGGATGGAACGCGGTCGCCTGCCGGTCGCCATGGGTAATGGTGCCGGTCTTGTCCAGCAGCAGCACATCAATGTCGCCGGCCACTTCCACGGCCTTGCCCGACTTGGCCAGGATGTTGGCGGACAGTGCCCGGTTCATGCCCGCGATGCCGATGGCCGGCAGCAATCCGCCGATGGTGGTCGGGATCAGGCAGACCAGCAGCGCAACCAGCAACAAGGGATCCACGCGTACGCCCACCGATGCACCGATCGCCGGCAGGGTTGCGACCACCACCAGGAAGGTCAGCGTCATCGCGGCCAGCAGCAGGGTCAGCGCCACTTCGTTCGGTGTTTTCTGCCGGTTGGCCCCTTCCACCAGCGCGATCATCCGATCCAGGAAACTGTGGCCTGGTTCGGCGGTGATGCGCACCACGATCTGATCGGACAGGACCTTGGTGCCGCCGATCACCCCGGATCGATCGGTGCCGGCTTCACGCAGCACCGGTGCCGATTCGCCGGTGACGGCGGCTTCGTTGATGGTGGCCAGGCCCTGGACGATTTCACCATCGGCCGGAACCAGCTCGCCCTCGCTGACCAGCACGTGGTCACCCGGGCGCAGTTCGGCAGCGGCGACCTGTTCCTGCTGCGCATCAGGGTGCGCCGTGCGCAGGCGGCGCGCGACCAGATCCTGACGGGCGCGTCGCAGGGAGGCGGCCTGGCCACGGCCACGTGCTTCGGCCACCGCCTCGGCGAAGTTGCCGAACAGCACGGTGAGCAGCAGGATCGCGCTGACCGCCAGGCCGAAGCCGAGCGGTGCATTGCCGCTCAACGTGATGACCAGCGCGAGCAGGGTACCGGCCAGCACCACGGCCATCACCGGACTGTGCATCAGGTGCCGGGGGGAGAGCTTGCGGACGGATTCCAGCAGCGCGTGGCGCAGCCCGGCGGCATCCAGCAGGGCAGGGCGACGCGGCAGGGAAGAAGGAGCGACAGGGTTCATGGGCATTGCCTCAATGCAGGCCAAGGCTGAGGTGATCGGCCACCGGGCCGAGCACCAGAACCGGCAGGAACTGCAGGACGGTCAGGATGACGATCACGCTGAGCAGGGTCAGCGCGAAGGTGGGGGTTTCGATCTGCAGCGTGCCTGGCGATTCCGGTGCCCGGCGCTTGGCGGCAAGCTGCGCGGCGATCACCAGCGGCACGATCAGCAGCGGGAAGCGGCCCAGCAGCAGGACCAGCGAGCAGGTCAGGTTCCACCACGGCGTGTTGTCGCCCAGCCCCTCGAAACCCGAGCCGTTGTTGGCGTAGGCCGAGGCGTACTCATAGAACACCTGGCTGATGCCATGGAAGCCGGGATTGGACGTGCCGGACAACCCCGGTACGGCCAAGGTGACCGCGGTAAGCACCAGCAGGGTGATCGGCTGCAGCAGGACCAGCAGCGCGAGCAGGCGGATCTGCGGTGTTTCCAGCTTGCGTCCGAACAGCTCCGGCGTACGGCCGGTCATCAGGCCGGCCAGGAACACGCCCAGCAGCAGGTAGACGATGAACTGCTGCAGGCCGCAGCCGATGCCGCCCCAGATGGCACTGACCAGCATGTTGACCAGCGACACCGCACTGGCCAGCGGACTCATCGAGTCGAGCATGCCGTTGACCGAACCGTTCGACACCTGGGTGGTGACGGCCGCCCACAACGCCGTGGCGTCACTGCCCAGCCGTACTTCCTTGCCTTCCATCAGCAGGGCGCTGGCGGCGGTGGGGGAGTGGCCTTCCAGCCAGACGGTGGCCGCGATGGAGACCGTGGACATGCTGGCCATGCAGCCCAGTACCAGCCAGCCGAAGCGGCGGCGTCCGGTGAAGGCACCGATCATGAAGATGATCGCGATGGGGATCAGCAGGATACCGACCAGCTCCAGTGCGTTGGACAGCGGCGTCGGGTTCTCCAAGGGAAACGCGCTGTTCGGCCCATACCAGCCGCCGCCGTTGGCGCCGAGCTGCTTGGCGGCGACCATCGCGGCGACCGGGCCCAGCGGGATCTTCTGCGTTTCCATGCCAGCGCTCGTGTCCATCGGCGTGGCCTGCGGGCCTGCCGCGAACGTGGACGGCACGCCCTGGCTCGCCAGCAGCACGGTCCACAGCAGGCACAGCGGCAGCATGAAACGCACGCACAGGCGCAGCACGTCGCGGTAGTAGTTGCCGACATCGATGCGGCGGTCGCCATCGTCGGTCACGTCCGTCCGTGTCGGCGCGAACATCGCGCGCAGCGTGGCCACCGCCAGTGCCAGGCCCATCATCGGCGTCACCACCTGCAGTCCGGTGATGCCGGTCATCTGCGAGAGATAGGACAGCTGCGCCTGGCCGGAATAATGCTGCTGGTTGGTGTTGGTGAGGAAGGACACCATCGTATGCAGCGCCGTATCCCACCGCAGGTTGGCAATGCCATCGGGGTTGAGCGGCAGCCAGGCCTGGGTCATGAACACCGCCCAGACCAGCACGGCGATGACCAGGTTGCTGAGCACGAACGCACCGACGTAACCCCGCCAGGACATGCCATGCGCCGGATCGACGCCGAGCACGCGGTACAGCGGTTTCTCAATCCAGTGGAACAGGGGGTCGATGCGCATGGGGGCGCCCCGCATCACCCGCGCCAGGTACAGGCCCAGCGGCCAGGCCAGCAGCACGCTGGCCGCCAGCAGAACGAAGATCTCGGTCATGTCAGGGGCCCGTCAGAAGGATTCGGGCCGGAGCACGACGTAGAGCAGGTACGCGGCCGCCACCAGCACCAGCACGCCGCACAGCAGGGAAAGCCAGCCGGGCATGGTCAGCACCCCGCCTGGCAGGAACAGCAACGGCCGCCGGCCGGGTGGGCGGCGGTGCAACGCGAAGTCGATGACATGACAGTGATCGTCCTGGTGGAACCGCTCCACCTCAGGACGTCATGCTCCGCCTGGCACGCGTAAAGCCTCCATGGCGCGTTCCCTGCGGCCGCATAAAGTCAGCGTAAATACTGCGGCGAACGGGTGAGACCCCCTCGCGGCTGGCGCTGACAGCAGGTTGCGTGTCTGGGGCCGGGCGGTGGGGCTGGTCGGGGGACGGCAAGAGCCGCATCCATGCAGGCCTCGTTTCGCGCCATCCATGGCGCTCAACGCCCCCGCCCAGCCCCACCGCCCGACCCCCCTGACAGGTTCCGTGGCCGCCCGCCGCGTAATAAAAAAGAGAAAAGCGGTAGCGCCGACCCATGGTCGGCGAGCGTAGCGGGCCGTTGGCGGAAACATTCCGCCGAGCACGGCTCGGCGCTACCGCAGGCCCCGTTGACCCGTCGGGTGGAGGGAGCCCCTGAGTCAGGGGCGGCCGCGAAGAGGGGGGGTGTGGGTGCTGGTGAGACGGGGCCCACGGTTTGCGCAGCAAAGCGTGGGAGCGGCAGCGCGAATGCGATGACGTGGACCCGTGTGCCCTCAGGCCGCGGGCGTACCGCCTTTCAGCAGGCGGAAACGCTGCACCGTCTCATCGATCTCCACATCCAACTCCTTGCGCTGGCGCTCGAAGGTCGCCTGCATGCGTTGCTGTGCGATCAGTTCCCCATGCCGCTGGCGGATGGTGGCGGCGGGCTTGTCGCCCACGGGGCGGCCGGCCAGTTCCTGGTCGCCGGCGCTGGCCAGTGCAGTGAACAGCGCATCGCGCAGGCTGGCGACGTTGTACCGCGCCGTATTGATGTTGTTTTCGAGAATGCCGATGCGTTCGCTGAAGACCCGCCGCAGTTCGGCTTCACTGCCATAGGTGGACAGCATCGCCTGCTCGGTACGTTGGCGGGTCTCGCGCGCCATTTCATCCAGGCGCGCTTGCGCGTCTGCCACGGCGGCCTGTGCGCGCTCATCCTCGTTGAGCGCGCGCTGCACCTGGCCGCTGCGCAGGCCGCTGATGGCGCTGAACTCTTCGCGCGCATTGTTGACCGCGTCGGCGGGCAGGGCATCGCTGCAGATGCGTTGAGTGCCCTGGTTCCAGCAATACAGCTTTTTCGGCTTGGGATCTGCCGTGCCCTGTGCGCTGGCCACGCACGGCACGGTCAGCAGCACGACCGCTAACAGCGATGAAATCCTCACCATGGCGACCACCCCCTTGGGCCGTTTCAGTGCGTAGGACGGCTGCCGTAGCGGGACCGATAGTCCTCCAGCGGCTGCCGGTAGCCGACAAGTTCCGGGTTTCCGGACGCGAAATCAAGCAGATCCGCCATCGTCGCAACGGCGATCACCGGAATGCCGGCTTCTTCGGCCACGGCCTGCGCGGCCGAGCGCTTGTCGGTTTCCGAGGCGATCTCCTGGCGATCCAGTGCCACCACGATGCCGGCCGGAATGCCGCCCGCCGCACGGATGATCGCCATCGCTTCACGGATCGCGGTGCCCGCGGTGATGACGTCATCGACGATCAGTACCCGCTTTCCGGTCATGTCGGCGCCGATCAGCTGGCCGCCTTCGCCGTGGTCCTTCACTTCCTTGCGGTTGAACGACAACGGCAGGTCGCGGCCACGCTGCGCCAGCTCGCAGGCCATCGCGGTGGCCAGCGGAATGCCCTTGTAGGCCGGGCCGAACACCACGTCGTACTTCAGGCCGACCGCATCGACGGCGTCGGCGTAACACAGCGCCAGCTGCGCCATCTTGGAGCCGGAATCAAATCGGCCGGCATTGAAAAAATAGGGGCTCAGGCGGCCGGACTTGAGGGTGAACTGGCCGAAGCGCAGGGCGTCGGCGCTCAGGGCCAACTGCAGGAAACGGTGACGATGGTCGCTCATCTGACTCTATCTATCTTCTTCTTGGAACGTAAAGCGTACTGCAAAGCCCGCGTCAGGTCCCTTTCAACGGGGGAGAAAGGGGGCCGAGGCCGGTGGCAACAGGTATGCTGGGCCGGTTTCCGCCGACACCCTGAATCGACCGCATGCGCATCATCAGCTTCAACGCCAACGGCATCCGTTCGGCTGCCAGCAAGGGCTTCCTCGAGTGGTTCCGCGCCCAGGACGCCGACGTCCTGTGCATCCAGGAAACCAAGGCACAGGAGGCGCAGCTGTCCGATCCGATGTTCCGTCCGGATGGCCACCATTGCTTCTACCGCGACGCCAGCACCAAGAAGGGCTACAGCGGCGTGGCCATCTACAGCAAGCGCGAACCCGACCAGGTCATCACCTCGCTGGGCTGGGCGCCGTTCGACGAAGAAGGGCGTTACATCGAGGCCCGCTTCGGCAATCTCAGCGTGGTCTCCTTCTATATTCCGTCGGGCAGTTCCGGCGATCTGCGCCAGGGCTTCAAGTTCGAGGTGATGGAATGGCTCCGGCCGATCCTCGACCAGTGGCTGCACAGCGGCCGTGATTACGTCCTCTGCGGCGACTGGAACATCGTCCGCTCGGCGCTGGACATCAAGAACTGGAAATCCAACCAGAAGAACTCCGGCTGCCTGCCGGAAGAGCGCGACTGGCTCAATGCGGTGTGCGCCGACCATGGCCAGGCCACCGACCTGGCCAGCGGGCGCGGCTGGGCGGATGCTTACCGCGTGCTGCACCCGACCGGCGAGGACTACACCTGGTGGAGCAACCGCGGCGCGGCGCGGGCCAACAACGTGGGGTGGCGCATTGACTACCAGTTCGTCAGCCCGGGCCTGCGCGACCGCCTGCAGGGGTGCTCGATCTACCGGGACGAGCGCTTCTCCGACCATGCTCCCTTCTGCGTGGACTACGCCCCATGACGGACGCGCCCGCGCCGGCGTCGTACAAGGGCTGGGCCGGCATCAAGCGCGCCTTCGGCACGCCCTCGGCCCTGACCATGGCGCTGCTGGGCTTCGGCAGCGGCCTGCCGTTCCTGCTGATCGCCTCACAGACCCTGTCCACGCGCCTGCGCGACGTCGGCCTGGAGCTGGGCAGCATCGGCCTGATCAGCCTGGCCAGCTTCTTCTACCTGCTCAAGTTCCTGTGGGCCCCGATGCTGGACCGCTACGCGGTGCCCCTGCTGGGTTTCATGGGACGCCGCCGTTCCTGGCTGCTGGTGTCGCAGGTCATGGTGCTGGTGGGTCTGGTCGCGCTGGCCTTCGTGCGCCCGGAACAGGGCGTGTGGCCACTGGTCTGCTGGGTACTGGTGGCGTCCTTCGCCGGCGCCACCCAGGATTCGGTGGTCGATGCGTACCGTATCGAGATCGCACCGGATGCCTCGCAGGCTGCATTGGCGGCCACGTACACGCTGGGCTACCGGATCGGCCTGATCCTGGCCGGGGCCGGCGCGCTGTACCTGGCGCAGTTCGAAGGCTGGATCATCGCCTACCTGGCCATGGCCGCGCTGATGCTGCTGCCGATCCTCACCACGGTGTTCTGCCGCGAGCCGGCGCACCCGGAAGCGGCCGTCGTGCGCCGCATCGATGTGGCCGAAGCCTTCATCCAGCCGATCAGCAGCTTCTTCACCCGCAACGGGGTAGCGCTGGCGGTTGGACTGTTGGCCTTCGTCGGGTTGTTCAAATTCCCGGATCAGGTGATCGGCGTGATGGCCGGTCCCTTCTATCTCGATTCGGGCTTCGACAAGGCGGACATCGCCACCGTGTCCAAGCTGTTCGGTGTCTGGATGGGCATCGGCGGGGCGTTCCTCGGCGGCATCGCGGTGGCAGCGTTCGGCTTCCGCCGGATGCTGCTGGTGGCGGCCCTCGGCGTCGCCCTGTCCAACCTCGCGTTCCTGCTGATGGCCCATAACCCCGGCCAGCTGTGGGCGTTCTATGCGGCGCTGAGTGCCGACAACCTGTTCCAGGGGTTTGCCGGCACGGTGCTGGTGGCGTTCATGTCATCGCTGACCGATCGCAACTTCACCGCCACCCAGTACGCGCTGCTGGTCTCGCTGGCCAACCTGCCGGGCAAGTTCGTCGGCGGTGTGTCCGGATACATCGTGGAGGCCACTTCGTACAGCGTGTTCTTCATGCTCAGCGCGGTGACCGTGGTACCGACGCTGCTGCTGCTGGCGTGGTTGTGGCCACGCCTGTCCGACACCGCATCGCCTGCAGGCTGATTGCCTGCGGGCGCGCGGTACGGGATGATCGCCTGTCGGCACCGTGGGGACGGGGCCATGCAAGGGGGAGCACACTCATGGCGGACCTGCTGCTGCAGGAAGTGGATCCGATGATCCTGGACCGTATCGCGCGGTTGGCGGTGGCGCGAGGGTGGACACAGGCGCAGGCCTGTGTCGCCGTGCTGGAGCAGGGCCTGTTTTCCACCGAACTGGAAGTCCGCAGCGGCTTCGAGAATCCGGAAGTCGATGCATTGGCCGATGCCATCGCGGCCCTGCAGGCCCTGCCGGCCGGCCACGGCTTCTGACGTGTCGCCAAGCGCCGGGCCACGCTCGGCGAATCCCGAACGGCCTTACCCCGGATGGATGGCGCCCAGGATCCGCGGCCCCTGTGCCCCGGTGACGCTGGGCAGGTTGCCCGCCAGTCCGTCCAGCGTGCGCTGCGCCAGCCACGCGAACCCCATCGCCTCCATATAGTCCGGGTCCAGCCCGTGCACGGCGCTGGATTCCACCACCACGCCGGGCAAGCGTGCGCCCAGCCGCAGCAGCAGTTGGCCATTGCGGACGCCGCCGCCGCACACCAGAAGACGACGGGTGCCAGGCTGGTTGCGCCGCAGCGCATCGGCGATGGTGGCGACGCTCAGCTCCAGCAGCGTGGCCTGCACATCGGCCGCCGGGCGTTGGCCATCGGCCAGGAAGCTCTGTGCCCATGGCAGGTGGAACTGCTCGCGGCCGGTGCTCTTGGGCGGCGGCAACTGGAACCACGGGTCGGCCCGCCAGCGCGCCAGCAGTCCCTCGTCGACCACGCCACTGGCGGCGAAGGCACCATCGGCATCGAACGCCTGGCCGGTGTGGCGCTGGCACCACGCATCCAGCAGGGCGTTGGCCGGGCCCGTATCGAAGCCAAGCAGGGTGCCCGATCGCGGGATCAGCGTCAGGTTGGCGATGCCGCCGAGATTCAGCACGGCACGGTCTTCGTCGGCCGTGCCCAGCATGGCCAGATGGAAGGCCGGCATCAGCGGCGCGCCCTGGCCACCGGCGGCGACGTCGCGGCGACGAAAATCGGCGACGGTGGTGATGCCGGTGCGCTCGGCGATGCGGTTGGCATCGCCCAGTTGCAGGGTGAACGCAGGCGATGCATTCGGGCGATGACGGACCGTCTGGCCGTGCGAACCGATGGCCCGCACCTGCCGTGCCGCCACACCGGACTGCGCAAGCAGGTCCGCGGCAGCCTCGGCGAAGGCCAGGCCGATGCGCGCATCCAGATCGCCCAGCTCGTCCAGTGACGCCAGTTCACCGCCTTGCCCCAGGACCACCAGGCGCTCGCGCAGTGTCGGCTCCCAGGCGCCGGTCAGGCCGTCGACGAAGCGGCATCCGCCCTCAGCGGGAAACTGCACGAGGGCCGCATCGATGCCATCGGCGCTGGTGCCGGACATCAGGCCTATATAGAGCGGGCACGTCGGATCGAACGAGGCGGTCATCGGAACTCCAGAAACGACAAGGGCGCCAGCTTGGGCGCCCTGTCATGAGCCGTCAATGCAGGAACAGGCTGCGGCCTCAGCCGCGCTTGTTGCCGGTCGCCACCCGCGGCGCACTCGCCACTTCAGTGCCGGAGGCACGTCCGGCCGGGGCCGGGCTGGCATCGGCGTAGATCATCTTCTCCATGCCCTGGATGCGCGCCATCGCCGGCGAGGTCTGGGCGCGGAAGGCCACCAGTTCGGCGCCACGCAGCGGCTCGGGCGGCGGCATGGTCACGCTGAGCGGATTGCGATGCTCGCCGTTGACGCGGAATTCGTAGTGCAGGTGCGGGCCGGTGGCCAGTCCGGTGGAGCCGACGTAGCCGATCACAGTGCCCTGCGCCACGCGCTGGCCGGCCTTGATGTTGCCGAAGCGCGACATATGCCCGTACAGCGTGGTGTGGCCGCGACCGTGGTCCAGGATCACCACGTTGCCGTAGCCGCGCTGGGTACCGGCGAACTGCACGCGCGCATCGCCCGCGGCCATGATCGGGGTGCCGGTGCGTGCGGCGTAGTCCACGCCCTTGTGCATGCGCATCTTGCCCAGCACGGGGTGCTTGCGTGCGCCGAAGGTCGAGCTCAACCGCGCGAACTGGATCGGCATGCGGATGAAGCTCTTCTTCAACGGGCGGCCATCGAGATCGAAGTACTCCGCCTTGCCGTTGCGGTCGAAGCGGAAGCCGGAATAGGTCTTGCCGCCGCTGCTGAAGGTGGCGGCCAGGATCTTGCTGGTGTCCACGCGCTCGCCTTCGCGCCAGGTTTCATCCATCACCACACTGAAGCGGTCGCCCGGCTGCAGGTCTTTGGAGAAATCGATGTCGTATTTGAAGATCTCGTCGGTCATGGTCGCGATTGCCGAAGGCGAAAGCCCCGCCTTGCGCGCGGCGGCGTACAGCGAGCTGGTGATCTCGCCGCTGGTGACCACGGTGCGGGTGCTGGTCTCGCGCTTGCTGACCGTTTCCTTGATGGTGTCCCCGGCCAGCGCCAACTCCACCCGGTTGGCATCGTCCCGGTTGAAGCGGATGCTGCGCAGCTCACCGGACAACGGCATGTCGAAGGCGATCTCGGTGCCTGGGCGCAGCTTGACCAGCGCGTCGCGGGCACCGGGATGCTCGAGTATCCGGTGCATGGTGGTGGCCGGGATACCCGCCTGGTCGAACAGATCGCTCAGGGTCTGGCCGCGCTGCACGCGCAGCACCTGCCAGCTGTCGCCCGGGGTGTGCTGCTGGCGCGCGAGGGACAGCGGCGGCAGCGGCAGCGCCAGACTGGTGTGCGCGTTCGGGTACGGGGTTTCGATGGTGCTGGAGAAACCCGGCACGATCGTGGCCACCAGCATGCCGATGGTGGCGAACAGGCTGGCGTGCACCCAATGACGCCGGGTCCAGCGTTCATTGAATGCAGCGGGGAGGTGGTGCCTGAGCTTCCGGTGCAGGGCGTTGTCGTGAAGGACGTGGAGCCGTTCCTTGAAGCGCTGTTTGCGCGCGCGGCCGTGATCGGAATTGAGCATCAGTGGTGTTTTCCTGGCGGGCCCGGGAACACGGGCTGGATCGCCGGTTACCATAGACACCTATGAAAAGCGCGTCAAACCCTTGTGCCTATTGGCTTTTGTGAAGCCGATGCGGTTAACTTGGTCTTAACACCCCACAAGAAAATACGGCGTTGCCGGGAGTAGTGAACGTGTCCTCCATTGATGAAGCCCTTGCCCTGATCAGCCGCGGTGCCGACGAGATCCTGAAGGTCGACGATCTGCGTGCACGCCTGGAAAGCGGCAAGCCCCTGCGGGTAAAGGCGGGGTTCGACCCTACCGCCCCCGACCTGCACCTGGGCCACACCGTGCTGTTGAACAAGCTGCGGCAGTTCCAGGACCTCGGTCACCAGGTGATCTTCCTGATCGGCGACTTCACCGGCATGATCGGCGACCCGTCCGGCAAGAGCCTGACCCGCAAGCCGCTGAGCCGTGAGGATGTGCTGGAGAACGCACGTACCTATGAAGAGCAGGTCTTCAAGGTGCTGGACCGGGAAAAGACCGAGGTCCGCTTCAATTCGGAATGGTTCGGCAAGATGTCCGCCGCCGACATGATCCGCTTGGCCGGCCAGCACACCGTGGCCCGCATGCTGGAGCGCGACGACTTCGCCAAGCGCTATGCCGCCCAGCAGTCCATCGCCATCCATGAGTTCCTGTACCCGCTGGTGCAGGGCTACGACTCGGTCGCGCTGGAAGCGGACGTGGAGCTGGGCGGTACCGACCAGAAGTTCAACCTGCTGATGGGCCGCGGCTTGCAGGAGCACCACGGGCAGAAGCCGCAGGTGGTGCTGACCATGCCGCTGCTGGAAGGCCTGGACGGCGTCAACAAGATGTCCAAGTCGCTGCACAACTATATTGGTGTCAGTGAGCCGGCCATCGACATCGTCACCAAGACCATGAAGGTGGACGATGCCCTGATGTGGCGCTGGATCGAGCTGTTGTCCTTTGACATCAGCCAGGCCGAAGCAGCCGCGTTGCGGGAACAGGTCGCGTCCGGCGGATTGAACCCGCGTGAGGTGAAGCTGCGCCTGGCCCGCGAACTGGCCACGCGGTTCCATGATGCCGCCGCCGCCGAACAGGCCGTGGTGGGCTGGAATGCCGCCGTGACCGGGCAGGGTGACATTACCCAGTTGCCGCTGCAGGACGTCGCGGTTCCTGCCGAAGGCCTGCGCATGGCCGCGCTGCTGACGGCCGCCGGGCTGACCCCGAGCAACTCCGAGGCCAACCGCAAGCTCAAGGAGCGCGCGGTCAAGGTGGACGGTGTCGTGGTGGAAGACGGGCAGCAGGTGCTGCCGCCGGGTTTCGAAGGCCTGCTGCAGGTAGGCAAGCGGACCTTCGCCCGCATCCATCTGGTCATTGCCTGATACCTCTCTATAGAGGAGGAGCGGGCCCACGGCCCGCTCTGGATGCCGATACACGAGCAACTGCAAGGCGATGTGAAAAAATATCGCCAAACCCCTTCCCAAAGTCTGGGGAAAGGGACATACTTCACCTCCCCCGTCGCAGGGGTCGCCACCAAGGGGCTTCAGCGGCAAAAGGAACGCCACCACCGCCGAACGATTTAATCGAACGAAGGTGTTGACGGACTCGAAAAGTCCGGCATAATAGGCGGCTCGCAACGGCGAAAGGCCTCCGGGTTCAACGTCGAAGCAGCAGAGTCAACAACGTCCGCTTCG
>NZ_JACYUV010000009.1:0-121444 GCF_014841935.1 Stenotrophomonas sp. CFBP 13725 | reverse complement strand
CGGTTTGCGCAGCAAAGCGTGGGAGCGGCAGCGCGAATGCGATGACGTGTACCCGTGCCATGGATGGCACGAAACGAGGCCCGCATGGATGCGGCTCTTGCCGTCCCCCGTCCCGCCCCACCGCCCGGCCCCCAACACGTAACCCGCTTTTCGCAGCAGCCCACCGCGAGGGGGTCTCACCCGTTCGACCCGCTCATTTACAATGAGCGCCATGAATACCCCCCAGGATTCCAGCCTCGGTCGCGAGGTCAGTTACCCATCGCAGTACGACCCCGGCCTGCTGTTCCCCATCCCCCGCGCGGCGGCACGCGCCGAGATCGGCCTGGACGCGGCGGCGCTGCCGTTCGTCGGCCATGACCGCTGGCACGCCTTTGAACTCGGCTGGCTGGATGGCCGGGGCAAACCCTGCGTCGCCGTCGCTACGGTGCAGGTGCCGTGCACCTCGCCCAGCTTGGTGGAATCGAAGTCGTTCAAGCTCTATCTCAACTCACTCAACAGTGCCCGCTTCGATACCGCAGAGGACCTAAGTGCGTGTATCGCAACCGACTTGTCCGCCTGCGCCGGTGCACCGGTAGACGTCCGCTTCGGCCTGCCGCCGCTGCGCGAGGTGCCACTGGGCGACAGCATTGATGGGCTGGACGTGGATATCGACTGCTATGGACCGCCGCGCGCGGATTATCTGCTGGCCGATGCGTCACAGGTGGTCGAGGAAACCCTGGTGTCGGCACTGCTGAAGTCCAACTGCCCCGTCACCGGCCAGCCCGACTGGGCAACGGTGAGCGTGCGCTATCACGGGCCGAAGATCGACCGCAGCGGCCTGCTCCGCTATCTGGTCAGCTACCGCGAGCATGCCGAATTCCACGAACAGTGCGTGGAGCGGATCTTCAGCGAGGTCAGCCAGCGCTGCGACCCGCAGTGGCTGGAAGTGGAAGCACGCTACACCCGCCGCGGCGGCCTGGACATCAATCCGTGGCGGGCCAGCCACGGCATCGCGACGCCGGCAACGACCTACCGGGAGCAGCGCCAGTAACGGCGCATGCCCCCCGGGCGGCACAGGCTTCACGCGAAAACCATCCCTATTTAACAACCTGTGTGCGAACGTGCTTGCCACGTAGTCATGCAGACGGGAGTGTGTTGATGAGTACCGAGAAGAAAGCCGATTTCTCCGGTGTCAGCGCCAAGGTGGACAGCACGGCAGACCAGGTCCCGAAGGCCGATTTCTCCGGCGTTTCGTCCTCTGTCGACAGCACCGCCGAGGTCGTGGGTGGCACTTACACCGTCGAGGCAGGCGACACGCTGTCGAAGATCGCGAAAGACCATCTGGGCAGCGCGAACGCCTGGAACAAGATCTATGAAGCAAACCGTGACCAGCTTGATGATCCGGACAAGATCAAGCCGGGCCAGGTGCTGAAGTTGCCGCCGAAGTAAAACGACATTCCGCGTTATCGCCGTACCCCTTGGAGGAAACCCTATGACCTGTACCCACACGCTTCGTAATGGCCTGCTTGTCGCACTGCTTGGCAGCGTCGCCCTGGTTGGCTGCAAGAAGAACGAGCCTGCAGTCGATACCACCGCCACCCCGGCGGCCGAAACCGCACCCGCTACCGCACCGGCCCCGATGACCGGCCCACCGCCGCCGATGGCCGAAGCGGCTTCGGTGAATGTTGCTTCGGTAACTGTTGGCAAAACGGCTGCGGCGGATAAATCCGTTGCAACTGCAGCGCTGTTCGCACCCAAAGACGAGATCATCGTCTCGGTTCGTACCGACGGAACCGCGAACAATGCCAACGTGGGCGCCAAGCTGACCTTCCAGGATGGTCAGGTGGCCGGTGAGCAGAGCGCAACGCTGAACACCAGCGGCGCCGAGACCACCAACATCAGCTTCAAGAACGCCAATGGTTGGCCGGCCGGCAAGTACCGTGCGGAAGTCATGGTGGACGGCAAGGCGGCAGGTACCCCGCAGGAGTTCGAGGTCAAGTAAGTCCACGCATTACCGACTCTCTCCCGGTAGTGGACTCACGATGGACGCAGCCGCGAGGCTGCGTCTTTTTTTTTGCCCGACTGGCGCCCTGTCGTCGGCAGGGCCGAGCGCGCGGCGTGGCGCTGCGCGATGGCTGGAAGCCATTGGTCAGCGCCTCTACTAGCATCGTCATCCACATCTGGCACGGATGGCGATCAAGCCGCTTGTAGCAATGGTTGCAAAACCCACCCCCGCCTTCTTTGCAAAGGGGATTCCGGGGATTCCGGGCACCGCCGGTCGTGTACGGCGATGCCGGACTTCTTTCGGGGAACTCCTTCAGCTGAGCAATCGCCCCGATTGTCCTATAGATGTCGTGCGGATTCGAAACCAGCTGTGCAGGGAAATGTCCATAAGGGCACAGAGTCAGTGCCGTGCCGAAGAAGTCGTCTGCCCCGCGGTGCCAGGAGTCAGCGCGGCACCGCTGGAGGCGTGCTGCCGCGCTGCGCTGCGCGAGGGTGGACGACTGCCGGTCCCCGCGGCAACGCCGCCGTCATTGGAGAAGCTCGCGGCCAGACAGCGGGTGGACCTCCTGATGGCGCAGGGCACCTTTCCACCGCATGCGCTATCTCAAGCGGGCGTGGCCTGCGAGAGCAGCCTGTGGCAAAGCGTGGCCGCCGCAACGTGGCGATGCCTGAAAGCAGGCACCGGCCCAGGATCGACGTATCCCTGGCGGGCTGCCCGGGAGGAACTCGAGCGCGTGGAGGTCGAGGTGGCCGTTCAATGGATCGATCAAGGCGACACCTATCGGAACGTGGTCGAGTCGCTGAAGCTGAAGGACGACGTGCAAGAGAGCGTACTGCGCCGGGTGCTGGAAGGGACGGCCACTGCGGCCCTGCGTGACGGGGGGGAATGGAGCGTGGTATGCGCGACCCTTGGCCTTCCCGACTTGAACCGGCGCCTGCTGAATGTGGTGGCCGAAACTGTCGGCACGCAGCTGATCCGGCGAGGTCACCTTTGGCGCGATGTCATGGCGCAGCTCGGGTTGAGTGATCCCCTCCATCTGCGGAGCATCCTGCACAAGGCCGCCGCACGTGGGCCGTGCCTTGCACGTGTCCTGCAGGGTGAGGGGTGGGAGCAGGTGTCCGACGCCTTCGAGCTGGATGTGGAAGGACGCACCGCCCTGCAGAAAGCCTTGGTGGATGCCAAGCTCCCCCTGCGCCTTGGCCAGGCGTGGTGGGACCTCGCAGAGGAGCTCGCCCTGGATATGCATGGCGAGGATCACCTAAGTTGTATCGTTGCAGTGACTGAAGGATTGGAGCGGGTAAAGCGTGGTGACGGATGCCGCAGCGTAATCAGCGCGTTGCGACTTCCCGGCGGCGCCGATGGGAAGCTCGAGCGTCTGGTAGTGGACACCCTGGCCATTCCCCGGTTGGCCGATGGAAAAGCGCTGGACGGTGTGATCGAAGCGCTTCAGCTCAGCCGTTGCGCCCAAGGTTTTCTAAGGCAACGCTGCCACGTGGCCCGGGTTGAAACATTGCTGGCCGACGGCATTACCCCCGCTGAGAAGGCCAACACGATGGCGGAAGATGACAGCGGTCTGCTGCGGCGCCAACTACTGAACAGCTTATGGTTGAGGCATTACGCGCCCCGATCCCGGGGGCAGCGGCCTGTAGCGCGCGAGTCTGCTTTCAAGTAAACCTGCATACCTTTACGTATGGCGGAACTTTGCCCCGCACGCTGGAAATGGGGACAATGCAGGGGTTACCCCGCCAGGGCTCCGCGCCCTGTGCACGACACGGTTGCACGTGGTCCGGCGCTGGCGCCGGCCTTCCCCTGAGATCCGCAAAGAGTCCTGATCCCCCATGTCGAATACGCCCAAGATCCTCTATACGCTGACCGATGAAGCCCCGTTCCTGGCGACCCAGTCGCTGTTGCCGGTCGTCAGTGCATTCACCGCCACCGCCGGTATCGCGGTGGAAACGCGCGACATTTCGCTGTCCGGCCGCATCCTGTCGCTGTTCCCGGAGCGGCTGAAAGACGACCAGAAGGTCAACGACGACCTGGCCGAACTGGGCAAGCTGGCCACCACGCCGGAAGCGAACATCATCAAGCTGCCGAACATCTCCGCTTCGGTGCCCCAGCTGAAGGCGGCCATCAGCGAACTGCAGCAGCAGGGCTTCGCATTGCCGGATTACCCGGAAAGCCCCGCTGACGATGCGCAGCGCGAGATCAAGGCGCGCTACGACAAGGTCAAGGGCAGCGCGGTCAATCCGGTGCTGCGCGAAGGCAACTCGGACCGTCGCGCCCCGCTGTCGGTAAAGAACTATGCGCGCAAGCATCCGCACCGCATGGGCGCGTGGTCGAGCGAGTCCAAGTCGCACGTCGCGCACATGGAGTCGGGCGATTTCTACGGCAGCGAGCAGTCGGCCACCCTGGCTGACGCAGGCAGCCTGAAGATCACGCTGCATGCAGCCGATGGCAGCGAGACCGTGCTGAAGGAAAAGACGGCGGTGAAGGCCGGTGAGATCGTCGACGCTGCGGTGATGAGCCGCAAGGCGCTGGCCGCCTTCATCGGTGAGCAGATCGAAGACGCCAAGGCACAGGGCGTGCTGTTCTCGCTGCACCTCAAGGCGACCATGATGAAGGTCTCCGACCCGATCATGTTCGGCGTGGCAGTCAACGAGTTCTACAAGGACGTGCTGGCCAAGCATGGCGATGTGCTGAAGCAGGCGGGCTTCGATGCCAACAATGGCATTGGTGACCTGGCTGCACGTCTGCCGTCGCTGCCGGAAGCCACCCGCGCCGCCATCGAGGCCGATCTGAAAGCCGAGTACGCGCATCGCCCCGCCGTGGCCATGGTCAACTCGGACAAGGGCATCACCAACCTGCACGTGCCGAGCGATGTCATCGTCGATGCGTCTATGCCGGCGATGATCCGCGACTCCGGCAAGATGTGGAATGCCGAGGGCAAGCTGCAGGACACCAAGGCGGTCATTCCGGACCGCTGCTACGCGGGCGTCTACCAGGCGGTGATTGATGACTGCCGCACCCACGGTGCATTCGATCCGGCGAAGATGGGCTCGGTGCCGAACGTGGGCCTGATGGCACAGAAGGCCGAAGAGTACGGTTCGCATGACAAGACCTTCCAGATCGCCGCCGACGGCGTGGTCAAGGTCACCGACGAAACCGGCAAGGTGGTGTTCGAGCACCCTGTGCAGGCCGGTGACATCTGGCGCATGTGCCAGACCAAGGACGCGCCGATCCAGGATTGGGTGAAGCTGGCCGTGGAGCGCGCGCGCTTGAGCGGCACGCCCGCCGTGTTCTGGCTGGACGCGTCGCGCGCGCACGACGCCCAGGTCATCGCCAAGGTGGAGACGTACCTCAAGGACCACGACACCACGGGCCTGGACATCCGCATCCTGACGCCGGTGGAAGCGACGGCGTTCTCGCTGGACCGCATCCGCAAGGGCGAGGACACCATCTCGGTGACCGGCAACGTGCTGCGCGATTACCTCACCGATCTGTTCCCGATCATGGAGCTGGGCACCAGCGCGAAGATGCTGTCCATCGTCCCGCTGATGGCCGGCGGCGGCCTGTTCGAGACCGGTGCCGGTGGTTCGGCCCCCAAGCACGTGCAGCAGTTCGTCGAAGAGGATTACCTGCGCTGGGATTCGCTGGGTGAATTCCTGGCGCTCGCCGCTTCGCTGGAACACCTCGGCAACCGCTACGACAACGCAGCGGCACGCGTGCTGGCCAAGGCGCTGGATGAAGCCAACGGCCAGTTCCTGGACAACGACAAGTCGCCCTCGCGCAAGCTGGGTGGCATCGACAACCGCGGCAGCCACTTCTACCTCACCCTGTACTGGGCGCAGGCACTGGCCGCGCAGGATGAAGATGCCTCGCTGAAAGCGAAGTTTGCTCTGCTGGCCAAGGCACTCACCGAGAACGAGGCAAAGATCGTCGAGGAGCTGGCCGCGGTGCAGGGCAAAGCCGTGGACATCGGCGGTTACTACCGCCCGGACCTGGCGAAGGTTGCCGCCGCCATGCGCCCCAGTGCCACGCTGAACACCGCGCTGGAACAGCTGCAGGGCTGATCGTCCACCGGTTGTAGCAAGGAAAGGCCCGCGCAGTGCGCGGGCCTTTCTGCATCCGGGCACCGGTAGCGGCGACCGGGTAAGGTGGGCACGTCTCCGGTACCGAGCCTGCCATGTCCCCGATCGACATCGACGCCGAGCTGGCCCAGCGCATGGCATCGGCCATCCGTGATGGCTTCGAGGACTACCACGCAGGCTTCGCTGCGATCACGGCGCGCGCGAAAGGACGTTTCGAACAGCGGCAGTGGGAAGCCGCGCAGCAGGACGCGGTCGAGCGCATCGGGCTGTATGACCGCTGCATTGCCTCATGCATGGGGACCCTGCGTCTGCTGGCAGGCGATGCCATCGGCGAGCGCGCGCTGTGGCTGCAGGTGCACGCGCGGTACACGTCGTTGCTGAGCACCCTGATCGACGCCGAGCTGTATAAAACCTTCTACAACACCCTCGCACGCCGGCTGTTTGCAACACGCGGCGTGGATGGGCAGGTGGAGTTCCTCGCGCTCGACGTCGAACCTTCCGATGCGATCACCCATCCGGTCGCGCGGCACGTCTATGCCGTGTCGGCACATCGCCCGGCCGATGCCTTGATGCGCGTGCTGGGCGACTATCGTTTCGGTGTGCCGTATGTCCACCAGCTACGCTGCGCTGCTGCTGTATCGATACGGCTGCAGGACGACCTGGCACATTGGGGGACGCATCCCGTGCGCGGGATCGAACTGCTGGATACCGTGTTCTACCGCGAACGACGTGCCTATCTGGTTGGCCGCGTCTTCGGCGAGCACCGTTTCTCCCCCTGCATCATCGCGCTGGTGAACGATGGCCAAGGCCTGCGCGCAGACGCCGTACTGACCCGGCGTGCCGACGTGGCCCATCTGTTCGGGGTATCGCGCAGCTACTTCCACGCCAACCTCTCCACGGTGGGCGATGCGGTGGTGTTCCTGCGCAGCCTGCTGCCCGGCAAGCCCATCGATGAGATCTACACGGTGCTGGGACGCGCCAAGCAGGGCAAGACCGAGCGCTACCGCACCTTCTTCCGTCATTTCCAGGAGCAGGCCAACGAGCAGCTGGTACATGCCGAGGGCACGCCTGGCATGGTCATGGCCGTGTTCACCCTGCCCAGTTATCCGTTGGTGTTCAAACTGATCCGCGACCGGTTCGCCTGGCCGAAGGCCATGTCGCGGCAGCAGGTGGAAGACAAGTATGCACTCGTGTTCAACCTGGACCGGGTAGGCCGACTGCTGGACGCACAGCCGTATCGGCACCTGCGCTTTCCGACGAGGCGCTTCGCCCCGGCACTGCTGCAGGAGCTGCGCGAACAGTGCGCATTGAGCGTGCAGGTGGATGATGAAACGGTGGAGATCGCGCTGTGTTATGTGCAGCGGCGATTCCGTCCGCTGAACCTGTACCTGCGCGAACAGGGGCCGACCGGTGTCCGGGCAGCGGCGCTGGACTATGCCCAGGCGATCACCGACATGGCGCGCAACAATATCTTCCCCGGCGACATGCTGCCGAAGAACTTCGGCGTATCACGGCACGGTCGTGCCGTGTTCTACGACTATGACGAACTGTGCTTGGTGAGCGACTGCGTTTTCCGCGACTGGCCGACGCCGCGCAACGATGAAGACGCGATGTCCGACGAGCCGTGGTTTCATGTGGGACCGCGGGATGTGTTTCCACAGCGTTTCGGGCCCTTCATGGGGCTGCCGGCCCTGGAGTTGACCGCGGTGCGCGAGCACTTCGGGCACCTGTTCGATCCGGCGTGGTGGCGTGACCTGCAGCAGCAGTTTGCTGACGGTGTGCTGCCCGACACGCCGCCCTATGGCAGCTCGCATCGTTTGGCCTGAGAGCACGATCAGACGACCGGAAGCTGCAAGCGTCGCGTGCTGGCGCAGGGCACGATACGAGCCTGTATCCAGAACCGGAGATCTGCGTGAACCTGTATCCCATTGCACAGAACATCCCACAGCGTGCTCCGGCGCCGATGAGCCGCGGCATCGCAGCCCAAATCCACAGCGTTGATTCGGGTGGACCGGTCTCCGCTTCCAACGCCGTGCTGCCACATCAGGTCAGCAATGGAGAGACCTCATTCTGCCAACTGCCTGATGGAAAGCCGTCTGACAAGATCAAACAGGCAGGAACCGCCGAGCGCGCAGCGCAGGCGAGGGATCCGATGCTGCGGCACTACGAGCAGGACCTCGAGATCGCGTCCAAGCAGGCGTATCGCGCCAAGCATTGCAGCCACCTCAAGGTCGACAGGCCCGTTGAGAATCACGTGGCAAAGCTCGCATAGAAGGGTGGAGGTTCGGGTCACTCGCTTGCCTGCACCACTTTGCTATCCTCTGCGCTCATCGACACGGAGCAGTCAGGATGCGTACGAATCTTTTGCTTGGCATGGCATTGGCCCTCGGCACCGGCGGCATGCTGGTACCCGACACGGCGCCGGCGCAGTCCGCCCGCGCGGCGCGCGCGCAGATCGAAGGCAGCATGATCCTCACTGGCACCGTCGGCATCGCGACCGACGGCTCGGTAGACGGCTTCACGCTGGACCATGAGGACAAGGTCGATGCGGACATAAGGGATCTGGTCAAACGCACGGTCGTTCAGTGGCGTTTCGAGCCGGTGCTGCGTGATGGAAAAGCGGTTCGCGCCAAGAGCCCGGTCAGCCTGCGCCTGGCGGCAGAGCGTGCCGACGAGCAGCGCATGAATGTGGTGCTGAAAAGCGCCAGCTTCGAAGAGTACGACCCGGAGGCGACTGACACGGTAACTTTTCTGCGCATGAACCCGCCGGCCTATCCGCAGGCACTTTTCAATGCGCGGGGTGCCGGCGTGGTGAATCTGCTGCTGCGTGTGGCACGCGATGGCACGGTGGCCGATGTGGTGGCGGAGCAGGTGAACATGCACGTGGTGGGATCGGAGCGGCAGTTGCAGAGCCTGCGCGCGCTGATGGAGCGTAACGCCCTGCTGGCGGCGCGCAAGTGGACGTTCCGCCCACCGACCACGGGTAGCGACGTACAGGAAGATTACTGGACCGTGCGCGTGCCAGTGCAGTACTCCATCGAGGGATCGTCCGCGCGTTACGGCCAGTGGCAGGCCTTCATACCGGGTCCGAAGTCGCGGGCGCCGTGGCTGTCCGCAGGCGAAGGCGAGACGGATGCGACCGATACGCTCGTCGCCGGTGGCGTGTACAAGGTGGGTGGGGAAGACAAAGGCCCCCGCTTGTTGACCCCGCTGGGCTGAGCCGCACGGTCCAGATGGCCTGGTGTCGGATCATGCAGCGGTGCGGAATCGATCCGCACCGCGCCCAGCTACCGGTACGGGTAGACCACGCTGCGGTTGCGACCCTGCTCCTTGGCCATGTACAGCGCCTTGTCGGCCATGCGCAGGGCCTGCTCGGCATCAGCGTCAAAGGTCGGGTAGTGCGCGACGCCGACCGACACGCTGACGTGGCCGACGGCTTCCACCGCCGTCGCGGCGATCTGCTGGCGCAGCCGCTCGGCGATCGCCAGGGCGTGCTCGGCGTCGGTGGTGGGCAGCAGCATCAGGAACTCTTCGCCGCCGTTGCGGCACAGCACGTCGCCATCGCGTGAGTAGCGTCGCATCTGTTCGGCGATGTGGCCGATGACCTGGTCGCCGACGGCATGCCCGTGCTTGTCGTTGATGGCCTTGAACCGATCGATGTCGAGGGCAAGGATCGCGAATGACTGCCCCTGCACCTTCCAGCTTTCCAGCGACTGCTGTAGTCCGCGACGGTTCAAGAGGCCCGTCAAGGGATCGGTCCGGCTTGCGCGGTTCAGCGTGCCGATGCGGTCCTGCAGCGTGTTGATGCTGTACAGCACGGCCTGCTTCAACTGAGCCACTTCGAAGTACCATGCGCGGATGCTGCCGACGTCACTGATTGCAAGGCGCGTATCGCCTTCCTGCACGTTGCGCGCCAATTGCCACAGGGGCAGCGAGATGCGCCGCGCGAACCACCAGGTGACCAGCAGCGACAGCACGCCCAGCGGGATGGCGCGCCAGATCACCGCCGACATCAGCTGTGACAGCGGCTGCAATGTCGCTGCCGTTGGACGCTGCGCGACCACGCCCCAGCCGGTGGCGGGTACCGGCGCATAGCCGGCCAGCATCGACACGCCCCGGCTGTTGCGGATCTGCGCCGAACCGCGTTGCCCGCGCGATACCGCCTCGATGACCGGATTACCGGGGGCGTAAGTGCCGACGCGTTCGGGGTCGATGTGATACAGCAGGCGGCCGGTACGGTCGACCACGTAAAGATAGGAGCCATCGCGGTAGTAATGGGTGCCCAGCAGGCTCTGCAGGATGCTGCGCTGGCGCAGGTAGATCGTGCCGCTGACGTAGCCCCGGTACGTGCCCTTCGCATCGAACACCGGATGCGACATGGCCACCAGCAGCTTGCCGGTGGTGGAGTCGTAAGGATCACTGACCATCGGCTGGCGCCGCTCCAGCGCTATCTGGTTGCCCACGCTGTGCAGGGTGTCGCCCTTCAGGTGCAGCGTCTGCGGTGAGGTTGCCAGCACCAGTCCGGTTTCGTTGACGATCAGTACCGAGTTGAAGCTGTTGGTCTGCAGTTGCAGGCGACTGGCCTCATCCTGTGCACGGTGGGCCTCCATGTCGGCCCGGCCGAGCAGCATGGCCGTATAGGCCAGCTGCTGCTGCGAGGAGAGGATGAAATTCTGCGTGGTCTCGGCCAGCTTGTTGGCGTATACCCGGTTGGCTTCCAGGGTATTGCTGATCAGCTGGTCACGCTGAACGCGGTAGCTGGCCATCAAGGTATTGGCCAGCGCGACCACTGCGCTGAGCAGGGCCAGGGCAAGAATGAGCGAGCCCAGGTTCAGGCGTTTTGAGATGATGCGCATGCGGGCAGATCGGGCCTGTCTGATGCTGGCCCAACCGAGGGGAACGGGTTGAGCGACAGCGCGGGACAACGCCCGCACGCATCAGGCTGCGCACGGTTCGATGGGGATGGCGGTGCCATTATCGCCGAAAGCGACAAGGCGATGGGGGTAGCGCCGAGCCATGCTCGGCGAGCGCGCAGCGCGGCCTGTGTCAGGCGTGGCGGTGCCGGACACACTCCGCCGAGCATGGCTCGGCGCTACGGCGAGCTGGGTGCGCGGCGCAGGTCAGGCGTGGCGGTGCCGGGCACACTCCGCCGAGCATGGCTCGGCGCTACGGCGAGCGAGGTGCGCGGCGCAGGTCAGGCGTGGCGGTGCCGGACACATTCCGCCGAGCATGGCTCGGCGCTACAGATGGGCGCACTGCGGGCGGCGATGGTCCGCCGCACAGGGCACGGCGTCAGCGGTCCAGCCGCTGCCGCAGGGTGGTGCGCAGGGTGGCGGCCGATGTTTCATCCAACGCCCCCAGCACTCCCCGTACGGGTGCCGGGATGTGGGCGGCGGTGTGGTCGCCTGCCTCGAACACGTAATGATCGAACATCGCCTTCCACGCTGCGCGCTGGGTTGCCGGCAGGTCGCGTATCGCCAGCAGGGACAGCATCATGGCGTTCATCGGCGAATCGGCCCATGCCGGCACCGGGCGCCACCAGTAGTTCACCAGCACGTTGAAGGGGGCCAGCCCTTCCATGTGGTGCCACCACAGCGAGGGAATGAACACCGCATCGCCAGGCTCCAGCTCAGCCACCTGCGCATGCGCCATCGCCTCGGCAAATCGCGGAAAACGCTGCAGGTCCGGTGCGGCGAAGTCGACCAAGCTGATCGCCTGACCGGCGGGGGTGAAGTCGAGCGGACCCACGTAGAGGTTACCTACCTGCTCCGGTGGGAACAGCATGACGCGTCGACGCCCGGCGGCCACGCAGGCCAGGTTGTCCGGCGCGTCGTAGTGCGCCGCGATCCGCGAGCGGTTGCCGATCCAGATGCTGGCCAGTGCATCGGCCTGTCCCAGCGCCAGCGGATTCTCCTCCCGCAGTCCGGGCAGGTAAGTATCCAGCGTAGTGGATGCCACATAGATGGTCGGTGCGTCCGGATCGCTGCGGTACTTGAGCAGGGTGTCCAGCACCACGCGCAGCGGCACCTGTTCGCGGCGGAAATTGAAGCCACTCAGGTCTTCGTTGTAGAACACCCGGCCCTTCGCGCTGGGCGCCGCAGTGGTGGCGGTGACCGGCATGCCACCGTGGTCGAACCGCTTGAGGTAGTCCGCCGCCGCCGTGTCGGAGCGCTGCCCCGCCTGGACCAGCGGCCACGCGCCGGCAAGCCCCCGCACCACCTTCGGTGTGGTCCAGCTCAGTAGTGCGGCAGGCAGTGCCGCAGGATCCGCGAGCGGGACTTCTTCGATGGGGCGGGGCGGGGGCAGGCTCATGGCTGCTTAGAACTTGTAGCGCACGCCGAACATGTAGCGAGGGCCGGTCTGGGTGGCATAGCGCAGCATGTTGCTGTGGCGGGCGTAGGTGCGCATCGTTTCGTCGGTCAGGTTGATCGCTTCCACGCTCAGCGTCAGCTGCTCGGTCACCGCGTAGCTGATGTTCAGATCGAGCTGGCCATACGCTTCGGTGTAGTTCGGGTTCGGCCCTTGGCCACCGATGCCGTTGAGGAACTTGTCGCGCCAGTTGTAGGCCGCGCGGATCTGCCACGCGTGCTTGTCATAGAACAGTACCGCATTGGCCGAATCGCTCAGGCCCACCATCGGATACTGATCGCCCAGGCTCAGGTTGTCGAACGTCAGTCCGGATTTCACCTTGGTGTAGTTCGCCGCCACGCCGAAGCCGGACTCGCCGAACAGGTGCTGCACCGCCACCTCCCAGCCTTGCAGATGATCCGAACGCTGGTTGGCTGGCAGGGTGATGTCGAACCCTGCGATCGGGTCACCCGGCTGGCCGACGATGCTGCCGGTCTGCTGGCCGGCCGAGTTGACGCCGGTAGACACAACGCCCGGGTCACCGGCGTGGTTGGTGAAGATGTAATTACGGATGCACACCGTGTCGGTGGTGACGCAGCCCGACGCCAGCGCTTCGTTCCAGTACGCCCCGCCGACCGGCGTGTGCAGGCTGCCGGCATCTTCGCGGGCGATGGTATTGCTGATGAAGTTCTTGATGTTCTTGCGGAAGAACCCGACCGAGGCGTAGCTGGCGTCGCCGTAGTACCACTCCAGGGAAAGGTCGAAGTTGTCCGACAGCAGCGGCTCCAGCGCCGGGTTGCCGCGCGAACCGGTGCCCCCCTGCGTGCGCACGATGTTGTCCAGGCGCTGCCCGCTTTCGATCTGCGTCCAGCCCGGACGGCCCAGACTGCGGCTGTAGCTGCCGCGCAGCGCCAGCGACTCGTTGATGTCCAGCTTGAGGTCGACGTTGGGCAGTACGTAATCGTACTTGCCCTGGCCGCCGATGAACGCGCCGTCGTCGGCATAGGTGATGTTGAACTCGTTGAGTGAGTTCCAGCTGATCGAGGTGGGCACGCGGACCAGCGCCAACGATTCCACTTCGGTCTGTTCATAGCGCACGCCGGCTGCGATGTGCAGCGGCATGTTCCAGTCGAAAGTGGTGCGGTACTGCAGGTAGGCGCTCTTGGATTTTTCGCTGGTACGGATGTCTTCGGAGTACTCGGTCGGGGCGAGATAGCACGTCGGGCACGCGGGCTCGGCGCCGTTGGCCACCTGCGCCGCACGGTCACGCAGGCGATCAAAATCGAACACAAGGAACTGACCGGTCAGGCGCGGATCGTCATGGCCGGAGAACGCCTTGAAGTATTTCCCCATGTCATCGGCGTACCATATGCTGTCATCGTAGTCGGCCGGCGTGCCGACGCCGCCCCAGCTGTCACGTTGCTGGATCGCAGCTGCCGAGCCGTTGTCCACCTGGGTGTGGCCCACGCCGAAATCGAGCGCCGAGTAGTCGGCGAAACGGAACACGCCCTTGGCCTGCAACTGCTCCACTTCGGACTTGTTGTAACTGTTCTGGAACACCGAACCGGTGACCAGCGCATCGGCGGCCTGCACGCCGCCCGGCGGCAGTGCGATGTTGATGATCGGCAGGTCGCCGCTGTAATCCACGGTGGTCGTGCCGCGCACATAGGCCGCCACGCCGAGCACGCCGGCCGATCCATAGGGGCCATCCGGCTGCGATTCGGCGCTGGCACGGTGGTAATCGAACGACATGTCGAGCGCGTCGTTGACTTCCCACTCGACGTTGAACCCCAGCGATTCCATGCTGTTCTTCGTGGCCAGCTTCATGCCGCCCATGGCCACGTCTCCGTTGACCACGTCCTCGCTGTACACGATGGGTGCGGCGATCGGACCATCGGTCCAGGTGCTGTCACCGGGGCCGTAGTTGAACCACACCGACAGTTCGCTGCGCTGCTGCTGCACCTTGTTCTCGACATAGGTGTAGTCCAGCGTGGTGGTGACGTTGTCCAGCGGCTTCCACTGCAGCGTGGCCTGGCCGTTGGTGCGCTGGCGCTGCACGGCGTTGACGTTGTACGCGGTGTTCTGCGGGCGGCCGTAGATGTCCTCCGCACCGGGACGGTTGGTGATGCGGTCCGAATAGCCGGTGCCCGGCTGAGGCAGTGCGCGCCAGTCGCTGGTATCGTCGCCGCGCAGTGTCGCCCAGCCTTCCGCCACGGTGGCCTGGTTGAAGCCAGAATCACGTTCCTGGTGGCTGGCACTCAGCGCCACGCCGAAGCGTCCATCGGCGTAGACCTGGCTGAAGATGCCGGACAGTTCGCCGGTGACATTGGATCCCTGCAGCGTGCGCGGCACGTTGTCGTTGGAGGTGTCGTGCACCGCCTTCATGCCCAGGCTGACCACCGGTGCGGCTTCGAGCGGGCGCAGCGTCTTGATGTTGATCGTCGCACCGATGCCACCGGTCGGGTTGTCGGCGCGGGTGGTCTTGTAGACCTCCACTGCGGAGATCGACTCGGAGGCGATGTTGGCGAAATCGAACGAGCGCGAGCCGGACAGTCCACCGCCGCCGTTGCCCAGGTTGGAGGCCGGCATCTGACGGCCGTTGAGCAGTACCAGGTTGTAGTCCGGGCCGATGCCGCGCACGGTGACCTTGGAGCCTTCGCCGCTGGAGGTGCGGTCGATTGAGACGCCGCTGATGCGCTGCAGTGACTCGGCGAGGTTGGTATCTGGGAACTTGCCGATGTCCTCGGCGACGATGCCATCCACCACGCCCTGACTGTCGCGTTTGAGGTTCATCGACGATGTCAGACTGCCGCGGATACCGGTGACCTGCACGGTGTCCAACGTGGAAGGATCCACATCCGGCGACGGCGTAGTGGCGGACAGGCGATCAACGGGTGCCTGTGCCCAGCCGGGCGCAGCCACGGCAAGCATCAGGGCGGAAGCGAGCATCGTCTTGCGGGGTACGGCCTTGTACATCCTCATTGCGATCCCTCCCCAGGGAGTGCGGAAACAGCGGGTTTAAGTTCGGCTGAAACGCGGCAACTGCTTGACGGGAGCGATTTGGGGTTGCGTTGACAGCGTTGTCAACAAACTGACATTGACCGCCCCCGCAGGCAGCGCGGCCTGCTGCCAGCTGAATGGCATGACGATGGGAGGCCACATACGGCAAAGTGTTGTCCTGCCTGTGTCCACGCGCGCAGGACGCATCGGTGGAAGCGCGCGTGCCCTGCTCAGCGGCGTGCTGCGTTGCGCAACAGTTCTGCGCAGATAAATCACCGCCGACTGACAGCGCTCGACAATTCGCACGCAAGCGCTTCACCTCCCGGCCAAGCAAGCCTGGCGCGCCGTGGAAGACGCGGGTCGGCGAACGCAGCGGGCCGTGAGCGGCAGGATCCCGCCGAGCGTCCGAGATAGGTAACGCCGACCCATGGCCGGCGAGCGTAGCGGGCTGTGAGCGGCAGGATTCCGCCGAGCGTGGCTCGGCGCTACCAGGGCGTGCGCAGCTGGCCGCGGGATGATTCCGTCCGAGATAGGTAGCGCCGATCCATGGTCGGCGAGCGCAGCGGTCCGTGAGCGGCAGGATCCCGCCGAGCGTGGCTCGGCGCTACCAGAGCATGTGCAACGGGCCGCGGATGATTCCGTCCGAGATAGGTAGCGCCGACCCATGGTCGGCGAGCGCAGCGGGCCGTAGGCGGCAGGATCCCGCCGAGCGTCGGACATCGGTAGCGCCGACCCATGGTCGGCGAGCGCAGCGGGCTGTGAGCGGCAGGATCCCGCCGAGCGTGGCTCGGCGCTACCAGAGCGTGCGCAGCGGGCCGCGGGATGATTCCGTCCGAGATAGGTAGCGCCGACCCATGGTCGGCGAGCGCAGCGGGCCGTGGGCGGCAGGATCCCGCCGAGCGTGGCTCGGCGCTACCAGAGCGTGCGCAGCTGGCCGCGGGCGGCAGGATCCCGCCGAGCGTCCGAGATAGATAGCGCCGACCCATGGTCGGCGAGCGCAGCGGGCCGTGGGCGGCAGGATCCCGCCGAGCGTGGCTCGGCGCTACGCGCCGGCGCGCCGCCCCGGTGCGGCGGTCGACTCGCGCACCAGTACGGTGTGCTCCAGGGTGATCATGGCGCCGGCGGCAGGGGCGCGGATGCGGTCGATCAACTGTTGGCTGGCCAGCCGGCCCATGTCAGCGGTCGGCTGTCGCACGGTGGTCAGCGCGGGGAAGATGTGGCTGGCGAGCGGCGTATCATCAAAGCCGCAGACGGACAGGTCGTGCGGTATGCGCAGCCCGCGGCCGCCGGCGACGCGGTACACCGCGGCCGCCATGTCATCGTTGGCTGCGAAGATGGCCGTGGGCGGGTCGGCGAGGTCCAGCAGCCGATGCGCGGCGGGGAGGCCGGACTCGAAAGAAAATTGCCCGCTCACCACCAGCGACGGGTCGTAGGCGATCCCCGCCTCGCGCAAGGCCGCGCGGTAGCCGGCATGGCGCCACTGGCAGGCACCGTGGGTGCGGGGTCCTTTGATATGCCCGATGCGCCGATGGCCAAGCGCAAGGAGGTGCCGCATCAGCTCGACCACCGCCGTGGTTTCATCCATGCGCACGCCGATACCCGTCGACGGATCGCGCGGGGCAATGCTGGCAAACGGAATGCCGTGCGTGCGGAGGTAAGCCAGCACCACCGGATCATCGGTGAGGGGCGGGATCAGCACCACGCCATCCGGCCGTGAATTCTCAAACAGGGCACGCAGGTCAGGCAGCGCGTGCTGCCCGATGCCCACCGGACCCAGCAGCAGGTTGTAGTGGTTGCCGTGGCACGCATCGAGCATGCCGCTCTGTATTTCCATCAGGTAGTTGCGTGATGGATTGTTGTAGGCCAGTGCCAACGCATACGAACGCTGGCCGGCCAGGCTGCGCGCCGACGGGTTGGGCTTGTAACCGAGCCTCGCCACGGCATCACGCACGCGCTGCTGGGTCTGCTGGCGCACATTGGGCTCGTTGTTGAGCACCCGCGACACGGTCTTGATCGACACCCCGGCCGCCGCAGCGACATCCTCGATTCGTCCAGCCATGGTGCAGACCTTCCTCCGTGGGGCAGCGGCGCGCGAGGCGCGCCCGGCGATGGTGCTACGTCGGCCTGATATTGCCACGGTGCGGCGCAGCACGGACGGCCGGTGGATGCCTGTTGCCGGTGCCTGCGGATCCCGGCGCCGCTGCGCTCGCCGACCATGGGTCGGCGCTACCGATGACCGTAGCCCGTCTGGTGGAGGGAGCCCCTGGCGGATGTTCGCACCCCGCAAACGACAAAGGCCCCGCAGTGCGGGGCCTCGTCGTACTTCCATCAGCGCCGGAAAATCAGCGCTTCATGGAACCGAAGAACTCGTCGTTGGACTTGGTGTTCTTCATCTTGTCGAGCAGGAACTCCATCGCGGCCATTTCATCCATCGGATGCAACAGCTTGCGCAGGATCCAGATCTTCTGCAGCAGTTCCGGCTCGATCAACAGGTCTTCGCGACGGGTGCCCGAGCGGTTGATGTCGATCGCCGGGAACACACGCTTTTCGGAGATACGGCGGCTCAGGTGCACTTCGCTGTTGCCGGTGCCCTTGAACTCTTCGTAGATCACCTCGTCCATCTTGCTGCCGGTGTCGACCAGCGCGGTGGCGATGATGGTCAGGCTGCCGCCTTCTTCCACGTTGCGGGCCGCACCGAAGAAGCGCTTCGGACGGTGCAGCGCGTTGGCATCCACACCACCGGTCAGCACCTTGCCCGAGCTCGGCACCACGTTGTTGTAGGCACGGGCCAGGCGGGTGATCGAGTCGAGCAGGATCACCACGTCCTTCTTGTGCTCGACCAGGCGCTTGGCCCGCTCGATCACCATTTCCGCAACCTGCACGTGGCGCGCGGCCGGCTCGTCGAACGTCGAGCTGATGACCTCGCCGCGCACGGTGCGCTGCATTTCGGTCACTTCTTCCGGACGCTCATCGATCAGCAGCACGATCAGGTGCACGTCAGGATGGTTGGTGGTGATGGCCGTGGCCACCTGCTGCATCATCATCGTCTTGCCGGCCTTGGGCTGGGACACGATCAGCGAACGCTGACCCTTGCCCTGCGGTGCCATCAGATCGAGGATGCGGCCGGTGATGTCTTCGGACGAGCCGTTGCCGCGTTCCAGGGTGAAGCGCTTGCGCGGGAACAGGGCGGTCAGGTTCTCGAACAGCACCTTGTTCTTGGACGCTTCCAGCGGCTCACCGTTGATGGTGTCCACGATGGACAGCGCGAAGTAGCGCTCGCCATCCTTCGGGAAGCGGATGCGACCGGACAGGTGGTCGCCGGTGCGCAGGTTGAAGCGGCGGATCTGGCTGGGCGAGATATACGTATCGTCCGGACCGGCCAGGTAGCTGGCTTCTGCAGCGCGCAGGAAGCCGAAGCCGTCCGGCAGGATTTCCAGCACGCCGTCAGCCGCGACGCCGTCGCCATGGCGGGTCAGCACCTTCAGCAGGGCGAAGATCACGTCCTGCTTGCGGGCACGGGCCACGCCTTCGGAAATCTGCAGCTGCTCGGCGATTTCCAACAGCTTCTGCGCCGGCATGCGCTTGAGATCGCTCAGCGAATAGACCGGGAAACCCTCCGGCACGTTGGGCTGCTGGGTACGCACGAACGGCTGCTGCTGTTCGTTGTTGTCCTGCGGCAGGCCATCGTCGCGGCCACCACGGGCAGGACGGTCACGGCGATTGCGGAAGCGATCGCGGCGGTTGCCCTGGCCCTGCTGGTTGCCCTGCGCGTTGCCCTGCGCATTGTTGCCCTGGTAAGGGCCCTGGTTCTGGCCACCGGCGTTGTTCTGCTGGCGCGGCTGGCCGGATTCGCGGCCTTCGCCACCGTCACCGCCGCTGGAAGCGGACGATTCGGAAGCCGGCGCGCTCGGCGCTGCAGGAGAAGAGGGAGGCGTAGCCGCGGCGGGTGCCGACGGCGGTTGCGGTGCCTGCGTCAACGGCAACGCCGGCTGATGGGCCGCCGGTGCGCTGGTCTCGGCACCGGACGGTGCGACGGCCTTGCTGACGCGGGGCTTGCGCACACGCTTTTCGGCGGGCGCATCAGCGCTGCCGGTTTCGGAAGTGGTATCGGACAAGAGCGTTATTCCTCGCTTGAAGGTGCGAGCGCCCGGCTGGGGCGGCGAACGAAGGGAAAGGGGTCTGGAGTGAACTGCGTCCAGAGGGTGCGGCACGCGAACGCGGGCCGGATGTGCCGACACTATCACCGGCGTGCAGCGGCTTGCAAGGGCCGCTTGTGGCAGACGTTCATGCAGAGGAGGCCCTGCGGCAGCCGGGGTCACCGGCTGCCAGTGCCTGCAGGGTCAGGCGAGCGCCTTGTCCAGCAGGCCGGCCAGCTGAGCCTTGCCCACCGCACCGATCTGCTCCGCTACCTTTTCGCCGTCCTTGAAGACGACCAGGTACGGAATCGAGCGCACGTGATACTTCACGGCCAGATCGCGTTCCTGGTCGACATTGACCTTGACGATCTTCGCGCGTCCCTGGAAGGCATCGGCCAGCTCATCGAGGGCGGGGGCGATCATCTTGCACGGGCCACACCATTCGGCCCAGAAATCGACCAGCACCGGTTCCTTGGAACCCAACACAGTGCTTTCGAAGTCAGCGGTGCTGACGTGTACAACCTTGTCGCTCATCTTGGTCTCTCGTCTGGTGATGCACCCGGCGGTGGCCGGAGGTGGGTGAACTGGGCCACGCCAGTGTGGCGCGACCCGTGTCGTTGCCTCGTGGAGCGTGCCCACGGTGCGTTGGGCGGATGCCTGGACGCTCACGGCCGGCAGTTTACGCCTATCCGCGCGAGGGGACAGAGGCCGGCTGGAACCCAGCGTATCGTGATCGAAGGCATCCGGGAAATGTGCCGGATTCCACTGTCACTACCTATCACCTAGGGGCGCGAGCCGATTGCCACAAGAGGCAGAAGGGGCTGGATTCAGGCCGTGGAGCGGCAGATGAAGACGGCGAAACGAGTCGTCTCTAATAGCTATGAGACGCTTGGGCCCGGTTTGGCGCCCCGAGTACGCTAAACTTCACCGTTGAGCGGCAAGGGACCCGACAGGTCCAGCGCCCGCCGACCCGCCGCAGGGGCCGCAGTTTGCGACGGAGCCCCCAGATGATGCCGAGCCGCCCGATTGCAGGTGGCGGCCAGACCAAGACGGACACATGAGCGACAAACCGCTGACCGATTTGACCTTTTCCTCCTTCGATCTGCATCCGGCGTTGCACGCCGGTCTTGAAGGAGCCGGATTCACCCGCTGCACCCCGATCCAGGCGCTGACGCTGCCGGTCGCACTCGCCGGTGGCGATGTCGCAGGCCAGGCACAGACCGGCACCGGCAAGACGCTGGCCTTCCTGGTGGCCGTGGTGAATCGCCTGCTTACCCGCCCGGCGTTGGCTGACCGCAAGCCGGAAGACCCGCGCGCGCTGATCCTCGCACCGACCCGCGAGCTTGCCATCCAGATCCACAAGGACGCGGTGAAGCTGGGTTCGGACCTGGGCCTGCGCTTCGCGCTGGTCTATGGCGGGGTGGACTACGACAAGCAGCGTGAACTGCTGCAGCAGGGCGTGGACGTGATCATCGCCACCCCGGGCCGCCTGATCGACTACGTCAAGCAGCACAAGGTGGTGTCGCTGCATGCCTGCGAGATCTGCGTGCTGGACGAAGCCGATCGCATGTTCGATCTCGGCTTCATCAAGGACATCCGCTTCCTGCTGCGCCGCATGCCCGAGCGCACCACGCGGCAGACCCTGCTGTTCAGCGCCACGCTCAGCCATCGCGTGCTGGAGCTGGCGTATGACCACATGAACGAGCCGCAGAAGATGGTGGTGGAGAGCGAATCCATCACCGCCGCACGCGTGCGCCAGCGCATGTACTTCCCCGCCGACGAAGAGAAGATCCCGCTGCTGCTGGGCCTGCTGTCACGCAGCGAAGGCGCGCGCACGATGGTGTTCGTCAACACCAAGGTGTTCGTCGAGCGCGTGGCGCGTTCGCTGGAACGTGCCGGCTACCGTGTCGGCGTGCTGTCCGGCGACGTGCCGCAGAAGAAGCGCGAGAGCCTGCTCAACCGCTTCCAGAAGGGCCAGCTGGAGATCCTGGTGGTCACCGACGTGGCTGCCCGTGGCCTGCACATCGACGGCATCAAGTACGTCTACAACTACGACCTGCCGTTCGACGCCGAAGATTACGTGCATCGTATCGGCCGCACCGCCCGCCTGGGCGAGGAAGGCGATGCGATCAGCTTCGCCTGCGAACGCTATGCGATGGGCCTGCCGGATATCGAGGCCTACATTGATCAGAAGATCCCGGTCGAAGCAGTGACCGCCGAGCTGCTGACCTCGCTGCCGCGTCCGGAACGCGCACCGGCTGCGCCGGGCGAAGAAGGCGACGAGAACGAGAGCGTCAGCCAGATCTTCCGTGAAGCACGCGAAGCACGCGCTGCCGAAGAGGAGCGTCGTGGTGGCGGCCGTGGCGGCAAGCCGTCGGCGGGTCGTGGCGAACGCACTGGCGAACGCAGCGGTGAGCGCCGTCCGCGTCCGCCGCGCAAGCCGCGGGTGGAAGGCGAGGTCGTGGCCGGTGCAGAAACCGCCGTCGCCGCCAGTGCTGTGGAAGGCGCCGTTGCGCCGGCTACCCTGGACAGCGTGCAGGCCCCGCGCCCGCCGCAGGCCGAAGATGTCGCGCAGGATCCTGCCCTGGCCGATGGCGAGCGCAAGCCGCGCAAGCGTCGTCGTCGTCGCAACGGCCGTCCGGTCGAAGGCGCCGAGGCCGGCACCGAGAGCGGTACGTCGACCACGCCGGTATCGCCGGTGCAGGTGATGGCCAAGCCGGTCCGTGGCGTCGATCCCAGCGACTCGTTCCTTACCCGCATCGGCCGCAAGATCCGCCGCATGCTGGCAGGCACCTAAGCGGCATCGCGTTCGCGCTGTCGCGCTCGCGGTCCGCTGGGCGGATCGCGGCCGTGTTTCTAAAGCACCTACACCCCCGGGCCTGCGGCGCTGCCCCAGGCTCAGGGGGCAGCGGTCTCACCGGTCTGCCCCGCCGCGGGCACAGGCCCTGACGCGATGTCTCCACGCCGTGGCGCCTGTCCTGCATAATCAGGGGATGAGCGTCCTGCGTTTTGACAATGTAAGCAAACAGTACGCCGGTGGGCACGAGGCGCTGACGGATGTCAGCTTCGACGTGGCGCCGGGCGAGATGGTGTTCGTCACCGGCCATTCCGGTGCCGGCAAGAGCACCCTGTTGAAGCTGATCCACCTGGACGAACGGCCCAGCCGTGGCGCGGTGGTGTTCAATGAGCGCAACCTGCTGAAGGTGCGCGGTGGCGACGTGCCCCGGCACCGTCGTGAGGTCGGCGCGGTCTACCAGGACCACCGGCTGCTGATGGACCGCAGCATTTCCGAGAATGTCGCCCTGCCGCTGATCCTGCGCGGCACGCGCCGTGCCGACATCGGCAAGCGCGTGCGCTCGGTGCTGGAGCGGATGGGCCTGGGCCATCGTGAAAAAGCCCTGCCGTCGCAGCTGTCGGCAGGCGAGCAGCAGCGCGTGGGCATCGCCCGTGCCATCGTCGGTGAGCCGCGCCTGTTGGTGGCCGACGAGCCCACCGGCAACCTGGACCCGACGCTGGCGGCAGAGATCATGGCGCTGTTCGCCGAGCTGCCCTCGCGGGGCACCAGTGTGCTGGTGGTCAGCCATGACCTGGCCCTGCTGCGGCGTATGCGCAAGCGTGTGCTGATCCTGGACCACGGCAGGCTGGTCGACGACATCTCGCCGCAGGACCTGGCCGAATGAGCACCGATACATCCCCCTCGACCGAGCGCAAGGCCAATGCGCCGGCGGCCGCTCCCTCGCGCGTCGGCATCTGGTGGCAGCACCACATGCACAGCATCGTCTTCAGCCTGGGCCGCGCCTTCCGCAAGCCGTGGTCGACGCTGCTCACCGTAATGGTGATGGCGCTGGCGCTGGCCCTGCCGCTCGGCCTGTCCATCGCCCTGGACAACCTCAAGCACTTCACCGGCAGCGTGCAGCAATCGCGCGACATCAATTTGTTCCTGAAAGCCGAGCTGGACGGTGCGACGGCCGAGGCGCTGGCCACGGAACTGCGTGCCCGCGATGACGTGCAGGCGGTGCAGTTGCGTACGCCGGACGAGGGGCTGGAAGAACTGCGCGAGAACGCGGGGCTCGGCGAAGCGATCGATGCGCTGCAGTCCAACCCTTTGCCCAGCCTGCTGGTGGTGACGCCGGCAGCGGCGACGGACGATGCCCGCCTGGCGCGTGCGTTGGGCACGCTGCCGCAGGCCGACCTGGTGCAGCATGACGCGCTCTGGCGCACGCGCCTGGATGCCTGGCTGGCCTTCGGCGCGCGGCTGGTGCAGGTGTTGTCCCTGGTGCTCGGACTTGGTGCGGTGCTGGTGGTCGGCAACACGGTGCGGTTGGACATCCAGGCGCGGCGCGAGGAAATCGGCGTGCTGCAACTGCTCGGCGCCAGTGATGGCTTCATCCGCCGCCCCTTCCTGTATCTGGGTGCCTGGTACGGGCTGGGGGCGGGTCTGGTCGCACTGGGCCTGATCGCCGGTGCCGGCGCGGCACTGTCCGGCCCGCTGTCCCAGCTGTCGCAGAGTTATGCCAGCCCGTTCGCGCTGAAGGGGCTGGACCTGCTGCATTCCTCGGTGGTGCTGCTGGCCATCGTGCTGGTCGGCTGGCTGGGGGCATGGCTGGTCACCGGACATTTCCTGCGCCAGACGCGCCCCACTGAAACCTGAGACCGGCATGCTCAAGCACGCCCTCAAACACCTGCACGACGATGCCACCCGGGTCATGGTGGTCGACGGATCGCGGCTGGTCCGCAAGCTGATCGGTGACGTGCTGCAGCGCGACCTGCCCGGCGTGCAGGTGGTGGGCTGTGCCGGCATCGAAGACGCCCGCCGGGCCCTGCTGGAGGGACCAGTCAACCTGGTCACCACGTCCTTGTCGCTGCCCGATGGCGATGGCTTGGCGCTGGCGAAGATGGTGCGCGAATCCGCCGGCCAGGCGTACGTGCCGGTGATCGTGGTCTCCGGCGAAGCACAGGTACACCTGGAGCAGCGCCGTTTCACCGACTACATCACCGATTATTTCGACAAGTCGCTGGGCCACGAGGCGCTGGCCGCCTTCATCCGCGGCTATGTGCAACCGGCGATCATTCCCGGCGCCACGCTGTTGTACGTGGAAGACAGCCGGGTGGTGGCCGAGGCCACCAAGCGCATGCTGGAAAGGCAGCAGCTCAACGTGCTGCACGTGATGACCGCCGAAGAAGCGGTCACCCTGCTGACCGCCGAATCCCTCGGCCGCAACCAGCACCGGATCGATCTGGTGCTGACCGATGTCACCTTGAAGGGCGAGCTCAGTGGCCGCGACCTGGTGGAGCGCGTGCGCGTGGATTTCGGTTACAGCAAGCGCCGGCTGCCGGTGCTGGTGATGACCGGGGATGGCAATCCACTCAACCAGACCGTGCTGCTGCAGGCCGGTGCGAACGACCTGGTGCTTAAGCCCATCGAAGAACGCCTGCTGGTGACGAAGGTATTGTTCCAGTTGCGGCTGTCCCGACTGAACCCCCGATCGGTAATGTAATGAACGACGTCGTACTCCCCTCCATCCAGCTGGAAGCGAGCTGGAAAGCGCACGTGGGCGATTGGTTGCTGCAGCCGCAGATGCGCGAACTGTCCGCCTTCCTGCGCCAGCGCAAGGCGGCAGGCGCCGCGGTCTTTCCGCCGGGCCCGCAGATCTTTGCCGCCTTCGACGCCACGCCCTTCGATGCGACCAAGGTGGTGATGCTCGGCCAGGACCCGTACCACGGCCGTGGCCAGGCGCATGGCCTGAGCTTCTCGGTGCAGCCCGGCGTGCCGGTGCCGCCCTCGCTGCTCAACATCTACAAGGAGATCGAGCGTGACCTGGGACTGCCGCGGCCGGACCATGGCTGCCTGCTGCCGTGGGCCCGCCAGGGCGTGCTGCTGCTCAATGCGGTGTTGACGGTGGAAGAGGGCAGTGCCGGTGCGCATCAGAAGCGTGGCTGGGAAGGTTTTACCGACCATGTGGTGGAGACCTTGAACCGGGAGCGCGACGGTCTGGTGTTCATGCTCTGGGGCAGCTATGCGCAGCAGAAGGGCAAGGTAATCGACACGGCCCGTCACCGCGTCCTGAAAGCGCCGCATCCCTCGCCGCTGTCGGCGCACCGCGGCTTCATCGGCTGCGGGCATTTTTCCGCTGCCAACGACTATCTGCAGCGCCGGGGACAGGCGCCGATCGACTGGTCGCTACCATCGGCCAGCACGATGAGCGCAGCGGTTGGGGAATGAAGGTGAGTGACGACCGTGAGTCGTCACGCGGACGATCAGTCCTCCAGCATTTCGATTATCGCGCGTGCCACTTTACGTTTCCGCGGCGTCATTTTCCGTAACAGGCAGAGAATCTCGGCCTCGTGCGGATTGCGCTCGGCGGGTGTTATCTCCGGAATGGGCAAATCGTTTCCATCCTGTGGTCTACCCGGTCCGCGCCCCGTTGCCAACCATTCAAAATAGACCTGCGTCACAATTGCAATTTGTGCCAAATGGGTCACACTTGGGCAGGTTCCGCCCTCACGTTCCCACTGCGCGACGGCGCTCCGGCGGACGCCGGTTTCCTGCGCCAACTGTGATTGGGATAGCCCGGCAGTAAGTCGTGAGCGCCGGATCCTGTCGCACATATCCTTCATTTCCCACCCCTCTCCATGTCGTGGTAAGCACAGCTTACCGGGAAGTGATTCTTTTTTCGGCTGTACAGAAACGCTGTCGGGCGTTTATGTAGCAACCGTGCCGACCTTCCCTTGGACTGCAGGTCAGCGTTACTGCCCTCTACTTTCACATCCTCCCGTTTGACGGTTTCGCCGCGCCCCGCATTAATCACTCCGAACCGGGCCTAAACGTAATCCCGGGGAAAACCGGACAGCAGTGAATCAGTTCAGGTGACGGAGTAATTCCGCCGCCACGATCAGGTACTGCCTGAAGCAATGCGGGGGGCAAGGGAATGGTTAATGTGAAGGCAGTGAAACCACCGTCATTACGCTGGCACGCGCTGGTGTTGCTGACGGTGTTGATGGTGCTGGGTTGCCTGGGCCGCGCCCATGCCCAAGCGACCACGGCCTGTACCGCCGGTGCCTGCGTCAGCGCCGGCCCGCGGTTGGCATCGGTGGATTCAACCCAGAGCCCGATCCTCAACCTGCTGTTCGGCGCGCTGCTGCCGGGCACCACCCTCAACCTGACCGCCGCCGACTGGAACAGCCTGGCCGGTGCCAACATCAACCTCAATGCGCTGATCACCCAGCTCAACGGCGGCGTGGTCGTCAGCGACCCCAGCCAGGTGCTGAACACTGCGATCAGCCTCGGTACGTTGCGCGCCGCGATGGTGGCCGTGCTGCAGGCCGACAACCAGGCGCTGGCCGCCAATATCCTCAACGCGTTGCCACTCGGCGTAGCCGGTGCCACCGGCACGATCCGGCTGGGGGATCTGCTGGAGATCGCACTCCCCACCGGTTCGCTGACCACGGTCAGGCTCAACGTGCTCGACCTGCTGACCGGCAGCTTACAGCTGTACAACTTCAGCAACGTGTTGACCACGCCGACGCCGATCACGGTGAACACCGCGGCGCTGGGGCTCACCGGCCTGGCCAACGTACGCCTGTGGCTGCAGGTGGTGGAGCGCCCGGTCTATACCTGCGGCCCACTGGGCAGCGCGTTCCACAGTGCGGCGATCCGGGTGAAGCTGGACCTCGACCTGGCGCAGGGTCTGAACACGGCGGCGCTGACGGGGCTGCTCAACAACCTCAACGTGCTGGGCCTGGTCAAAGTATCCAACGCCAACATCAGTGCCAGCGTGCTGCACCTGCAGGTATACGCCGACATCGCCCGCGCCGAGGGCAGCATCTCAGCGGTCAACCTGGTGGCCAATGCGGTGACGCTGCAGGCGCGCCCGGGACTGGTGAACCTGTACGTGGGGCAGATCAGCGATGCCACGTTCTTCAACCGATCGACCGTGCTGACCGAAAGCGCCCTGACGCCAGCGACGCTTACCTCGCTCAATGTCACGGTGCGCATCACCACGCTGCTCAACATTCCCGTCGCCGACGTATCGGTGCCGCTGGCCGTCAGCATCCGCGGCTTCGCCACGGCCACGCCCGGCCTGCAGGCGGCAAGTTTCACCGGCCCGTACCCACAGACGCGCACGCTCGCAGCCGGTACCGTCAGCGCGGCAACGATGGTGTCCACCCTGGTCAACTCGCTCAACATCCAGGTCACCAGCGGCACCCCGGTGGTGACATTACTGGGTGCGCTGCCGTTGCCGTTGCCGATCAACGATCTGGTCAACACGCTGGTCAGCACCCTGCTGCAGCCGATCCGTACGGCGGTGAACACGCTGGTGACGCCGGTGTTGACGACCCTGCTGGGTGGACTGGTCGACAACCTGCTGGGCCTGCTCGGTATCCGCATCGGCCAGGCCGTGTTCACCGTGGAAGGGGTGACGCAGGCTTGCGCCGCCACGCTGCAGCTGGTGAAGGAACTGCAGCCCACCAGTGACACCGGCCGCTTCAACCTGGCCATCACCTACAACGGCGGCACGGTGGGCGCGGCGAACAACGTTGGCAACAACGGGGCCACCGCTGCGGTGGTGACCGTGCCGGGCGGCACCTACGCAATGGCGGAAACCGCAGCGGCGGGCACCACCCTGGAGCGCTATGCCAGCACGTGGCAGTGCGCCAACCAGGACGGCACGGTCGTCAGCTCGGGCACCGGCAACAGCTTCAACCTGCAGGCGCCGGCCGTGAGCGCCGTGCCCGTCGCGCTGGTATGCCGCATCGTCAACCGCACGCGCCGAGCGGATCTATCGATCACCAAGACCGACGGCAGTGGCACGTACACGCCTGGTGGCACCGCGACGTACACCCTGGTGGTGACCAACGGCGGCCCCGATGCAGTGACCGCTGCGGTGGTCAACGACACCCTGCCCAACGGAGCGACCTTGAGCGCCGCCTGGACCTGCAGCGCCAGTGCGGGCAGCGCCTGCGCCGTGGCGAGTGGCGGGGCAGTAGGCGGCAACAGCATCAGCGTCGGTGTCGATCTGATCGATGGCGGGCAGGCCACGATCAACGTCCCGGTGATCTTCAGCAGCAACCCCGCCGCGTACTGACGCGCGGGGGCCTTACCCCGACCGGCGCGCAGCCCATCGCGTGCTGCCGGCACTGACGACGGAACGACGGGAACGCATCGCCGTGATGCGACCCGCAGCAGGCGAGGAACAGGGCATGTCCAAGGCAGTCGAGCACCGCATGCAACGCGCCGTATCGCTTGCCCGTAAAGGGTGGGGTGCGTGCCTGCTCGCCATGCTGCTGCCGGCCACGTTGTTCGCCCAGTCCTACCCGAGCCCGCTCAGCAACACCGCCAACGTGGCGCCGCCTGCCGACATCGGCGATCTGGTGCCGGGCAACAACAGCGCCACCGACAGCAACGTGCTTGCCCTGCAGGCGCAGCTGAGCCTGTCGAAGAGCATCCTCGGCCCGACCAGCGTGACCGCGGGCGCGCCGGTGCAGTACCAGATCCAGGTCAACAACCAGGGCCCGTCCAGCGCGCTGGGCGTAACCGTGGTCGATGCGGTGCCGGTCCTGCTGACCAACGTCAGCTGGACCTGCACGGCGGCCTCGCCGGCCTCGTCATGCGCGCTCGCCAGCGGCACCGGCAACAGCATCAGCGTGCAGGTGAACATCGGCGTCGGCGACGCGGTGACGCTGGTGGTCAGTGGCACGGCGCCTTCTGCCACCCCGGCAACCGTGCCGGCGAACACCGCCTCGCTGATCCTGCCGCCGGGCACCACCGATCCAACGCCGGGTGACAACAGCGCCACCACGCCGGCGATCAGTGTGCAGCCGGCCGCGATCGTGGCCGTGGCCGACGTATTTCCCGGCGTGATCGCCAGCACCGGCGGCACCACCTCCAGCGTGCTGGTCAACGACACCCTGGGAGGGGTGGCCGTCGTGGCAGCGGACCTGATCGTCACGCTGCCGGCGGCGCCGACAGGATTCAGCATCGACAGCGACGGACGGATCACCGTACCCGGCGGCGCGCCTGCCGGCCGCACGTCGCTGGATTACCAGATCTGCGAACGGGTATCGCCGAGCAACTGCGCCACCGCCAGCGCCACCTTCGTGGTCGCCCCGTCGACGCTGTCCGACAGCTACAACGTGGCATCCGGCACGCCGTCGTTCAGCGGTACCGTGGCCACCAATGACAATGCCCCGCCGAATGCGCTGTATACCGCCACGAGTGCACTGCCAGCGGGTCTGGTGTTCAACGCGGATGGCAGCTTCACCCTGGCCCCGACGGGCGGAATCCTGTCGCCCGTGTCCTTCGAATACCGCGTGTGCCTGCCTGCGCCCGATGCGGCGGTCTGCGCTTTCGCCAGCGCCGGCGTGCTGGTGGATGCCAACCAGCTGCTCGCCGTCGACGATGCGTTCCCCGCGCCGTTCGCTGCCGGCGCGGGCGGCACCACGCCGTCTGTACTGGGCAATGACACGCTCAACGGGGCCCCCTTTGCACCGGCGCTGGTCGTGCTGACGCTGGCCACGCCGCCGGCGGGCTTCAGCATCGCGCCGACCGGCGAAATCACCGTGCCGGCCACGGCGGCTGCGGGCGTTACCACGCTGACGTATCGCCTGTGCGAAGCCGCCGTACCGAACAACTGCGATACCGCCGACGTCTCCCTGATCATCAGTCCGGATGCGGTGGATGACAGCGTGACCACGCCGGGCGCCGGCCTGCCGGTGAGCGGCAACGTCGCGGACAACGACAACGTCGCGGCCGGTTCTGCCTTTACGGTGACCACGCCGCCGACGCGCGGCACGGTGGTGATGGATGCCTTCGGTGTATTCACCTACACCCCCGGCAATGGCAACACCGGTCCCGACCAATTCGTTTACCAGATCTGCCTGCCCGCACCGAACGCGTTGGTGTGCGATACCGCCACGGTCAACGTGCAGGTCGCGGCTAATGCCATCGATGCGGTGGACGACGTGATCACTATGCTGGTGGCTGCCAGCGGTGGCACGACGACCAGCGTGCTGGCCAACGATCTGCTGAACGGTGTGGGGGTCGCGCCGGCACAGGTCACGGTGGCCCTGCAGGGCGCGCCAGCGGACTACAGCGTGAACGCAGCCGGCCAGATCGTCGTCGCCGCAAACGCAGCGGCCGGTGCACAGACGCTCACCTACCGACTGTGCGAAGTGGCCACGCCGAGCAATTGCGATACGGCCACCGTGCAGCTGGTGGTGGCGCCGTCGGCCGCGGGCGAGAACTTCAGCGCCACCTCCGGCGTTGCATTCCCCGGCGTGCTGAGCGGCAACGACAACCCCGCAACCGACGCGGTATACAACCTGCTGTCCGGGCCGACGGACGGCACCGCGACAGTGGCCCCCGATGGCAGCTTCAGTTACACCGCGTTGCCGGCCTACAGCGGTACGGACAGCTTCCAGTACCAGGTCTGCCTGCCCGCGCCCAACAGCGCGATATGTGCCACTGCCACGGCAAGCTTCGTCGTGACGGCTGCCGTCATCGCCGCCAACGATGACGACTTCTCGAGCTCGCCGCTGACGGCGGCAGGCGGACTGACCGCCAGCGTCCTGACCAACGACACCATCAACGCCGCGCCGGTGGTGCCCGCACAGGCGGCGTTCGCGCTGACCGGTGCTGCACCGGTGGGGTTCACCCTGCAGCCTACCGGCGAGCTGAGCGTGCCGGCGGGCGCCCAAGCGGGCATCGTCAACCTCACCTACCAGCTGTGTGAGCCCGGCACTACCAACTGCGATACCGCCACCATCACGGTGCTCATTACGCCCGGTGCGGTGGACGACGTGCTGTCGACCAATGCAGGTCGTCCCGTCAGCGGCAACGTCGCGATCAACGACAATGCACCGGCCGGCTCGCAGTTCAACGTGGTCGCCCCTGCGCCTGCAGGCCTGGTGTTCGCGGCCGATGGCAGCTTCACGTACACACCGCCGACGCTGTTCACCGGCCCGACCACGTTCGATTACCAGGTCTGCCTGCCGGCACCGCAGGCCACGGTCTGCGCGACGGCAACGGTGACCGTCAACGTCAATGCCGGCACGCTGCAGGCCAACGACGATGATTTCCGTTCGTTGATCCTGGATGCCAACACCGGCGGTACAACCAACAGCCTGCTGGCCAATGACACCCACAACGGCGCGATTCCGCCAGATCCGTCGGAAGTGCAGCTGACCCTGGTGGGTGAGCCGGCCGGATACGTGGTGAACAGCAACGGCACCGTCACCGTGCCCGGGGGCGCTGCGGCAGGCCAGGTCACCTTCGGGTACCAGGTGTGCGAAGTCGCGCTGCCGTCCAACTGCAGCTCGGCCAACGTGCTGCTGCTGTTGAGCCCGGTTGCGAACAACGACAACTTCAGCACCCAGGCGGGGATAGCGCTGAACAACAGTGTTGCCGCCAACGACAACGTTCCCGCCGGCAGTGCCTACGAAGTCAGCGGCACCGCACCGGCAGGCCTGGTGTTCAATGCCGATGGCAGCTTCATCTACACACCACCGCCGGGCACGCAGGGGGCCGTGACATTCGCCTACCAGGTCTGCCTGCCTGCTCCCAACACCACCGTCTGCACCACCGCGACGGTCACCCTGAACGTCAACGCGGGCACGCTGGTCGCCAACGACGATGACTTCCGCGCGACACCGGTGGATCCTGCGCTGGGCGGCAGCACCGCCAGCGTGCTGGTCAACGACAGCCTGGACACTGCAACGCCGCCGGCGTCCAGCGCCGTGCAGCTTGCGCTGCTCAATGCGCCGGCCGGTTACACGCTGGCCGCCGATGGCACCGTCAACCTCGCCGCCGGTGTGGTGGCCGGTGCCGTGACGCTCACCTACCAGCTGTGCGAAGCCGCATTGCCCAGCAACTGCGATACCGCCCAGATCTCGCTGGTGGTGTCACCTCAGGCGCTGGCCGATGCGTTCTCCACTCCGGTCGGGCAGCTGCTCGCCGGCACGGTCGGCAGCAATGACAACGCACCGGTCGGCTCGGTCTACAGCGTCACCGGCATCGAACCCACCGGCCTGTCGTTCAGCCCGGATGGCAGCTTCCTGTTCAATCCACCGGTCAACTTCACCGGGGCGGTGAACTTCGATTACCAGGTCTGCCTGCCTGCGCCGGACAGCACCCGATGCAGCACGGCATCGGCCACGATCAGCGTCAATGCCGGCAACCTGGCTGCGCTGGGCGATGACTTCACTGCCACGCCGTTGCCGCCCGGTGGCAACACCGCGCAGAGCGTGCTCGCCAATGACAGCTTGAACGGCGTATCGCCGCCGGCGGCCGCTTCGGTGACGCTGCAACTGGTCGGCGCGCCTGCCGGCTACGCGCTCACCACCGACGGTCTGCTGCAGGTGCCGGCAGCGGCCACCGCCGGCGTCAACCTTCTCACCTACCAACTGTGCGAAGTGGCTGCGCCGGCCAACTGCGCCAGTGCACAGATCACCGTGGTCGTGACGCCGCAAGCCAGCGACGATGCGCTGTCCACGCAGGCCGGCCGATTGCTCAATGGAAGCGTCGGTGACAACGACAACGCGCCGGCGGGTTCGCAGTTCCGCGTGACCGGCGTAGCGCCGGACGGGCTGCTGTTCAACGGCAATGGCACCTTCACCTATGCCCCGCCGGTGGGCGTGGCCAGCCCGGTGTCCTTCACTTACGAAGTGTGCCTGCCGGCGCCGTACGCCACGCTGTGTTCCAGCGCCAACGTCAGCATCAACATCAACGCCGGCACGCTGGTGGCGGCGGATGACGACTTCAGCGCCACGCCGATCAATCCCACCCTGGGTGGCAACACCGCCTCGGTGCTGGTCAACGACAGCCTGGATGGTGTGAGCCCACCGGACCCCGCCAGCGTGGTGGTGACGCTGCCTGCCGCCTTGGCCGGTGTCAGCATCGGTAATGACGGCGTGCTGACCGTGGCGGCCGGCACGACGGCCGGCGCGCTCACCGTTACCTACCAGCTGTGCGAAGCGGCGTTGCCGTCCAACTGCGATACCGCCAGCATCCGCTTGGTCGTGTCGCCGCAGGCAGTGGCCGACGCGGTATCGACCCAGGTCGGACAGGCGGTCAGCGGCAACGTGGGCGCCAACGACAACAGTCCAGCAAACGCGCAGTTCGTGCTGACCACGGCCAGTCCGGCTGGCCTGGTGTTCAATGCGGATGGCAGCTTCGTGTTCACCCCGCCGACCGGCGTGGTCAGCCCGGTCACGTTCGGCTATCAGGTCTGCCTGCCGGCACCGGATGCCGCACTATGCTCCGGCGCCACGGTCACCCTCAACGTCAACAACGGTGCGCTGTCCGCAGCGGATGACGACTTCAGCGGCAGCGCGCTGCTGCCGGGCAGCAGTACCGGCAGCGTGCTGGCCAATGACACGCTCAACGCGGTGACCCCGCCCGCATCGGCTGACGTGCTGCTGTCCCTGGTCGGCGCGCCGGCCGGCTATGTGATCAATGCCGACGGCACGATCGGGATTCCCGCCGGTACGGCCAGCGGCCGCGTGCTGTTGACGTACCAGGTGTGCGAAGCCGCCGCCCCCACCAACTGCGATACCGCCCAGGTATCACTGCTGCTGACCCCGCAGCCGGCGGATGACGTGGTGTCCACGCCGGTGGGCCAGGCCGTCAGCGGCACCGTTGGCAGCAACGACAACGTGCCCGCCGGCGCGGCGTACGCCGTCGTCGGCGCCGCCCCGGCCGGGCTGGTGTTCAATGCCGATGGCAGCTTCACCTTCACCCCGCCGGTCGGCGTGGTGAGCCCGGTCACCTTCGACTACCAGGTGTGCCTGGCCGCGCCGGATGCAACGGTGTGCGGCACGGCCACGGTGACGATCAACGTCAACAACGGCGCGCTGTCGGCGGTGGCAGACGACTTCCGTGGCACCCCGCTGCTGCCCGGTGACAGCACCGCCACCAGCGTGCTGGCCAACGACACCTTGAACGGTGCCACGCCGCCTGCGGCGGCCGCTGTGGTGCTGAGCCTGGTCGGTGCACCGGCGGGTTACGCGATCAACGCCAACGGCACGATCAGCACGCCCACCGGCGCGGTATCCGGTGTGGTGAACCTGACGTACCAGGTGTGCGAGGCCGCCGCGCCGACCAACTGTGACACCGCACAGGTCGGCCTGCTGCTGACCCCGGTACCCACGCCCGACGCCCTGACCGTGCTGGCGGGGCAGACCGTGCTGGGCAACGCGGGCAGCAATGACAACGTGCCACCCGGCGCGGTCTTCAGCGTCGTCGGCACCGCCCCGGCCGGCCTGCTGTTCAACGCCGATGGCAGCTTCAGCTACGCACCGCCGATCGGCACGACGGGCGCAGTGAGCTTCGATTACCGCGTGTGCCTGCCGGCACCGGATTCCGCTGTCTGCGGCACGTCCACGGTGACCCTGACGATCAACAGCGGTGCGCTGCTGGCCGCCAACGATGACTTCAGTACCGCCCCGTTGCTGCCGGGCGCCACCAGCGCCGCCAGCGTGCTGGCCAACGATGCCTTGAACGGCGTCAGCCCCGCGCCGGCCAACGAGGTCACCCTGCGCCTGATCGGTGCGCCGGCGGGCTTCGCCATCAACGCCGACGGCACGATAGCGATCACGCTGGCCGCGCCGTCCGGTGCCGTCAGCCTGGACTACGAGCTGTGCGAAGCCGCCGCGCCGAGCAATTGCCAGACCGCCAGCGTCGCAGTGGTGGTGGTGCCGGCCCCGGTGGCCGATGTGGTGTCCACGCTGGCCGGGCAGGCGGTGACCGGCAACGTCGGCGGCAACGACACCGTTCCGGCCAATGCCGTGTTCACCGTGCCGGGCACTGCGCCGGACGGCCTGCTGTTCAACGCCGATGGCAGCTTCACCTACACCCCGCCCCTCGGCGTTGCCAGCCCGGTGAGCTTCACGTACCAGGTCTGCCTGCCCGCGCCGAACGGCACCGTGTGCGGCACCGCGTCGGTCACGATCAATGTCAACAACGGCGCGCTGGATGCAGTGGCGGACGACTTCAGCGGCACAGCGATCCTGCCCGGTGGCAGCACGCCGAGCGTGCTGGCCAATGACACGCTCAACGGGGTCACGCCACCGGCGGCCGCATCGGTCGTGCTGAGCCTGGTCGGCGCACCGGCGGGCTATGCCATCAACGCCGATGGCACTCTCAGTGTGCCCAGCGGCGCGCTGTCCGGGCCGGTGACCTTGACCTACCAGGTGTGCGAAGCCGCGGCGCCGACCAACTGCGACAGCGCCGATGTCAGCCTGCTGCTGACCCCGGTGCCGTCCAACGATGTGGTGTCGACGTCGGCAGGGCAGGCCGTGGCCGGCAGTGTCGGCAGCAACGACAACGTGCCCGCCGACTCGGTGTTCAGCGTGGTAGGCGCCACCCCGGCCGGACTGGTGTTCAACGCCGATGGCAGTTTCCTCTTCAATCCGCCGACCGGCGTGGCCAGTCCGGTCACGTTCGATTACCGGGTCTGCCTGCCTGCGCCGAACGGTGCGGTGTGTGGCACCGCGTCGGTCAGCATCAACGTCAACAACGGGGCCCTGGACGCCGCCGTCGACGACTTCACCGCCACTGCGTTGCTGCCCGGTGCCAGCACCTCCACCAGCGTGCTGGTCAATGACACCTTGAACGGGGTGAGTCCGCCTGCGGCCGCTACGGTGATCCTGAGCCTGGTGGATGCGCCGGCCGGCTATGCGATCAATGCGGCCGGCATCATCAGCACACCGGTTGGCGCGACATCCGGTGCGGTCAACCTGACCTACCAGCTGTGCGAAGCCGCCGCGCCGGCCAACTGCGACACCGCCCTGGTCACGCTGGTGCTCGCGCCTGCGCCTGCCGCCGATACGGTATCGGTGGCTGCGGGTCAGTCCACCAGCGGCAATGTCGGCAGCAATGACAACGTGCCGGCGGGCGCCCAGTTCAGCGTCACCGGCATCACGCCGGCTGGGCTGGTGTTCAACGCCGATGGCAGCTACACCTACACCCCGCCGGTGGGCGTGGTCAGTCCGGTCGGCTTCACCTATCAGGTCTGCCTGCCCGCGCCGTATGCCGCGGTGTGCGGCACTGCATCGGTGACCATCAACGTCAATACAGGCACGCTGGCGGCGGCGAACGATGACTTCAGCGGCACGCCGCTGGTGCCTGGCGGCAGCACGGCCAGCGTGCTGGCCAACGACGCGTTGAACGGTGTCAGTCCGCCGCTGGCCAGTGATGTCGTGCTGAGCCTGGTCGGTGCACCGGCCGGTTACGCGATCAATGCGGATGGCACGATCGCCACTCAGGGCGGTACGCCGGCCGGCGCCGTTACCCTGACTTATCAGATCTGCGAAGCCGCCGCGCCGGCCAACTGCGATACGGCCACCGCGTCGCTGCTGCTGACGCCGGTGCCGGTGGCCGACGTCGTCTCCACGTTGGCTGGCCAGGCCGTGAGCGGCAGCGTTGGCGACAACGACAACGCGCCCACTGGCTCGTTGTTCAGCGTGGTCGGCACGCAGCCCACGGGGTTGCTGTTCAACACCGATGGCAGCTTCACTTACACCCCGCCAGCAGGGATCACCGGCCCGGTCAGCTTCAGCTACCAGGTGTGCCTGCCCGCACCGAACGCAACCACCTGCGGTATCGCGTCGGTCACCATCAATGTCAACAACGGCGCGTTGGATGCGCTGGCCGATGACTTCAGTGCCGTGGCCGTGCTGCCGGGTGGGAGTACACCCAGCGTGCTCGCCAACGACACGCTCAACGGGGTCACGCCGCCTGCGGCCGCCTCGGTGCTGCTGAGTCTGGTCGGCGCACCGGCCGGCTATGTCATCAACCCGGATGGCACCGTCGGCGTGCCCGCAGGCACGTTGTCCGGGCCGGTCACCTTGATTTATCAGCTGTGCGAAGCAGCAGCGCCTGGCAACTGTGACAGTGCGCAGATCAGCCTGCTGGTCACGCCGGATCCGGCCAATGATGTGGTATCCACGCCCGCCGGCCAGCCGGTGGTGGGCAATGTCGGTAGCAACGACAACGTGCCGGTGGGTGCGGTGTTCTCGGTCACCGGCAGTGTGCCTGCGGGGCTGGTGTTCAACCCCGACGGCAGCTTCAGCTACAGTCCGCCGGCCGGCACCACCGGACCGGTCAGCATCAGTTACCAGGCGTGCCTGCCGGCACCCAACGGGGCCGTCTGCGGCAACGCGATCCTGGTGATCAACGTCAACAACGGCGCCTTGTCGGCCGTTGCCGATGATTTCAGCGGCACCCCGTTGCTGCCCGGTGCGACCACCACGGCCAGCGTGCTGGCCAACGACAGCTTGAACGGTGCAACGCCGCCTGCCCCCGGCACGGTGACGTTGTCGCTGCTCGGTGCGCCTGCCGGATACGCGATCAACGCCGACGGCACGCTCGTCACCGGCACCGCGTCCGGTGCAGTCACCTTGACGTACCAGCTGTGCGAAGTCGCCGCACCCGGCAACTGCGACACGGCGACGGTGTCGCTGGTGCTGATACCTGCTCCGGTGGGCGATACCCTGTCGGTTGCCGCAGGCCAGACCGCCACCGGCACTGTCGGCAGCAACGACAACGTGCCGGTCGGCGCCTCCTTCAGCGTGCAGGGCACCGCGCCCGCTGGCCTGTCCTTCAACGCGGACGGCAGCTTCAGCTACACGCCACCGGTGGGCACCATCGGGCCGGTCAGCTTCAGCTACCAGGTGTGCCTGCCCGCACCGAACGCCACGGTGTGTGGCACCGCGGGCGTAACCATCACCCTGGGCACGGGCTCGCTGCAGGCGGGCGACGATGACTTCAGCGGTGCGCCGCTGCTGCCGGGTGCCACGACGCCCAGCGTGCTGGCCAACGATGCATTGAACGGCGCCACGCCGCCGTCTGCGGCGAGCGTCGTGCTGTCCCTGGTCGGTGCGCCAGCCGGCTATGTGATCAACCCGGACGGAACGATCTCCACTCCGGCTACCACGCCTTCGGGCCCGGTCGCGCTGACGTACCGGATCTGCGAGTCCGCTGCGCCGACCAACTGCGTCACCGCGGCGGTGTCGCTGCTGCTGACGCCGGTGCCGGCCGCCGATGTGGTCTCCACGCTGGCCGGGCAGGCAACCACCGGTACTGTCGGCAGCAATGACAATGTGCCCGCCGGCTCGTTGTTCAGTGTCGTGGGTACGGCGCCTGCCGGCCTGCTGTTCAACGCCGATGGCAGCTTCACCTATACACCGCCTGCCGGTGTCGTCAGTCCGGTCACCTTTGACTACCAGGTGTGCCTGGCGGCGCCGAACGCCACGGTATGCGGCACGGCGTCGGTGGTGATCAACGTCAACAACGGTGCACTGGATGCGCTGGCGGATGATTTCAGCGCCACCCCGGTCACGCCCGGTGCAAGCACCCCCAGCGTGCTCGCCAACGACACGCTCAACGGCACCACCCCGCCGGCGGCAAGTGCCGTGTTGCTGAGCCTGGTCGGCGCGCCGGCCGGCTATGCGATCAACGCCGATGGCACCATCGGCGTACCCGGTGGCACGCTGTCCGGCCCGGTCACGCTGACGTACCAGCTGTGCGAAGCGGCTGCGCCCGGTAACTGCGACAGTGCCCTGGTGACGCTGCTGGTGCGTCCGGCGCCGGTCGATGACGTGCTGTCCACGCCGGCGGGCCAGCCGGTGGCGGGCAACGTCGGCACCAATGACAACGTGCCGGTCGGCGCGCAGTTCACGGTGATCGGTGGCACGCCGCCCGGTCTGCAGTTCAACGTCGATGGCAGCTTCACGTTCACGCCGCCCGCAGGCACCACCGGTCCGGTGAGCTTCACCTACCAGGTCTGCCTGCCGGCACCGAACGCAAGCATCTGCGGCACCGCCTCGGTGACTCTCAACGTCAACAACGGCGCGCTGGCGGCACAGGCGGATGACTTCAGCGGTACGCCGCTGCTGCCCGGTGCGACCACCGCCGCCAGTGTGCTGGCCAACGACACCTTGAACGGCGTCTCGCCGCCTGCGGCCGCTACGGTCACGCTGTCGCTGGTCGGCGCGCCGGCCGGTTATGCGATCAATCCGGACGGCACCGTGGTCACGCCGAGCGGCACGGTGTCCGGGCTGGTGACCCTGACCTACCAGGTCTGCGAGGTGGCTGCGCCGAGCAACTGTGATACCGCGACGGTGTCGCTGCTGCTCACCCCGGCACCCGCAGCGGACAGCGTCTCGGTGGCCGCAGGCCAGACCACCAGCGGCAACGTCGGCAGCAACGACAACGTGCCGGCTGGATCGCTGTTCAGCGTGGTCGGCACGCCGCCGGCCGGCCTGGCACTCAACGCCGACGGCAGTTACAGCTACACGCCGCCAGCCGGCACCACGGGCCCGGTCGGCTTCACGTATCAGGTCTGTCTGCCCGCGCCGAACGGGAGTGTCTGCGGCACGGCGACGGTGACCATCACGGTCGGCGTCGGCACCGTGGTTGCCGGTAACGACGACTTCAGCAGCGCGTCTCTCGTGCCTGGCGGCAGCACGCCCAGCGTGCTGCTCAACGATGCACTGAACGGTGTCACCCCGCCGCCCGCCAGCAGCGTGGTGCTGAGCCTGATCGGCGCGCCGGCCGGCTACGTGATCAGTGCGGACGGCACGATCGGCACGCCGCTCGCCGCGCCGTCCGGCGCGGTGTCGCTGACCTATCGGGTATGCGAAGCCGCCGCACCGGCAAACTGCGCGACCGCCAACGTCGTGCTGGTGCTCACCCCGGTGCCGGTGGCCGACGTGGTATCCACGCTGGTCGGCCAGCCGGTGACCGGCAACGTCGGCAGCAATGACAACGTGCCGCCGGGTTCCAGCTTCAGCATCGTGGGTGCCACGCCGCCGGGGCTGGTGCTGGATGGCGATGGCAGCTTCAGCTACACCCCGCCCGCTGGCAGCAGTGGCCCGCTCGGCTTCAGTTACCAGGTCTGCCTGCCCGCACCGTACGCGGCCACCTGCGGCATCGCCTCGGTAACGATCAACGTCAACACCGGCACCCTGCTGGCCGCGGACGATGACTTCAGTGCCAGCCCACTGCTGCCGGGCGCTGTCACCGCCAGCGTGCTGGCCAACGACGCGTTGAACGGGGTGACGCCGCCGGCTCCGGCCAGCGTGCAGCTGAGCCTGGTGGGTGCGCCTGCGGGCTTCGTGATCAACCCCGATGGCACCGTGACCGTGCCAGTGGGCGCGCTCGCCGGTGCCACCACGCTGAGCTATCAGGTCTGTGAGGCGGCTGCGTCCGGCAACTGTGCCAGCGCGATCATCCGCCTGGTGGTGACGCCGGTGCCGCTGCCCGACGTGGTATCGACCCCGGCCGGCCAGCCGGTCAGTGGCAACGTCGGCAGCAACGACAGCATGCCGCCGGGCGCCACGTATTCGATTCCCGGCGCCACGCCGCCGGGCCTGGTGTTCAACGCCGACGGCAGCTTCACCTATACACCGCCGGCAGGTACCACCGGCCAGATCGGCTTCACCTACCAGGTATGCCTGCCCGCACCGAATGCCGCCGTATGCGGTACCGCGGCGGTGACGTTGAACATCAATACCGGCACGCTGTCCGCACAGGCTGATGATTTCACTGGCGCCCCGCTGACGCCGGGCAGCAGCACCCCCAGCGTACTGGGCAACGACACCCTCAACGGGACCTCCCCGCCGGCATCCGCTGCGGTGGTGCTGAGCCTGGTGGGCGCACCGGCGGGCTATGTGATCGCGGCGGACGGCACGATCACCATCCCGACCGGTACCTTGTCCGGGCCGGTCGCGTTGACCTATCAGGTGTGCGAAGCCGCGGCACCGGGCAACTGTGATTCGGCCACGGTGTCGCTGCTGCTGGAGCCGGCACCGGCGGCCGACAGCGTGTCTGCCGCCGCAGGGCAGACCACCAGCGGCAATGTCGGCAACAACGACAACGTGCCGCCGGGCTCCAGCTTCAGCCTCGTCGGTGCAGCACCGCCCGGTCTGTTGTTCAACGCCGATGGCAGCTTCAGCTACACCCCGCCGTCGGGCACCTCCGGCACGGTTGGCTTCACCTACCAGGTCTGCCTGCCTGCACCCCACAGCGCGGTCTGCGGGACGGCGACGGTCAGCATGACGGTGGCCAGCAATGTGGTGCTGGCGGTCAACGATGACTTCAGCAGCACGCCGGTGGATCCGTCCGTGGGTGGCACCATCGCCCGCTCGGTCCTGGAGAACGACACCTGGAACGGCGCAGCGCCGCCGCCGGTGGGCAGTGTCACCGCCACCCTGGTCGGCGCCACGCCGGGCTATACGATGAACAACCAGGGCCAGCTGATGGTGGCACCGGGCGTGCAGCCGGGCCAGGTGCAGCTGAGTTACCAGTTGTGCGAAAACGGTGTGCCGGGCAACTGCTCGACGGCGATCATCACCGTACTGGTGCAGGGACCGGTGGGTGCGCTGCTGGCGGTGGACGACACGGCGGGTCCGCTGCCGGCGGGGCAGGGGGCGACCAACCTGGTGAACGTACTTGCCAATGACACGTTCAACAGCGCGGTTCTGGATCCCGCACAGGTCACGTTCGCACCGGTTGCCACGGCGGCGCTGAGCTTCACCGCGGACGGCGGCCTGAACGTGGCGGCGGGGCTGTCGCCCGGCAGCTACAGCACCACCTACACGATCTGCCTGATCAACCAGCCCACGGTCTGCGACACCGGCACGGTCAGTGTCACCGTGGTTGCCAGCAGCGACCGCGTGGTGGCACAGGATGATCTGATCGAGATGCCACAGAACGGTGTGGTGGAGATCGACGTGCTGGGCAACGATCGCATGGACGGCACGCCGATCGCCCCCGACGCGGTGGTGCTGAGCATCACCTCACCGCCGCCGTACGGCACCGCCGAGGTGATGGCGCGGGCCCGCATCCGCTTCGCGGTGCTGGCCAACTTCGCCGGCCAGCAGAGCTTCGATTACCGCGTCTGCGAAGCGACGGATGCGAGCCAGTGCGCGGATGCCACGGTGAACGTCATGGTCGATCAGAACGTGCTGGTGCTGGCTGACGACGTGGTCACCACTGAAACCAGCGATCCGATGGCGATCGATGTCATGGCCAATGACAGCGCACGCACGGCCGTGCTGGATCCGGCGTCGCTGCAGATGGTGGTCGCGCCGAGCGCAGGGACGGCGTGGTGCGGCAATGGCAACTGCACGTATACGCCAACGGCCGGTTTCTTCGGCACCGACAGCTTCCGCTATCGCCTGTGTGATGTGTCCATCCCCACGCCGATGTGTGCCGAGGCCAACGTGGCGGTTACCGTCGCCGGCCAACAGGCCACCCTGCGGCTGACCAAGACGGCGGCCAAGCGCAGTGCGCAGATCGGCGACCTGGTGCGCTACACGGTCACCATCGACAACGTGGGCGACGTGGATGCCAACGGCGCAACGCTGCTGGATACGCTGCCACCGGGCTTCAGCTTCGTCAGTGGCGGCTTCTCGGTGCGTGATGCGGACAATGCCGCGCGCACCAGTGGCGTGCAGCCGCTGCGCATCGAAGGCATCGATATCGCGGTCGGCGAGAGTGCCACGGTGGTGTATTACCTGCGCGTGGGTGCAGGCACCGGCACCGGGCTGCACACCAACCGCATCACCGCGATCGACGGGCAGAACCGCAGCATCGGCAACATCGCATCGGCGGACGTGGACATCACGGCGGATCCATTGCTGGATGAAAGCCTGATCGTCGGCACTGTGTTCGATGACCGCAATGGCAACGGCATCCAGGAGCCTGGCGAGCGCGGCATCCCCGGCGTGCGTGTCGCGGCGGTGGAAGGCCTGCTGATGGAGACCGATGCGTTCGGCCGCTATCACCTCGTCGGCATCCAGGGCGGCGGCGCACGCGGTCGCAACTTCATCCTGAAGGTGGACCCGTCCACAGTGCCGGCCGGTGCACGCTTCACCTCGCCCAATCCGCTGGTTCGCCGTATCACGCCCGGGGTACCGGTGCGCTTCGACTTCGGTGTGGTGATGCCTGCCGGTGAGATCGCGGTGCAACCGGCGCACGCCAGCGGTGCGGTGATTGAACTGGGTGACGGGCTGTTCGAACGCGGCACGGCCCGCCTTGCTGCGGGCACCGCCACCGTGCTGGAAAAAGCCGCGCAGGCGCTCACGGCACGCGGCGGTGGCCGCCTGCTGATCGTGGCTGCGCCGGACCAGCAGGCACTGGCACGGCAACGTGCCCAGGTACTGGGCGCTGCGATCAGCGGTCGCCTGGCGACCGACGTGGCCGCCGCCGCACGCATCGACGTGGTGAGCCCTGGTGACGAGAGGGTGCTGCACAGCCTGCGCCTGGATGACCCGCCTGCCGCTGCAGGCACCCGCGGGGAGGGGCGCTGACCCATGGAGAAGACCCTGAAAGCCGAACGCCGCGTTACCTCGTTGCTGCTGCTGGCGATGCTGCTCCCCACGGCGCCGTTGCTCGCGCAGCAGGTACTGCCTGCGGTTGATCCGCCGGCCATCCGCTGTGACGCCGACAATTGCCGCAACGACGAAGGACTGTTGCTGCGGATCCGCGGCGACGCGCCATCACCGCCCGCAGCCGATAGCGTGCCGCTGGCACCCTCACCGGTGGCTGCACGGGATGGCAACTTCATGTCCGAGCTGCCCAACGGGGGCGTGGTATGGGCCACGGAAGACCCCAGCATGGTGCCGCCCAGCCTGAGCGTGCAGTCAGCGGCGACGGTGCCGTTCGAGAACGGACGCCTGGTGCGCCCGCTGCGCTTCCACAGCTACAACAACTACGCCTCGTTCATTGAAAGGCTGGAGGTCACGCTGTACCGCGGCACCGACACCGATCTGGTCACCCCGCTTGCGCGCATCGACCTGCCGGCGGGCTACGTGTCCGAAGCCGAGTGGGACGCTCAACTGCCCGAGCAGATCACGCTGCGCACCGGCGATGACCTGATCTACGTGGCGCGTGCCTACGGTGCCGGCGATGCGTTCGATGAAACGCAGATCCAGCGGATCCAACTGGTCACCCCGGCCGACTTCGATCGGGGCCTGCAGGTCACCCGGGACAACGTGCAGAAGACACTCGGCCAGGCACTGGACGGTGAGAACGCGCAGGCGCTGCAGGTGAGCAACAGCATCTACGGACAGAGCCAGCTGCGCCTGCAGAACATCCCCATCCACGGATCGCGCGTACGGGTGTACGGGCGTGGACTGGAGCCGAACAGCCGGGTGACCATCAACGGGCAGAGCTTCCCGGTGGACCTGGAGCAGAAGTTCGCGGCGGAGTTCCTCGAACCGGTGGGCGCCCACCGCTACGACGTGCAGGTGGAGGCCAAGGACATGCCCAGTGCCGAGCGGCAGCTGGACGTGGAGGTGACCGGCCGTTATCTGTTCGCGGTCGCCATCGCCGATGTCACCGTGTCGAAGAACAGCGCCAGCGGCAACCTGCAGCCACTCGCCGCCGATGACCGCGATGACGACAGTTTCCTCAGCGAAGGGCGCCTGGCGTTCTACCTGAAGGGGAAGATGCGCGGCAAGTATCTATTGACGGCGCAGGCCGACACCCAGGACCGCGAACTGAAACACCTGTTCCGGGATTTCTGGGACGCAGATCCGAGCGACGTGTTCCGCCGCCTGGATCCGGATCTGTACTACCCGGTGTATGGCGATGATTCCACCACCTGGCGCGATGTCGACACGCAGGGGCGGCTGTACCTGCGCCTGGACTGGGACCAGAGCCAGGCGATCTGGGGCAACTACGCAACCGGGATCACCGGCACCGAATACGGGCAGTATGTGCGTTCGTTGTACGGCGGTGCCTTGAACTGGCGGTCGCTGGAAGCAACCCCGCTGGGCGAGGCGCGCTCGCAGTTGAAGGTGTTCGGCTCTGAAGCGCAGTCCGCGCCCGGCCACAGCGAATTCCTCGGCACCGGCGGCAGCCTGTACTACCTGCGCCACACCGATGTGCTGCCGGGATCGGAACAGGTGGTGCTGGAAGTGCGTGACCGCACCACCGGCCGCACTGAAACCCGCGCCACGCTGCAGGAAGGCGTGGATTATGAAATAGACGACCTGCAGGGGCGATTGATCCTGACCCGGCCGCTGGCGATGTTGACCCGCGAGAACGTTCGCAGCATCACCCGCGACATGCCGCTGGATGGCTACGACCAGCTGCTGCTGGTGGACTACGAATACGTGCCGCTGGGGTTCAGCAGCGATGACGTGACCATGGGCGCGCGCGGACGGCAATGGATCGGCGACCACGTGGCAGTGGGTGGCACCTGGGTGGAGGAAAACCGCAGCGGTGAGAACTACACCTTGAAAGGGGCGGATCTCACCTTGCAGGCGGGTCGTGGCACCTATGTAAAGGTGGAGCACACCGAGACCGATGCCACGGCGGCACCGGTGTTCTACTCGGACAACGGCGGCCTCAGTTTCATCCGCCGCAATCCTTACGAAGTGCAGCGATCCGGCAGCGCAACGGCGGTAGAGGCGCGCGCCAACCTGCGCGAGCTGGGCTGGACCACGCAGGATTGGAGCATGGGCGCATGGTGGCGCGACGTGGACGCGGGCTTCTCTGTCGCTCGCCAGGACACCGGGTTGGCGGTGCAGGAATACGGTGCCGAGTTCCTCGGCTACCTCACCGACGACTTCAGCCTGTACGGCCGCCACACGCGCACGGAGCAGGGCGAGCTGGCGCTTGAGCAGAGCCAGCTGACTGCCGAATGGCGGCTGGGCAACGACGGCCAGCTGACCGGCGAACTGCGTCGCGTACGCGAAGAGCAGAGCCTGCAGACCGTGGATGCACTGCTGGCGGCCATCGGCTATCGGCAGCGGTTCGGTGCATCGTGGGAGCTGTACGGCACCGGCCAGGCCACGGTGGACGATGACGGCGGCGCCTACGAGAAGAACGACCTGCTGACGTTGGGGGCGCGGTATCTGTTTGGCGACCGCAGCAGCGTGGGGGCCGAAGTCAGCGGCGGCAGCCGCGGCCACGGTGCGAAAGTGGATGCCGAGTACCGCATGGCGCCGGACCACAGCCTGTATGGCAGCTACAGCTACAGCAGCGACCGTACCGGCACTGATCCGCTGTTCGATACCGGTCTGCAGTCGGGCTGGACCCTGGGCCAGCGCTGGCGGCTGAGCAATCAGGTCAATGTGTACAACGAAAGCCAGTACCTCAAGGACCGTCGCCAGGACAACGCCGGCCTGGTCCACACCTTCGGCATGGACTTCTATCCGGCACAGGGCTGGAACCTGGGCTTCACCCTGATGGACGGCGAACTGGAATCCACCCTCGGGCGGATCGACCGCCGCGCCTACAGTGTCAGTGGCGGCCGCACCGACGCGGTGGCGCAGTGGAACAGCAAGCTGGAATACCGGCATGACTCCGGTGCCGAGCAGCGCGAGCAATGGGTCACGACCAACCGCCTGTTGTACAAGCTCAACGAAGACTGGCGGCTGGCGCTGCGCGCCAACTATGCCGACACCCAGGACCGTATCAATCCGGTAGCGGACGCCAAGCTGGTGGAAACCAACATGGGCTTTGCCTGGCGGCCGCACGACGACACCCGTTGGGCTGCTTTTGGCAAGTTCACCTATCTCTATGACGTGGCGTCGCTGGGGCAGGAAGGCGGCAACCTCTACGACCAGCGCTCGCAGATCGTTTCCCTGGAGGGCATCCGCCAGTTGGGCGCGCGCTGGGAAGTCGCCGGCAAGCTGGCGTCGCGCTGGGGCGACTACCGCACGGGTCGCGGCGAAGGATCCTGGCTGGACAGCCGCGCCGACTTCGCGGCCCTGCAGCTGCGCTATCGCCTGTTCGAGAAGTGGGAGGGGCTGGCCGAGCATCGCTGGCTGAAAGTGCGCGACGGCGGCGTCCGCAAGGGCTGGCTGCTGGGCGTGGACCGCCGCGTGGGCGAGAACTTCAAGATCGGCGGCGGCTACAACTTCACCGAGTTCAGTGACGACATGACCGAGCTGCGCTACGACCAGAAAGGATTTTTCCTGAATCTGGCCGGGTATTACTGAGGCATCCAGCGCAGCCGACGGTCGGCGTCTGAATGCCCGACAACCCTTTGTGGCTGAATGGGGCGCTAAAGCGGCTCGTTCAGCCAGTTTGCACGTCTTTTCGCCCGTATTCTTCCGTCAACCCACTGATTTGAAAGGTTTTTGTCGTGATCGATAGGGCTATCGCCACTGTCACCAAATCGCGGTAGGGTAGACGGGTAGTCAGCGCCATTGTTCTGCCAACGGAACACTGGAACTTTTTCAACCTTTAGCAGTCGAAGTATCGGACTGCTAAGATGGAACCCATGAGCCAGAACACCTCTACTGCCCTTGTGGCAAATAATCTCCCGATTCCCAGTGCGCTCGGTTCGCTGGACGCCTACATCGGTGCCGTGCACCAGATCCCGGTGCTGTCGGTCGATGATGAGCAGGACCTGGCGCGTCGTTTCCGTGATCAGACCGATCTGGACGCGGCCCGCGAGCTGGTGCATTCGCACCTGCGCTTCGTGGTGCACGTGGCCCGCGGTTACAACGGCTACGGCCTCGCATTGGGCGACCTCATCCAGGAAGGCAACATCGGCCTGATGAAGGCCGTCAAGCGCTTCGACCCGGACATGGGCGTGCGCCTGGTGTCCTTCGCCGTGCATTGGATCCGTGCCGAAATGCACGAGTTCATCCTGAAGAACTGGCGCATCGTGAAGGTCGCCACGACCAAGGCGCAGCGCAAGCTGTTCTTCAACCTGCGCAAGTCGAAGAAGCGCCTGGGCTGGATGAACGCAGCCGAGGTCACGGCGGTCGCCAAGGACCTCAACGTGTCCGAGCGCGAAGTGCTGGAGATGGAGTCCCGTCTGTCCGGGCGCGATATCGGTTTCGATGCGCCCGGCGATGAGGACGACGATCACGCACCGCCGTCGCCGGCCGCGTACCTGCGTGCCAACGAAGAAGATCCTTCGATGGCCTACGAGCGTGCAGACAGCGAAGACAACCAGCTGCAGCTGCTGCGCGAAGGCATGGCCGAACTGGATGCCCGCTCACGCGACATCATCGCCCGCCGCTGGCTGGATGCCGACAGCAAGGTCACGCTGCAGGAACTGGCCGACGAGTACGGCGTGTCCGCAGAGCGGATCCGCCAGGTCGAAGCGAACGCGCTGAAGAAAATGAAAGCGCTGTTCACCGCGTAAGCGGAGACAGTCGCTGCATACAGAAACGCCGGGCACTGCCCGGCGTTTTTCATTGCAACGCGCCCACCGTGCGACATGTCTACCGCACGATGACGCGTCTACCGGTAGCGCCGAGCCATGCTCGGCGAGCGCAGCGGCAGATCAGCGCCGCACCCGGTCCCCACACGTCGTGCAGGCCGACCCTGCACCCGCCTCAGCTCTCGCGGGCAATCGCGCGCCAGCCGATGTCATTGCGGTGGAACTCGTTCGCCCACGTCACCTTGGCCACGCCCGCATAGGCATTGGCCTGCGCGTCGCGCACGCTGTCGCCCAATGCAGCCACGCACAGCACGCGGCCACCGGCGCTGACGACGTTGCCCTGCGCATCCAGTGCGGTGCCTGCATGGAACACCTTGGCGGTGTCCGGCACAGCATCCAGACCCGAGATCACATCGCCGGTGAGGGGGGCTTCCGGGTACGGCGCAGCAGCCAGCACCACGCCCAGCGACGGACGCGGATCCCACTGCGCCTGCACCTGGTCCAGCGTGCCGTCGATGGCTGCCTGCACCAGGTCCAGCAGGTCCGACTGCAGGCGCAGCATGACCGGCTGGGTTTCGGGATCGCCGAACCGCACGTTGAACTCGATCACCTTCGGCGCGCCCTCCGCGTCGATCATCAGCCCTGCGTAGAGGAAGCCGGTGAACGGAATGCCATCGGCGATCATGCCCTGCACGGTCGGATTGACCACCTCGCGCATCACCCGGGCATGCACCTCATCGGTCACCACCGGGGCGGGCGAGTAGGCGCCCATGCCACCGGTATTCGGACCAGTATCCCCGTCACCCACCCGCTTGTGATCCTGCGAGGTCGCCATCGGCAGCGCCGTTACGCCGTCGACCATGGAAATGAAGCTGGCCTCTTCGCCGTCCAGGAACTCTTCAATCACCACCCGCGCGCCCGCATCACCGAACGCATTGCCGGACAGCATGTCGCGCACGGCGGATTCGGCTTCGTCCAGCGTCATCGCCACGATCACGCCCTTGCCGGCTGCCAGGCCGTCGGCCTTGACCACGATCGGTGCACCCTTTTCGCGTAGGTACGCCAGCGCCGCGTCCACGTCGGTGTGCACCGCGTAGAACGCGGTCGGGATGTTGTGGCGGGCGAGGAAATCCTTCGCGTACGCTTTGCTGCCTTCCAGCTGGGCGGCGGCGGCGGTGGGCCCGAAGATACGCAGCTCGGCATCGCGGAAGCGATCCACCACGCCGGCCACCAACGGTACTTCCGGGCCAACGACGGTGACCGCCACGCTCTCTGACTGCGCCAGCGCCAACAGGCCATCCAGGTCGGTGACCTTGATGTCCACGTTGCGGCACTTCGCCTCGGTGGCGGTGCCGGCGTTACCGGGGGCAACCAGCACTTCGGTGACCTGCGCGGAATGAGCGAGCTTCCAGGCCAGGGCGTGTTCGCGGCCGCCGGAGCCGATGACAAGAATCTTCATGCTGATGGGTTTCCGATACGGGGTGGGGGGCCGCCGAGCATGGCTCGGCGCTACCGGTCAGCGTCAGTGACGGAAGTGGCGCACGCCGGTGAACACCATCGCCAGGCCGGCCTCGTCGGCGGCGGCAATGACTTCGCTGTCGCGCATCGAGCCACCCGGCTGGATCACCGCCTTGATCCCTGCCGCCGCGGCGGCATCGATGCCGTCGCGGAACGGGAAGAACGCATCGGACGCCATCACCGATCCTTCCACCACCAGGTTCGCATCAGCGGCCTTGATGCCGGCGATGCGCGCCGAATACACGCGGCTCATCTGCCCGGCACCGACGCCGATGGTGCGGTTGTCCTTGGCATACACGATGGCGTTGGACTTCACGAACTTGGCCACCTTCCACGCGAACAGCAGGTCGGCGAACTGTGCCTCGGTCGGGGCCACCTTGCTCACCACTTTCAGCTCGTCGCGCGTCATGCCGCGGTTGTCCGACGACTGCAGCAGCAGACCCGAGCCCACGCGCTTGCTGTCGAAATTGTTGATGCCATCGCCATGCGGAATACGCAGCACGCGCACGTTGGCCTTCTTCGTCGCGTACTCCAGTGCAGCCGGTTCGTAATCCGGGGCGATCAGCACCTCGACGAACTGGCGGTCCAGGATCACCTGCGCGGTGGCCAGGTCCAGCGGCTTGTTGAAGGCGATGATGCCGCCGAAGGCACTGGTCGGGTCGGTCGCGTACGCAAGCTCATAGGCATCGCCGTTGCCAGCACCCACGGCCACGCCGCAAGGGTTGGCATGCTTGACGATCACGCAGGCCGGCGCATCGAACTGGCGCACGCATTCCCACGCCGCATCGGCGTCGGCGAGGTTGTTGAAGCTCAGTTCCTTGCCCTGCAGCTGCTGGAACGTGGCCAGCGTGCCGGGCACCGGGTACAGGTCGCGGTAGAACGCGCCGCTCTGGTGCGGGTTCTCGCCGTAACGCAGATCCATCACCTTCACGAAGGAGGAGTTCATCTGCGCCGGGTACTCGCTGCGCACCGGCACGGCGGCATCGCGCGATGCCACGGCGGACAGGTAGTTGCTGATGGCGGCGTCGTACTGCGCGACGCGGTTGAAGGCCGCGACCGAGAAAGCAAAACGCTTGGCTGCCGACAGCTGGCCATCCTGCGCCGCCAGTTCGGCCAGCAGCTCGTCGTACTGCGACGGATCCGTTGCCACGGCAACGCGGGCGAAGTTCTTCGCTGCCGAGCGCAGCATCGCCGGGCCGCCGATGTCGATGTTCTCAACGGCATCGTCCAAGGCGCAGTCGGCCTTGGCGGTGACCGATTCGAACGGGTAGAGGTTCAGCACCAGCAGGTCGATCGCTCCGATGCCATGCTCGGCCATCACTGCATCGTCGATACCCGCACGGCCCAGCAGGCCGCCGTGCACTGTCGGATGCAGGGTCTTGACCCGGCCGTCCATCATCTCCGGGAAGCCGGTGACATCGGCGACGTCCTTCACCGGCAGGCCCGCATCGCGGATCGCCTTGGCGGTACCGCCGGTGGACAGCAGTTCCACGCCGCGCGCGGCCAGGGCAGTCGCCAGTTCGATCAAACCGGTCTTGTCGGAAACGGAAAGCAGGGCCCGACGGACGGGCAGCAGGTCAGCACTCATGGGGACAGGGCAACGGCAGCAGGCGGGGCCGATATTGTAGGCCGTGTGCACCCCAGGGTGGGGTCAGGCGCCTGTTCCTGCGGAAAAACACGCGATCACGGCCGGCCTCAGGCCGAGATGCCGTATTCCTTCAGCTTCTTGCGCAGGGTGGCGCGGTGGATGCCCAGCATCGACGCCGCACGGCTCTGGTTGCCTTCGCAATGGTTCAGTACTTCCACGAACAGCGGTATTTCCATCTCACGCAGCACGATCTCGTACACATCGTCGGCATCGCAGCCATCCAGGTCGCGCAGGTAGCGGCGCACGGACTGGGCGACGTGTTCGCGGAGCGGAGGACGCGCAGCGCCACGACTAGTGTCAGGACGAGAGAGTACAGCGTTCAATGGGAATCCCGATCTGGAGGCCGCGCCGGAGCGGATGCTGGCGCTGGCGAAGAAGGTGGTGGCGACCAGTCTAGCGCGAGCAGCAGCCCCCTGCACGGGTGGAAGGTGGCACGACCCTCACAGGAAGTCGAAGTTGAATGCGACCGTGGACGCCGCAGGCTCCCTGACCCTGAAGCTGATCTGCGTGCTTTGTCCGGGCTCCAGCGGGGGCGCGGCCGCGCCGTCGGCGGCCAGGTAATCGGCCGGCGTGAACACGCCGGTGCCGATCACGCGTCCATCCGCATCGGACAGGGACAGACGCAGCGACGGCCAATCCTGTGCCCAGCGTGCGTCGTTGCGGACGCTGGCCTGTACCTGCAGCGCACCGGCCTGACCGGGCACCGGACGCACGTCGCGGCTCAGCATGGTGAACGCCGTCGGCTCGCGCCAGGTCGGCAGGCTGCAGCGCAGCACGCTGCACACCAGGCTGATCATCGGGCGGGTGCTGGCATCGCTGGCAAGCCGGCCCCGGTCCGCCACGGCCACCTGCAACAGCAGCACCACGGTCAGTGCGGCCACGATCAGCCACTGCCATCGGGGCGTGTGCAGCGGTGACGTGCGGCGCAGGAAAACCGGTTCGACGGGCGACGCCGCGGCTGCCACCGTGTCAGTTGCGTCAGCGTGCATCGCGATGCTGTCGCCTGCGTCGTCCGCGGACGTCGCAACGACCGCCTCGACCGCTTCCACCGAAGCGTCCGTCACCGGCACGCTGTCCGCCGATTCATCGGTCGCGTGGCGCGCAGCCGGGTCAGCATCGGTCACCGGCGGTCCTTCCTGCTGCGGCTCAGCAGCAGGACGCAGGAAAGTGGCCAACGGGCGGCGGGGCAGGGGCGGTTCGGGCATGCGAGGTGCCGGCTCGGATCGAAGGGCTATTCAATCACGTCCAGACGCGCTCAGGCGCGCCGTACGCCGGTGATGCGCATCCAATCGCCGTCCTGGGTCGCCTGCAGGTCATCGAACCACGTGGCGTACCGCTTCAGCAGATCATCCTCCTGGCCATGCAGGATGCCCGACAGGGCGATGCGACCGCCGCTGGCAACACGCGCCGCCAGCAGGTCGGCCAGCGCATCCAGGGCAGAGGCCAGGATGTTGGCGACCACGATGGGATAGGTGGCCACCGGTTCGTCCTGCGGCAGGTACACGTGCATGCGCGGCAGCTCGCCATTGCGTTCGGCGTTGTCCGCCGTGGCGATCAGCGCCTGCGGGTCGTTGTCCACGCCGATCGCTTCGGCCGCGCCCAGCTTCAGCGCAGCCAGCGCCAGGATGCCCGAGCCGCAACCGAAGTCGAGCACCCGCTGGCCCTGCAGCAGGCCTTCGCCCGCCAGGCCATCCAGCCAACGCAGGCACAGCGCGGTGGTGGGGTGGGTGCCGGAGCCGAAGGCCAGGCCCGGATCCAGCCGCACCACGGCTGCATCGGCGGCCTGCGCGGCCTCGGGCAGTTCGTGGTTCCACGGCACGATCCATGCACGCTGGCCGAACGGCATCGGCGCGAACTGGTCCAGCCAGACGCGTTCCCAGTCCTGGTCTTCCACCGCTGCGAAGCTGACGGTCGACCAGTCCAGGCCATCATCGAAGGCTTCCAGTGCGGCCAGCAGCAGCAGACCGTCGGCGTCGTGCGGGAACAGCGCGCTGAGCACCAGCGCGTCCCACATCGGGGTCTCGCCGACGCCCGGTTCCAGGATGGCCCGCTCGTTGCTCGTGTCGGCCTGCGCATCGAGCAGGGTCACCGCCAGCGCGCCTACATCCTCCAGCGCGTTCTCGTAGCGGGGCTGGGTGGCTTCGGTGCAGCGCAGGGTCAGTTCCAGGAACGGCATGGTGGCAGGCGTAGTCCGGCAAAGAAGGGAATGCTAGTCGATCCGGCCCGCGCACCGAAATCTCCTGCGATTCTGAGACTGAATCGCGGTACCCGGACAAGCACGCATCCCCTTGCTAGACTCGCGACCTTGCCTTGCGAGTCAATGGCTTGTAACCCGATGGCGTCCGTGCCTGCCCTGAAAACCTGGTTGTTCGTTCTGCCTGCCGTGGTATTGCTCGGTGCGGCAGGCGTGCGCATGGGCGATCACCTGAAGCAGGCTGACGGATCGGCGGCCATGGCGATGGAACAGGGCACGGCGCCGCAGCAGGACACCGCACAGGCGACGCCGTCGCTGCCCGCCGCATTGGCGCGCCGCCTCGCCAGCGAATCCACGGTCAACAGCGTGCCGTCGGGGCTGCCGCTGGACATCCGCGCGGACATCGAAGGCGATACGGATCTGTTTGCGTATGCGCAGCGGCTGCGCTGGCAGGCCGACAGTGGCAACGTCGAAGCGCGCTGGATGCTCAGCCGCGTGTACGACTACTGCAGCCAGTATGCCAATGATCCGGGCGGGTACCAGTTGGACAACACGGTGCTGAACGGCATGGGCGAGCGCGCGTCGACGGCCATGGCATCGGCCCGCCAGCGCGTGGCCGCGCGGTGTGGTGGTTTCGTGGCCAGCGATGGCCTGGGCTACCCGTTGGTGTTCGCCCAGCGCCGTCAGGCCGCCCAGGCCGGCAACCTTGCCGCCGAGGCATCGCTGCTGGCTGACGGGCAACCGCTGCAGACCGATGAAGACTATCGCCGCGGGCTGGTGCAGCGCGTGCGCGACTCACACGATCCAGAGGCCTACATGGCGCTGGCGCCGGCGATGGGCATCCGCGCATCGGGCGACCGCGCGATGACCGGGCTGGTGGCAGGCGAGGCGTTGAGCGAACTGGCGTGGCGCGTTGCCGCCTGCGAACTGGGCATGGCCTGCGGCAGCGACAGCGTGCTGATGAACAGCTTCTGCGCCAACGGCGGCATCTGCAGCCAGCAGACCGACCAGGATTTCACTGATTTTGTTTATGACGCTGCGGTATCGCGGCAGGGTGCCGAGAAAATGACCGAATGGGTCGAAGAACTGATTGGAAAGAGGAAAGGGCGATGAACTACCGTCGAGTCCTGCACGGTGCGAAGTTCTGGTTCTGGGTGGCGTTGTTCGTGGCCTACTCCGCCGGTGCGGTGGGGCTGCTGATGATCGATACCCAGGAAGACCGTTATCGACGATTGTCTTCGGTGGAACTGACCAAGGTGCAGTCCACGCCGGATGCGCGCCGCAGCGGTGCCAGCCAGGTGGCCGCCGTGTACCGCGCGCAGAGTGGCATGCCGTTCAATTCGTTGCCGGCCGGCAGCACCTTCCAGGTGGTCTGGCCCGATGGCTCGACCGAGACGATGATGATCGTCGACCCGACCTCGCCCAACGGCGTGCGTCCGGTACCGGGCAGCCAGATCGCCGCAGACCCCCGTCCGTAAGACGGGGGCGTGATACGCAGCGCCGAGCCCCGCTCGGCGCTGCCATCGGCTTACGTCAGCGCAATCGACTTCGTCTTGCGCTCGTTCAACCGCTTTTCCAGGTAATGGATGTTCTGCCCACCGGCCTGGAAGCCCTTGTCGCGCATGATGCGCTGCTGCAGGGCCACGTTGGTCTTGATGCCATCCACCACCATCTCGCTCAGCGCCACCCGCATGCGGGCAATGGCGGTTTCGCGGTCCGGTCCGTGCACGATCAGCTTGCCGATCATCGAATCATAGTTCGACGGCACGCGATAACCCGCATAGATGTGGGTGTCCACGCGCACGCCCGGGCCACCCGGTGCATGGAAGGCGGTGATCTGGCCCGGACTCGGTACGAACGTTTCCGAATCTTCCGCGTTGATGCGGCATTCGATGGCATGGCCGGTCAGCACGATGTCGCTCTGCTTGATCGACAGCTTCTGGCCCGCGGCGATCTTCAGCTGCTCCACCACCAGGTCGATACCGGTGACCATCTCGGTGACCGGATGCTCCACCTGGATACGGGTGTTCATTTCGATGAAGTAGAAGTTGCCGTCTTCGTACAGGAACTCGAAGGTGCCGGCGCCGCGGTAGCCGATGCGTACGCAGGCTTCCACGCAGACCTTGCCGATCTGCTCGCGGGCTTCGGCACTGATGCCCGGTGCCGGCGCCTCTTCCACCACCTTCTGGTGGCGACGCTGCATCGAGCAGTCGCGCTCACCCAGGTGGATGGCGTTGCCCTGGCCGTCGGCGAGCACCTGGATTTCCACGTGACGCGGATTCTCCAGGTACTTCTCCATGTAGACCTCACCGTTGCCGAACGCGGCCTTGGCTTCGCTCTTGGTGGTTTCGATGGAGGTCTTCAACGATGCTTCGGCATGCACCACGCGCATGCCGCGACCGCCGCCACCGCCGGACGCCTTGATGATGACCGGGTAACCGATCTCGCGGGCGATCTTGGTGTTGGCGACGATGTCATCGCCCAGCGGACCACCCGAGCCCGGCACGCACGGCACGCCGGCAGCCTTCATGGCACGGATCGCTTCCACCTTGTCGCCCATCAGGCGGATGGTGTCTGCCTTGGGGCCGATGAAGATGAAGCCGGATTCTTCGACACGTTCGGCGAAGTTCGCGTTCTCCGACAGGAAGCCGTAGCCCGGATGGATGGCCTGCGCGTCGGTGACTTCCGCCGCGGCGATCAGTGCCGGGATGTTGAGGTAGCTGTCCGTCGATGCAGCGGGACCGATGCAGACCGACTCATCGGCCATGGCCACGTGCTTGAGGTTGCGGTCGACCGTGGAGTGCACGGCCACGGTGCGGATGCCGAGGGTATGGCACGCGCGCAGGATGCGCAGCGCGATTTCCCCTCGGTTGGCAATGACGATTTTATCGAGCATGGTCTGCCCCTCAGCCGATCACGAACAGGGGCTGGTCGAATTCCACCGGCTGGCCGTTCTCGCCGAGGATGGCGACGATCGTGCCCGACGCATCGGCTTCGATCGGGTTGAACATCTTCATCGCTTCGATGATCGCCAGGGTCTCGCCTGCCTTGACCTGCTGGCCGATGCTGACGAAGGCCGGCTTTTCCGGCGACGACGACGTATAGAACGTGCCGACCATCGGCGAGCGCAGCACGTGGCCTTCCGGCAGTGCGTTGCCTGGCTTGGCGGTGCCGCCGGTGGAGGCTTCGGTCGGGGACTGCATCGGCATCGCCGGGGCAGCGGCCGCTGCCGGGGCCATCATCATCTGCGGCGGCGTGGCCGCCATCTGCGCGAAGGTGCCGACCGGTGCGCGCGACAGGCGCACGGATTCTTCGCCTTCCTTGATCTCGATCTCGGCGAGGTTGGACTCTTCCAGCAGGTCGATCAGTTTCTTGATTTTGCGCAGATCCATGGGGGCCTCTTTGTTTTTGATTATCTGGGGTGGGAAGGGCGCAGGCGCCCGTTCGGATTTCAGACGCTGGACAGCCGCTGTACGGCGGCATCCATCGCGTAACGGTAGCTGTCGGCACCGAAACCGCAGATGACGCCGATCGCCTTGTCACTGAAATAGCTGTGCTGGCGGAAGGGCTCACGCGAATGCGGATTGGACAGGTGGATTTCGATGAACGGCACGTCCACGGCTGCCAGCGCATCGCGAAGGGCGACGGAGGTGTGGGTGAACGCGGCCGGGTTGATCAGGATGAAGGCGGTGCCATCGGCACGCGCGGCCTGTATGCGGTCCACCAGCACGTGCTCGGCGTTGGACTGCAGGCTTTCTACTGTGTGGCCTGCCGCCGCGCCCTGCGCATGCAGCGCCTGGTCGATCTGGGGCAGGGTGGTGTGGCCATAGACCCCCGGCTCGCGCGTACCGAGCAGGTTGAGGTTGGGGCCGTGCAGGACCAGCAGTTTCGCCATGGGAGCCGAACAACAGGAAAGGGCGGCAGTCTGGCGGAAGCTGGAGTTGATGTCCAGTTCGGCGAAGTTGTGCGCGTTTCAAGCGATTGTTTGAATGCAGGCGTGCTTGTGTGGGTGCGGCGCGCTGCTCGTGTGTGCGGCTCGGCATAGTTGGTGGGAATTCCCACCAACTATGACGCGCGCTCACCATAGTTAGTGGAGATAGGGCCGCTATTGGCCGAAAGCGGACCCGGCAGATTAGGGGTGAGATATCGGCAGCTGGGTGACCAAAGATGAGCTTTTCGGCGAAACCTGGTTAATCAGGTACAGGCGACACCGTACTTTTACTGGTTTCCCCTGCGTAGAACACCAGAGGCGGGCGCTCTGTACATACCCCAGCATCGTGGCATCGGCCCACCGCACGGGAACTGCCATGGCAGACCAAACGCTCCGTTCGCCCACGGCCGCATCAGATGAATCCGCAGGCCCTATGCCGGGCACGCGACTGACTGAAGCCTATGCCCGATCGGCGGCGCGAGACGTGTACTTCTGGGCACATGGCCGATGGTGAACATTTACAACCGTCGGGTGAACTTCCAGTCACTCCCTGGCCCGGGCCGACTGGGAGGGGTCCTGTCGGCGGCGCCCCCAACCAGCTGAGCATGCTGACCGACTATGTCGCACCGAGCGAACGTGAGGTGGCGTGCCCCAATCAGGACGCAGTGTATGGCGGCGGCCCACTGGCGTTGGACATTGAACCGGTCGTCCTGCAAGTGCCGCATTTCGGCACCCGCTTCTGGGTGTACCAGGTGGTCGACACGCGGACCGACAGCCTCGCCGAGCTGGGTAGCATGTACGGAACTCCGCCGGGCTTCTACCGCTGGTGAGCCCGAATTGGGCAGGTGAAGTACCCAAACAGATCAACCGCGTCTTCCGCAGCACCACCTTCAGTGGCTACGCCATCCCGCGTGTATTCCTTGATGACACTGCGAAAGATCGCCAACAGGTGCAGGTGCTGTTGAGCCAGATCGACATGTACCCGCTGTCGCAGTTCGATGGGCGCATGAAGACACGCGAGTGGAGCGGTACGCCGGACTTCTCCGCGCCGCCGCCGCAACCGGATGGCAGCGAAGCGCCCAAGGTGGATCCGGTCACGTTCTGGGACGAACTGGCCACGGTATTGGCCGACACCACGCCGCTTCCCGGCGAGCAGGCCCAGTACGGCAAGGCGCTGGCACTGGTCGATGCCGCCGCGCGTGACCCGGCCCTCAAGGCGGCGATCTGGCTGTCATTCTGCGGTGCGCTGACGCGCACTCGGAGCGGCTTAGGGCGCGACATGGTGGAGCTGTCCGCCAAGGGCACCAAGTAGCTCAGGGCGATGCGGCTGAACTCAGCTGACACCCTCACGCCCCGCGATGGGACTGCGCAAACGTCATCGGCGACCAACCTCATGGCACGATCGGCGACCTGATGCTGGTCTTGCGGGTCCCTGGCGCGATAATTCACGTTGAGCGCCCGAGCTAGGCGAAGGATCCAGGCGGACGCCCGCGAATTCAGAATGACACCAAAGTTCGAGTTGATTTTGATCCGAGGCTGTGAATTTATGATGGATGAAGGGAAAGTGCGTGAGCTTCGCGAGAAGAGGATGCAACTTGCCACACTGCGGGAGCACGCCCGAATGCGCGATCGCTTCGGTGAGCAACTGGTTCGTGCGATAAATGCGGCGACCTCAAAAACTTTGGGTTTAGAAGACTTTCAATCGCGCTCGCCTGAGTTGACGCTTGAATGGCCTGAAGACATTCGTGATGCCCCGGGACTCGTCCGCGCATACGTGGCTGAGTCTGATGCCATTAGTACTATGCGATGCGTCGAGCGGAAGGTGGGCCCTCTTGTGGGCGCAATAGGATTTCATGAAAAGGACTATCTAGGCTTTGCCTGCATCAGCGACTTCGCTGCCTCATCGATGGTGGCAATTGCAGCCTCCACCATGGACTCGGTTGTTTTTTTTGCGGAGAACCTTGGGATCGTGATCCTCGTTGATTGCTACGGGAATAGCGCCGCAGAACAGTTCAGCGTTGTAATCCAAGGGGCCGAAATCCCCGAAAGCATTCGCGAATGCTTTTCAGGCGCCACCGGATCCATCTGAGGGGGTCGCACCATGTAGAACGCCGCGGCTTTCCGCGGCGTTCTACGGTCCACTTAACCCAATGCGTCAACCCAGAAGCTTATGCGCCTTGTTCAACGCTGCGACGAAGCGCTCGACTTCGGCGTAGGTGCGAGCAATGGTCGGCTACGGTCGGAGGCCACGACCGTATCGCACGGTGCTTCCTCGCTCCGCATGCCCACAGCAACAACTGGACTGCCCTGAGGTCTCGCGTCCTGCGCTGGATCAGCGTGGATCTTGCTAGGGTGGGGCGATGGGAGGGCAGCCTATACCGAGGCGCTCTTGAGCGAGCGAAATTCGCGGGTGTAAATCGCTACGTGGCCACGCCGAGTGGTTCTGTCATGGGGTTTGACTTCCATGGGATGAGCAAGGCGGTGAGAGCCGCAGGTTCGGATGAAGGTGCATACATACCCGCGGGGAACTACTTTTTCGAGGTGCAAGGATGAATGCTAATTTGGGTGCAACCACGGTGGTATTGGCGTTTGCCCTGTCGGTGCTTTCCGGCTGTGAGCGCCCCTCGGAAACTCAGGCGCAGGGTCGGGTGCCTGGAGCCTGCAAGATGCGCGGCAACGGCGATGCGCCTCCAACCTGCATGACTTCACTTTCAAGCGTTCTTGCGGCGCCAGAGCGATTTGAAGGGATGAAGATATCGTTTGGAGCGTGGGTGGACCAGGTAAACGATGTTGTACTTGTCTTCCCGTCGGAGGATGCGATGGGTTTGAGGGACACGGCAAGCTCGATGGTCATCTATCCGGAGAAGCATGTGCGGTCTGAGGATCGTTTGCTCCCGGGTTTGTCTGGGAGTGCTAGATTTGTTCGGGTCACCGGCTTCTTTTATCGAATAGAGGACGGGGTTCGAAACTCCCGCGTGGATCCTGTTGATTCGGGTAGATTCGGTGTGTTGGAAGGCGTAACTATTGGGGACTGAAGTGGGCGCCAACTTTCCTGCAGAGGTCATTCGCGCCAGTGACTCATGCCAAGTGAGTTGTACACGCAGGGCGATGCGCTCGATCCTTATGCTGAGCCGCACACTCGTAATGTTGTGCGTCTACTGCGCCCGGCGGCAGAGCAGGGCCCGAAGTAACGGGGGATCACCGATGACACGCTGCGCGCAGCCGCCCACCTGGGCGTGGCGGGCCATGAAGGCCTTGAGAGGACAGGCCTGGACAGGATCGACGCGCTGCTCCTGCTGCTGGATGTCGCTGATGCCGGCAGCTTCTCCGCTGTCGCGCGCCAGCGCTCCATCGCTACGTCCACGGTGGCGCTCGCCGTCAGTCAGTTGGAACAGGGATGCGATCAAGCGGATCGTATGGCCGGCAACCAGCGCCCGCGTGGATCGTCGACGGACCGCCGGCCGGATCCCGCCAGTCTCGGCGAAAACCCCTCGCACGGACGAGTGATGCTGATCGAACAGCCTCGCAATCTGGTGCAACGACTCGCCCTGCCGCCAGCGGTCCCACATCAGGGCCTTGTGGCTGTCGGTGTACTGAATCCTTGTCCTTCGCTTCATTCGCAACACTCCTGTTGCTTGGGCAGCTGTCTGTGTTTCATCGAACATATGAAACCGCCACCCAAAGCGGACACCACGGGCGACGGCTCAGCGCCATTTCGTCGGCGATCCGGGTGATTCATCGGCGGCTTCTGTGGCTTGGTCGCAAACGGGTTGCGACGTCCCCGCGCGGATGGCAACTTGCAGCGGCGATGACGTCGACATGGAGCCCCGCATGACCCCCGTTGCCCTGTATTCGCCCGATCCGGCGCGCGGCTGGCTGCCCTGGGCTTGGCTGACGCCGATCCTGATGATCCTGTTCAACGCGGTACCGGTGATCGCGCTCGACGGGTGGATGCAGTCGCAGCATTGGTCGACGCCGCGCGGGGATCCGATCGGCCTCGCTGGCTTGTATGCGCTGCTGTGGATGGGCTTCGCGCCGACGCTGGCGGCCGTGCTCGCCTGGGTATGCTTCGTCGAGGGGCGCTCGCTGGCGAGTATCGGGCTGACCGGTCCGGCGCCGCTGAAAACGTTCCTGCGCGGACTGGCCTTTGGAATCGGCACGATCGCGCTGGTCGTAGTCGCGATCTGGATGGCTGGCGGCATGCAGGCGGCGGGCTTGGGGCAGGCCTGGCGGTCGCCCGTCAGTCTGCTGCACATCGGTCTGCTCCTATTGAGTTTCATGTTCCAGGCGAGCGTGGAGGAAGTCATCTTCCGCGGCTGGATGCTGTCGGTGGTGGCGCGCAAGACCAATGTCGCGGTGGCAGTGCTGCTGGTGTCGCTCGTTTTCTGCTTCCTGCATTTCAGTCCGCACCAGCCGCCTCGGGTCATGCTCGGCACGTTCCTGCTCTCGCTGTTCGCCTGCGCCTGGGCGCTGCGGACCGGCAATATCTGGGGCGTGATGGGCTGGCACGCGGGGTGGAACTGGTTGCTCGCGACCGGCTTCGAACTGCCCGTCACCGGCATCGATGCGCACTTGCCGGCGCTGCTGGTGGCGCTGCGCCCGCAAGGCCTCGACACCCTGACCGGTGGCGCGCAAGGGCCGGAAGGCAGTTACCTGTGCAGCGTCTTCTTCGTCGCCGCGATCGTGTGGATCCAGTGGCGAAAGACGCGCGGAGCTCGGAACTTCTCGCCGACCAGCAGGTAACGCCACTGCCCGGGCGGCATCGCCCCGTCCGGGCCCTTGCCGATCGGATGCTGGTTCGCGCCGTACCGGCGACGACCAAGCAATGGAGCGTCTGCTCGCGCTCGGTGGGCCGATCGACGCTCCGCTATGGGGTTTCTCGGTATCGACCGACCCGCGGCCGGGCCCTCGCTAATCGAGAAGGGCTTGCGTCTGCGGCGGACGCGCCAGATCGCTCCACTCATCGCGCGCCGCCCCCGAGATTTCGGCGGCGCGCAGGGCGTGAGTGCAAGCTCATCCGGAAGCAGAGGGTGCTCGCTTTGCAATGCGAGTGCCACTACCGGCTGGAACCGAGACTGCCTTTGCTGAAGTGTCAACAAAGGGTGATCTGGCTTCCTCGACAAAGCTCGACTAGGCCCACCTTCGGCTTACGTTTCGCGACGACTGCTTCTGGCCGGGAGCGGACAGAGCTCAAGGCAGAGCAGTCATTCGGCCTACTAGCCAATTCCGAGTCCGGGCGGAATAATTGAGCGTTCTCAAAGAAGGATTGTGCGTATGCGCATTGCTGCGATATTTCTTCTGTTGCTTCCTTTCGGAGCAAATGCCGTCGTAGGGCGCGACGACGTTCCAGACCTGCATTATCGAATGGCCGCAGCGGAATTTCCCGCACTGGTCGACCTCCCTGGGGAGGGTCATGGCGTGCTCATTGCAGACCAATGGGTTGTGACGGCGGCCCACGCCGTAAGCTGGCAGAAGTCGTTAGACGTAGTGGTAGTTGGTGGCACGCCGCGAGCCGTAAGTCGTGTCCTCGTCCATCCCGCCTACAGAAGCGTGCCTCAAGAAGTGGTCGAAAGCGCGCTCAGATCCGGCGAGTGGGAGGCCTTCTTCGACCTCACTGCAGCATCGGATGACATCGCGCTGATTCAGCTCACCGAACCTGTGCACGATGTTGAACCTGCGCGTATCTACGAGGGATCCGCCCTCGGAGAGACCGTCAGAATCATGGGGCGGGGAGCTACTGGGGTTGGTTCGAAGGGGCACCATTTGCACGGACCAAACCGAACCGACCTTCGACAGGGCTACAACCAGATCACCATCTCGGAAGGCAGGTGGATCGGATATGTCTTTGATCGTCCGCCGAACGCGCATGCCCTTGAAGCTACGACAGGTAGTGGGGATAGCGGCGGGCCAATTCTTGTAAGAGCTGACGATGAGTGGCATGTCGCTGGCATCGCCGCATGGAAGCGTGCTCAGGTTGAGGGCCTTGAGATCCACCCTGGCAAGTACGGTGAGACGAGCTACGGGGTAAGGCTGAGCAACTACGAAGATTGGATATCCGAGACCATCGGGAAAGAAGAGGACTGATTCCTCGCTTGATCTTAGATTCTGGAGATGACGTCCGCTGCCTACGTCTGCTTCCGGCCTTGGATTCAACCGATCGACGCAACGGTTCGTCGGTATCGCTCGACGGGTGTTTCGTAGCCTAACGTCTTGCGGGGCCGCTCGTTCAGTTGGCGGGCAACTGCATCAAGCTGAGCTTGAGAGATATTGGCAAGGCTGACGCCCTTAGGGAAGTACTGTCGCAGTAGTCCGTTGGTGTTCTCATTGGTGCCGCGTTGCCAGGGATGGTGTGGGTCGCAGAAGTAGACTTGGATGTCGGTGGCGAGCGTAAAGCGGCGATGCGCCGCCATCTCTTTGCCGCGATCCCAAGTCAGAGATCGGTACAGTTCCCGAGGCAGGCGGCGGGCACTTTTGATCAGCGCATTCACCACGGTCTCAGAGTCCTTTCCGTCAACTTTGACCAGCATGACGTAACGGGTTTTGCGCTCCACGAGCGTCGCAATCTGGCTATCGCGGTCACCAAATAGCAGGTCGCCCTCCCAGTGGCCAGGTACTGCCCGGTCCTCAACCGAAGGCGGACGCTCACTGATGGAGATCGTGTCTTTGATCCTGCCGTGATCAGCTGTTTTCTGTGTGTGATGCCGTGAGCGGCGCATGGCACGAGTCCGCCGTAGGTGCGCCAACAGCTCCTGCTTCAGGGCTCCTCGGGACTGGATGTAGAGCGTTCGGTAGATTGTCTCGTGAGACACCTGGCGGCTCGTATCTTCAGGATTGGTGCGTTTCAACCAACCGGACACCTGCTGTGGTGACCATTGCTGCTTCAGCTTTGCTGCCACTCTCATCGCAAGCGCTCGATGCAAGCCGAGCTTACAGAGCTTGGGGCGTCGCGCACGCTGCCAGGCACGCTGATCAGCCAGATTCGCTCGATAGCCATTGACCCCATCGTTGCGGTGTAGCTCGCGACTTATGGTCGACGGAGCCCGTCCGAGCGAGCTCGCAATGGCACGCATGGACTTCCCAACAGCCACACCCCGGGAGATTTCTTCACGCTCCGCCAAGCTTAATACGCGCTCTGATCGGCGGCGTGGGACTGGCTGGATACCTCCGGACTCGGACAGAACCGAGCGAACCGAGCTATGGTGACGGTCAAATAGAGTTGCAATCTTGTGCAGCGATTCGCCTCGTCGCCATCGCTCCCACATCAGAGCCTTCTGGGCGTCGCTGTAGTAGATCCTTGGCCTGCGCTCCATCTGCAACACTCCTGCTGCCGGTAAGCAGTCTTCAGTGTGTTGCGTCGACCGGTTGAATCCAAGGCCGGAAGCGGACATGGCTGAATAGCCGCTTGATGTCCTACTCGGCGCTAGCTAATCACGGGAGCTGGGAGACATCAATTTCCCGATTTTTCGGCAAGTCTAGATAAGGATATCGGGAGACGGTGGCACGTATGATCCGCTGTGCCGAACCCGGATTTCCCCATAGTACGCTCACCTCGCTTCCAAGCTCGCAGTGGTCGGCCTTGATGATGCCCAAAGAAATCATGCGCCCGTAGAAAGCGCTGAACATCCGGCCACTCGAAAGCCCAACGCGCTTGCCATTCATTTGGACCTCATCGGCAATTACCGTGGACATCGCGCCGGGCTTCCATATGGGATTCGCGGGCCAGTCCAAGTATTGGACGCCACTCTCTGGCTCAGCCTGTTCAGCGACAACGGAAAGGACATCCTGCAGATTCCATTCCAGCGTGACGATCCGTCGGTGCCGGGTTGCCGACGCGGCGCGCAACGCTTGATCGCCGACAAATGCGTGATCAAAGGTGATCATATCGCCCCAGCCCAATTCATATGGGTTGGCGTAGCGCTGTGTATCAGCTGGACCCAAGCTGCCTTTCAGGTCGGAGAACGCGTCATTGAATCGATCTCCGACATAAGCCATGAACGCTGGATCTTCCGACCAGGCAGGCAGGAAGTGGATGAAAGATTGCGCGAATCCACCCTCCGTATGGTTCATCCCATAGGCCTGCAGACCAAGACGCTCGATTCCAAGATCCTTGCCAGCAGCTTCAATGGCTTCATAGACCAGAGGCGCCAGGTCAGCGGGCCCATGGACTTCATAGGCAAGTGTGCGCGCCACTCCCAGCCTGAAGATCCGCAACTGGACATGCTGGCCACCATCGCCAAGCGGCACCTGGATAGGGCGATGCCACAGGAACTCGATGTCCCGGAGTGACTGCTGGGCAAAAGCTTCCAGAATCTTCAACGAACTCGGACCTGCGACCTGGAACAGGAAGAGTTCACCGGTGAGGTCCGTGCCCTGCACGTCATACCGTCCGGATGCGACTAGGTAGTCGATATAGGGGCTGAGGAAGAACGCAATAAAGCGCTGTTCACCTGTCCGCATGACGATGCCGTCGGACATGACGTTGCCCCTTTCGTTGCACATCACTGCGTGTTTGGAGGCGCCAACAGAAAAGCGAGCAAAGTCGTTGATGCAGGCGTCTTTGAGCAACTGGAGTGCGTCAGGTCCCTCCAGCAGATAAGGCGAAGCGGGATTAAGGTTGCCGTGAATATAGGCAGTGCGCTTCCAGGACAGGGTCTCGTTCCTCCAGCCTGCGTATTCCCAAGGGGTCAGATGCCCGAACGCGGTGTTGTACTCGGTCACGGCATCGTCGAACGGGACGTAGGGGCTGTGCGGGAGTTCTTTCATTCGGGGCATGCGCATGGTCTTGAAAAGCGATTGACGAGTAACCATACGGGGCGTACAGTTACGGTCACGTCAACGTGCGGAAGCGTCTCATGCAAGCCGAAACAGCACATGTACATCGCTGGAAGCTGCTCGTAACCGTTGCGTCCGGGCTGCTGCTGATCACGCTCGACAACTCAGTCCTGTACACCGCACTGCCCACGCTGAGTGAGGAGCTGCATGCGACCGAGCAGCAGGCCCTTTGGATCATCAATGCGTACCCGTTGGTCATGGCCGGTCTCCTGCTTGGCGCAGGAACGTTGGGGGATCGGGTAGGGCATCGGCGCATGTTTCTCATCGGTCTGGGCATTTTTGGCTGCGCATCGGTAGCCGCAGCTTTCGCACCAAGTGCGAACCTTTTGATCGCTGCACGCGCCGTGCTCGCGATTGGTGCCGCTGCGATGATGCCGGCCACGTTGGCTCTGATCAGGGTCGCTTTCACGGATCAGCGTGAAAGAAACTTCGCTGTTGCCGTATGGGGCTCGCTATCGATTGTCGGTAGCGCGCTGGGGCCTATCGTCGGCGGCGTGCTGCTCAACCACTTTTGGTGGGGCTCGGTCTTCTTGATCAACGTCCCGGTGGTGCTTGTTGCCGTACTGGCTGCGATCGCCTACGCGCCGCATGAAGAGCCGGATCGTTCCATGTCGTGGGATCTGCTGTCCTCGATCCTTGCGTTGTTTGCTCTCTCTGGACTGGTGTTCGCCATCAAGTCGATCGCGCACACGCCACCGTCCTGGCGGGAAGCCGCCCTCTCGGCGGGTGTAGCTGCGGTAGCGGGTGCTGCGTTTGTCCGGCGTCAGAAGCGTTTGCCGCATCCGCTGTTGGACTTTGCCATCTTCAGTAACAAAGCGTTCGCCTCGGGCACCCTGGCAGCGGGTGCCGCCATGTTTGCTATTGGCGGGCTCCAACTGCTGACAACGCAACGGTTCCAGATGATCGCAGGGTTCAGTCCCATAGAAGCCGGGCTGCTGGTCTCTGCCGTCGCCGTGGGTTGCCTGCCGAGCGCGCTTATCGGCGGTGCTATCCTGCACCGCACGGGGCTGCGGCCTTTGATCGCTGGCGGCCTTTTCGTAGCGGCCGCGGGTATCGCCCTTGCTACCCTCAGTTTCAGGATGGGGGAGGGGGTCGCGCTGTTTGTCGGCGGATTCCTGCTGACCGGATTCGGGCTGGGTTCGGTAATGTCCGTTGCCTCAAGCGCGATCATCGGCAATGTACCGGCGGAACGGGCCGGCATGGCGTCCTCCGTCGAAGAAGTGTCATACGAGTTTGGAAGTCTGCTTGCCGTCGCCATCCTCGGCAGCCTGGTCGCTGCACTCTTCACGAATTTCGCCAGCGGCATCGGAGCTGGTGGCGTAGCCGATGCACTGGCGATGGCCAATAGAACCGGCGACTCGCAGACCGTCGTTGCTCTAGGGCGCTCCTATGATCGCGCTTACACCATCGCAATAGCCGTGGTAGGTGTCATCACGTTAGGCGGGGCACTGGTCACATGGCATCTGCTGCGAGACCATCGGACGGGGGAACCATCCGTCACCACTTCGCACTGAGATCATGCGCCCTAGTAATAGATCAAAAATACTTGAAGCGGCAACCCGCATCGTTGACAGAGATGGTGTAGACGCCGTTACGTTTGAATCGGTCTGCCAGGAAGCCGGCCTGACCCGCAGCGGTGTTGTGTATCACTTCGCTTCGCGGGAGCAGTTGTTGACGGCCATGCATGATTATCTCGCAGGGCGTTGGGAGGCCATGATGGAGCAGAATGCCGGCAAGCCCGTAGCGGCAGCTAGCACCTTGGAGCGGTACGAGGCCTACGTCGCCACATGTGCCCACGGCGCCACGGCTGCGGAGCTTCGCTTCCTTCTTGATTCCGTATCCATCCAAGGAAATGCCAATGCTTGGTTCGATGTGCTGGACCGCTGGGCGCCTCCACTGGACAAGGCGCTGAGTTCAGCGGGCCATCTTGACAACTTCGTTGCACGTTTGGCAGCCGATGGTCTATGGGTGCACGAGGCGCTTTCACGGAATGAGCTCTCACCTGAACTCAAGAGATTGGTGACTTCGCGAATTTTGGGTTTTTTAGACAATCAGTCGCGTCGGTAATGAGTCCACTATTCCGGCTCAGGACAACATCCCAACTTCGGAAACGGCAGTGCTTCGCAACCCCTGGACTCAATGCTAAAGGTTTGAATATGTCAGAGAATATGATCCTCGTCACATGCGCAACGGGGAAGACAGGAAGCCGTGTTGCTAAGATTCTCGTGAAAGCCGGACATGCTGTGCGTGCAGTCTCGCGCAGATCCACCTTGCCGTTTGACTGGGAAGACGACCGAACGTGGTCAGACGCCCTTGACGGGGTAGATTCGATCTACATTGTCCATCCAGGGCTGGGTAGGATGGAGGCTGCGTTGCAGGTTTCCGAATTCGCCAAGGTCGCAGTTGCGAAGGGTGCGACCCGCGCAGTGCTTGCTTCGACTCCCGACGACGGAAGCGATTTCTCCAACTCCGTGCGGGCGGCAGAACAAGGCGTAGTCTCGGCGGGTCTCGTCCTCACTAGCTTGCGTCTGCGATGGTTCAATCAGAACTTCAGTGAAGATTTTCTTCTGGACCCTGTCCTTTCCGGAGAGCTTCGCTTGCCCACTGGAACGGGCAAAGAGGCTTTCGTAGATGCCGATGACATCGCCGAAGTGGCATCCTTGGCCTTGACGGATGAGCAGCACGGGGGCAAGTACTACGAACTCACTGGCCCACGCCTACTTGGCTTTGCCGACGTAGCCGAGGAAATCAGCCGCGTAACAGAACGACGTGTTCGTTATGCTGCGCTGAGCACAGAGGAATACGTAGCAGAACAGATAAGTTTGGGTATACCTGAAGGTTGGGCGCACACTCTCGGCGCGCTCTACACGGACATTGCCAATCACAAGTTGGAAAGCATCTCAGGAGATGTGGAGCACGTTCTGGGGAGGCCCGCCCGTGACTTCAGAGATTTCGCGACCATTGCATCGGCGAATGGACTGTGGAACAGCGTAAACCACTGATGATGAACTACGCCCGCTTCTGGCCGGAAGCGGACACCCAATGGTTAGAGGAACTCCGTAAGCCCCATCGACTCCGCGTCAATCATGAGCGCGCCGTTGGTTAACCCAGGCTGTGGAAGACAGCCTTGGCTCCATGGGTCCGATACCCTACACCAGCAGGAACAAAATCAGTTTTCCTGATAATCGCTTTCGTCGTACGCGCCTGCCACCGTGCACGTCAGCTTCGGCGAGGTGTCTCCGCCCAGCGTCAGGTCGCCCATCGGGGTGGTGCGCCCATCCTCGGCGTTGAGTTTCGCCGCCTTGCGGACAGCGGCCAGGCTCGCACCCAGGTCGGCGGTGTAGCTTTCGCCCAGTTCGCCACTGGCGTCGATGAAGATGGCCACCTCGCGTACCGGCAGGCCGAATACCAGGAACGGCGCGGGTGGCTTGATGGCGGCGATTCCGCCCTCCGCATCGCGGGGCAGCGACGTCCACGCCGCACCGGTGGTGTCAGGTTTCGTGCGACATTCCAGCGCCGCTTGAAGCGCCGGCGCGACGGCCTGCCACTGCGCGGTGTCCAGCGCATGCGCGGCCGGGGCCGCCAGTACGCCAACAAGCAGGGGTGCCAGGCTTTTCAAAGGAACGCCACGCACACACGCCATCCATTGCGTCAGGATCATCACAGGTAACTCCGGGTTGCATTGCAGTGTCTCGAATGGCGCCGGCCCGAATGGCCGTGACGCGGACGCGCCAAGTCTACGATGCGGCAGGGTGATCGCTTGGTTGCGCAGTGCGTTGGACACCAGCGCTACCGTCGATCATTCCCTACCCCTGCAATGTCAGGGCCATATCCGGGTAGCGCGCACAGATGAAGTCCACGAAGGCGCGCACCTTCGGCGTGGCCAACCGGCGCGAGGTGTGCAGTACCCACAGCGCGGGCTCGGCACCGGTGATTACGCCCCACTGGATGAGCGCGCCACTGGCGATGTGCTGCTGCGCGATGGACGCGGGGATCTGCGCGGCGCCGCCACCGGCCAGCGCGGCATCGCGGATCATCAGGAACGAGGAGAATCGCAGCCGCGGAATGGGCTCCAGAATCAGGCGTCCGTCGTCGAGATTCCAGTGCCCGGGCTGGAAGGTGGCGGCGACAATTGCAGGCACCGCGCGGACGGTGCCGCGCTCTGGCATCGCCACGCCGGGCGCGGCAACCACCACCAGCCGGTCCTTGGCGAAACAGCGACCGACCAGAGCGCTGTCTGGCCGCGGATTGGTCCGGATCACCACATCGAAGTGTTCTTCAATGAGGTCGACCATGCGGTCCTCGGCCACGACCTCGACGGTCACCTCCGGATAGGCGGCGCAGAAGTCTGCACCGATGCGCCCCATGGCCAGCTGCGAAAAGAGCACGGGGGCGGCGATGCGCAGCACGCCGCGTGGAGAGGAAACGCCATCCCGCGCGGCAGCCATGGCCTCGGCCACCTCTCCCAGTGGGGATTCGATGCGGTTGACCAGCATCTGGCCGGCCTCGGTCAGGATCAGGCCGCGCGCGCTGCGCTCCACCAGCCGCACGCCCAACTGGTCCTCCAGATCGGAGATCCGGCGGGACAGGGTCGCCTTGGATCTGCCGCTGGCCCGACTGGCCTTGCCCAATCCGCCGCTGGCCGCGACCAGCAGGAAGTCGCCCAGATCATTGAGGTCCATGGTGTTTCATAGATGAGACGGCGGGTCTACATAATGTGGTCTGCGTTTTGATACTGCAACGGACTATCGTTTGCTCGTCCGATCCCCATCCATCCGTTGAAGGAGTTTCACATGAGCATTCTCGTTACTGGTGCCACGGGCACTGTCGGTGCACTGGTTGTCGAGGGCCTGGCCGGTGCCGGTGCCGACGTCAAGGCGCTGGTCCGCACACGCGGCAAGCGCGCCTTTCCTGCCGGCGTCACCGAAGTGGTGGGCGACCTGACCGACGTCCCGTCGATCCGCGCCGCGCTGTCTTCGGTCCGCACCTTGTTCCTGTTGAACGCGGTCACGCCCGACGAGGTAACGCAGGCGCTGATCACGTTGAACCTTGCGCAGGAAGCGGGCGTCGAACGCATCGTTTATCTGTCCGTGATCCATGCCGACACCTTCACCAACGTGCCGCACTTCACCGGCAAGCACACGGTCGAGCGCATGATCGAGAGCCTCGGCATTGCGGCCACCGTGCTGCGTCCGGCGTACTTCATGCAGAACGAGCTGATGGTCCAGCAGACCATCCAGGACCATGGCGTGTACCCGATGCCGATCGGCTCGGCCGGCGTGTGCATGATCGATGCGCGCGACATCGCAGAGATCGCTGTGGCGGAGCTGCTGCGACGTGACCGTGCACCGGCGGCGCTGGAGGCGCTGACCCTGGAACTGGTGGGCCCGCAGGCCATGACGGGCGCATCGGTGGCGGCCGCGTGGAGCACCGCACTGGGCCGTGAGGTGGCTTACGCCGGTGATGACGTGGCGGCGTTCGAGGCGCAGATGGCCTCCTATGCACCGTCCTGGCTGGCGTATGACATGCGCCTGATGTTGGCGGGCATCCAGCTGCACGGCATGCAGGCTGCAGAGGGATCTGTCGAACGGCTGCAGGCGATACTGGGGCACCCGCTGCGCACCTATGAAGCGTTCGTGCGTGAGGCAACGTCGAAGGCGTGAATAGAGGCTACCGTGATGCAGGGCCTGCCACCCGGAGGCAAATGGAAACGGCCGCCGTCACCGAGTAGTTGACGGCCATGATCGCGGAGGGGGGACGCAGCAGTGTCCCCATCACTGTGTAGACACCGAGCCCATGACGTGACTGCTATCGTCCGCTTTCCTCGACAGGTCTCACGGATGCTCACCATGTTCAGGTTCTCGCACCTTGCCGCAGTCGTTCTGCTGACCCCCTTGGCGGGCGTTTCTCCCGCGGCCAACGCGGCCATCCCGCTCTTCAACGGCACCTGCCCGGGCGCCATCGAGGTGCACGCCGATGAGGGCGGCCCGGTCTACATCAACGGCCGCCAGACGCAGTTGAAACGCTTCAACGACAATTACTATGAGGCGCGTGACGCGAGCAGCGGCGTCACCTTGTCCATCAACCGTTCGCCCGATGGCGGCGTGCAGATGAGCTATACCGGCAAGGGCGGCGCCAACGGGGTCTGCCAGGTGGGCAGCGCGGGTCAGTCGGATGACGGCGAACGGCACCGTCATGATCGTCCTGCCACCGACCGTGGCGAGGGGGCGTTGCCGGCCGAGGTGACCTGCGAATCGCGTGACCGCAAGCAGACCGAGTGCGACATGGACACCCGCGGCGATGTACGGGTCGTTCGTCAGCTGAGCAGCACGCGCTGCGTAAAGGGTGAGAACTGGGACCTCAACCGCCACTCGATCTGGGTCAAGGACGGGTGCCGTGCGGTGTTCCGCAATACGTCATCGCGAGGGCGACCCACCGAATCGCGGGCTGATGGGCGAGGGGCGTCGGCCGCCTGCGACGACCGGGCCAATGCGGAAGGCCGCGTGGTCACCCGCGTGCCGGTCAATGAACAAGTGACCGAGCTGATCATCGATTATCCGGACGGACGTTACCTCTGCATGGCCAACGACGACGGCACCGTGCAGTCGCTGACCCGCATGCGCAGGCAGCCCTGACGTTTAATGTAATCGTAAGTGTTACATTTGCGGTCAACCTCGAAGAGATGGCCGCCATGTCGTTTTCTGATCCCGCTGCGGTATCGCAGTACATCGATAACCTGGTGCGCAACGTGCCAGGTGTGCATGCCCTACATCAGATGGCGCAGGTGCTGCTGGCCGAGCGGGTGCCTGCACACGGGCAGGTGCTCGTGCTCGGTGCCGGGGGTGGGGTCGAAATGCGGGCATTTGCGGAGGCGAGCCCGACGTGGCGCTTGGTGGGCGTTGACCCATCGGCCGAAATGCTGGCGCTTGCGCACCACACGCTTGGCGACCTGTCGCTGCACGGCGAGTTGATCCAGGGCTATATCGACGATGCACCCGACGTGCTCTTCGATGGCGCGACGTGCCTGCTGACGCTGCACTTTCTGTCGCCGGACGAGCGGTTGCATACGCTTCGCGAGCTGAAACGTAGGCTCAAACCGGGGGCTCCCTTGGTCATTGCCCATCACAGCGTGCCTGACGAACCCACCGAGAAAAGGGTATGGCTACAGCGCTGGGCCGCATTCGCAATGGCGCGTGGGGGTACTGATGACGACCTCGCCGCGCGCGCCGAGGCGCTGGCGAGCAGGTTGCCCACGCTCTCACCCGAGCGCGAAGTGTCGCTGCTGGAAGAGGCCGGGTTCATTGAACCCCGCCTGTTCTACGCGGCGCTTTCCTTCCGCGGGTGGGTCGCCTACGCCGGGTAGAGCCGACTTCAGTCGGCTGCCGTTCCGCAGGTGATTCGCCTATGCCGGGTAGAGCCGACTTCAGTCGGCTGCCGTCGATCGGCAGCCCTCAGTCGCCTGCTCTTGATAATCTCCCCGCATCAACCCGGATAAAGCGGAAACCGCTCATCAGGATGGCGCTTCTTCCACTCGGTGTGCGCCACGGTGCCTTCCCAGGCAAGGAATGCGTTGGGCGGGCGGCCACGGCCTGACCACGTCTCGCCACTGAACGGCAGCCAGAAACGCGGCGGAAGCTCCTCTGTCGGCCGCTTGGCCAGGCGCGCTGCCTTGGCAGGCGTCTCGCGGGACGCCACGCTCGAGGTCGCCTTGGCACCAACGGTTGCCAGGATAAGCGCCTGTTGTTTCGGGCTGAAATCGGCGTAGTACGCCTTGAGCAGCAGGTTCACCCGCTCGAAGGCTTCCTTGGTGGCGGCACGCAGCAGCGCCTGGTCGTTCAGGCCTGAGCGTGCGATTTCCTGTTCAAGTGCGGCTTTTGCAGTGGAGGCGGATCGAACGCCTGGGGACACGCGCGGCATGGGATTCCGGTGAGGCAGTGGAAGGGCCGGGGCAAGATAGCAAATGCGGGCATGCGGCTGCGATCAACGTAACGCTGAGCCAAGTCGGTGTGCGGCGAGCGCAGCGGTATGGTGGGCATCAGTCGCTGACAGATTCCGCCGAGCGTGGCTCGGCGCTACCGATGTGACGGGTCAATCGCGGACTGGATGTACGCCCACGACGTCGATCAGGCGGCCCACTGCGGTGGCGCTACCTTCCGCCGCGCTGGGGGCGAAACCTGCCCAGCTGGCCTGCGCGACCGCATCGAACGTCTCCGGGTCCACGTCGAACTTCTTCATGGGCCAATACGGGAAATAGCGTGAACCGGCATGCCCCTGGGCAATGACCTCGATCTGCGTGTGCCGCGTCGCCTGATGGATCCGACCATAGACGGCAGTTACGCCATCCTCTGGCCCCTCCAGGTACTGCAGATAGCGCGCACCGTCGAACAGCAAGACACCGCTCACTCCCGCCGTGCGGTTGAACGTCTGTGCATTGTTTACAAGCACTTCCAGCTCAGGAGGGCTGATCTTTGGAGAAACCTTACTTACGTACACCAACGCCCTTACAGGCATTCCCGGCACCTCATGACGCAACACACTCTGGACTGAGAACGCTAACACTTAACGCGTTCATCACAGAGGAGGAAAACCTGAACGATTTATCTTGACCCGTTCTCACGCCATGGCGCGTCTTGATGCCGGGATCACGCTGGCATGGAACTCCCCTTACGCGCGGTTGGCTACGTTGGCGGTCAGATCATTCGAGACTGACCTGATGATTGACACCGGCGTATTCCGAATCAGAGATTTCCAAGCGGCAAAGGGACCCGATGGCGCCATTGCGTTTGTGCAGACCATTCATGCCGAATGCAAGCGCTGTGGCCATATCACGTGCATCGAGGAACGGGACATCCAACAGCTGTTTGGTGGGCTGGTCGTCAAATGCGAGAACTGCGCGACGGTACAGACGTTGAGCAATGCGGCACTCGGCCGGTAGGCTGAAAGGAAGAGCTACCGAGTTGCCGATGCTGGATGCCGCCAGACTGGCCGCGCGCAGGGTACAAAGCGCCCGCCTGATAGCCTTGTGCAGGCAGGTAGAAAGGCGTTACGGCCGATCCAGATGCGGACTCGCCGACGCCCTGACCAGCTCGCGGGCGGCCACCAGCAAGCCATCGGTCAGATGCTCACCCAACAGCGAAGCGATATCGCCATCGCATCGGGCGATATGCTCGGCCTGCAGGATTTCCAAGGTGGCATCCAAGGCGCGCAGCACGCGAACGGACACCACGACGCGCCCGGTCCGCTGCAGGTCCAAGCTGACGCTGTCTGTAGAACGATCAGCGTTTTCCGCGGATGCGATCAGGCGCAGCGGCGGGGTAGGGGGAAGATCGGAAGAGCTCATGCAAGCGACCTCACAGTGCGTTGAAGCCACCCGCGCGGAAGCGCTGGGTGGCGGGCGATGCGGGTTGGCATACCGGTGTACAACACGAAAAAGGGCCGGCGGATCAGGGATCCCCACACACCGCCCGCCGTATGACCGGAAGACGATGCAGTGCATTCTCCGCCGTGCCCCGAGGGCAGAACAGAGCCAAATCGTGTTGCACAAACAGGATGCCAATCCCGGCCGACGTCGTGATGGCGCCAGCGTCATCATCGTGCGTAAGTCCACACTCCCGCGTCCATGAGGAAATCTGTGAAAGACGATGGCGGGATGCAATACGCGACACCCAGTTCGCTCGGGATCACGCTTGGTGGACGCAGAAGGCATGGACGGCCTTTTGCCTGTCAGGCTCTATGCGGATTAGCGGCGTGCGGATGAAACAGGCGGCAGGCACTTCCCTGGCCCGCCGCCTGCCTCCCGGAAGAACGGCCTAGAACTTCCACCCCACCCGCGCGTAATAGAACCCGCCGTTGAAGCCATACGGCGAATGGACCGGGTACTCGGCGCCAGCGACGCCCGCCCAGGGATTCTTTGAAGGCACGCGGTCGAACAGGTTCTGCGCGCCGACGCTGAAGTAAAGTCCAGAGTCGAAGTTCCAGCCCACGTCTGCATCCACCAGCAGCGCGCTGCCGGCATGGATGGGCAGGCCGCCGTCCGCTGCGGAGATCACGCCACTGTCCAGATGGTCTTCGTACCACGACCCGTAATAGTTCAAGCGCAGGTTGGCATGGAAGATCTGCCGCTGGTGGTTGATGCTGAAGTAGCCCTTTGTCTTCGGCAGGGATTCCTCCAGCTTGTAGACGCGCGCCGCATCGATGAAGTCGGTGTCGTAGCGGTCGACCTCGGTGCGGTTCCAGTTGGCGGCGAGCGAGTACGTGGTGGTGCCACCGAAATGGTCGCTGCGATAGCTGGTGACCAGATCCACGCCGGTGGTGGTGGTGTCGAATGCGTTGCCGAAGTAGGTCACCTGCGAGATCGACGCGGCTTCCGGGTTGCCGCCCGCCACCAGCGCCGCGCGTTCTTCCGGCGTCACCGCGAAGCTGGTGCTCAGGGCGATGCGGTCCTCCACCTTGATCTGGTAACCATCCACGGTGACCAGCCAGTCGCCGTCGGTCCACACCGCGCCCAGCGAGATGTTCGTTGACTCCTCCGGCGTGAGCGGTCGTGCGCCCTTGAGCTGCGCGATCGGATCGGTCGGCGGCAGCGTGGCGATGTCTTCCAGGGCCGTGCCCCCGAACACCGTGCTGATCTGGCTGATGTTGGCCTGGCCCGGCGTAGGTGCACGGAAGCCGGTGTTGACGGCACCACGTAGCGCGAAGTTAGGGGTGAAGTCGAAGCGCGCGGTGAGCTTGCCGATGGTGGTACTGCCGAAGGAATCGTAGTCCTCATAACGCAGCGCGCCGGCCAGCAGGAAGCGTTCGGTGAGCTGCGCTTCCAGATCGGCGTAGGCCGCCCAGTTGCGTCGGTCGAAGGTGCCGGCCGTTCGCGCGCTGAACCCGTTGAAGCCGTTGGAACCCAAGGCGAAGCCTTGGTCGGTCAGTGGACCGATGGCCGTCGACGGTCCGTCACCCGGACTGATCGTGAAGCTTTCTTCGCGCCATTCCGCGCCCATGGCCAACCGCAGCGGTTGGCTGCTGAAGGTCGTGGTGATATCGCGGCTGACATCGACGTTGAGGTTCTTTTCGGTCTGGGTATTGCCGCCTGGGCGGAAAGAGAGACCGGCCGGCTGGTTCGGGCCCAGCGATGCATTGACTGTGTTGTAGATGACGAAGTCGATGTCGTTGCGGCCCCACGACCCGCTGACGTCCCAGTACCACTCGTCCCAGGTGCCCTTTGCCCCGGCGACCACCGAGGTATCTTCCAGCGAGCCGCCGAAGCGCGGCGTAAAGCCACCAGGCAGGCTGGACAGGAAGGTGTAGCAGTTGGCGGGCAAGGCGGCGACTGCGCCGCTGACCCCGCTGTACGGCAGCAGGTTGCCGGCACCGTCGCGCAGTGCAATGGTCGGGCACGCGCCTGCACCGGTCAGGTTGCCGACCAGCAGGGTATCGCCGCCATCGTTGGAGTACACCCCGGAGCGCGCCGTTGGATCACGGTAGTAGAACCCACCGTCGACATCGCGCTTGGCGTAGTTGCCGAACAGATAGAAATCCACCGTATCGGTGGACAGGCCGAGGTTGTAGACCAGCTTCAGGTCATCGTCGACCTTCGGTGAACCCCACACCTGCGCGGGATCGCCTACGCCCGGGTATCCGGCCGCCGCCGCGGCGCCCGCATCGTCCCGCTGCACACTGCGCGAGGTGTCGTCCGCCTTGCGCCACTCAGCGGTCAGCGTGGCAAAGCCGCGCTCGGTCAGTGGCAGTCCGATCTGCGCCGAATACTGCGTGGTCAGGCCATCGCCCTCGTAGTACTTGCCGGTGAACACCTCGGCGCTGCCGCCTTCGCGCAGTTTCTTCAGGCCGAAGTTGATCACCCCCGCGATCGCATCCGACCCGTACTGGGCCGCTGCACCATCGCGCAGCACCTCCACCTGCTCCAGCGCCAGCGACGGGAACGCCGACAGGTCCGGACCCTGTGCACCGTCGGACAGGCCATGCCCCAGGAACGTGATCACCGCAGCGCGGTGGAAGCGTTTGCCGTTGATCAGCAGCAGCGTGTTGTCCGGCGGCAGGCCGCGCAGGTTGGCTGGCCGCACCAGGCTGGCGGCATCGTCGATGGGGATCGTGCTGACGTTGAAGGACGGCACCAGCACCTTGAGCTGGTCCAGTGCGTCGGTGGCACCCTGGTTGCGGAACTCGTCACCGCTGATGATGTCGATCGGCACGGCAGATGATGAGACGGTGCGCGGTTTGGTACGGCTGCCCAGCACGGACACGGTGTCCAGGGTGGCGGCTTCGGCGGTGGGTGAGGTGTTTCGGTCCTGCGCCACCGCGATGGAGCCTGTGGTCAACAGGGCGGTGGCCAGCGCCACGTGTACTGCAGATGCCAATGGCGAAAAGGCTTTCGGAGCGTGAACACACTTGCCAATGCGGTAGTTCATGCATGCACCTTGCAGTCGGATTGTGGGATTTCGGGTCAGGTCAGGTCTTCATTCCTTGGTTCTCCTTGCGTGCCAGAGGTTCTGGTGCGCTGCAGCAATAGTTAACAGAACTTAAACCGTACTGCAACGAATGTGTGCTGAGTCTGGCGGTTGGGTGGGTGTGGGGGTGGTAGCGCCGAGCCACGCTCGGCGAGCGCAGCGGCCTGCGTCAGGCGTGCGTGCACCGGACCGGAAAGCCGCCGAGCAGCGGCCTGCATCAGGCGCCCATGCACCGGACCGGCCAGCCGCCGAGCACGGCTCGGCGCTACCGAGCAGCGGCGGAGCGGGGTGGTAGCGCCGAGCAACGCTCGGCGAGCGCAGGGGCCTGCATCAGGCACCCGTGCACCGGACTGGCAAGCCGCCGAGCACGGCTCGGCGCTACCAGGTGGCGGCGGAGCGGGGTGGTAGCGCCGAGCCACGCTCGGCGAGCGCAGCGGCATGCGTCAGGCGTCCGCGCACCGGACCGGCAAGCCGCCGAGCACGGCTCGGCGCTACCAAGTGACGGTGGAGCGCGGTGGTAGCGCCGAGCCACGCTCGGCGAGCGCAGCGGCCTGGATCAGGCGTGCGTGCACCAGACGGGCAAGCCGCCGAGCACGGCTCGGCGCTACCAGGTGGCGGAGCTTTGCGCTGTGGTAGCGCCGAGCCACGCTCGGCGAGCGCAGCGGCCTGGGTCAGGCACCCGTGCACGGACCGGCAAGCCGCCGAGCACGGCTCGGCGCTACCGAGAGCGCAACTGCCAGGCGTTACTTCGCCGGGGCAGCCACGGGTGTCAGTGTCCGCAACACTGTCTTGTCGATCTTCGCGGCAACGCCCACGCTCCGTCCGGCCAGGTTGGCCACGTTGTACTGCACGGCCACGCCAAGCACCTGCGTCGCCTCGGACAGCGTCAATCCATAGGACTGTCGGAGCCATTGCAGCATGCCGGCCGTAGCAAGACGCAAGGCGTCGTCGCTGGAGCCGCCTTGCCCCAGCGCCATCAGCTGGGCCGGGGATTCAACGCGCGGGGTCGCGATGGACTGTCGCTTCACCAGTTCCACCTTCACGATGACATCCAGCGAGGTCTCCAGCGCCCACTGCGTGGTCTCGCCATCACCCTGCAACGCATGCCCATCGCCCAGGTACAACAAGGCGCCGGGCTGCTGCACGGGCAAGAACACCGTGTTGCCTTCGACAACCGCATTGAAGTCCATGTTGCCGCCGAACACATGGGTGTCGCCCGTGGAGATCGGGGGATAGCCGAAACCCGGGGCCAGTGCCAGCCCACCCAGCATCGGCTTCACCGGTACCTCGAAACCCTTGAGTGCGCCGGACGCCCCCTGTGGACGGGCCATGCCACGCGCACGGTCCAACTGCCAGCGTACCGGCTTGCCCAGCGCAGAAGCTTCACCGGCTACGCGAGCAGTCTTCAGACGGTCGACGAGGCCATCCAGGCTGTCGGCGTAATCGCGGTTGAGCTTCAACGAGACCAAGGTGATGGCCAAGGTGTCGCCGGCTTCTGCGCCGACAACGAAAAACGGACCGACCTGGGGATTGCCGTACAGCGCCCGGGTGATGCCCCGCTCGTCTACGCCACCCGAATCCAGCGTGCGGGTCTGCACGGAATCGCCGGGATGGATGACCAGTACCGGCGGACGATCCGCACTGAAGGTGTTGGAATAATCCGTTGGCGTGAACCGATGCACCTGCGGGGCGGACTGCTTGCGATCCGGGACACGCCAACCGGTGAACGCGTGGACGGCGCGAGCTGCGCGATCATTGGTGTCCGGCTGATCGCTCTCCCCACGCATCCGCGCGTCGTCGATGCGACCGCGGTAGTGGCTGACCTGACCCTCCTTGTCCGTGACAGTGAAGGAAAAGCCGCCGTCTGTGCGCGAACCTGCCACCGCGTCACCATCCAGCGTGCCCTGCAGGCGTTCCCCGTGGGCGTCCAACTGCAGTGTCTGGTAGCTCGTGTTGCCCCACAGGTCGGTGCCGATGATCCATTGCTCGGCGGCGAATGCATCAAGCGGTGCGGCGGCCAGCAGCAGCGAAGTCAGTTTCCAGGCAATCGTCATGGCAGGGCGCTTCCGCAAGGCACCGGGCGGTGCATGCAGCGCAGCCTAGTTGCTATATAACCGCCGCCCCAGTGTCCAAGGTAACGCGAGCAGCGGTCGGGTCCACCGGCACCCGACGCAGCAGCCCCGTCATGCCGGCCTGCACGCGGCCGCTCGCATAATGGGGTCATGCCCAGCCCCCTCGACGCACTTCCTGAAGTCTTTGGTCCCGCCACGCGCGCGTGGTTTGCTCACGCCTTTCCGGCCGCCACCCCCGCACAGGTACAGGCGTGGCAAGCCATCAGCGAGGGCCAGCACACGTTGGTGATCGCGCCGACGGGATCGGGCAAGACACTGGCCGCCTTCCTGCACGCCATCGACCAGCTGTTCAGCGAACGCGATCAGCAGGCACGTTCGGCCCAAACCGTGCCCGGCCCTGATCGCGCCGCTACCCGCGTGCTGTACATCTCGCCGATCAAGGCATTGGGCTCGGACGTGCAGCGGAACCTGCAGATCCCGCTGCAGGGCGTGCGTGCCGAGCGTGCACGCCGTGGTGATCCGGAAGTGGACCTCAGCGTCGCGATCCGAAGTGGCGACACCACCCCGGCCGAGCGCGCCCGCCTGCTGCGCCGCCCCCCGGACATCCTGATCACCACACCCGAATCGCTGTTCCTGATGCTCACGTCCAAGGCGCGGGACACCTTGCGCAACGTGCATACGGTGATCATCGACGAGATCCATGCGGTCGCCGGCACCAAGCGCGGTACACATCTCGCGCTCAGCCTGGAGCGGCTGGAGGCGCTGCTGCCGGCACCTGCGCAGCGTATCGGCCTGTCGGCGACAGTTCGCCCTGTCGACGAAGTCGCGCGGTTCCTCGGCGGCGACCGGCCGGTACGCGTCGTGCAGCCACCGTCTCCGCGGCATCTGGCGATGCGCATCGTGGTGCCGGTGGACGACATGGCCGACCTGCCCACGCACGGGCCCGCGACGGGTGGCCGCGAGCAGTCGTCACGGGTGGGCTCGATCTGGCCACACGTGGAGGCCAGCATCCTGGATGAGGTACTGCGCTGGCGCTCGACGATCGTCTTCGCCAACTCGCGCGGTGTGGCGGAAAAGCTCACGGCGCGCCTCAACGCCCTGTACGCGGAGCGCCTTGCGCAGGCTGCGGGTGAACAACCGGCACAGGCCCTGCAAGCCACCGCCTACGGTTCCTTCAATGGCGGCACGTCCGGGCGTTCGGACGGTGCGGAGCCGTTGATCGCGCGTTCCCACCACGGGTCGGTGAGCAAAGAACAGCGTCGTGAGATCGAGGTCGCGCTCAAGTCCGGCGAACTGCGCTGCGTGGTGGCGACGTCCAGTCTGGAACTGGGTATCGACATGGGACTGGTGGACCTGGTGATCCAGGTGGCCGCGCCGCCGTCGGTGGCCAGCGCCTTGCAGCGGGTGGGCCGTGCCGGCCATCAGGTCGGGGGTGTGTCCACCGGCTTCGTCTACCCACGCACACGTCGCGATCTGATCGATGCGGCGGTGATCGTGGACAGCATGCTGGCCGGTCGCATCGAGGCAGTGGATCCGCCGCGCAATCCGTTGGATGTGCTGGCCCAGCAGACGGTGGCCGCAGTCGCGATGGATCCGCTCGACGTGGATGCGTGGTATGCCTGCGTGCGTCGCGCAGCGCCGTATCGCGAGCTGCCACGCAGTGCCTTCGATGCGGTGCTGGACATGCTGGCAGGCCGCTATCCGTCGGACGACTTCGCCGGGTTTCGTCCGAAGGTGGTGTGGAACCGGGACAGCGGCCAACTGACCGCGCGGCCCGGTGCGAAGCAACTGGCAATCACCAGCGGCGGCACCATTCCGGATCGCGGCATGTTCAGCGTGGTGCTCCCGGAAGGCGAGGAGCGCGCGGGCTCGCGCCGTGTGGGTGAGCTTGACGAGGAAATGGTGCACGAGTCGCGGGTCAACGATGTGATCACGCTCGGCGCCACCTCGTGGCGGGTGGAGCAGATCACCCACGACCAGGTGATCGTGACCCCGGCCCCAGGCCGCTCTGCACGCCTGCCTTTCTGGCGCGGCGAAAATGCGGGACGGCCGGCCGAGCTCGGCCTGGCCATCGGTGCCTTTTTCGCAGCGCTCGAACCGGCTGCACGTGCCGACGGCGCGTTGCCGGAAGCGCTGGCCTCGCGGCTGCAGGCATGCGGTCTGGATGCGCGTGCGATCAAGAACATGCTCAGCCTGCTGAAAGAACAGCGCGAGGCGACCGGCGTGCTGCCAACCGACCGGCAGCTGGTGGTGGAGCGCTGCCGCGATGAGCTGGGCGATTGGCGGGTGATGCTGCACTCGCCCTATGGACGCCGCGTGCACGATCCGTGGGCATTGGCCATTGCCGAACGTATCCGTGAGCGCTGGCACGTGGATCCGTCGGTGGTGGCGAGCGAAGACGGCATCATGGCGCGTATCCCGGACAGTACGGGGCGTGTGCCGGGGGCGGAGCTGTTCCTGTTCGATCCCGATGCCCTGCAGCGCAGCGTCACGGCGGCAGTGGGTGGCTCGGCCCTGTTTGCCGCGCGGTTCCGCGAGTGTGCATCGCGTGCCTTGCTGCTCCCGCGGCGGACACCCGGTCGGCGTTCACCGCTGTGGCAGCAACGCCTCCGTGCGGGGCAGCTTCTGGACGTGGCGCGTGCCTACCCGGATTTCCCGATCCTGATCGAAACCGCCCGCGAGTGCCTGCAGGATGTCTATGATCTGCAGGCGCTTGGTGCACTCATGCAGCGCCTGGTGGACGGCGCGGTACAGATCGCCGAGGTCACCACCGAGGTGCCGTCGCCGTTCGCGGCCAACCTGTTGTTCGGCTACGTTGCCGAGTTCATGTACGGCACCGATGTGCCACTGGCGGAGCGTCGCGCGTCCATCCTGTCGCTGGACAGTGGGCTGCTGGGCGACCTGCTGGGCCAGGTGGATGTGGGCGAACTGCTGGACACCGCCGTCGTGCAGCGCGTCGGCGATGAGCTGCAACGGCTCGCTACCGATCGCCTGGCCAAGGGCAAGGAGGGCGTCGCCGATCTGCTGCGCGAGCTGGGTCCGCTGACCACGGAAGAGATCGGTGCGCGCCTGCAGGATGGCCATGGCAGCGCCGAAGGCTTCATACAACTGCTGCATGACGAGCGCCGCGCGCTGCCGGTACGCATCGCGGGCACGGCGTACTGGGCCGCAGTGGAAGATGCAGGGAAGCTGCGCGATGCGTTGGGCAGTGTCTTGCCCGCCGATGTGCCGGAGGCCTTCCGCACGCCCAGCGCTGATCCGCTGGGGGAACTGATTGCACGCTACGCGCGTACGCACGCCCCGTTTTTCACTGCGGACATGGCCGAGCGATTCGGCCTGGGTGTTGCAGTCGCCGATGCGGCATTGTCTCGTCTTGGCGAGCAGGGCAAGGTGTTGAGCGGCACGTTCGGCACGGTGAATGTCGCAGCGGGTGCTGCTGCCCACCCGGACATCAGTCCGTTGGCGTATCACGAGTGGGTGAGCGAAGACGTCTTCCGTCGGCTGCGCGTGCGCTCGCTGCAGGCAGCGCGTGAGGCCACCCGCCCCGTGCCCGGGGACGCATACGCGCGGTTGCTGCTCGAACGGCACGGCGTGATGAGCGGCGCGGTGGGACATGCCGCCCTGCCCGATGTCCACGCCAGTGAAGGGACAATGGAGGGCGTGGACGGGGTAGTGCGGGTGGTCGAGCAGCTGGCCGGCGTGCCGTTGCCGATATCCATCTGGGAAAACCAGATCCTGCCTGCCCGTGTTCGGGACTATGTGCCGGCGTTGCTGGATGAGTTGCTGGCCACGGGCGCGGTGCTGTGGTGTGGGCACGGCAGGCTCGGTGACGACGACGGGCTGGTCTCGCTCGACCTGCAGGATGTGGCCGGCGAGACGCTGCCTGCAGCACCTGGCGGCGCGGAAGCAGACACGGCATCGCCCCTGCAGCCGTTGATCCTGTCCGTGCTGGACGGGGGCGGTGCGTTCTTCGCGCGGCAGCTTGCGGCGGGCGTGCATGCGCGAATGCAGGCCGACCCCGACGGTTCGCCAGGCGTGGAGCTGTCGCCTGAAAACCTGCATGCCGCGCTGTGGGATCTGGTCTGGACAGGACAACTGACGACGGACATCTGGGCGCCACTGCGCGCGCTGTCCGGGGCGCGTGTGCAATCGCGCATCCGTGCCGCCAGTGTGTCGCGTCGACGCCGTGGCTTTGCCGGATTCCAGATGGCAGACAGCGCGCCGGCTGCATCCGTTGGGGCGCAGGGGCCGGCTACATACGATGCCCCGTCGTTGGCGGGTCGCTGGTCGTTGCTGCAGCGAGGCTCCGCCAGCGATACCGTGCGTGCAGTATCACTGGCTGATGCGCTGCTGGATCGCCACGGGGTGGTCACCCGGGGCGCCGCAGTAGCCGAAGGCATCGCAGGGGGGTTCCCCGCCTTGCAACAGGTCTATCGGGGGATGGAGGATGCGGGGCGCGTGCTGCGCGGACGCTTCGTGCACGGCTTGGGCGGCGCGCAATTCGCGGAGCGCGGCAGCGTGGACCGGCTCCGCGAGTTCGCCGAAGACAGCGTATCCGCGGGAAGGGACGTTGCTATTGGACTTTCGGTACTCGACCCTGCCAATCCTTATGGGACGGTGCTGCCTTGGCCGGCGCACCCGGCACGGCAACGGCCCGTGCGCCGCGCCGGTGCACTGGTGGTGATCGGCGCAGGGCAACTGCGCATGTATCTGGCGCAGGGCGGACGCAATCTGCTGACCTTCTTCGAGGATGATGACCCTGCGCACGCAGCGATGGTGACCAGTGCGGCGCAGGCGCTGGCCATCGCACTGCGACGTGGCAAGCGGTTGTCGTTCACCCTGGATCTCATCAACGATGAGGTGATCGGTCGCGGGCCGATCACCGATGCCCTGCGCGCAGCCGGCTTCCGTAATGCACCGCGCGGCTTGTCATGGGAGGGGTGAGCGAGCGTCCCGGTAGCCGGTAGGGCCGAGCCATGCTCGGCGAGCGCAGCGGACCGTCGGCGGGAACACTCCGCCGAGCGTGGCTCGGCGCTACGGACAATCGCGGGCATCGGTAGCGCCGACCCATGGTCGGCGAGCGCAGCGGGCCGTTGGCGGGAACACTCCGCCGAGCGTGGCTCGGCGCTACCGGGCATTGCGACCCATCAGGCCTTTCGCGGTGGACGCACCGAGACGTGCGGGTTGTCCCGTACGTGCCAGCGCCACGGCAACTCGACCGCGCGGCTGATGCCGATGCGCGGTCCGACGACCGGGTGCGACGGCGGCGGCGTGCCATCGTCCACGATCGTGATGCCTCTGTCGGCCGTAACCAGGTCGGCACCGTCCAGCGCGCGCGTGATCGCGAATGCCTGCGACAGTTTGCCGGGCCCACTGGCCAGATCGCGCTCGCGTTTCGCCTTGGGGCGTGACAGCTGCATCGTCTCGATGCCCTGCAAGGGCTCAGCCGCACGCAGCAGTACGCCCACACCTTCCCCCACTTCGCCACACACCGCGTTGCTGCCCCAGTGCATGCCGTAGGTGAAGTACACATACAGGTGCCCGGGTGCGCCGAACATGGTGGCGTTTCGTGCGGTCATGCCGCGGAATGAGTGTGCCGCGGGATCTTCGCTGCCGGCGTAGGCCTCCACTTCGACGATCCGTGCCGCGCGTCCGTCCGCGCTGACCAGGATCTTGTTCAGCAGTTCCGGGGCCACCGCCGCCGGATGGCGCCTGTAGAAGTCGCGCGGCAGGACGGACCAGGATTCGTCAGTGAATTCGAACATGGGCGCAGCATGCACCGGACGGCGTAGCGGGCCGGTCAACAGGGAGCGTTTGGCCCCCGGCCATCGGTAGCGCCGACCCATGGTCGGCGAGCGCAGCGGGCCGTCGGCGGGACCATTCCGCCGAGCACGGCTCGGCGCTACCACAGCCGCCATCGGTAGCGCCGACCCATGGTCGGCGAGCGCAGCGGTCCGTCGGCGAGCCCATTCCGCGGAGCACCGCTGGATAACCAGGCCCCGCATCAGCTGCGGCTTCACAGGGCTTCGCCGTTCCGTAACGCGCGGCGGCGGACGCTTGATCCTGGTCAATCACCAACAGAGGAGAGCGGACGGTGGCATCGGCAGTGCGGATAGGCTGTGCCGGTTGGTCGATTCCCAGCCGCTACGCAGATCGCTTCGGCGAAGGCGCCAGCGCGTTGCAGCGCTACGCTACACGCCTGACCGTCGCGGAGATCAACTCCTCGTTCTATCGCCCCCATCAGCCGGCGACCTATGCGCGCTGGGCGGCGGCCGTACCGCCAGACTTCCGTTTCTCGGTGAAAGTCCCCAAGCTCATTTCGCATGAGCTGGCGCTGCGCGGGGTGGGTGCGCCGCTGGACCGTTTTCTGGGCGAAGCGCTCCATCTGGGCGACCACCTGGGCGGTCTGCTGCTGCAGCTACCGCCGGCGCTATCGTTCGATGCACGGGTGGCGTCGACGTTCTTTGCGATGCTGCGCCGGCGTACAGCGCTGCCGGTAGCCTGCGAGCCGCGCCACCCCAGCTGGTTCCTGCCTGAAGCCGATGCCCTGCTGCAACGCCATGACATCAGCCGCGTCGGCGTGGATCCCCCGCGCGTTCCGGCCGGTGCGGTTCCCGCCGCCAGTCCGGCGTGGGCATACTGGCGCTGGCACGGCAGCCCGCGCATCTACTACAGCGCGTACAGCGAAGAGGCGCTGCAGCAACTGGCCGGCCAGCTTCGTGCAAGCACCACCCCGGGTACGCCGTGCTGGGTGATCTTCGACAACACTGCACACGGCTTTGCGATCGACAACGCCCTGCGGCTGCAGGCCTTGCTGGAGCAGGAAAATGCCTGAAGGTCCCTCCATCGTCATCCTGCGCGATGCCGCAGCGCGTTTCCGCAACAAGACCGTGCGCCATGCCAGCGGCAACAGCAGCCTGGACCTGTCGCGCATGGAGGGCCGCCGGATCGTGTCCGTGCGCAGTTGGGGCAAGCACTTCCTGCTTGAGTTCCGTGGCTTCAGCCTGCGCGCGCACCTGCTGATGTTTGGTACCTGGCGGATCGATGAGCGCAAGCCGAACCCGGCACGTGCGTCGCTTGTGTTCGACAACGGCGAGCTGAATCTCTACACGTGTTCGTTGAAGTACATCGAAGGCGACCTGGACGATGCCTACGACTGGCGGACCGATGTGATGAGCCCGCAGTGGGATCCCCGGCTTGCGCGTCGCCGCTTGAAGGCCCAGCCGGACACGTTGATCTGCGATGCGTTGCTGGACCAGTCGATCTTTGCCGGCGTGGGCAACATCATCAAGAACGAGGTGCTGTTCCGTACGCGCGTGCATCCCGCCACACCGATTCACGCGATCGCGCCACGCAGGCTGGGCCAGGTGATTGCGCAGGCCCGCGACTACAGCTTTGATTTCCTGGCATGGAAGAAGGCATTCGAGCTCAAGAAGCACTGGCAGGTGCATACCCGGCGCATCTGTCCGCAGTGCGGCGGACCCATCAGCAAGCAGTATCTTGGTACCACGCAGCGCCGCGCGTTCTTCTGCCCCGTCTGCCAGCCCGCGCCATGAACCTGCGAACGGATGGACACTGGTTCGCCTATGTATTCCCGTGCGCATGGGAGGACTTCTGCAAGATCGGCTTCTCGCGCGACCCGCTGGGCCGCATCAGTGCGCTGCACCGGCGCTGGTTCGAGTTCTTCGATGTGGAAGCGGGATGGTTGGTGGAGGCGGAGACGCAGCGCGATGCGCGCGACCTGGAGTTGCAGCTGCGGCGTCCCTTGGCCCTGCACAAAGCACCGTCGCCACTCACCGTGCAGGAAAAGGCCGGTGGCAAGACCGAGTGGGTGCGGGGGGCGAACGCGCTGCTGGCCGATGCCGTGGCGGGACTGGCCGATCATGGTCACCACGTGTACGCCCTGCGTCCGTGGCTGCATCAGGTGATGCTGCAACGGGTGGACCGGCTGCATGACTGGGCCGCCGCACAACTACCGGAAGAAGAAAGCCTGCGCTACCGCACTCCTTCCGTGGAAAACGCGTTGCGTGACCAGCTCGACGCGTACGCAGCGCTCGACATCGATCCGCGACCGTGGCTCCCTGCGCATGTGGTGCGCTGGTACGGGTGACGCCCATCCGGCGCGAATCAACACACACAGATCAGTCGTCGTCGCTACCCATCACCCGGTTGCGGCCTGCCTGCTTGGCGCGGTACATCTGCCGATCCGCTGCGGCCACCAAGGCACCCGCGTTCGAACGGCGGCCTTGGCTGATGGCCACGCCTACGCTGAGCGTCGCATCGATGCGGTGCCCGGCTACCTCCTGGGCGCAGCGCTCGAAGGTGGAGCGAAGGCGCTCCGCCGCGGCCAGCCCGGCTTTCAGGCTCGAGTCGGGCAGGATGCACAGGAACTCTTCGCCGCCATAACGAAAGATCAGGTCGTCGCGGCGCACCGCCTGCTCCGCCGCCCTCGCGGCCTGGCAGATCACCTTGTCACCCATGTCGTGGCCGAAGCGGTCGTTGATGCTCTTGAACTCATCGATATCAAAGAACAACGCCGCGCGCACGGTCCCGCTGACACGGTCCTCCTGATCCCAGATGCCCAGCTTTTCATCGAGCAAACGTCGGTTGTACAACCCGGTCAACGGGTCACGCGTGGCCTCGTCGTAGAGGCGGCTGGCCGCCTGTTCCTTCAGCACCGCAACCATCAGTCCGCAGACCAGCAGCACATCGATCAGCACGATGCCGCTGAATACCGCCACGGCCCACGTGCGCGGCGCGCCGGCACCCAGTGGCTCCGGCAGCCAGGGCGACAGGGTCATGGCGACGGCGGCGAGGGCGGCCGACACCATGAGGATGCGCGCCAGCAGCCGCGCCGACGGCAGTGCGGGGTCGCGGCGCTGGACCAGCGTGACCGCCGACAGACCACAGTAAAGCGCCGCAAGCGCGGCGCGCCCCGCCGCGTTCAACGACGACATCTCGCCGGGACCGAACACTGCCGCTACCAAGGCCAGCCAGCACAGCGGCGGCGCGAGCAGCAGGCCCCAGCGTGGCGGCAGGTGGAAGATGGATCGGATGCCCTGCCAGCCCGCTGCGAACGCCAGCAACGCGAAGAAGGTGCCGATGTAGCCGGCCGCCGGCGCCTGCTTGAGTGCGGGCCACAACAGCAGGGCACAGCAGCACGCGCCGGCCAGGAATGGCATGGCAAGCCACAGGCGCGCGCCACCCCGGGGCCGGGTCAGCAGCAACAGGATCGCAATGGAAACCAGGACTGCGGCGCTGAAGCCGAGCAGGGTGGGGATATCGATCATCACCCGCGAGGCTAGAGCGCGCTTTGCGAGTCTGCCGTCAACGGCGTCCTCACCACAGAGTGTGCGGTTCATCACAGGTTGCCAGCGGTTCCCGATCCGTTAATCAAGCACTGCCATCACACCGCCGACTGCGCGGGCATGTCGTGGTTGGCGAGGTGCGCACTGCGGAAAGCGACAGCGGACTTTGCGTGTTCGCGCCTTTCGCGGCAAGGGCTGTGACCAGCTTCGCAGTCCGCGCGTTGACGCGCCGCGAGGGCGCGCGCGGGTATGCCACGTTGAGGCTCCTCGCAGCAAGGAAATTTCAATGAAGAAGCCTCTGATCCCTTACGGCGCCCTGAGGTGCCTCATTCTGATGTCCGCCACCGGAAGCTGTGGGGTAGCCGTGGCGGCACAGGGCATCACGGGGGATTGGAACGGGGCACGCGAGCGGCTCGCCAGCGACGGGATCGAGCTGGACATGGGCTATACCGTCGAAGCCGCACGCAACCTGTCTGGCGGTCTACGCCACACCTCGGCGCACGCCGGCCAGTTATCGGCCAGCGGACAGTTCGACCTGCAGCGTCTGTGGGGCTGGGAGGGCACGCGCGCTGCTGCATCGCTATCGCTGCGCGACGGACACAACCTGACAGAACGGGCGGGGCTGGGCAGCCTGCTGCAGAACCAGGAAGTTTACGGGCGCGGCAACATCGCCCGGCTGGGCAGCCTGTGGCTGGCGAAGCAGTCTGCCGACGGCCAGTTCGACCTGAAGCTCGGCCGGGTATCGGTCGGTGATGACTTCAACGCGCTGGACTGCATCGCCATGAATCTCGCGCTCTGCGGCAGTCAGCCCGCCGTGTTCGGCGGCGACTACTGGTTCAACTCGCCTCTCAGTCAATGGGGCGGCGTGTTCACCTGGCGGCCCGTGCAGGAGGTGTACGTGCGTGCAGGGGCGTACCAGGTCAATCCGCGTTACGCCGACACCCATGGCGGCGGACTGCGGTTCGCACCGTCCGGAACCGTGGGCACGCTGACGCCGCTGGAGCTGGGCTGGGAGCCCACCTTCGACGGCCGTAGTGGGCATTACGCAGTGGGTGGTTGGTACAGCAGTGCATGGCGCGCCGATGCAGTGCAGCGGCTTCCTGTCGAGGGGATGTCGCAGCAGCAGGAACTGCGCACGGGGGCCTACGGCGGCTGGGCCAGCGCGCAGCAGCAGTTGACGCGCGGCAGTGGCGCGAACGAACGGTCCGGGCTGCGTGGCCAGGTGGCGTTCGCACAAGGCGACCGGCGTACCGGCGATATCGATCAGATGTTCAACGTGCAGTTGATCCAGACCGGGCTGATGCACACGCGGCCTGACGATCGGATCGGCATCGGCCTGGCAACCACCCGGGTCAATCCACGTGCTGCGCGTTCTGGCCAGCAAGGTGTTGGCACGGCGTTCGCGCGTCGCGAGCACATGGCCGAAGTGTTCTACGGCTGGAAGCCGCTGGTCGGCGTGGATCTGCAGCCCGGTATCCAGTTTGTCCGCCACCCCGGCGGATTCACCGCGCGCAAGGATGCGGTGGTGGTGGGCATGAAGGCGGACGTGCGCTTCTGATGTTCCCGCGCGCTGTCATCGGCGCGTCTTGCGCCGTTGCTACAACGTCCCCCGGTACCGCTGCGGCATGCGTGGCGGTTCCCTCTATGCCCACGGGGCAGGGTTAGGCGCTACCGGGGCTAAAGTACGCAAGCTGCCGGCCGATACCGATGCGTCATTCCGCCTCGGAGTCTGTCATGTCGGCTGTACCGCATTTCCTGCGAACATTGGGCGCCCGCGTGCGCGGCACCGCTGCGGTTGCGAGCGGACATACCCACCGCCTGGGCCGCCTGAGTGTAGCTGCCAAGATCAAAGGCAGCCTGCTGGTCTGCGGCATCGGCCTGGTCACCGTTGCCGCGATGTATGCGTGGACGACTCATGTGAGTGATCGGGCCGCGCGCACGTTCGCTGTCCATCAGCAGGGCACCGGTCTTGCGGCCACGCTGGCGGCGGAGGTCGCCGAAGCCCGCAGACTGCAGACGCAGTATGCCCTGACGTTCGACGCGTCTGATCGCGCCTCGCTGCAACAGGCCCAGCAGCGCCTGCAGGCCACGTTGGAGCAGTTACGTGCGCTGCCGATGGACGGTGCACGGAAGAAGGTGCTCGACGAGGTGGCCAGCCATGCCGCCGCATTCTCCGAAGGGATTGCCGGTTTGAACGCCCGCGTGGATGAGATGGGACGCGGTGATGAGGCGCTGGCGGTGCAGCTTGATACCGCGGCCGACGCCTTGCAGTCCGCCGTGGATGCAACTGATCGCCCCCTACTGGCGATGCACGTGCAGAAGATGCGCCGGCAGGAGAGTCTGTTGCTGTTGAACGGTGACTCCAGCCATGCCGACAAGGCCAGCGAAGAAAAGCTGCCGTTCGATCTCGCGCTGGCGGGCCTGTCTGCCGATACGCAACAGCAGCTTCGCGAGCTGATGGATGCGTATCAGGGCGCTTTGCTGTCCTATACCGCGGCGCGTGTCGGACTGGATGTGGAGGCACAGCTGCTGGTAGACACCGCGTCAAGCATCGCGCCGGCATTGCAGGCATTCCAGACGGTGCAGGCCAGAAACCTGGAGCAGGCGCGCGAACGACAGCAGGCGCAGGCGTCGCGGCTGGGTGTGATGTTCGCCGCAAGCCTGTTGACGGTTGCGCTGGTGTTGATCGGCACACTCTTGATGGTGCTGCGCGCGGTGCGTCGACCGATCCAGGACACACTGCGATTTGCGCAGGACATTGCCGAAGACCGGCTGGATACCGAGCTGCGTGTGCACAATCCACACGATGAGATCGGGCAGCTTGCCCAGCGACTTGGTCATATGCAGCAGCAACTGCGCGCGCGCATCGAGCGGGACCGCGCCGTCGCCCAGGAGAACGCACGCGCACGCCAAGCGCTGGACAGCGCGTCCACGGGATTGATGGTGATAGACCCACAGGGCATCGTGACGCATGCCAACCCGGCGCTGCTGCTGACCTTGTCACGTGCAGCCGATGAGGTGATCGGCGCGTCGGCCCGCGACGTGCACACCGCATTGTCCAGCGCGGGTGGGAGTAGAAGGCGGGACTTTGATATCCAGCACGCCGGCACGACCTGGCACGTGGTGACGACACCCATCTTCGACGATGGACACGCACTGGGCGAGGTGGTGGAGTGGCGCAGTCGCGCGCTGGAGGTGCTGCTGGAGACCGAGGTGGCGGCGTTGGTCGATGCGGCGGCGCTAGGTGAACTGGCCGGGCGGATTCCGCTGGAGGGCAAGGCGGGCTTCGTGCACCGTCTGTCCGCCAGCATCAACCATCTGTTGGCAACCTTCGAACACAACCTGGGCGACCTGCAGACGCTGCTGGCGGCGCTGGCCCGCGGTGACCTGCGCGCGCGCATGGACGGTGAGGTCGAAGGGGTGTTTGCCCGCATGCGCGACGATGCCAATGCGACGGTGCAGCAGCTTGCAGGGATCGTGGCGCGCATCCAGCAGGCCGCGGGCTCCATCGGCGAGGCGGCCGGTGAGATAAGCGCAGGCAATGCCGACCTGTCGACCCGGACGGAGTTGCAGGCTGCCAATCTGGAAGAGACCGCTGCATCGATGCACGAGCTGACCGATACCGTATCGCGCAATGCCGATGCGGCCAGCCAGGCCAGCGTACTGGTGCAGGCCAGTGCGGAGGTCGCCGCGCGCGGAGGCGACGCGGTGGGTCGCGTGCAGCGTTCGATGAGTGATATTTCGGCGGCGTCGCGTCGCATCGGCGAGATCACTTCGCTGATCGATGGCATCGCGTTCCAGACCAATATCCTGGCCTTGAACGCAGCCGTGGAAGCGGCGCGCGCGGGGGAGCAGGGGCGCAGCTTCGCGGTGGTCGCCAGCGAAGTACGCAGCCTGGCCCAACGGAGCGCGGATGCGGCGAAGCAGATCAAGGGGTTGATCGAAGATTCGGTGGCGCAGGTCGGGCAGGGTACGAAGGCGGTCGGCCAGGCGGGCGCGACGATGACCGAGCTGCAGGCCAGCGTGCAGCAGGTGGCGGCGATCATGCTGCAGATTCGCGATGCGTCGCTGGAACAACGCAATGGCATCAGCCAGGTCAACCAGACCATCGTGCAGATGGACGCCAGCACGCAGCAGAACGCGGCGATGGTGGAAGAAGCCACGGCCTCGGCCCGTGCGTTGGAAGACCAGGCGGATCTGCTGGCCGAAGCGGTGGCCGTGTTCCAGCTGCGCGCAGCGCCACGCGCCGTGGCCGCGTGACCTGGGCCGCTGCGCTTGGTAGTGACGGCCGCTGGCCGTCAGGTTCTTCTCGCTGCGCTCGCCGAGCGTGGCTCGGCGCTACCGGGATGCCGCGATAACGTCGTGTCGATGCGTCAGATGAACATGCCGCCCGATGCTTCCACGCGCTGGGCGTTGATCCAGTGCGTGCCCGGTGACATCAGGGCGACCACGGCCGGGCCGATGTCGTCCGGTTTGCCTGCGCGGCCCAGCGCGGTGGACGAGGCCACCATCGCGTTGGTGCCGGCATCGTCGCGCACCCGGCCACCACCGAAGTCGGTCTCGATCGCGCCCGGCGCCAGGGTGTTCGCACTGATCCCGCGTGCGCCCAGCTCTTTGGCCAGGTAGCGGGTGAACACTTCGATGCCGCCCTTCATCATCGCGTAGGCGGAGCTGCCCGGCAGCGAGAAGCGGGCCAGTCCACTGGACACGTTGAGGATGCGGCTGCCATCGGCCAGCAGCGGCAACAGCGTCTGGGTCAGGAAGTAGGGCCCTTTCAAGTGCACGTTGACCAGATGATCGAACGACGCTGGGGTGGTATCGGCGATCAGCGCGTAGTGGCCTTCGCCGGCGTTGTTGACCAGGCCGTCAAGGCGCTCCACGCCCCAGGCTTGCAACTGCAGCTGCAGGCGTTCGCTGAATGCCGCGAACGCGCTGCTGTCGGCCACGTCCAGCGCCAGCGCGGCAGCGCGACGGCCCATCGCTTCAATCTGTGCCACCACGTCATCGGCGGCAGCGGACTGGCTGCGGTAGGTCAGTACGATGTCGGCCCCGTCGGCGGCCAGGGCGAGTGCGGCATTGCGACCCAGGCCACGGCTGCCGCCGGTGATCAATACGGTACGGATAGCGGTAGTCATAGCGAACTCCATCAGCGGGTAGGGGGCCAGCGTATTGGGCTTGCAGGCGCGAATAAATCGCGTGATGCTGATATGACTGTTCAATCTGGAACAACAATCAATGGACAGCCTGGCGCAGCTTCGCGCGTTTCTGCATGTGGCTGAGCGCGGGTCGTTCACCCGCGCCGCTGAAGGACTGGGCCTGCCCAAGGCCAGCGTATCGGTCGCCGTGCAGCAGCTGGAAACCGCGATGGGCACGCAGTTGCTGCATCGGACCACCCGCCGCGTGCAGTTGACCGCCGATGGCGAGCAGCTGTTCCAGCGCGCCCGCGATCTGCTGGACGATGTAGAGGACCTGCAGGGGATGTTCCGCCGCGACACCGCCACCCTGCGTGGCCGCCTGCGGGTGGACATGTCCAGCGGGATTGCGCGGCACCTCGTCGTGCCGACGTTGCCGGATTTCCTAAAGCAGCATCCTGGGCTGGAAATCGAGCTCAGTGGCACCGATCGCCGCGTCGACCTGGTGCGGGAGGGATTCGACTGCGTGCTTCGGGTCGGCCCGCTCGATGACAACACGCTGGTCGCGCGGACGCTGGGTTGCATGGAGGTGGTGAACTGCGCCAGCCCGAGCTATCTGGCCCGCTACGGTACGCCGCATACGCTTGAAGCGCTGCACGATCATCGGCTGGTGCACTACGTGAGCACGCTGGGCCAGCGTCCGTCCGGCTTTGAATACTTCGATGGCCAGCAGTACCGCACCCTGCCGATGGCTGGCGCGGTGACGGTGAACAGCGGCGATGGATACAGCGCAGCGGCAGCGGCGGGGCTGGGCATTATCCAGGTACCGCGCCTGGGCGTGCGGCAGGCGCTGCATGACGGGGTGCTGGTGGAGATCCTGCCGCAGTTTCCGGCCGAGCCGATGCCGGTCACGTTGCTGTATGCACAGCGCAGGCACCTGCCCGCGCGCGTGAGGGTATTCATGGACTGGGTAGCGGCGCTGTTGCAGCCGCATCTGCAGCCGGTCAGCGGGGAACGGTAAAGCCGCCTGATAGAGCCGACCGGTAGAGCCGACTTCAGTCGGCTGGGGTGGTGCGCGAAATGCCAGCCGACTGGTAGAGCCGACTTCAGTCGGCTGGGGTGGTGCGCGAAATGCCAGCCGACCGGTAGAGCCGACTTCAGTCGGCTGACGTGGTGCGCGAAATGCCAGCCGACTGGTAGAGCCGACTTCAGTCGGCTGGGGTGGTGCGCGAAATGCCAGCCGACTGAAGTCGGCTCTACCGGGTAGACGCCACCGGGTAGGCACCACCGGGTAGGCGCGACCGGGTCCGCGCCAGCGCGCCGGCCGTCGCTCAGTACACGTCGCGGCGGTAGCGGCCTTCTGCCAGCAGGGCGTCCAGGGCGTCTTCGCCCAGCGTCTCGCGCAGTACGTCATCCACGCCTTGCGCCATGCCCTGCAGCGAGCCGCAGACATACAGGCAGGCGCCATCGGCGATCCAGTGGCGAAGCTCTGCGCTGGCCGCACGCAGCAGGTCCTGCACATACAGGCGCGTTTCGCCATCGCGCGACCACGCAAGATCCACGCGCGCCAAGTGCCGCTGTGCTTGCCAATCCCGCAGCTCATCGGCATACAACGCATCGCAGGCCTGCTGGCGTTCACCGAACAGCAGCCAGTGCCCGTGGTGCCCCGCTGCATCGGCTTCGCGCAACAGGCTGCGCAGCCCTGCGATACCGGTGCCGTTGCCGATCAGGATCATCGGCGGCGCATCGGCATGGCGATGGAAACCGGCATTGCGGCGAACGCGCGCATGCAGGGGTCCCGCCACCGGCGCGTGGTGTGCCAGCCAGCCCGACCCCAGCCCCGCGCGACCAGCGGCGTCGTACACCAGGCGGACCACCAGCTGCACCGTGCCATCGGCCGCGCACGAAGCGATCGAGTATTCGCGTGGCGGCAGCCGCGGCAGCTCATCCAGCCAGTGCACCGCGTCGTGCACGGCCTGCACCTGGGTGGCATCGGGCAATACGCGCAGTGCGGCCGCATCGCCGACGCGTACCGTTGCGCCATCCACGTGCACCCACGCATCCGCATCCACGCCGGCGGCGTGCAGGACGGCCTGTACGTGCGCATCGCCCTGCCGGGGAGCTACCTGCAGGATGTCCCCGGCCTGCCAGCCGGTGCCGGGTGGTGGCTGCAGGGTGATCTGCCAGATCGCACCGCCCTGGCTGCCCGGATTGAGCAGCACGCGCTCTACCAGTGACCATTCCTGCAGGGCGCTCGGGCTTGTATCCGCCTCGAGTGCCTCGATGCCGGTCAACGCCACCAAGTGCTGCTGCCAGCGCTGCAGCGCGCGTGCATCATCGCCATCCACTTCGACGCAGGGGAACAGCGCCGCCGCCCCTTGTTCACCCAGCCAGGTCTCCACCCGGCGCGCGAATCCACAGAAGCGCGCGTACTGACGATCACCCAGTGCGAGCATCGCGTAGCCCAACCCGGGCAACGCCTGCGCCTGCGCCAGTACGTTGCGTTCGAACACCCGCGCGCTGTCCGGTGCTTCGCCGTCGCCGAACGTGCTGACCACGAACAGGGCGCGTTCGGTCTGCTGCAGGGTGGCCACATCCAATCGGGCCAACGGCTGCACCTGCACGCGCATGCCGGCCGCCTGCAACTGGCCGGCCGCGCGCCAGGCCAGCTGCTCGGCCTGGCCGCTCTGGCTGGCAAAGGACACCAGCCACGCCGGCCCGCTGGCGTCGCCGGTGACTTCGAGCGCAGGAAGGTCGACACGTGAGGCGCGTACCGCGCGTTTCTTCGCCCGACGATCCAGGTACAGCATCCAGCCGGTGACGAAGAACAGCACCATCATCAGGCTGGACAGCATCACGATGAGGCGGCCGGGCAGGCCGAAGAAGCTGCCCGAATGCAGTGCGAACATGCTGGCCAACACTTTGCCGCCTGCATCCAGGCTGCCGTAGGCGCGCTGTTCGAGGAGCGCACCGCTGGAGGGATCAAGCTGCAGTACGTCGTGGGCGCGGTCGTGGTGCGTGCTGCTGGCCGACATCACGCGCACGGTCAGCGGCCGGTCGCCACGGGCCGGCAAGCGCAGGTCGATATAGCCCTCGCGTACGCCGGGCAGGGCGTACAACGTGGCCTGCACGCGCTGCAGGTTCAACGTGCCCTCGCCCTGCAGCACGGCCGGTGTTTCCCTTTCGCCGCCCAGCACGCGGGTCAGGCCATCGCGGTACCAGTCGAACGACCACCACAACCCGGTGAGCACGATCAGCAGATAGACCGGCAGGACCCACGTGCCGATCACCGAATGCAGGCTCCACAGGAAGCTGCGGCCACGGTGCTTCCACTCCACGGCGAACCAGCTGCGCCAGTTCCACCACTGCCGCGGCCAGCGCAGGTAGATGCCCGACAGCACGAACACCAGCAGGAAGATCGTGCAGATACCGGTGACCAGCTGCCCCCGCTCGCCGGCCACCAGGCGACGGTGCAGATCTTCCATGAAATCGAAGAATCCCTGTCCCCGCAGCGCACTGAACGACTCGCCGGTGTAGGGATCGAAATAAACCCAGTTATCGCGTCCGCCGTCGAAGCGGGCCACTGAGGGGCGCTGGCCTGTCGCGTCCACGCGCAGCCGCTGCAACGGGGTGTCACTCGAAGCGGCAAGGGTGTCCACCAGGGTATCCAATGGCAATGCCTGTTGCCCGTCCGCATGCTGGGTCGCCACGGCGGCGAAGCCGGGATTCAGCGCGCGCAGCAGCTCGTCCTCGAACGACAGCGTGGCGCCGGTGAGGCCCATCAGGGCGAGCACGGTGCCGGCAGTGATGCCGAGGAACCAGTGCACCTGGAAAAGAACGTTCTTGAACATCGGGGGAGGGGGAACCGGTACCGCCAGTGGGGGCTGGCTGCTGCGCAGGAAGTGGCGATGCGGATGGCATTCATGCCATTAGCAAATGAGAATCACTCGCACAGTGTTCCGGTCCAAGGCTTCAGGGTCAAGCGCGATCAACGGCCTGTCGCCCACTCCTCGATCTCACCTGGGGCAAAAGGCCCGAGCTTGCGGCGCACGATGCGGCTCTGCGCATCCACCAGCACGCTGTAGGGCAGCAGGCCCTGCGTATTGCCCAGGCGCACGCTGGCGTCGTCGCGGCCCGGCGTGTCCAGCACGATGGGATAGCCCACTGGCACCCGCTGCAGGAAGTCCTGCACGCCTTCCCTGGTGTCCAGTGCCAGGCCCAGCACCTGCACGCCCTGGTCGCCCTGCGCATCGGCAAAGCGAGCCAACTCGGGCATTTCCTCAACGCAGGGGCCGCACCAGCTGGCCCAGACGTTGATCAGCAGCGGCCGTCCACGGAAGGCGGCAAGGTCCACCGGGGTCCCGGACAGGTCCGGCAGCACGATGGCGGGCAGCGGCGATCCGATGGGATCTGCAGCCTTCGCCTGCCGGGGAACGGGGGCCGCCCCACGCTCTTCCATCACGTTCCCGGCCCACAGGCCCAGGCCACCGGCCAGCACCGCCGTCCACAGCAGTGCGGGCCGCAGGCGCGTCACCGCGCAGTACGCAGCAAGGCCTCTTCGGCCAGCGCCTGGGTCAGTACCGAAGGCAGCACGATCGGCGGTGCGCCGGGGCCATACACCACGTACAGCGGCACGCCCACGGCTTTGTGCTCATCGAGGAACGCGGTGATCTGCGGATCCACGTTGGTGTAGTCGCCGCGCATGTACACCGCATTGGTCCTGCGCAGCAGGTCTTGGAACGCGGGACGCGACAGTACGGCGCGTTCGTTGGCCTTGCAGGTGACGCACCAGTCGGCGGTCATGTTGACGAACACCACGCGGTTGTCGCCGCGCAGCCGGTCCAGCATCTCCGGCGAATAGGCCACCGCGTTCTCGCCGGCGGCCTGTGCACCGGCAACCGGCGCCGCCAGTCGGCTCACGCCCCACACCGGTACCAGCGCCGCCAGGATCACCACGCCGGCCAGTACCGCACCGATGCGCTGGCTGCGCCAGCGGCTGCGCTCGAACCACCACAGGCCCAGCGCCAGCAGCACCAGTCCGGCCAGTACGAAGGCCATCGCGTCCACGCCGCGCTGCTTGCCCAGCACCCACAACAGCCACAGGGCGGTGGCATACATCGGGAACGCCAGGACGTGCTTGAGGGTCTCCATCCAGGCTCCCGGACGCGGCAGGCGGCGGGCCAGCGAGGGGACGAAGCCGACCAGCAGGAACGGCAGCGCCAGGCCCAGGCCCAGTGCCAGGAACACCAGCATCGACTGCACCGCCGGTGCGGCGAAGGCATAGGCCAGTGCCGGGCCCATGAACGGCGCAACGCACGGGCTGGCGACCACGCACGCCAGCACGCCGGTGAAGAAGTCGCCCATCGGGCCACTACGCGAGGCCAGCGACTGGCCGATGCCGCCGACACTGCCGCCCAGCGTGAAAACGCCGGACAGGCTCAGGCCGACGGCGAACATCAGGTACACCAGGGTGGCGATGAACCACGGATGCTGCAGCTGGAACCCCCAGCCGGCCGCCTGGCCCGCGGCGCGCAATGCCAGCACCAACGCGCCGATCACCGCAAAGGCCACCAGGACGCCGGCGGTGTACCACAGGGCATGCGCCCGCGCGCGCTGGCGGCTTTCACCGCTCTGCGCCAAGCCCAGCACTTTCAGGGAAAGGATCGGCAGCACGCAGGGCATCAGGTTCAGTACCAGGCCACCGGCGAGCGCCAGCAGCAGCACCATCAGCAGACCCTTGAAGGTGGTCGTCGGCGCGGACGTAGGCGGCGGCGTGCGCTGCGCATTGCCTGCGCTGGCGTCGGGGCTGGGAGCTGCGGCATCGGCGGTCCGGGCCACGGTGCTGTCATCGGGCAGCGGGTCCGGCGTTATCGCAACCAGGCGCCGCCCATCGGTGGATCCACCGCTGCCGCCGCCGTCGGTGCGCTGTGCTTCGCGCGGCAGCGCGGCCGGCAGCTCGGTCGCCGCTGTGGTGCCGGCCACGCCGTTGTCGACGGTGCCGGCGGGGATCGCAAGCTTCACCCGGCGGGTCATCGGCGGATAGCAGATGCCGTCGGTCTGGCAGCCCTGGAAGGTGACGACCAAGGTGGCATCGACCGGGCCCGGACGGGTGCGCTGCAACGGCAGGGCCACATCGGTCTGATCGAAATACACCGCGACATCACCGAAGTGCTCATCGCGGTGCGAGCGCGCCGCCGGCCAACGCAGCGGCTGCAGGCGCACGCCGTTGGCGCCTTCCAGCTTCAGCGAAGTGCGGTCGCGATACAGGTAATACCCCTTGGCCGGGGTGAAGCGCAGCAGCAGCGCATTCCCGTCGTCGACGATGGCGTCGAAGCCGAAGGCTTTCTCCGCCGGCAGCGGCAACGACTGCGTCGCGCTGGCCGTCCCGGGCAGCCGCAGGCCGCCACCGGCGCTGCCCAGCGGGCTGCCGAGCAGGGCCGCCGCGCCGCCGCTACGGACCGCTGAACCCGCTGTTCCCGTGTCAGCGCCACCGCCGGGCAGGGCGACCTGGATCACCCGCTTCTGCGGCGGGTAGCACACGCCCGCATCGGCGCAGCCCTGGTAGCGGACTTCCACGCTGACCGTGCCGGCGTCGGCTGTCGGCTGGCCGGGCAGGGTCGCCACCAGCTGCTGCCGGTAGGTTTCCACTTCGCCGAAGAAATCATCGTGGTGGCGATCACCGGCCGGCATCTTCAGGGTGCCTGCATTGAACGCGGGATCCGCCTTGACGCTGGTGCGATGGCGGTACAGGTAATAGCCCGGTGCGATCTTCCACTGCAGCTCGATCTGGCCGCGCTGCGGAGCCGTGGCGCTGAGCGCGAACGCTTCATCCACCGGCAGCAGGTCTTTCTCGCTCAGGGCCCACGCGGGCAGGGCCAGGGCCAGCAGCGCACACAGGGCAGCGCCGCGACGGGCAAGCGTCATCAATCCAAAGGTGTTCAAGCGTGTTCCTCCCGGGTCTGCGCCCGGATCCAATCCAGATAGGCCGGCAAGCCGGCGCGTGCTTCGACCGCGATGCACTCGGGGAGTTCATACGGATGCAGTTCGACCAGCCGCGCCATCGCGGCATCGAGTCGGCTGGCCGTGGTCTTCACCAGCAGCTGCAGCTCGGTGTCCGTGGTTACTTCGCCCTGCCAGCGGTACGTGGACCGCGCGCCCTCCTGGCGGGTAACGCACGCCGCCAACCGCTCACCTACCAATGCGTGCGCGATGCGCTCGGCAGTGGCCAGGTCAGGGCAGGTGGTGAACAACAGCAGCACGGGATCGGCGGTCGACATCGCCGCCGAGTATAGGGCCCCGGTCCGCGCAGGAGGCCGGACCGGGGCATTAGGCAGATCAGCAGCGCATCAGTTGGCCAGCTGGCAGCTGGCCGGCTTCGCTGAGGTGAACAGGGCCGGGGTGGCCCACTCGGGGTGGTCGATGAAGGGGTTGCGGTTGCCCTGGAAGCTGTAGATCACCTCGTTGCGGGCCCGCTCGGCCTCGGTCGGTGGGTCGGCCAGATGCCAGTCGATCAGCGTGGACAGCAGGCCCATGTAAGCCGGCGAGCTGCTGGTCTTGACGATTTTGCTGCGGTCGTCGGTCAGCTCCAGGTCGGGTTCGGACTGGCCAGTTGCGGCATCTTTGCCTCCCTCATAGCGAATGGCCATGTACATCACCGCGCGGGCCATGTCGCCCTTGCGCTTGCCCCACACCTCGAACGTGCCCTGGTTGCCATCCGGCGTGCGCACCCAGTTCGAATTGCCGGGGTAGGCGCCGCTGCCGCCGCCCTGGCCGTTGTTCGACTCGGTGGCGCGCTCGCCGCAGTTGCTGTCGCACTTGGCGAACGGCTTGTTGCCCCGGTCGGCATTCCACTGCGCATCGGTCAGGTACAGCATGTGGGTATCGGTATACGGCGCGTACGGCAGGCCTTTGTCGCCGGAGGTGCTGGCAAAACCCAGCGAGTTCGGCCAGGTGTGCTCGCGGTTGTAGGTCAGGCCGCTGCCGGTGCCCGCGCGCGCGCTGCCCTTGACGTAGCTGCGGTTGCGGTAGGCATCCAGCACGTTGCCGGCGTTGTTGGGATCTTCGTCGGCAATTTCCAGGATGGTCCAGGTACTGGTGCCGGACCCGCTGTACGGATACGCGGTGTGGCCCTTGATGGTGGCGTGCAACGAGCAGCGCAGCTGGCTGGGGCTGGAGGTGTTGACCTTGGAGTAGTACGCACCGGGGTTGCCCGGATTGCCCGGATCGGGGGTGCCGGTACTGCTGGCCACGGTGAAGGCGATGCGTGAATCGGCCGCCGGTCGCGCGCCCTGGCTGTCGCTGATGCGGCTGGCCCGGATGTCGAAGCGGCACGCTTCACCGGCCACCAGGGCGGTGTTGGTGGAAATTTTCAGGGTGCGGCCACTGGACGGATGGTTCAGCGGCACGCTGCCGGACTGGCCACAGCTCAGCGCGAACGCGCCGCTGGCCAGGGTCACGTTCTCGCTGAACACCACTTCCAGATCGCCGGCGGCGGGGAAGGTGCTGCTGCCCTGAGCGGGCAGGGTCGTGGACACCGACGGCGGCGTGTTCGGGCCCGGGGCGCCGGGGCTGCCGCTGAAGGTCTGGCTGGTGTTGCAGGCGCCGAACGTCTGCGCGGCCGATTCGGCCCAGGTGAAATGCGTGTACTGGCTGCCGCTGCCGGTCAGCTGCAGCGAGGTCCCCGGCGCGGTGCTGTTGCTTTCCGCAACCGGGATGTTCTGGCTGGTCATGCCGGCGGCTGGGCCGCTGCCGGCGGTGATGGTGCCCTCGTAACTGAGGAACTGCACCACCTTGCCACTGGCGTCGACCAGCGCGATGCCGTCGTTGGCCCCGTTCTGGATGCCGTTGGTCGGGTAGGTCACCACCGCGATGCGGGCGCTGCCGCAGGCCGCTGCCGTGCCCGCCGGAACCGCAGTGTTGGCGTACACGCTGGCTGCCGACGGCGTGCTGCCGTTGTACAGGTACAGGCGGTACCCGGACAGGTCCTCGCCGGCCGTGGCAACGACCTCGATCGCCTCGCCGACGTCCCCGGCCGGGGTGCTGTCGTCGTAGTGCAGTTCATTGATGAAGACCTCGGCCCGGACGGGCGAGGTGGCCAGTGCCAGCAGGCAGGCAGCGGCTAGTGGTGACAGCAATCGCATCGACTACTCCTTGTGAGCGGATCCCCTGACGGCAATCTAAGCCGATTCCATGACATTTCTGTCGTATTCGGCACGCTTCTTATGGGGGGCGTGATCGGCATCACCAAAAAAGAAATTGAAGGAGCCCCTTGAAAGGGCAAGGCCGGGCTCCATCTCTGCTGTGTCCCGATCAGTTCGGGCTTTTTTCACGAGCGGTTCTGGCAGTCACCTCGGGTGAGTGCTAAAATCGCCGGACTTTTTCAGCACAATCAATAACTTGAGAGGTCTCACATGAGCAACTTGAAGCCGCTTCACGACCGCGTTGTAGTCAAGCCGATCGAAGCCGAGGAAGTGTCCGCCGGCGGCATCCTGATCCCGGATTCGGCCAAGGAAAAGTCGACCAAGGGTGAAGTCGTTGCCGTGGGTCCGGGCAAGGCACTGGACAACGGCAGCGTGCGCGCGCCGTCGCTGAAGGTTGGCGACAAGGTGATCTACGGCCAGTACGCCGGCAGCAGCTACAAGGAAGCTGGCGTGGAGTACAAGGTCCTGCGCGAAGACGACGTGCTCGCCGTCATCGGCTGAGCTGCATCCGCGCATCAAGCCGCCGGGCGTCGCCCGGCGCTACAACCGCATTTCAATTAAAAGGTAATCGCAATGGCTGCCAAAGATATTCGTTTCGGTGAAGACGCCCGCGCCCGCATGGTCCGCGGCGTCAACGTGCTCGCCAATGCCGTGAAGGCAACCCTGGGTCCGAAGGGCCGCAACGTCGTGCTCGAAAAGAGCTTCGGCGCACCGACCATCACCAAGGACGGCGTCTCCGTCGCCAAGGAAATCGAACTGGCTGACAAGTTCGAGAACATGGGCGCGCAGATGGTGAAGGAAGTTGCTTCGCGCACCAATGACGACGCTGGCGACGGCACCACCACCGCGACCGTGCTGGCGCAGGCCCTGATCCGCGAAGGCGCCAAGGCCGTCGCGGCCGGCATGAACCCGATGGACCTCAAGCGCGGCATCGACAAGGCGGTCATCGCCGCGGTTGCCGAGCTGAAGAAGATCTCCCAGCCGACCGCTGACGACAAGGCGATTGCCCAGGTCGGTACGATCTCGGCCAACTCGGACGAGTCGATCGGCAACATCATCGCCGAAGCGATGAAGAAGGTTGGCAAGGAAGGCGTCATCACCGTTGAAGAAGGCTCGGGCCTGGACAACGAGCTGGACGTCGTCGAAGGCATGCAGTTCGACCGCGGCTACCTGTCCCCGTACTTCGTCAACAACCAGCAGGGCCAGACGGCCGACCTGGATGACCCGTACATCCTGCTGCACGACAAGAAGATCTCCAACGTGCGTGACCTGCTGCCGGTGCTGGAAGGCGTCGCCAAGTCGGGCAAGCCGCTGCTGATCGTCGCTGAAGAAGTCGAAGGCGAAGCGCTGGCGACCCTGGTGGTCAACACCATCCGTGGCATCGTCAAGGTCGTGGCCGTCAAGGCACCGGGCTTCGGCGACCGTCGCAAGGCGATGCTGGAAGACATGGCCGTGCTGACCGGCGGTACCGTGATCTCCGAGGAAGTGGGCCTGTCGCTGGAGAAGGCCACCATCACCGATCTTGGCCGCGCCAAGAAGGTGCAGGTTTCCAAGGAAAACACCATCATCATCGACGGTGCCGGCGACGGTGCAGCGATCCAGTCGCGCGTCACCCAGATCAAGACGCAGATCGAGGACACCTCGTCCGATTACGACCGTGAGAAGCTGCAGGAGCGCGTGGCCAAGCTGGCCGGTGGCGTTGCAGTGATCAAGGTCGGCGCATCGACCGAAATCGAAATGAAGGAAAAGAAGGCCCGCGTTGAAGACGCCCTGCACGCTACCCGCGCAGCCGTCGAAGAAGGCGTGGTCCCGGGCGGCGGTGTGGCCCTGGTGCGTGCCCTGGTGGCCGTTGGCGACCTGAAGGGTGCCAATGAAGACCAGACCCACGGCATCCAGATCGCCCTGCGCGCCATGGAAGCCCCGCTGCGCGAGATCGTGGCCAACGCCGGTGAAGAGCCGTCGGTCATCCTGAACAAGGTGAAGGAAGGGACCGGCAACTACGGCTACAACGCCGGCAATGGCGAGTTCGGCGACATGGTCGAATTCGGCATCCTGGACCCGACCAAGGTGACCCGTTCTGCCCTGCAGAACGCCGCTTCGATCGCTGGCCTGATGATCACCACCGAAGCAATGGTGGCTGAAGCCCCGCGCAAGGAAGAGTCTGCTGGCGGCGGCGGCGCTGGTGGCATGGGCGGTATGGGTGGCATGGGCGGTATGGACTTCTAAGTCCAACGCGTCCCGTAGCACCTGCATCATCAAAAACCCCGCCGGAAACGGCGGGGTTTTTTGTTGGCCCGGCGGCTGTCCGTTCCGGCAACAGGATGCCTGATGCAGGCCGCGCTTCGCGCTCGCCGAGCGTGGCTCGGCGCTACGGGGTTGCATTGCCGTGGTAGCGCCGAGCCATGCTCGGCGGCTCTCCGTTCCGGCAACGCGATACCGGGCTGCAGTGATGCGTGCCTCTGTCTCGCTGCGTTCTTACAGCCACGTCCGATGCGCGACGCACGGGCACGGAACGATGAGGGAAAGATCAGCAAGCATCAGGAAAAGCTCAGCGAAAAGCAGCGTCGGCTGCGCGAGAAGCAGGATGACCTGCGTCGCACCCGCTCCGACCGAACGGCGCTGAACCACTGATTCACGTCGGGTCGATGTTGCGATTGAAACTGTTGCACTGGCGCATTTCTGTGCTAACAATACTGACCATGCACGCAGCCCACGCCAACTTTTATTGGTATTACTTTCCGAAGCCCCAGGCGGAGGAAGGACTGCGTTCACCCTGAAGAAACCTTCAGACGCATTCCCGAAAGCCGCCAGCGAACCTGGCGGCTTTTTTGTTGTCGCCGCGCTGGGGAACCCCACCCGCTTACCGAGATCCCCGCCATGCCCCCCCATACCGACGACCTCCGCATCCGCAAGATCGAACCGCTGGCCTCACCGGCAGAACTGCTGGCCCTGCTGCCCTGCGACGATGAAGCATCCGACACCGTCAGTGCCTCGCGCAGCGCGCTGCATGCCATCCTGCACGGGGCGGACGACCGTCTTGCCGTCGTAGTGGGGCCCTGTTCGATCCACGATCCCGCCGCCGCGATCGAATACGCGCAGAAGCTCAAGCCGTTGCGCGATGCGCTCGCGGGCGAACTGGAAATCGTCATGCGTGTGTACTTCGAAAAGCCGCGCACCACGGTGGGCTGGAAGGGGCTGATCAACGATCCGGACCTCGACGGCAGTTTCAACATCAACAAAGGCCTGCGTATTGCCCGTGGCCTGCTGCGCGACATCAACAAGCTGGGGCTGCCGGCCGGCGTGGAGTTCCTTGATGTGATCTCGCCGCAGTACATCGCCGACCTGGTGGCGTGGGGTGCGATCGGCGCACGTACCACCGAAAGCCAGGTGCATCGTGAGCTGGCGTCCGGCCTATCGTGCCCGGTTGGCTTCAAGAACGGGACCGACGGCAACATCAAGATCGCCGCCGATGCCGTTGGCGCGGCGATGAACCCCCATCATTTCCTGTCGGTGACCAAGCAGGGCGATACCGCGATTGTCGCCACGGCGGGCAATCCGGATTGCCACGTGATCCTGCGCGGCGGCAAGCAGCCCAACTACGATGCGGCCAGCATCGCGGATGCCTGCCAGGTGCTGACCAAGGCGCAGCTGCCCACGCGCCTGATGGTCGATGCCAGCCACGCCAACAGCCTGAAGAATCCGGACAACCAGCCCAAGGTGGTCGATGACATCGCCGCGCAGATGGCCGGCGGTGAGCAGCGCATCGTCGGGGTGATGATCGAGAGCAACCTGGTCGGCGGTCGGCAGGAGCTGGTGGAAGGCCAGCCGCTGGTGCACGGCCAGAGCATCACGGATGGCTGCATCGACTGGGCGACCACCGAAGTGGTGCTGGAGCGGTTGGCCGCCGCCGTGCGTGCGCGCCGCGAGGCCGTGGCGGCGCGGGAAGCAGAAGTGGAAGCGCAAGCCGCCTGAGCGGTGCAACGTGTGTGGAAGACGGTTGCTGCCTGCGGGGGCGCGCCGTCTTCAGCGGTGGCTGGCGGAGTTGGCAGCCATCGCGGCCGCATCGGCGATGCGCCTGGGACGGGATGCAATGAACCCGTTCCAGGTTCATCGCCGGGGTGGTGGACGAGGTAATGATCGCGATCTGGCGGGTGGGGTAAAGCCGCCTTGGTTGGGCCTCGCTGGTAGAGCCTCGCTGGTAGAGCCGACTTCAGTCGGCTGCGTGTCGGTCCGCGAGCGCGGGAGCAGCCGACTGAAGTCGGCTCTACCGAGGCCGCTGCAGTTTCGCCAGCGCCAGATACATTGCCGGGGTGGTGTACAGGGTCAGCAGCTGGCTGACCAGCAGCCCGCCGACGATGGCGATGCCCAGCGGGCGGCGCAGCTCCCAGCCTTCGCCGCCGCCGAGCATCAGCGGCAGGGTGCCCAGCAGCGCGGCGATGGAGGTCATCAGGATCGGTCGCAGACGCAGCCGTGCCGCCTCCATCACCGCATCGTGCGCACTGAGACCGCGCCGCTCGGCGGCCAGGGCGAAGTCGACCAGCAGGATGGTGTTCTTCATCACCACGCCGACCAGCAGGAACAGCCCCAGCAGCGAGATCAGGTTGAGCTCGTTGTCGAACAGCAGCAGGGCGAGCAGGGCGCCGACGCCGGCCGACGGCAGCGTGGACAGGATCACCAGCGGCTGCAGGAAACTCTCATACAACACGCCCAGCACCAGGTACACCGCCAGTGTGGCGCCCAGCAGCAGCCAAAGCTGCCGTTGCCGCATCTGCTCCAGGCCGGCCGCTTCACCGGACAGCTTCGCCTGCACGGTGGCGGGCAGCATCAGCGTGGCCATGGCGCCGTTGATGGCGGTGACCGCCTGCTCCAGACCCACCCCGGGTGCCAGCGCGAACTCGATCCAGATCGAGGCGAACTGCTGGCTGTGGGACACACGGTCCGACGCCATGCCATAGCGCCACGTGGCCACACTGGACAACGGGATGCGCTGGCCTTCCGCGCCGACTACCTGCAACTGCTGCAGCGTGGTCGGGTCCTGGGTATGCCGCGGGTCCAGTTCCATCACCACGCGGTACTGGTTGAGGGTGTCGTACAGCGTGGCGACCTGGCGTTGGCTGAAGGAGTTGTTGAGCACGGTGGCGATCGTGCGCAGGTCCACGCCATGGCGCGCGGCGGCTTCGCGGTCGATGTCCAGCACCACCTGGCGCATGCCGGCCTCGCCCTGTGCTTCCACATCCACCAGTTCCGGCAGGGATTTCAGCGCGGCGCTTACCTTCGGCGCCCACTCACGCAACGGCGCGAGGTCGGCGGCCAGCAACTGCAGTTCCTGCTTGCCGCTGTCGCTGGCGCCTTCCAGGCGGATGTCCTGGTCCACCCACATGTACAGGTTGCCGCCAGGCAGCGGTGGCAGGTTCGCGCGCAGTCGCTCGATCACCTGCTGGCTGGATACCTTGCGTTCGGCCAAGGGCTTCATCTTGATCATGATGAAGGCATTGTTGACCCCCATGCCGCCGCCGATGTATCCGATGATGTCCTCAATTGCCGGATCATCCAGCAGCAGCTGGCGGTAGGCACTGATCTTGGGCTGCATTGCCTGGAATGACAGTCCGTCATCGCCACGCGCGAAGCCACGCAGCTGCGCGGTATCCTGCTGCGGCACCATGCCCTTGGGTACCTTCTGCAGCAACCAGGCATTGAGCGCGATCACGGCGACGAAGGCCAACAGCGGCCAGCGCAGCCGCTGCAGGCCCTTGTCCAGGGTGCGCAGGTAACCGGTACGCACCCGCTCGAACAACGCGTTGCTGCCGCGCTGCCATCGCGACGGCGTGCGCTGTGCATCGGTGAACAGATGCGCGCACAGCATCGGCACCAGGCTCAGTGCCACCACCACCGATACCGCCATCGCGGCCACCAGGGTCAGCGAGAACTCGCGGAACAACCGTTCAACGAAGTCATCCATGAACAGGATGGAGACGAAAACCACTGCCAGTGCGAGGTTCATCGACACCAGCGTTGCGGACACTTCACCCGCACCGCGTATCGCCGCCTGCCACCGATCGGCACCCAGCTCGCGATGGCGCGCGATGTTCTCCAGCACCACGATGGCGTCGTCCACCACCAGCACGGCGGCAACGATCAACGCCATCAGCGAGAGCGTGTTGAGCGAAAAGCCCAGCAGCGCGATCAGGGCCAGCGTGCCGAACAACACGACCGGGATGGCCACGCTGGGCACCAGTGCGGCACGCCAGTGACCGAGGAAGCCGAGCACCACCAGCACCACCAGCACGATCGCCAGCAGCAGGGTCAGCTCGGCCTCGTGCAGGGTGGCGCGGATGACCGGCGAGCGATCCATCACCAACTGCATGTCGACGTTCGCCGGCAGCAGCGCATGCAGCTGGGGCAGCTGCTGCTGGATGGCGTCCACGGTGGCGATGATGTTCGCGCCGGGCTGGCGGCTGATGATCAACAGCACGGCGGGACGTTCGTTGTGGAAACCACTGGCGTAGCGGTCCTCTACGCCGTCCGCGACTTGTGCCACGTCACCCAGCCGCAAGGGGCGACCGTCCTTGATGGCAAGGGCCAGTTCGCGGTACTGCGCCGCTTCGCGCAGTTGCAGCGGTGCCTCCAGCTGCCACTGCCGCTCGGCGTTTCCTACTGCCCCCAGCGGCCGCAATGCGTTCGCACGCGCGATGGCCTGCGATACGTCATCCAGGGCCAGCCCGGCGTGGTTCAACGCGTTCGGGTCCAGCGATACCCGCACGGCGGGCAATGCGCTGCCGCCGACCTGCACCTCGCCCACGCCGGGTACCTGTGACAGCTTCTGCGCCAGGACGGTGGAGCCGATGTCATACAGCTGGCCCGGCGACAGTACGTCCGAGGTCAGCGCCAAGGCCAGGATCGGTGCCTGCGATGGATTGACCTTGCGGTACTCCGGCATGCCGGGCATGCCACTGGGCAGCTGGCCGCGTGCCGCATTGATGGCGGCCTGCACTTCGCGCGCCGCTTCGTCGATGTTGCGGTCGAGCACGAACTCCAGCTCGATCTCCGTCTGCCCCTGCGAACTGGACGATTCGAGGTTCGTGATACCGGGGATGCTGCCGAGTGCGCGCTCCAAGGGCGTGGCCACCGTGGCCGCCATCGATTCGGGCGAGGCGCCGGGCAGGCTGGCGCTGATCTCGATGGCCGGATAATCGACCTGCGGCAGCGGCGCCACGGGCAGCAGGCGCAGCGCCATCAGGCCGGCCAGCACGAGGGCGACGGCGAGCAACGTGGTGGCGACCGGCCGCTGCACGCAGGCCTGGGCAATGCGCGCGCCCGGGTTCACGCCTTGGCCCCGCCGTCGGCCGGGATCGGAGCGGCCACGCGACGGCGCTGCAGGCGGTCGAAGGCGAGATAGATCACCGGCGTGGTGAACAAGGTCAGTACCTGGCTGACCAGCAATCCACCCACCATCACCCAGCCAAGCGGCTGGCGCAGTTCGGCGCCCGAGCCGCTGGCCAGCATCAGCGGTATCGCCCCGAACAGGGCCGCCAACGTGGTCATCAGGATCGGCCGGAAGCGCAGCAGCGCCGCCTGGTGGATCGCCTCGCGCGGTGCCATGCCCCGGGTGCGCTGTGCATCCAGCGCGAAGTCGATCATCATGATCGCGTTCTTTTTCACCAGCCCGATCAGCAGCACGATGCCGATCACCGCGATGAGGTCCAGGCTGCGCCCGCTGATCCACAGCGCGGCCAACGCACCCACCGTGGCCGAGGGCAGCGTGGACAGGATGGTGATGGGATGGATGAAGCTCTCATAGAGCACGCCCAGCACGATGTACATCACCACCACGGCCGCCAGGATCAGCCACAGCGTGCTGGACAGCGATCCGTTGAAGGCCGCAGCCGCGCCCTGCAGGCGCAGCTCGATGCTGGCCGGCAGCGCGATATCCGCCCGCGCGGCCTCGACCGCTGCGACGGCAGCGCCCAGCGATGCACCGGGCGCGAGGTTGAACGACAACGTGGCAGCCGGGAACTGGCCGACATGGTTGCGCAGCAGGGGCGCTGGGCCTTGTTCGATGCGCGCCACCGCGCCCAGCGACACGGTCTGGTCCTGGGCATTGCGCACGCGCAGGCCGGCGATCGCATCCGGTCCGGGCTGGTGTGCAGGATCCGCCACCAGCACCACGCGGTACTGGCTGGCCTGGGTGAAGATGGTGGAGATCTGCCGTTGCCCGTAGGCGTCGTACAGCGCATCGGCGACCGCTTCCACGGACACGCCCAGCCGGGCCGCTGCATCGCGATCGATCACCACGCGCGCCTGGCGGCCCTGCATCTGCAGGTCGCTGGCCACATCGCGCAGCACCGGCGAACGTTGCAACGCCTGCAGCAGCCGCGGCGTCCAGTCCTGCAGCGCATCGGTGTCCGGGCTGGTCAGGGTGAACTGGTACTGGCTGCGGCTGATGCGGTCTTCCAGTCCGAGTTCCTGCACGGGCTGCAGATACAACGTGATGCCGGGGATATCGGCCACGCGCTGCTGCAGGCGGGCCATCACCGAAGCGACGTCGCCGCGCCCCTCGCCGCGTTGGCCGTGCGGCTTGAGCTCGATCAGCAGGCGGCCGGTATTGAGGGCCGCGTTGTTGCCATCCACACCGATGTACGACGACAGGCTGGCCACCGCCGGGTCCTGCTCGATGGCCGCGGCAAGGGCCAGCTGGCGCTGGCGCATCGCCTGGAACGAAATCGCCTGCGGCGCTTCGCTGATGCCCTGCACCAGCCCGGCGTCCTGTACGGGGAAGAAGCCCTTGGGGACAGCGAAGTACAGCGCCACGGTCAGCAGCAACGTCGCCGCAGTGGCGATCAGCATCAACGGCTGGCGCTGCAGCACCCAGTGCAGTTGTCGGTCGTAAGCGGCGATGACACGGTCGAACATGTCGCCGCGTTGGCCGCTGACCCCTTCGTGCTTGTTCGCGCCGGGGCGCAGGAAGCGCGCGCACAGCATCGGCGTCAGAGTCAGCGAGACCAGCAGCGAGATGCCGATGGCCACGGCCAGGGTGATGGCGAACTCATGGAACAGCGCGCCCACCAGATCGGCCATGAACAGCAGCGGGATCAACACGGCGATCAACGACACCGTCAGCGATACCAGAGTGAAGCCGATCTCGCTGGCGCCCTTGAGCGCTGCGTTCATCGGCGTCTCGCCTTCTTCCAGGTGCCGCGCGATGTTTTCCAGCATCACGATGGCATCGTCGACCACGAAACCGGTGGCAATGGTGAGTGCCATCAGAGTGAGGTTGTTGAGCGAAAAGCCGGCCAGCAGCATCACCGCGAACGTCCCCACCAGCGACAGTGGCACCGCGACACTGGGAATCAGCGTGGCCGAGGCACTGCGCAGGAACACGAAGGTCACCAACACCACCAGGCCGATGGCGAGCACCAGCTCCTTCTGTACGCCGTGGACGGACGCGCGGATGGACTCGGTGCGATCACTGAGTACCTGCAGTTCCACGCCCTTGGGTAGCGCCGCCTGCAACTGCGGCAGCAGCTCGCGCACGTGCTCCACCACCGCGATGACATTGGCCCCCGGCTGGCGCTGGATGTTCACCAGCACCGCAGGCGTGGTGCCGGACCACGCCGCCAGCTGCCGGTTCTCGGCACCGTCGCTGATGCTGGCCACGTCGCCCAGCCGCAGTGGCGCGCCGTCGCGCCACTTCAGTACCAGCGCGCGGTACTCCGCGACGCTGCGCATCTGGTCGTTCGCATCGAGCATCACCGCGCGGATCGGCCCGTCGAAACTGCCCTTGGGCAAGTTGACGTTGGCGGCGGCAATCGCCGTGCGGACATGGTCCATGCCCAGGCCATTGGCGGCCAATGCGGCAGGGTTGACCTGGATGCGTACGGCAGGGCGTTGGCCGCCGGCCAAGCTGACCAGGCCGACGCCCGGCAACTGTGACAAACGCTGCGCCACGCGCGTATCGACCAGGTCGTGCACCTGCGGCAGGGCCATGCCCTGCGAGGTCACCGCCAGGGTCAGGATCGGGGTGTCGGCTGGATTGACCTTGCGGTAGACCGGCGGCACCGGCAGGTCGTCGGGCAGGAAACTGCCGGCGGTGTTGATCGCCGCCTGCACGTCCTGTTCGGCCACGCCCAGCGACACCTCCAGCCCGAACTGCAGCGTCACCACCGACGCGCCACCAGAACTGGTGGAGGACATCTGCTTCAGTCCCGGGATCTGGCCCAGCTGCTTCTCCAGGGGGGCGGTGACCATCCGCGTGGTCAGCTCGGGGCTGGCACCGGGATACAGCGTGGTGACCTGGATGATCGGGTAGTCGACCTGCGGCAGCGCCGCCACCGGCAGCAGCCGATACGACAGCACGCCGGCCAGCAGCAGCGCCACCATCAGCAGGGTGGTGGCGACCGGGCGCAGGATGAAAGGCCGCGACAGATTCATGCGCCGTCCTGCGCAGCGTCCTCGCTGATGATGCGCACGGCGCTGCCGTCTTCCAGTCCGTCGATGCCTTCCACCACCACCTTTTCGCCGGCCTTGAGCCCGCTGCGCACCGAGACGCGGCTGCCATCGGCCGGTCCCAGCACCACATCACGGCGTTGCGCCTTGTCATCCTGGTCGATCACATGCACGTAGTTGCCTTTGCTGCCGAACTGCACGGCGGCATCGGGAATCACCACGGCATCCTGCGCACCGAGCTGCAGGCGGATGTTGACGAACTGGTTGGGGAACAGCGCGTCATCGGCGTTGTCGAACTGCGCGCGCAGCTTCAAGGTGCCCGTGGCCGTGTCGATCACGTTGTCCACGCTGGACAGCACACCGTCGCCCAGCGCGGCGCGCTCTTCGCGGTCCCAGGCCTGCACCGCCAACGCCGGCGTGGCGCGCACGGCATCCAGCAGCGCCGGAAGCTCCGGTTCGGGTACGGTGAACAGCACGCTGATCGGTGCGGTCTGCGCCAGCGTGACCAGGCCATCGGCATCGCTGCTGCGGATCAGGTTGCCCACGTCCACCCGTCGCAGGCCGAGCCGACCACTCACCGGTGCGGTGATACGGGTGTACTGCAACTGCAGGCGGGCTTCGTCCACCGTGGCCTGGTCGCTCAAGCGTCGCCCCTGCAGCTGCCGGACCTTGCTCTGCTGGTCACTGAGTTCCTGCCCGGACACATAGTTCTTTGCCTGCAGCTCGCGGAACCGCTGCAGCTGGCGCTCTGCATTTTCCAGTTCGGCCAGGTTCTGCTGCTGGGTGCCCTGTGCCTGGGCGAGACGCACCTCGTACGGGCGCGGATCGATCTGCGCGATCAGCTCGCCTGCACGGACGTGCTGGCCTTCGTCGACATGCAGCTTCAGCAGTTCACCATCGACGCGGCTGCGCACCACCACGCTGTGCAACGGGGTCACGGTGCCGATGGCTTTCAGCCGCAACTGCAGCGGTTCGGCGCTGGCGCGCGCCACGCGCACCGGAGTCGGCTTGCGGCCGCCTTCATCGGTTGCCGGAGCAGCGTGCGGCCACGCCCACCATGCGATCAGCGCAACAAGCGCGACGAGGGAAGCTGCCAGCAGCAGCATGCGGTTACGGCGGAGGCGCGACGGTTCGGCAACGGACATGGGGCATCCTGCACCCTGCGCTGGCGCAGGGTAGTACTGCGCCAGGGACACGACTGCATCGCCTGGCAACGGGGGGAAGGGTTGTCTGGCGGGGCCGCAGAGGCAGCGTGGCTGGATGCCGCCGCACGCAGCGACGGGGCCGTCATGGTAGCTAATCGCACGGCATATTTCCGCATGACCAAGGTCATGGGGGTGGCATGCCGGCGCGTGACGGCCGTCAGCAGAAAGTCGGTAGTGACGGCCGCTGGCCGTCAATCGAACTGACGGCCAGCGGCCGTCACTACCGGTTTTTCAGTGCACTTCGTCGTGGTACACGAACTTCGGCATTTCCCAGCGGTAGTGGATCGCCAGCAGGCGTAACGCGAACCCCCCGCCCAGGCAGCACAGGATGGCGATGTTGTCGGCCACGTTCCAGCGCAACAGCAGCAGGTACGCAGCACCGGTGAGCAACGAGATGATCGCGTAGAGCTCTTTCTGGAAGATCAGCGGCACCTCGTTGCACAGGATGTCGCGCAGCACGCCGCCGAACGCACCGGTCAGCATCCCGGCGATCAGCACGATCGGTGTGGCATGTCCGGTCTCGCGGGCGATCGCGCAGCCGATCAGGGTGAAGGCGATCAGCCCCAAACCATCCAGCACCAGGAACGTGCGGCGGAAGTGGTGCATCCAGCGCGCGACCCAAGTGGCGATCAACGCAGCGCAGACAGTGAATCCGAGGTACTCCGGATGCTTCACCCAGGCCAAGGGGTAATGGCCGAGGATGATGTCGCGCAGTGAGCCCCCGCCCAACGCGGTGACACAGGCGATCATGACCACGCCGAAAAGATCCATGCGGCGGCGTCCTGCGGACAGGGCGCCGGTCATGGCTTCGGCGGAAATAGCGATCAGGTAGATGATGGACAACAGCATGGGCAGGCTCCGGACGCGGTGGGACGCCGCTGACGGTAGAACCGACGTGAGTCGGCTGACGGACGGCCACGCAAGGCACGCACCGATGCGCGCGCATCGACGAATCAAGGTGACCGGTGCCGCTCCCGCTGTCCTTTTGCCTGAGAGTTCAGCGGATGAAACCGCGTGCCCCTTCGGCGGATCCTTGCGGACCTCTCTCCAGCTCGGCGAATCGGATACATGGTTGGTGGGATGCCATCCCACCGGCCTGAGCGATCATGGGAGCCTGCGCCTTCGGCGGGTGCCAGCGTGGCACCACTCTCCTGCATCCGGCGCGTAGTGTAGCTGCTGGCCGCCGTTGCGCGATAATCGCCGCATGCCCTGCCTGACTGCCCCGTGGTTCCTGTACCTGCTTGAATGCCGGGATGGCAGCTATTACGCGGGGATCAGCACCGACGTACAGGCGCGCTTCGCCGCCCACCAGGCCGGCAAGGGCGCGCGTTACACCCGCGCGCGCCCACCCCTGCAGATCCTGGCCGTACGCCAGTATCCAGACCGCGCGGAAGCCTCCCGCGCCGAGTGGCAACTGAAGCAGCTGCCGCGCGCGAAGAAGCTCGCATGGCTCAGCGGCGCCATCGGCCCGTGACGCACGACCGATAGAGCCGCTTGGTAGAGCCGCTTGGTAGAGCCGACTTCAGTCGGCTGCTCTTAGCGCACCACCGCGCAAGCCGATCGGTAGAGCCGACTTCAGTCGGCTGCTCTTACCGCACCACCGCGCAAGCCGACTGAAGTCGGCTCTACCGGTAGGCCCAACCCGTAGGACCCATCCGTCGGCCCCATCCGTAGACCCGATCCGTAAGCCCCACCCGTAAGCCCATCCGTGGGCCCATCCGCAGACCCCACCCATGAACCCCACGCGTCAGCGCAGCGGTCGCGCCGCTACACCGAAGGGGGCGGATCCTTCGGCGGCTTCACGTCACCGAAGATGATCCGTGCGCTGCGCTGGTAGCTCCAGTACGCCACGGCCCAGTTCAACAACACCACCATGCGGTTGCGGAAGCCGATCAGGAAGAACACGTGGGCGGCCAGCCAGAACCACCACGCCAGCACGCCGGACAGCTGCAGCTTGCCCAGGTGCACGATCGCGGCCATGCGGCCGATGGTGGCCAGGTTGCCGTAGTCGGCGTACGTGAACGCGCCCGGTTCCGGTTTGCCGTGCAGGCGCGCACGAACGGTGTCCGCTACGTGTTTGCCCATCTGCTTGGCCGCCGGTGCGACGCCTGGCACCGGTCGACCATCGGCCTGGGTCAGCGCGGCCAGGTCGCCGGCCACGAACACTTCCGGGTGGCCGGGCAGGGTCAGGTCGGGCTGCACCTGCACGCGGCCAGCGCGGTCGAGCGGCACGTCCAGCGTGGCGCCCAACGGCGATGCGGCGACGCCTGCCGCCCACACCACCGTGCGTGCAGGGACGAACTGATCGCCCAGCTGGAAACCGAGGCTGTCGATCGACGTCACCGCGGTGCCGGTCAGTACTTCCACGCCCAGCTTTTCCAGCTGCCGACGTGCCTTCAGCGAGAGCACGTCCGGGAACGTGGACAGCACGCGCGGTCCGGCTTCCACCAGCCGCACCTTGGCCGACGCCGGGTCGATGTGGCGGAACTCGTTGCGCAGGGTATGCCGGGCAATTTCGGCCAGCGTGCCGGCGAGCTCCACGCCGGTCGGGCCACCGCCGACCACGGCAAAGCTGAGCCACGCTGCTTTCTTTTCGGGATCCGGCTCGGCCTCGGCACGCTCGAAGGCCAACAGCAGCTTGCGTCGCAAGGCAATCGCGTCATCCAGCGTCTTCAGGCCGGGCGCATCCTTGGCCCATTCGTCATGGCCGAAATAGGCATGGGTGGCGCCGCTGGCCAGCAGCAGGGAGTCGTACGCCATCGAGGTGCCATCGGCCAGATGCACGCTGCGCGTCACCTTGTCGATGCGGCTGACTTCGCCCAGGCGGACTTCCACGTTGCGCTGTTGGCCGAGGATATGCCGCAGCGGTGCGGCGATATCCGGCGCGGAAAGGCCTGCCGTCGCGACCTGGTAGAGCAAGGGCTGGAACAGATGATGGTTGCGGCGGTCGATCAGGGTGATGCGGATGCGCTCGCTGGCCAGGGCGCGGGTCGCCCAGAGGCCGGCGAAACCGCCGCCGACGATGACCAGGTGGGGGGTGCGCTCGCGGGACATCGCGTGGCTCCAGTAGGGGGGCGTGGGGATGATCGCATGTCACGGCGGGGTACGCCGGGCTGGAACATACTGTCCTCTGCCCATCGTCAGCCTGGAGTCGGTATGTCCGAGCCTGAAAAGCGCATTGCCCTGTTGATCGACGCCGACAACGCGCCGGCCGCGAAGATCGAGGAAGTCCTGGCCGAGGTCGCCCGCCACGGCGTGGCGAACGTGCGCCGTGCCTACGGCAACTGGAAAAGCCCGAACCTGAAAAGCTGGGAAGCGGTGCTGCACGAGTACGCGATCCGCCCGATCCAGCAGTTCGCCTACAGCCGCGGCAAGAATGCGTCCGACATGGCGATGGTGATCGACGCGATGGACCTGCTGTACGCCGGCAACCTGGATGGCTTCGCGATCGTCTCCAGCGATGCCGACTTCACCCCGCTGGTGATGCGCCTGCTGACCGATGGGGTGAAGGTGTACGGCTTCGGTGAAAAGAAGACGCCGGAGCCCTTCGTCAACGCGTGTTCCAAGTTCACCTATGTCGAAGCGCTGGGCCAGGCACATGTCAGCGCGCCGGAGATCGAAACCGGTGCAGTGTCCGCAGGTGAAACGAGCAGCGAGGCGCGCCCGCGCAAGACCGGCGCGGAGATGCGCAGCGATACCAAACTGGTGAACCTGCTGCGCCGCGCGGTGGCATCGGCGGAGGGTGAGGACGGCTGGTCGCACCTGGGGCCGGTCGGTAGCCAGATCGGCAACCAAGCGTCGTTCGATCCGCGGAATTATGGCTACGGCAAGCTCAGTGACCTGCTGGCGGCGATCGGCCTGTTCGACATGAAGAAGGAAGGCAAATCGTCCTTCGTACGCGCGCTGGCGAAAAAGCCGGCTGCAAAACCTGCCGCAGGACAAGCGCCGAAACCCGCCGCCAAACAGGCGAGGAAGCAGGCAGCAAAAAGCGGCAAGCCAGATGTGGCGTGATCGGCGTATCGTAGCGGTCCCGCGCCTGCCGGGCGCCCGTTTGCCCGCAAGAGAACCAACATGCTGAAGATCTGGGGCCGTCGCAATTCGAGCAATGTGCGCAAGGTGCTGTGGTGTGCCGAAGAGATCGGCCTGACCTACGAGTCCATCGAAGTGGGCGGCAGTTTCGGCGGTACGCAGGCAGCGGAGTACCAGGCGATGAATCCCAACGGACTGGTGCCGGTCATTGAAGACCACGGCCTGCCGCTATGGGAATCCAATGCGATCGTGCGCTATCTGTCGGCGCGTTATGCGTTGGGCAGCTTGTACGACGAATCGCCGATCGTGCGGGCGCAGAGCGAGAAATGGATGGACTGGAGCACTTCCCGCATGGCGCCGCTGTACAGCGAGCTGATCTGGGGTGTGATGCGCACCGCGCCGGCAGACCGCGACGAAGCGCGCATCAACGCGGCACTGGTGAAGGCGGGCGATCTGCTGGCGATGGCCGATGCGGAGCTTGCCAAGCAGCCGTGGCTGTCCGGCGACCACTTCGCGATGGGTGACATTCCGTTGGGATCGCTGGTGTATGCATGGTTTGAAATGCCGATCCAGCGCCCCGACCTGCCGCACCTTGCGGAGTGGTACGCGCGGTTGCGCGAGCGCCCTGCCTACCAGCGCGGTGTGATGACTGGCATGAGCTGAGCCGCCCGCGCGCCGCGCGCTGGTGCGCCTCGGTGCGACGGGGGGAGGCTGCGCCGGGGGGGGTCCCGGTAGAGCCGACTTCAGTCGGCTGCGGTGGGATTTCGCGAAACGCAGCCGACTGAAGTC
>NZ_JACYUV010000008.1:0-155005 GCF_014841935.1 Stenotrophomonas sp. CFBP 13725 | reverse complement strand
GTCACAGGGCCACATGGCCGCCGCCACTTTCTGTCGGACTTCGAAATGGTCACCAGCCCACACCAGGAATCCGCCGTGCACCAGCCCACCGTGATCGAACGTCCTCTTGTCCAGAACGAGGGCTCGGTCAGGATCAGCCTCTGCAAACCACCGTACGACAGGTACGCGATCCAACCGTTCAAACTGAGCGAAGAGCTCACTTGCTCCCTGGTCCACGTACTTCTTCATCGCGTTCTCGTCCGGGAATCCACCACGCGCAAGGATCGAGGCAGTGACATCCTCAGGTGCACCGCCGTCCTTGGCGATGTAGGCCCGCATCCCGACTGTCCAAGCCGGACAGCCGTTCAACTGGGCCAAGTATCCCGTCGTGCCCCCAGTGCCGGCGAATGAACGTATCCAGTAGTGGAAGCGGGAGTCACTGCGATCGGTGACCATGAAGTCGGTCTTACCGTCTTGACCGACTATCTGAAAAACTTTCGCCTTGGTCGGATTACCTACCTTGCAGTCCAGCTGCTCAAGTACGACCTTCGCCTCCAGCGGCAACGTGCCGTAGGATCCTCCTCGCATGCCGCTGCCCGAAGGCTGTGGAAGTCGCGGAAGTCCTTCGTCTGTCTCAGTTTGTCGAACGAAGCTCAAGGGTGCCGGTGTAGTGTCAGCAACGGCCAAGCAGTTGCTTGCGGCAACACCGATGAGGGACAGGAGGCCCAGCCTTGTACGGTAATAGGTCATTCCTAATGCCCTCCCATCGTAGGCGCGTGGTGCTGATGTATTGACGCGCCAACATCCTGTAACGGCTGAGCCTGCCGCTCCGCCTGCTGCTGTAGCAGCTGAAGGCTGGTGTTTGCCGGCGTTTCGATCACTGCCGCAGCATTTACGCCTACACGAAGCGCTGCCGGATCGGTTGGCGTGCCCTGTACCATAAACAATGTTTCGCCGGCGCTGCGATCACCGACGCCATTACTGCTCACTATCTGATCGACGCGGGTCATTCCTGCCGACTTTGCTTCTAGCAGCAGCCGCAAGCTGGAGTCCTCCGCCCGCTCTGCGTACTGGCCTCCCATCTCCATCAATCGGGTGCTGATCTGCTGCTGCATCGCATGGTCGCGATGCTGTGGATCACGCGGATCATCAGCTTGACGAACTGGATGATCATCCAGTGTACGCGTTGGACTTGGGATAACGGTCGTCAGCACGTACTGCCAGCGTTCCTGGTCAGGTGTTCCTCGAACGACCGCCACAAACGCATCGTACTCGTCGTTTCCAACAGTCTGGCAGCCAGCCGAATATGTGTTGCGTTCACTTCCACGATGGATCTTGAAGGTGTTGTTGAGATCCTGCACACCGTTGATGTCGCGCGCATCGAACCAGCCGTCCCCATTTGTGTCCCGTTCGACGCGATGGGCGCCCTCAGCGACTGCCACCCTCGTCGGGCGCAACGAGAACTCATCCGACTTGCCGGAGCGTGGATGCGTGGTAGCGCGCATCTCTGTCGTTCCCTCTGCCAGCCGACCCAAGTCCTTCACCCTGTCCGCATTGACATCAACCCCCTCGGTCTTGGGGCGCGTGATTACGTCAGCAAAACCCGGGCTGGCAGGAGTCGTCTTGGCGTGGCCGTCGTATTGGGCGGACGGCTCGGTGGCAGTTTCAATGAACTCCCGTACATGCCCCTGCCCCTCTGCGTCCCGCCACAGCACCACGATGCGATCATCGTAGTCGCCTCGACCTCTCTTTACGGTCGTACGGGTTTCCTTCCGCAACCCCAGAATCACCCGATCCTGCGTGTCCATGGCTTCCTGTGCAGCGGCGTTGCCACGTAGAGCCACCATGCTTCCATACACATCATGCTGCTGGGCTTGGGTCAACGCAGAGGTTTCGTCCGCGCCCGGCATCCGCGGCGGTCGCGACGCCACGCGCAACCGTTCCAGCATCTGTACGACGGTCGCCGTATCCGCCGCTACAACGCCTCCCGCTTGCCCCAGCGCCTCAAGCTCCGGCGCCGCACGAACCGCGACATAGCGCTCCAGCGCTTCCTGCACGACGAGCGCCTGCGCGTCCCGCAGTGTCTGCAGCTGCGCGGCGGCCTCCCGTTCACGCTGCGAACGCAGAAGCGCCACTACGTCATCCGCAGCGGCGCTGATGTTGATCTCGGTCATGCGTCAAACCTCCACCCCCCTGAAGCCGGAGCTTCACGCTAGCGACGCGGCGCAGGGGGTGGGTTTGACCAGGGGCACACTCTGGCATGTTGGCGTCAGCGCCCTCTCAGCGGCGAGAGGAAGCCGACGGTGCCTGTCGCGGTCAGCCGTGCGGGCCGCCCATCACCGGCAGCACCACGCCGCTGATATAGCTGGAGCAGCTGGGTGCGGCAAGGAAGACGTACGCGGGCGACAACTCTTCCGGCTGCGCGGCACGGCCCATGTCGCTGTTCTGGCCAAATTCGCCGACATCCGGTGCTTCTTTGTCGGCCGGATTCAATGGGGTCCATACAGGACCCGGTGCAACGCAGTTGACCCGGATGCCACGTGGCAACAGCTGGCTGGCCAGCGCCTTGGTGAACGCGTGGATCGCGCCCTTGGTCGCCGAGTAATCGATCAGCGATTTGCTGCCGAACAAGCCCGTTTCCGAGCCCGAGTTGACGATGCTCGATCCTTCACCCAGATGCGGTAGCACCGCTCGCGCCATCTGGATGTAGCCACCGATATTGGTCTGCAGCGTTTCCTGCAGATGCGCGTCGTCCAGGTCTTCGAGGCGATGGCAGTGCAGCTGGAACGCGGCATTGTTGACCAGGATGTCGATACCACCGAACGCCTTGGCGACCTGCTTCACTGCGCGGTTGCAGAACTTCGGATCGCGCACGTCACCGGCAATGACAATGCAGCGTCCCCCTTCCTGTTCGACATGCTGACGGGTGACGTCGGCATCTTCGTGCTCATCGAGGTGCAGTACGGCTACGTCGGCCCCCTCGCGGGCATACAACACCGCCACTGCTCGGCCGATGCCGGAGTCACCGCCGGTCACGATCGCGCGCAGTCCCTTCAGCTTGCCGCTGCCGACGTAATCCGGGGCGAGGAAGCGTGGCGACAGGGAAAGCTCATGCTCGTTGCCGGGCTTGGCGATGGTCTGGGCGGGCATCTTGGTCGGCTGCTTGCGTGCACCGGCCTGAGTGACTTTCTTCTTGGCAGCCTTCTTGCTGGCGCGAACGTCCTTTGCTTTTTCCTGATCCTGCAGACGGCGCTGACGTGCAGCAACGCGGGCGCCGCGCTCGTCGGTGGCGGCTGTCTTGCGGGTGGCGGTCTTGACTACCCGCTTGCGTGCGGCGGTTTCGGCAGGGGCGGCTGCGGAGGCACGGGTGCCCTTGCGGACCTTCGGGGTGGCTTTCTGGCGGGCGGGAGCTTTCTTCGTGGTGGTGGTCTTGGCGGTTGCCATGAGATCTCCTTTCGACACGGATTTACCAGCACGTGCCGCATGAGAACCGCGAGGCATTGCGCCGCGCTACCGGTGAAGCGACACGTCAGGAACGTGCAACCAGTGTGGACATGCCGACTTCCACTGCCAGTGAATGCAACGTGCCCACCGTGTGCAGGCGTTCATCCTGGCACCACGCGCGACACGGCACGCTAGGCACCTCAACGACACTGGAGCTGCACCGATGATCCGTTATCTGAGCGTGGCCGCGATGGCCGTTTCCCTGGCCGCCTGCAGCAGCACGCCAATGGCCCAGGTCCAGCCCATCGACGGCGTGATCTCCGGCCAGTGCCACCTGGACAAGGTGCAGGGCGCGGTTGGGTTGGCGGCCTCAGCGGCCACCGTAGAACGGGCCCGCGTGGACAGTGACAGCCTGCAGGTGCAGGTGCTGCGGGGCACGCTTGAGCGCAGCGGCCCGACCGCCAGCGGCAGTGCGGATCCGGCGGCCGGTGCGGCGCATCAGGGCGGCGAACGGCTGACCATCGAAACCGGCCGCACCAACAACATCACCGCTATTTACTGCGGCTGAGTTTCTTGCTGACCCTGCGTGCCCTGCGCAGGTAGCGCAGGGTCGCCTGCTCCCACTGACGCGGCCCACGCAACCCGGCCAGCGCAGTCAGCTCACCGCGCTCCCAGCCGTCGAACACGCTGGGGTCGATGTACGCCTTGCGGCACACCGCGGGCGTGTTGCCCAGAAGATCTGCCACTTTGCACACCACCTCGCGTTGTGCGGCGGCCAGCGCCGTCTTGCTGGCCGGCTCCGGCAGCTCCGTTACGGCGAACACGCGGAGGGCTTCGACGGTGCCACCCCAGGTGCGGAAATCCTTGGCGGTGAACTCTTCGCCCATCACCTCACGCAGGTAGTCGTTCACTTCACCGGAGTCCACCGGCTGCACGGTGCCATCGTCGTCGCGATACTGGAACAGCGCCTGGCCGGGCAGCTGCTGGATCCGCCGCACCTGTTTGGCCAGTTGTTTGTCGCCGATCTCCACCTCGTGATGCTGGCCGGATTTGCCACGGAAACGCATCTGTACCCGGCCTCCGGACACCAGCGCCAAGTGACGATTTCGCAGGGTGGTCAGGCCGAAGGATTTGTTCTCCCGCGCATAGGTTTCGTTGCCCACGCGCACCAGCGTATCGGCCAACAGCGCCACGACAATGGCCAGCACTTTCTCCCGCGGGAAGCCGCTGCGCCGCAGATCCTGACCCAGCCGCCGACGCAGTTTCGGCAACGCCTCACCGAAGGCGATGGTGCGATCGAACTTGCCCGCCCCGCGAACCCGCGCCCACTCGGCGTGATAGCGGTATTGCTTGCGGCCCCGGGCATCGCGGCCGGTTGCCTGCAAGTGGCCGTTGGGCCAGCTGCATATCCACACATCGGTATAGGCCGGCGGCACCGCCAGCGAGCGGATGCGGGCCAAGGTCTCCGCGTCGCGCACAGCGTGGCCATCGGCATCGCGGTAGGCGAATCCCTTGCCGGCACGGCGACGCCGGAAGCCGGGCTGGCTGTCATCGACATAGCGCAGGCCGGCGGCACGGGCGGCGGTTTTTTCAGGGGTTGCAGGCGTCTGGCTCATGGCGGGCAGTGTGGCGGGGGCGGGTGCGAGGCGGCGTCAATAACGCAACACGAACACGTCAGCGGCCATCAGCCGGTATGCTCACGCATTCGTCACCCCGTACGCTTCTGGAGTCCGCATGTCGTTCCTGCAGTTCTCTCGCCCCTTCCTGATCCTGCTCCCCGCTACGCTGTTCCTGGCCGCCTGCTCGGCGCCGCCGATGGACGAACAGGACGCCGTTACCGCCCAGGCACAACAAGCCGCCGAAAGCGCGACCGCGCCCACCGATGAAACCGGCAAGGCGACCGAAGCGCCGCCTGTCGGCAACTGTGATGCCACCCAGGTGCAGAGCCTGGTCGGCCAGCCGTTCACCGATGAACTCGGTGGCCAGGCCCAGCAGGATGCGGCGGCGCGTGACCTCCGCGTGCTGCGTCCCGGCGACATGACCACGATGGAATTCGTGGGCGAGCGCCTGAATGTGGAAGTGGACGAAAAGAACGTGGTCACCGGCGTCCGCTGCGGTTGATTTCCTGAGCGCTGGCAAGCACTTGCCAGCGCCTTGGTTGCGCGTGCAACCGTGTGTTGCGGCATTGCACCATCTATGATCTAGTCGAAGTATCCGGTGGCCTCCTGATACACGCTCCAAGGATTGAGCGGGGGCAAGTGTCGCCGCTCACCTGACGACGAGGCAAAGATGGCCCCCCGCAACCGCCAAGGGCTTTACAACCCGCAACATGAGCGCGATGCCTGTGGTTTTGGCATGGTGGCCCAGCTTGATGACCAGCCCTCGCGGCTGCTGGTGGACACCGCGATCGCCGCGCTTTCGCGGATGACCCACCGCGGTGGCGTGGCCGCTGATGGCGTGACCGGTGATGGCTGCGGCTTGCTGCTGCGCCGGCCGCAGGCGTTCCTGAAGGCCATCGCCAGCGAGGCCGGCATCCGTGTCGGCGAGCGTTTCGCGGCCGGCGTGGTGTTCCTGCCACACGACGAAGCCGCTGCTGCAGCGTGCCGCACTGCCCTGGAAGCCGAGCTGGTCAAGGCCGGCACCCAGCCGCGCGGTTGGCGCGTGGTGCCCACCGATGACAGCGTCTGCGGGCAACTGGCACGCGACACCCTGCCGCACATCGAGCAGATCTTCGTCGATGCCGGCGATGCACAGGACAACGCGGCCTTTACCCTGGCACTGTTCCTGGCCCGTCGCCGCAGCGAGCAGACGCTGCGCGAGCACGCCGATTACTACGTCACTACGCTCAGCCCGAATGCCATCAGCTACAAGGGCATGGTGCTGCCGGACAAGCTGTCGCGGTTCTTCCTGGACCTGCAGCGCAGTGACCTGGCCTCCAGCGCCATCGTGTTCCACCAGCGCTTCTCCACCAATACGCTGCCGCGCTGGCCGCTGGCGCATCCGTTCCGCATGCTTGCCCACAACGGTGAAATCAACACCATCGAAGGCAACCGGCGCTGGGCGCAGGCGCGCAGCAAGGTCTGGAAGACGCCGCGCTTCGACATCGGCGAGTTCGATCCGGTGATCTCCATGCACGGCTCGGATTCGCAGAGTTTGGACAACATGCTCGAGCTGATGGTCAGCGCGGGCATGGAGCTGATCCAGGCGCTGCGCATCCTGGTGCCGCCGGCGACCCAGTCGCTGGAGTTCAAGGATCCCGACCTGGCCGCGTTCTACGAATTCCATGGCCTCAACAGCGAACCGTGGGACGGCCCGGCCGGCATCGTGGCCTGCGATGAGCGCTATGCGGTGTGCACCCTGGACCGCAACGGCCTGCGTCCGGCGCGCTGGATGCTGACCTCCGACCGCCACTTCCTGGTGGCGTCCGAGGCGGGCGTGTGGGAAGTGCCCACCGAGCGCGTGGTGCGCAAGGGCAAGCTGGGCCCGGGCGAGATGATGGCCATCGATCTCAAGCGCGGTGACCTGTTGGATTCGGATGCGGTAGACCGCATCAACCGCGGTCGCGCACCGTACAAGCAGTGGCTGCAGCAGGGCGTGACCTACCTGCAGACCGAGCTGATCGACCCTTCGTTGGTGGAGGAGCCGTTCGACGCGCGCACCCTGCGCAGTTATCACAAGCTGTACCAGCTCAGCACCGAAGAGGTGGAGCAGGTGCTGCGGCCGCTGGCCGAAACCGAACAGGAAGCCACCGGCTCGATGGGCGACGACACGCCGATGGCGGTGTTGAGCCAACGCAGCCGCCCGCTGTACGACTATTTCCGCCAGGCGTTCGCGCAGGTCACCAACCCGCCGATCGATCCGCTGCGCGAAGACTGCGCGATGTCCCTGTCCACCCAGTTGGGCAAGGAGACCAACATCTTCCATGCGGGCGCGGAGACCGTTAACCACGTCATCCTCAATTCGCCGGTGCTCAGCCAGCGCAAGCTGCGCCAGCTGCTGAAGATGGAGCAGTACGTCGATGCCAACCGGCTGATCGATCTGTCCTACAGCGAGGAAGAAGGCCTGCGGGCTGGCATCGAGCGCATCTGCGCCGAAGCCGAGCAGGCCGCGCGCGAGGGCATCGTCATGCTGCTGCTGTCCGACCGCTACCCGGTCACGGACCGGCCGATGGTGCATGCCCTGCTCGCTACGAGCGCGGTACACCACCATCTGTGCAACACCGGGCTGCGCTGCGACGTCAACCTGATCCTCGAAACCGGCACCGCACGCGACCCGCATCACATGGCCTGCCTGTTGGGCTTCGGTGCCACTGCGGTATACCCGTACTTGGCCTACCAGACGCTGTTCGACCTCGGCCGTCGCGGCATCCTGAAGCTGAGCAAGGGCGGCGAACAGTCGCAGATTGGTCGGCGTTACCGCAAGGGCGTGTACAAGGGCCTGTCGAAGATCATTTCCAAGATGGGCATCTGCACGGTGGCCAGTTACCGGGGCGCGCAGTTGTTCGAGATCGTCGGGCTGGAGCCGGACGTGGTGGACCTGTGCTTCCCGGAAACGCCGTCGCGCGTGGGCGGTGTCAGCTTCGCGCGGCTGGATGCAGAAGCCCGCGAGCTGACCGTGCAGGCCTGGGATGACCAGGTGCAGCCGGACGTCGGCGGCCTGCTGAAATACGTGCACGGCGGCGAGTACCACATGTACAACCCGGACGTGGTCATGAGCCTGCAGCGCGCGTCGCGCTCGGGCGATCCGGCGCACTGGCAGGCGTACTGCGATGCGGTGCACGCCCGTCCGCCATCGGCACTGCGCGATCTGCTGCAACTGGTGCCTGCGACGACACCGACGCCGCTGGACGAGGTGGCGCCGGCCAGCGAGCTGTTCCCGCGCTTCGATACGGCCGCGATCAGCCTGGGCGCGTTGTCGCCAGAAGCGCACGAAGCGCTGGCGATCGCGATGAACCGTCTGGGTGGACGCAGCAACTCCGGCGAAGGCGGCGAAGATCCGGCCCGCTACGGCACGGAGAAGCGCTCCAAGATCAAGCAGGTGGCGTCCGGACGCTTCGGCGTCACCGCCGAGTACCTGGTCAACGCCGAAGTGCTGCAGATCAAGGTGGCCCAGGGGGCAAAGCCGGGCGAAGGCGGACAGCTGCCCGGCCACAAGGTCAACGAACTGATCGCACGGCTGCGCTATGCCAAGCCGGGCATCGGCCTGATCTCACCGCCGCCCCACCACGACATCTATTCCATCGAAGACCTGGCCCAGCTGATCTACGACCTCAAGCAGGTCAATCCGACCGCGTTGGTGTCGGTGAAGCTGGTCAGCCATGCAGGTGTGGGCACGATTGCCGCCGGTGTGGTCAAGGCGGGCGCGGACCTGATCACCATTTCCGGCCACGACGGCGGCACCGGTGCATCGCCGGTCAGTTCCATCCGGTATGCCGGCGTGCCGTGGGAACTGGGCGTGGCCGAAGCGCATCAGGCGCTGGTCGGCAACGATCTGCGCGCCCGCACCATCCTGCAGACCGATGGCGGACTGAAGACCGGACTGGACGTGGTCAAGGCCGCGATCCTCGGCGCGGACAGCTTCGGCTTCGGCACCGGCCCGATGATCGTGCTGGGCTGCAAGTACCTGCGCATCTGCCATCTGAACAACTGCGCCACCGGCGTGGCCACGCAGGACGAGCGCCTGCGCGAGCAGTATTTCACCGGCCAACCCGAACGCGTGGAAAACTTCTTCAAGCTGCTGGCGGAAGAAGTACGCGGCTGGCTGTCCTACCTGGGCGTGCGTTCGCTGCAGGAGATCGTGGGCCGCACCGAACTGCTGCGCCAGATCGATACCGCACCGCGCGAAGGCGTGCGCGTGGATCTGTCGCGCCTGCTGGTGGATGCCAGTTACGAGGGCAGCCACTGCGCGGCGCAGCGCCTGTACGAATCGCCGGACAGCCTGGCCACGCAGATGGATGGCCTGTTGGCCGATGCCATCGCCCACAAGCGCGGCGGCGACCACCGCTTCCTGATCCACAATACCGACCGCAGCATCGGCACCCGCCTGTCGGGCACCATTGCCCGCGCACATGGCAACCAGGGCATGGCCGACGCCCCGCTGGAGCTGCGCTTCCGCGGCACCGCCGGGCAGAGCTTCGGTGCCTTCAATGTGGGTGGCCTGCACCTTGAAGTGGAAGGCGAAGCCAACGATTACGTCGGCAAGGGCATGGCCGGCGGCCGGCTGGTGGTGCGTCCGCCGCGTGGCGCGCGCTTCGAAGCACGCAGCACGGCGATCATCGGCAACACCTGCCTGTATGGCGCGACCGGCGGCGAACTCTTCGCCGCAGGGCGTGCAGGCGAACGGTTCGCGGTCCGTAATTCGGGTGCACTGGCGGTGATCGAAGGCGCCGGTGACCACTGCTGCGAATACATGACCGACGGCGTGGTGCTGGTGCTGGGCAAGGTGGGCCTGAACTTCGGCGCCGGCTTTACCGGTGGCCTGGCCTACGTGCTCGACGTGGACCGTGATTTCGTCGACCGCTACAACCACGAGCTGATCGACATCCACCGCGTGTCGGCGGAGGGCTTCGAGAATTATCGTCAGCACCTGCATCGCCTGATCAGCCGTCATCGCGAGCTGACCGGCAGCATCTGGGCGCAGCAGATCATGGACGAGTTCCGCGATTACATCGGCAAGTTCTGGCTGGTGAAGCCCAAGGCCGCGAGTATTGAATCGCTGACCGAAACCCTGCGTCGCGCCGCATGACCGCGCCCTTTCCACTGGTGCTGCCGGTCATTGACCCGCCGCACCTCCACGCCGACAGGCAGAGCACGCCATGAGCCGCAAGCACGCATTCCAGTTCCTCGACCTGCCCCGGACGATGCCGCAGCGCATCCCGGTCGAACTGCGCACCTCCGGCGACTGGGGTGAGTTGTACGGCAAGTTCGGCAAGGAAGAAGCCCAGTTCCAGGCCGGCCGCTGCCTGGACTGCGGCAATCCGTACTGCAGCTGGAAGTGCCCGGTACACAACGCCATTCCGCAGTGGCTGCAGCTGGTGCAGGAAAACCGCATCGAGGAAGCCGCCACGCTGTGCCACAGCACCAATCCCTTGCCGGAAGTGTGTGGCCGCGTGTGCCCGCAGGACCGGTTGTGCGAGGGCAGCTGCACGCTGGAAGAATTCGGTGCGGTGACCATCGGCGCGGTCGAAAAATACATTGTCGATACCGCGCTGGCCCGCGGCTGGCGCCCTGACCTGAGTGCAGTGGAGCCGACCGGCCGCACGGTGGCGGTGATCGGTGCCGGCCCGGCCGGGCTGGCCTGCGCGGATCGGCTGGCGCGCGCCGGCATCACGGCCGTGGTGTACGACCGCTACGAACAGATCGGTGGCCTGCTGCAGTTCGGCATTCCCAGTTTCAAGCTGGACAAGGACGTGATCCGCAAGCGCCGCGAGGTGCTGGAAGGCATGGGCGTGCAGTTCCGCCTGGGCGTGGAGATCGGCCGCGACGTCAGCGTGGACGACCTGCTGCAGCGGCACGACGCGGTGTTCCTGGGCACCGGCGCGTACCGGTATACCGATGGCGGGCTGGATGGGCAGGATCTGAAGGGCGTGCTGCCGGCCCTGCCGTTCCTGGTGCAGAACGCCCGCATCGTCAGCGGTGACAATCCCCAAGGGCGGCCGATCGCCGGCTGGGAAGATCAGATCGCGGTACCGGATCTCAACGGAAAGCGCGTCGTGGTGCTGGGTGGCGGCGATACCGGAATGGACTGCGTGCGCAGTGCGATCCGGCTGGGCGCAGCGAAGGTGACCTGTGCCTACCGCCGCGATGAAGCCAATATGCCCGGCTCGGCGCGCGAGGTCGCCAATGCCCGCGAAGAGGGGGTGCGCTTCCTGTTCAACCGCCAGCCGCTGTCCATTGAAGCCGGCGCGGACGATGAGGCCATCGGCGTGACCGTGGTGGAAACCCGGCTGGCCGAGCCGGATGCCAACGGCCGTCAGGCGGCGGTCGCGATCGAGGGCAGCGAATCGCTGCTGGAAGCGGACATCGTGATCATCGCGTTCGGCTTCTCGCCCAGTGCACCGGACTGGTTGTCCGCGCAGGGCGTGGAAGCGGCCAGCAATGGCCGGCTGCAGGTCGGCGGCAAAGACCGCCTGCCCTTCCAGACCGCTCATCCGCGGCTGTTCGCCGGCGGAGACGCCGTGCGCGGCGCCGACCTGGTAGTGACCGCTGTCGCCGAGGGACGCGACGCCGCCGCCAGCATCGTGCGCCTGCTGGCCAGCTGAGCGCTGGCCAGCGCTAGGGTGTGAGGCGTTGCAGCTGCGCGATGCACGCGCGCAGGTGGATCGCCACCACCACGCGTTGGGCCTCCTCGATGGGCGCGTCGCGTTCGCTGAGCTCGCGCAGTTCGGCGGACAACATCGTCATGCCGACGCTGCCCACGCCGCCCGACATGCGGTGCAACCGTTGCGCGGCGGCCTGCATCGATTCCTGCTGCCATTCGCGCTGCAGCGCCAACAGGTCGTCTTCCAGGCTGCTCCGCAGCGTCTGCGCCAGCGCGCGGGCGACCTCCTCGCTGCCAAAGCGGCTTGCCAGGACCGACAGCGTCGGCACGTCGGCGCGGGCGCGTGCCGCCGCCGCATCCACCACCCCGGGCGCTACCAGCAGCGCGGGTGCGACCATCGCGATCGCTGCCTGCAGTGTTGCCCTGCTTATCGGCTTGGCCAGCAGGTAGTCCACGGGCAGGTCGCGCAGGCCATCGGTATCGGCGCTCATGCCGATGATCGGGGTGCGTGACAGCCCCAGCTGCGCTTCCCGCAGGCGAACCTGCCGCACCAGGCCTTGTCCATCCAGGCCGGGCATGCGCTCATCGGTGAACAGCAGCGCTGGCCGCGTGACCTGCCAGCGCTCCAGTGCAGCGACGCCATCGGCGACCACCTCCACGTCCAGCTCCATGCCACGCAGCCACCACTGCATCAACACCTGTTGAGTGGGATCGTCTTCGGCGACCAGCACACAGTGTGGTGCCGCCGGTTGGACAACGGCGCCTGTCGGTCCAGTGCGCAGCGCGGGTGCGTCGGAGCGCACGGGGCTACTGCGCGGAAGCTCCAGTTCGACCGCCACCACGGTGCCTTTTCCAGGCACGCTGTGCAGGCGCAGGCTGCCCCCCATCCGCTGCGCGAGTTGCCTGCAGATGCCCAGGCCGAGTCCGGTGCCGCCGTACAGCCGCGTAGTGGACGAGGTCGCCTGTGCGAAGGGCTCGAACACGGAAGCCTGACGTTCGGGTGCGATCCCCACACCGCTGTCAGCGACCTCGACGCGCACGCGTTGTGACGCGCCGATGTCGCCCACCCACTGCACGCGGAGCGTTACCTCGCCCTGCGCAGTGAACTTGATGGCATTGCCGACCAGGTTGAACAGGATCTGCCGCAGCCGCGTGCCGTCCACCTCCAGCCAGTCGGCTACCTCGCTGTCCACCCGCTGATGGAACATCAGGCCCTTGGACAGCGCCACAGGGCGCAACAGGGTCTCCACGCCGATCAGCAATTGCCTGAGGTCCACTGGCGCTGCGTGCAGCATCATCTCCGCCGCATCGCCCGCAGACAGCGCGCGCACGTCGTCGAGTATCCGCGACAGCATCGTCGAGGCATCCTGCAGCGAGGCGAGTGCGGCACGCTGCTGTCCATCGAGAGGCCCATCATCCAGCACCGCCAATCGCTGCTGCAGGGCATGGGTCGGCTCGTCCATCCCGCTGCCCAGCGCAGCAGCAAGGCGGGTGCGATCGTCCGCATCGGCGGCGGCATGCGCCTGCGCGCGTTCAATGGCGCGTTCGCGCATCTGCTCGTCGGACACGTCCAGCCAATAGCCGGCCAATGCTGCTCGCCGTTCTGCTGCAGGGTCGGCCATGCGTGCATGGCAATGCAGCGCATGCCCCGCACACCGTGGGCGCTGAAGCGGAACGACACGGGTTGGATGCGCCGTGCGCCGCGTTCCAGGGTCGCCAGCACACGACGACGGTCTCGACCGCGCAGCGCAGCAAGCGCCCGCGAAGGATCTGCCTGCAGTTCGCCCGTCGATGCACTGAACAGCTGCGGTACGTCGCCCACCACCAGATCCATGCAGATCCGCCCATCACGCTGCCGTCGTGCGTGGAACACCACGACCGGCAGGTTGTCCGATATCTCATCGATACGGCGTCGCAGCCGACTGCGCCGCCGACTCTCGCGCCGGAGTTTCCAGTAGCCGTTGGCGTGCACCAGGCCGATCGCCAGTACCGCCAGCGCCAGTCCGAGCAGCGCAAGCGGCCGCTTCATCCCCTCGGCATCCACCCGCAGCGAGGGCACTGGCGTCCGTGCGGCACGCCCAATGGCCGGCGCCAAGGCGGGCCACTGTTGGTCGAAGGCCATCAACCATCGCGCACAGCGCGGTTGCACGGCGAGCACCAGGATGTCATCGAAGCCGGCGGGGGCGCCCACCACCAGCCCGACCGCCCGCGTGGCCCGGCGCGCGTGTTCGATGACAAGGGCGTTGCCCACGGCTGCATCCACCTGGCCTGACAGGAGCAGCGCGAGCGCCTGCCGTGCATCGGTACTGCGCTGTACGTGCGCATCAGGGGGGGGCCATCCGTGCGGCAGATCATCGATGACGGCGATGCGCCGTCCCTGCAGGTCATTGGCATCAAGCGCACTGATGCCCTGTCGGCGCGTGACGATGACATTGGGAACACGCAGATAGCCGCCGGAGTGCAGCCAGTGCGCAGGAAGATCACGGACGGGCAGGCCGATGGCGGCGTCCAGTTCGTCCTGCGCGATACGGCGACGCAGTTCATCGGTGGGCAGCGCCTGCACCTTGAACGAGGCCTGGGGCAGCAACGCCAGCAGCAGCGGCAGCACACCACCGGGGTTACGCGCCGAGCCCGATGACAGCGGTGCGCGGTCGTTGGGAAAGCCGAGGCGGATGACAGGCCGTTCGTCGTCGGCGCCCAGGCGCATGCCACACCCGGCGCTGGCGGCCGCATCGGTTTCCGGCGTGGCCGCGCGCGCCGGTGCAGCCGCGAGCGATGCGGCCAGCAGCATGGCCAGTCCAGACACGTACCCGGTGATGCCCCTGCTCCCCACCCCGATGTTCTCCCTGTCCGCGATCCATGACCTGCCGACGCTAGCAGCCTGCGCGTAGCGGGCCATCAGGATTGCTGCATAAGCGGCTCGGCGCGACGCCATCAACGGCATACACTTCGCCGACGCCACAGGAGAATGACCGTATGCGACTTGGCCTTGCAGCCAACCGGCTTCATCACCATGACGGCAACGCCGCACTTTTCCGCTGGCTGCGCGCCTGCCACGCCGGCATCGCCGAGCTGGAGGTGTCGCTGCATGCGGTGGGGCGCACCTTCGACGCGATCCAGCACTACGGTCCGCTGCAGGCTACCACGCAGCTCACGCGCTACCCCAACGGACGCGAGGGCGGCTTGATGAAGCTGGTGGCCGAAGTGGTCGGCATGGGGCCGGAACGCACGCTGGACGGCGCCATCTACCTGATCGACCCGGTCGACCCGTCATCGATCTTCCCCGAGGCCATCGCGCTCAAGCGGCAATGCGTCATCCACGGCAAACCCTTCCTCTCCACCGTTGCCAGCGCCCGCGACTGGGTGGAAGTGGAACGCGTGCATGCGGGATGGGCGGCCGATCCGGGTGCCGATGACCTGCATGCGTTCGGCCACCAGACGCTGGCCCTGATCGCCCACGACGCGATGAAGCCGGCGATGCTGGCATTCGCCGCCGAGCACTTCGACGTGTTGTCCCGTTTCGCCTCGCGCATCGGCACGGGAACCACCGGCCAGCGACTCAACGAACTGGCGTGGAGCCGCGGCTGGCCCCTCGACCAACCGTGGGTGACGCGCTACCAGAGCGGCCCACTGGGCGGCGACGCACAGATTGCCGACCAGGTGCTGGAAGGCCATTGCCAACGCGCGATCTTCTTCGAAGACCCCCACGTCGCGCGCCAGCACGAAGCGGACATCCAGCTGCTGGAACGCGCCGTCACGACCGTCACCGATCGCGCCGTGTGCATCACCGCCCCCGCGGTCGCCACACGCTGGGCGATCGCCGCCGCACAGCGGCGGTGACCCGGACCGGTGACGCCGTCGCCGCTGCGCTCGCCGAGCATGGCTCGGCGCTACCAAGTGCATAACGCACGAATTCCCAAGGTGCGTGCCTCGCAGCAATCCCCGCGGTAGCGCCGAGCCATGCTCGGCGAGCGCAGCGGCGACGACCTCACGAACTAACTGGGGGAGAGCCCCCTTGTTGTTCAAGGGGGCGCGCCGAAGGCGCGGGGATAAGGTGACATGCGTGGGCAACTGCTTTGACGCCGCTTCACCGCNGACTGGAGGAGAGCCCCCTTGTTGTTCAAGGGGGCGCGCCGAAGGCGCGGGGATAAGGTGACATGCGTGGGCAACTGCTTTGACGCCGCTTCACCGCGTCAAAGCAGTTGCCGCAGCATCGCCTTCAGCCGCCGTCCTTCGTCATGGAAATAGTCGCGCTGCTCCCGCCATGCCGGAAAACGCTGCTCCACTTCATGCCAGAACGCCGCGGAGTGATTCGCCTGCAGCAGATGGCAGAGCTCATGCACCAGCACATACTCGAAGGCAGCAGGGCGCCCCAGCACCAATGCGAGATCCAGCGCCATGCTGCCATCCGGTGCCAGCGACCCCCACTGCGAGGACATCACCTTCAACCGGATCCGCGTGGGTGCGCGCGGTAGTCCAGGCAGGTAACGCGGCAGCCATTGGCCCACGTCGGCCCGTGTCTGTGCCTCGTAGAACTCACGCAGCACGCGACGCAGCGTGGCCGGCGTGGCGCGCACCGGCCAATGCACGCATGCGCCCTCTGCATCGATCTCCAGCTTGGCGTAGCGCGCCTCCTGCCAACGCAACGGCAACAGCTCGCCGCGCAGGGGCAACAGGCCGGGCTGGCCCGGAACCAGCGCAGGCGGCATGCGATCGGATTGAAAATGCAGCAGCTGCTTCGCCAACCAGCCCCGGTGCTCTTCCAGGAAACGGTCTCCGGTCTGCAGACTGGCACGCAAGGGCAGGGTCAGCCGTGCGCCACGCTCGTCCACGCTCAGCTTGATGCGGCGCGCGCGCGGGTCGCGCACGCGCAGGATGTCGATCTCCGCGTCCCCGATGCGCAGGCGCACGGTGTCCCGCTGCACCGAAGCGGTGGGCGCGGGAGACAACAGGCGGCGCAGCAACGGGCTCATGGAGCCAGCATACGCCGCACGGCGTCAGCGGGGATGGACACGTACCGGGTCGCCCCGTTCAGTCGGCCTTGCTGAGCTTGAACGCCTCTTCCAGCAACAGGAACAGCCGACGGATTTCGGCGCTCTGCAGCGCAAAGCGTGCATCCAGCTCGGCACGGCGGCCGTCATCATCGGTGTGTTCCAGCTGATCCAGCGCACCGTCCAGGAACTTCAGCTTGCGCACGATCAGGTCATCGCCGATCACGAAGGACAGGTTGTCCTCGAACACCAGCGCCAGCTTGGTCACCTGCTTGCCGGCATCCAGATGCTTGTCGATCTCGTCGCAACGCAGTTCCTGGTGCTGGCACTTGACGACGGCGCCACCTTCCACCGGATCTTTCATCTCGCACTCTTCGCCCAGCGACAGACCGGTCGGCAGCGGCTCGCCGGCGATCCAGCCGGTCAGGATGGAACGCGGGGCCACCTCGGCATTCAGCGGCATGGCCGGGAAGCTGCCCAGCAGGCCACGGATATCGGACATGAAGTACTCGGCCGTCTTGCGGCTGGAGCAATCCACGGCGACGTAGCCATGCTTGAGGTCCAGGAACGCATCGTTGCGCGAGTTCTTGACGAAGGCGCGCGGCAGCAGTTCATGCAGCAGGTCATCCTTCATGCGCTTGCGTTCACGACCACCGGGACGACGCCCCTCGTTGGATTCGATCTCTTCCAGCTTGCGCTCGAGCAGGTCGTTGACCACCGCGCCGGGCAGCAGCTTGTCCTCACCCCCGACGGTCAGCCACAGGTGCTCTTCGATGCGATGGGAGAACTGCTCCTTTTCCTCGCGGCCGAACGGAGAGATGAAGCCGCGCGAGCTCATCTCCAGCGGACCGACCGGCTTGAGCAGGGCATTCGGCAACTGGGTGTCCACGCTGGAGAAATCAGTGGCGGTGGGGAAGCGGAAGAAAGTCAGGTTGCGAAAGAACATGGAATTCCGGATTCAGGAGTGAAGGACGCCACGGCCATCTTCGGCTGCGGGCGTCTCAGGAGATGCGTCGCACGGGCGACGCTCCAGGGAATGAAAATCAAACAGGCGCGGGTCCGCCAGCTGGGACGGCTCCACGGTAGCCAGTGCACGGGCGATCTGGTCCACGCGACCGGGATGGTCGATGTCCCACTGCGCCAGCATCTGCCCCACCTGGCGACGCTGCAGGTTCGGCTGGCTGCCACACAAAGTGCACGGAATGATCGGGAATCGCCGCGCCTGCGCGTACTCGGCGATGTCCCGCTCACGCACGTAGGCCAGTGGCCGGATCACCACGTGCTGGCCGTCATCGCTGCGCAGCTTGGGCGGCATGCCGGACAGCTTGGCATGGTGGAACAGGTTCATCAGGAACGTCGCCGCCATGTCATCGCGGTGGTGTCCCAACGCGATGCGGGTAAAGCCGTGGGTGGCGGCATGGTGGTACAACGCGCCGCGTCGCAGCCGCGAACACAGCGAACACTGCGTGGCGCCCTCTGGAATCACCCGGCTGACCACCGAATAGGTGTCCTGCTCGATGATCTGGTACGCCACGCCCAGGCCGGACAGGTACTCGGGGAGCACGTGGGCGGGAAAGCCCGGCTGCTTCTGGTCGAGGTTCACCGCCACCAGCTCGAACGGCACCGGAGCGCGACGCTGCAGGTCCAGCAGGATGTCCAGCAGGGTGTAGCTGTCCTTGCCGCCGGACAGGCAGACCATCACCTTGTCGCCCTCGCCGATCATGCCGTAATCGGCGATGGCCTGGCCCACCTGGCGGCGCAGCTGCCTGCCGAGCACGCGCACCTGCTGATCCGCATCACGGCGCACGCGCGGCAGGGGATCGGGCAGGGAGATGACAGCGCTCATCCTCCCATTCTACCGGCTGCCATCGGCACTTCCCCAGTCATGGTGCTGCCGGTTGCCCCGACGCTCACCTGCGCTGTGTATGCTCGGCGGGTGGACACTTACACACCCGCTGAAATCACCGAGCGCCTGGGCGCACTACGCGCGGAACACCGTGCGCTGGATGACCGCATCACGCACATGGCCGCCAACGGCAGCGACGACCTGGAGTCCAAACGGCTGAAACGGCACCGCCTGCAGCTGAAAGACTGCATCAGCCGGCTGGAGAGCCTGCAGATTCCCGACGAACCAGCCTGACGACGGCTGCCCTGGCGTTTGGTAGAGCCGACTTCAGTCGGCTGCGGCAGCGTCCGGTAGAGCCGACTTCAGTCGGCTGCTCAAACCTTTGGTAGAGCCGACTTCAGTCGGCGGCGGCGGCAAGCCGACTGAAGTCGGCTCTACCAACCCATGCCCACCAACCCATGCTCACCGCCCGTACCCAACCATCACGCCCACCGCGGCGTTTCCCAGGACCGTGCCCCAGCGACACGCGAGGCCCAGCGCACGCATTCCGTGCGCTCAATCCTGCGGCGCGGCTTCTTCGGGCTTGGCGGCTTCCGGACTGACCCGCTCGATGGTGTGGCGCAACTCGCGGCCGAGGATGAACTTGGCATCCTTGGCCCAGCCGTCCAGCCGCTCATCGAACAACAGCTTGCTGTTTTCATCCGGCCATACCAGACGCAGCTCGCGCAGCTTCTGGATGAATCCACGGAACAAGGTCTTGTCGAAAAACTCCGGCGCGGCCGGTGCGTACAACAGGCTCAGGCGCTGGGCCGCCTGCTGGCAGAGACTCTCCAGCTCAGCGGCGCCGAGCGTGCCCGGACCGTTCTTGACCAGCACCGAAATGGCGATGTAATAGCGCTCGAAGGCCTGCTGCAGCGAATGGCCGATGGCGCGCAGGCGGAACACTTCGTCGGTCTGCCCGGTGTTACGCGCCAGCACGCCGCCTTCGTCCTCGCCCACCTGCTGCAGCAGCCCTTCACGGATGAACAGATCGATGGTCTGCTCGATGCGCTGGCCGAACTCGTCTTCCGTCCACGGCAGGAACAGCTCGGCCTGCAGGAACGGATAGACCGTGCGCCCCAGCCGCACCAGACCCGCGCGGCCCATGCGGCGGTTGTTCTGGAAGCAGCACGCCACCCACGACGACGCCGTGAACAGGTGCAGCACGTTGTTGCGGAAGTAGCTGAGCAGCACAGCGGTATCGCCGCTGACACTTAGCACGTCCCCCAGCGGATGGCGCACGCGGGTGAGGACGTTGATCTCCTCGGCGTGGGCGATGATCCGCGCAGGCGAATGCGGGGTCACCGTCACCCGGTCGGAGTACGGCATTTCTTCCAACAGGGTCTTGCACAGCTGGATCTGCGCGATCAGGTCGGCCTCGCCCATCGCGTGCTTGGGCGTGGACAGCAGAGCCAGCGCCAGCAGGTTGATCGGATTGACGTCGGCGGCGCCATTGATGCGCACCTGGATGCGTTCGGCCAGCGTATCGACCGTGCTCGCCAACCACGCCGGCTTTTCATCCTCGGCCACGGCGCTGCCATCCCAGTCGGGTGCCTTCTCGGCCAGTACGTCGTTCAACGCAATCGGTTCGCCGAAGTTCACCACCACTTGGCCGTAGTTCTGCTTGAGCACCTTTGGGATGCCCCACAGCAGCGACCAGATCGACTCTTTCTCTTTCGGCCGCCCTGTCAGCTCATCCAGATAGCTGCCGCCTTCCATCAGCTTTTCGTAGCCGATATAGATCGGCTGGAACAGCACCGGTTTGCGCGGCTGACGCAGGAACGCCTTCAGCGTCATCGAGATCATGCCGCCCTTCGGCTGCAGCAGGCGGCCGGTGCGTGAGCGCCCACCTTCCACGAAGTACTCGATGGAGTAACCACCGGCGACCAGCTGGGCAACGTACTCACTCAACACCGCCGAGTACAGCGCATTGCCCCGGATCGAGCGCCGTATGAAGAACGCACCACCCTTGCGCAGCAGCGTGCCGACGACCGGCAGGTTGAGATTGATGCCCGCCACGATGTGCGGTGGCACGATGCCGCGGTCGTACAACAGGTAGGACAGCAGCAGATAGTCCATGTGGCTGCGATGGCTGGGCACGTAGACCACTTCATGGCCCGGCGCGGCGGCCTTGAACTTGTCCAGGTGATGCACCAGCACACCGGCATAGATCCGGTTCCACACATGGCTGAGCATGAAGCTGGCCGAGCGCACCGCAGGGCTGGAATAATCGGCCGCGATCTCCCAGGCATAGGCATGCGCCTTCTTCCAGGCGTCAGCCGGTTTGCTGTTGTCGCGGCGTGCCTGGGACGCGATGGCTTCGCGCACCGGCTCGGCCTGCAGCACCTGGTCCACCAGCAGGCGACGGGTCGACAGGTCGGGCCCGATCACCGACTCGCGGATACGCCGGAAATGGGTACGCAGCACGCGCTGCAGCTTGCGCACCGTGCGTTCCGGGTCCAGCCCTTCATCGATGGTGGAGCGCAGCGAAATCGGCGGGGCGAAGCGCACGATCGTGCTGCGACCGTTCAACAGTACGGCGAGCAGGCGGCGGAAGCGGCCGACCAGTGCCCAGTTCTCGGAGAACAGCACGGCGAACCAGCCGCTCTGCTTGTCCGGTGCGCGTCCGACGAAGATCGATACCGGCACCAGATGCACGTCGAGCTCGTCGCGCACGCGATGCGCCTGCAGCACCTTGGCCAGCGAATCGGAATGGGTCTTGGCGCCGCGTTGCTCAGGGATGAGCGAATTGCTGGAGCTGCGTCGCGACAGGGCCACGTAGGCACGGCGGCGGCCGGTGGGGTCACCGGGCAGCGGCACCAACGGCGAAGGCAGCCCCGCTTGGCGGCAGGCCTTGTCCAGGATCAGCGCATTGGACAGGCCGTAGTCTTCCAGCACGTAGATCACCGGCCGACCGTCGTTGTACTGGCCGGGATCTTCGGGCTCGATATCCAGCGACAGCCATGGCTCGACCAGCCGACCCAGCAGGCGCGCCCACCACGGCCGGCGTCCGCCTGCGACGCGCGCAGGGGCGGGCGGCGGCAGCGAACCGTCGGTCGTCGGGGATACCGGCGTCGCGTCGGCGGCGGTCGGCTCGGGTTGTTCGCCGGGGAACGGCAGGGGGTTCTGTTTCGACATCGGCGCCATTATGGCTTAGCCGGAGGCATTGCATCTGCCCCGGTCTCAACGGCTGGCGCGATGGCGGCATCGGATTCAGCCTGCGCCGCGTCGGCGTTGCGCAGCAGGGCATCGGTATCGGCCAAGGTGCGGGTGAGATACCAGTGGCCTTCGCGGCGGGTGAGCGGGATCTGCAGGTTGACGGTCTGTCCGGCCAGCGGGTACTGCAATCGCACCAGGGCATTGTCGCCCTGCTGGGACAGCACGTCGCCCGTCAGTTCCCGCAGCGATTCGTCCACGTCCAGTCCATAGCTCGCCATCACCGCTTTCAAGACGCCGATGAAGGGGCCGAGTTTCTGCAGACTGCCTTCCATGCCGTGTTGCTGCAGGTGGCTGTCATCGCTTATGCCGGTGGCGCGCGCCGCGCCGGTCAACGCCGTGATGGCGGCCCGTGCACGCGCGCGATCGCTGATCGGGGCATCTGCAGCCCAGCCCGCCAGGGTTTCCACCACCTGTATGTAATGGCTGCGCTGGCTGGCCGTGATCGTGTTTTCGTGGCGAAGGTACTGCACGCCGAACAGGCCCATGGACTGCGCTGCCTGGCGCACTGCGGTGGTCTGACCGGCCAGTTGCCGCTCGAAGCTGCGCTGCAGCTGCTGGCTGCCGTCCGGCGCCGACAACGCCTGCAACATCGGCAGCAACTGGTCATGCAACGGCAGCTCGGTCAATGGCCAGCGGCTGTGCCCTTGGGCCCAAGCGTCCTGCAGGCGGCGGTACTGGGCCGGCGGCACGGACAGCCGCGCATAGGCCAACAGATCGTTGGCGGCCACGGCGCGGGCCATCGCCTGCACGGCGGCAACCGGTTCGGCGGGCGGCTTCGCCGGATCCACCGCGTCGCGCCCGCAGGCGGCCAACATGAGCAGCAGCACGGCTCCGCAAGCCCACGCCTGGCGCTGTGTACGCCGTTTCATGATCGACATGTTTGTTCGGACTCCCCAGACCGGCCTGCATCTTGACCGGTCATGCATGGCGGCAGCAAGACAGGCGCGAACGGCGCCGTCCTCGTCGTGAAAAACCATTGGATCACAAAGCGTGCCGGGCAGACGGGGTCCCGCACTGGCGGCGGCATGCGGGGGAGGCGGGTCATGGGGGGCGACCCGGCATGGGCTGGCAACCGGATCGCGGGCTGCGCGTACCGCCTCACCGTCGCCGTTCGACCATCAACTGGAGTGGGTTTCCGGTCGCCGGCCACCTGTGCGGTGGCACAGCAATCCCGCCCTTTCCCACGCTGATTGCAGCTGATTGCGTCGTGGATGCGTCGCGCGGTTACGCGTTGCACGCCGGGATGCATCTGCCGCTTCGACGTGTAGGGATGTGGCTGCAAGCACGAACAAAGTGACCCCGCCCCCACTTTGGCTGGGCTCTTTACGGCGGAATGGCGGCGTCGGCATACCGCCGTCGTAACGGGAGTGCTCTCATGCGCCTTATCCCTGCCTGCCTCCTGGTCAGCCTGCTTGCCGGCCCCGCCCTGGCGGCTTCCCCCGGACTGGCCCGCCCCGCGATCGTGGGGGGCGAAGACGTCGCCGATGGACAATACCCGTTCCTGGCCAGCCTGCAGGTCGCCGGAACAGACGACCCCCGCTATGGCCACATCTGCGGTGCCTCCCTGATCTCGGCCTCCTGGGCGCTGACCGCCGCCCATTGTGTGCGGGGCGCATCCGCCTCCCGCTTGTTCATCCGCACCGGGGAAACCGACCTGGAGGCCGGCACAGGAACCAATCATCCGGTGGCCGCCATCCACATCCATCCGGCATACGCGGGCCGTACGAACGACGTTGCGCTGCTGAAGCTGAAAAAGCCCGTCCAGGGCATCACGCCAGTGCGTCTGCCGCGTGGCGAGGGCACCGGCTACGAAGTACCGGGGCGGCTGCTGACGGTTGCCGGCTGGGGTCGGCTGTCTTCGAGCGGGAGCTCGCCTTCGCGCATGCAGCACGTCGAGGTGCCCTTCATCGATACCCGCGCCTGCCAGGCGCTGTATGAAGGGCGCGCTACGGTCCATGGGGACAGGGAAATGTGCGCCAGCCGCGCGGGCAAGGACGCGTGCCAGGGCGACTCTGGCGGCCCGTTGTTCGTGAAGGCCGCCGACGGCAGCTGGTCCCAGTTGGGTGTGGTGAGCTGGGGTATCGGCTGTGCGCGCGGCGATTCCCCCGGCGTCTATGCACGGCTGGCCTCCGCTGACATCGATACCTTCATCCACTCGGTGTGGACGGGTGATTGACTGCTTCCCTTTTCGCTACAGGAGGATCCCCTCATGCTTCGTACCCCGCTCGTGGTAACGGCCCTGTGCCTCACTGCGCTTTTCTCAGAAGCGGCGGCGGCCGCGCCTCGCATCATCGGCGGCGAAGACGCGCCCACCGGCGTCTATCCCTTCATGGTCAGCATCCAGGTCCCCGCCGTCGGTGACACGCCACGCCAGCAGCACTGGTGTGGCGGCACCCTGATCTCGCCCTCGTGGGTGCTGACTGCAGCGCATTGCATGGGCGTAACGGTCGATCAGGCAGTCGTCCGTGTCGGCCAGACAAATCTGGGCCACGACGAAGGCGTGGTGCATCGCATCGCGGAAATTCATTCCCACCCGGACTACAGGGAGGGCGGCCCAGACGTTGCCCTGCTGCGCCTGGAGCAACCTGTCAGCGGAATCCAACCGGTCCAGCTGTTGGGCCTGGATGGCACTGCCTTCGAGCAGGACCAGCGCCCTGTCACCCTGATCGGATGGGGGGTCGTCAAACAGACGGGTGACGACTTCACGACCGTGGATCCGCTACAGCACGTGGAAACGCCGCTTGTCGCGATAGCCGAATGCAGGCGGCTGTGGGGCGAAGCGGCCAAAGTGGACGTGCAGGTAGACCTCTGCGCCGGCGGGCGCTACAGGGACACCTGCTATGGAGACTCCGGAGGGCCATTGCTGGTGCCTGCGCCGGGCGATGGCTGGTACCAACTGGCGGTCACCAGCCGGGGAAATCTTCGCTGTGGCGAGCCCGGGCGGCCCGGCATCTTCACGCGACTGGCGGGCGCGTCGACGAATGCATTCATTGCCCACACCTGGGATGGCCGTTGATCCGTTGATCGCGGGACGCACCGGGCGTCCCGCAGCGGTCAGCGACGCAGCGCCGTGTGGATTTCCTGCTGGATGCCGCGTGCAGCCGCCTGCGGATCCGCTGCCAGCCGGATCGGTCGCCCCACAACGATCGCATCGGCGCCGTCGCGGAAGGCCTCGGACACTCCGACGGTGCGCTTCTGGTCATCGCCTGCCGGGCCGCCGGGACGGATGCCGGGGCAGACGATCGAGAACCCGGTACCGGTCGCTGTGCGGATCGGCGCGGCTTCCTGGCCCGACGCAATGACACCATCGATGCCCGCGGCCTGGGCGGCCAGCGCGCGTTCAACGACCACGTCCACCGGCTCGCGGTCGATGCCCATCTGCGCCAGATCTTCCCGCCCCATCGAGGTCAGCACGGTGACCGCCAGCAGTCGCATGTCGCCCCCTGCAACCGCGGCACAGGCCTCCATCATCACCGGATGCCAGCCATGGATGGTGCAATAGCTCACCGGCCACTGCGAAAGCCGCTTGATCACCGCCGCAGCGGTGGCAGGAATATCAAAGAACTTCAGATCAACGAAGACCCGCTTGTCGCGGCGGGCCAATTCATCCAGCACCTGGAAGTACTCGCCCGACGCCAGCAGTTCCATGCCGATCTTGTAGAACCCCACGCTGTCGCCCAAGCGGTCAACCCACTCCAGCGCCTGCACGCGGTCTGGTACATCCAGGGCGAAAATCAGACGTTCGTCATCGCGTAACGGCAGCGGGCCGCGGCTCATGGGGCGTAGTCCAATGCGGCGCGCTTGGCGTCATGGCGCGCCTGGCGTGGCTGGCTGTAATCGTTGTTGAACTGCGCCGGCTCCCAGCCGCCGTACGTGGGGTTGGGCAGCATCCACCAGCGCTCACCGAACCAGTCGTGGTACTGCTCGAGCAGCGCGGCACGGCCTTGCGGGGTGTTGGCGGTGACCTCAACGAAATCGCCGAGCTGGTCGCCGAACTGCATCAGCACGCGGTACTGCTGGCCTGCCAGGCGGCGACGGCAGTTCTTCTCGCTGCCGGCCTGTTCGCAGCCTGGCACCACGGTGCCCAGGCCCAGGAACACGCTGTCATCTGCCACCGGCAGGCCGACGGCACGCAGGTTGGCCAAGGTGGCGTCCTTCAGATGGACGGCGCGATTGGAGATGTAGACCAGGGTGACGCCTTTTTCTGTCGCGGCCTTGGCGAAGTCGACCACGCCCGGGACCGGCTTGGCCTTCTTTTCGGCCACCCACTGGTCCCACGTCATCTCATCGTATTCCTTGCCATCGCGAACCAGCCGCGCCTGGTACGGCGAGTTGTCCAGCACGGTCTCGTCCAGGTCCAGCACCACCGCCGGCTTGAGCCCCTTGGCCTCGTTACCGCGCTCTTCCGGCACCAGTGCGTCCCAGTGCGCCTCCTTCAACGCCGCATCCAACCGATCGGCGGCGGCCCGGTAGGTCTGTTCGGCAGCGGCCTTGTACTCTTCCGACCGCTGCACCCACAGCACCGCGTTCAGGTTGTCGTTGGCACTGCTGTCCATGCTCGGCGACGCAGGCGCCACCGCTACGGGTGCCGCATCGGCAGCCGGCACGTCGACGCGCTTGCAGGCGGACAGGCCCAACGTCGCCAGGGCGAGCAAGGACAGGGAGAGAGGGGCGATACGACGAGGCATTGGCTTCACCATGTACAGAACCGGCCCATTTTAACGGCAAAGATGTCAAAGGCAGGGGCTATGCTTGGTGGCTGTCCGCCTGACCAGTACGGAGCCTTCCATGACCGACGTCCTCGACACCCCCGCCCGCCCGCTGTTGGATGCTGCACAGGCGCGCCTGCTGGGCAGCCTGGTGGAAAAGGAGGCGACCACGCCGGACACCTACCCCTTGACCGTCAATGCGGCGCAGTCGGCGGCCAACCAGAAGACCGCGCGCGACCCGCTGATGAACCTGGATGCGGGCAACGTGCAGCATGCGTTGCGGGCGCTGGAGACGATGGGCCTGGCCCGCCAGCACTTCTCTTCCCGCGCCGACCGCTACGAACACCGTCTCCAGACCGCCCTGGACCTGACCCGGCAGCAGACGGTGCTGTTGGCCCTGTTGCTGCTGCGTGGCCCACAGACCCTTGGCGAACTGGTGACCCGTGCCGAACGCCTGCACCGGTTCGGCGACAGCGACGAAGCACGCCATGCGATCGAGCGCCTGCAACAGCGCGAGCTGATCGTGGTGCTGCCGCGTGCCGCTGGCCAGCGCGAAGATCGTTACATGCACCTGCTGTGCGGCGACGTGGACGGTGCGGCATTGTCGGCGCGCTTCGCAGCCTCTGGCGCCGCATCGGCGGCCAGCCAGGATCCGGGGTTGGCAGAGCGCGTGGCGCAGCTGGAGGCGACCGTGGCCGACCTGCAGGCGCAGCTGGACGCCCTGCGGTGACGCAATGCGGTGACGCAATGCGGTGACGCACTGCGGTGATGCGATGCGGTGATGCACTACGGTGACGCACTGCGGTGATGCGATGCGGTAGAGCCGACTTCAGTCGGCTGCGCCAGACACTCCGCCGAGCATGGCTCGGCGCTACCACGACACCGCGCACGTCACGGGCATCGGCAACGCGCACGCCACGTGCATCGGCACCGCGCACGTCACGGGCATCGGCACCGCCCGCCACGTGCATCGGCACTGCCCCGTAGCGCCGAGCCATGCTCGGCGAGCGCAGCGGCGCTTTGAACCGCTGCGCAGGTGGCGTGCATTCCGCCACGGCAGCCGGCCCTATCCGGCGATGCAGGCCGCGCCCGGCGTGGCGAAGCAGGTCACCCACTCCTCGCTGCCGGGCAGCTGCAGCAGGCCGCGCTGCTGCATGCCCAGCCCGCGCAGGATCGCTGCCGAGGCCAGGTTGTCCGGGTCGGTGATGCCATACAGGTCCTGCAGGCCCAGCGCGCCGCGCGCATGGCTGAACACCGCGCGCGCCGCCTCGCCCGCGTAGCCTTGGCCCACGTACTCCTGCAGCAGTGCATAGCCGATGTCCGGCCCCGGCAGGCCATCGCGGCGCACCAGCCCGGCATTGCCCAGCCAAGCGCCATCGGCACTCCGCTCCACCGCGTACATGCCGAACCCATGCAGCGCGTAGCTGGCCAGCACGCGCGTGGCGATGTAGTCACGCGCCTGCTCCTCGGTGCGCACGTCGCGATCACCGATGAAACGCAGGAAGCCGGGATCGTTGAGCAGGGCCAGCGTGTTCGCTGCATCCAGCGCGGGGCTGATCAGCCGCAGGCGGAGTCGTTCGGTCTCGATCTGCACGGACATTCCACGAACGGGAGGATGGCCGATTGTGGCCACCACTGACTCAATCAAACAAGGCCTGGATGGCCGCCAGCCCGGCCGATGCCCGCTCTTTCTTGCGTGCCGCGTCGGCGACCGGATCGGCCCCATCGCGCTGCAGTTCTTCGGCCGGCAGTTCGGCGAAGAAACGGCTCGGCTTCAGCCGTACATGCTCGCCGAACTTGCGCGTCAGCTTGCTGTGACTCATCCACAGCTGCACCTTGGCGCGGGTGATGCCCACGTACAGGAGACGCCGCTCTTCCTGCAGCGTGCCCTCGTCCAGGCTGACCTGGTGCGGCAGCACGCCGTCCTCGCAGCCAACGATGAAAACGTAGGGGAATTCCAGCCCCTTGGACGCGTGCAGGGTCATCATCCTGACCTGGTTGCCGCCGTCGTCCTTGTCGTTGCGCGACAGCAGCGCCAGCTGTCCGGCCAGGTCGGCGGCGGTCGCGCCGCGCGGGCCGCCCTCGAACCACTGCGCGAGTTCCTCGATGTTGTTGGCACGACGCTGGTAGGTGGCCTCTTCCTTCGCCTGCTGGCGCAGCTCGCTCAGCAGCCCGGACTCCTTGGCCACCTTGCGGATCATGTCGCCGGAGGAAATCTCACGGGTCTGCGCACGCAGGTCGCGCAGGATGTCGGTGAACCGGGACAAGCTGTTGGCCGCGCGCGGTGCCAACTGCTGCAGCGCGCCGAGCGCCTCGGCCGCCTGCGCCATCGGCATGTCCTTTTCAGAGGCCAGCTCGGCCAGCTTGGCCAACGTGCCCGCGCCGACATCGCGCTTGGGTGCCTGCACCGCACGCATGAAGGCCGTATCGTCGTCCGGATTGACCAGCAGCCGCAGCCACGCCAGCGTGTCTTTGACTTCCTGACGTTCCAGGAACACCGTGCCACCGGACAGGTGGTAAGGCACCCGCGCCAGCTGCATCGCCTTTTCCAGCGGGCGTGACTGGAAATTGCCGCGGAACAGGATGCAGAAATCGCTCCACGGCACTTGCCGCGCCTGCGCGATGTAGGCGATCTCCGCGGCGACTTTCTCGGCTTCGTGCTCGCTGTTGCGGCATTCCCACACGCGGATGCGCTCACCGTCGGCCTGGTCGCTCCACAGCTTCTTCAGGTGCTCGTGCGGGTTGTTGGCGATCAGCGCATTGGCCGCACGCAGCACCCGGTTGGAGCAGCGGTAGTTCTGCTCCAGCTTGATGATCTGCAGGGCGGGATAGTCGCGCCCCATCTGCTGCAGGTTCTCCGGATTGGCGCCCCGCCAAGCGTAGATGGACTGGTCATCGTCGCCCACGCAGGTGAAGTTGCCCTTCTCGCCAGCCAACTGCTTCAACAACCGGTACTGCGCGTCGTTGGTGTCCTGGCACTCATCGACCAGCAGGTAGCCGATGCGCTCGCGCCAGGCCACCGCGATGTCCGGGTTCTCCTCCAGCACCTGCACCGGCAGCCGGATCAGATCGTCGAAGTCGACCGCGTTGAAGGCGGTCAGCCGCAACTGGTAGCGCTCGTACACGCTCGCTGCTTCTTTTTCGCGGTTGCTACGCGCCTCGCGCATCGCCTGTTCCGGCGACATCCCGGCATTCTTGGCTCGCGAGATCAGGTTCTTCACGTCGTCGATGTCATCCGGCTTTGCGCCGTACATCAGGTCTTTCACCTGCGCATTGCTGTCATCGGCATCGAAGATCGAGAAGCCGCGCTTCAACCCCACCGCCGCGTGTTCGATCTGCAGGAACTTCAACCCCAGTGCGTGGAAGGTGCAGATGGTGACGTCCTCCGCATCCTGGTCGCGCAGGCGCTTGCCCACGCGCTCGCGCATTTCCTTGGCGGACTTGTTGGTGAAGGTAATGGCCGCGATCCGGCGTGCGGGATAGCGTCCGCAGCCGATCAGGTGGGCGATCTTTTCCACGATCACACGCGTCTTGCCACTGCCGGCGCCGGCCAGCACCAGCAAGGGGCCTTCGATATGCAGCACCGCAGCGCTTTGGGGGGGATTGAGACCGTGCATGTGGTGCTGATTGTAGCGGCCAGACCCTGGGCTGCGGTGGGCCCACGCTGGCGGACAGGGGCGGAGCGACCACCTGAACAGATAGAATCTGCCCATGGCCAAGCTCTATTTCTATTATTCGGCGATGAACGCCGGCAAGACCACCACGCTGTTGCAGAGCGCGCACAACTACCGTGAGCGCGGTATGCGGGTGGCCATCCTTACCCCGCGCCTGGATGACCGGGCCGGTAGTGGCGTGGTCGCCTCGCGCATCGGGCTGAAGGCCGACGGCATGGCCTTCGAGCGCGACAGCGACCTGCAGCAGGTGATCCAGGCCGATCTGGATGCACACGGGAAGCTGGGCTGCGTGCTGGTGGACGAGGCGCAGTTCCTCACCCGCGCCCAGGTCTGGCAGCTGAGCGAGGTGGTGGACCAGCTGCGCATTCCGGTCCTCTGCTACGGCCTGCGCACGGACTTCCGCGGCGAGCTGTTCGAGGGCAGCCAGTACCTGCTGGCCTGGGCCGATGAGATGCAGGAGATCAAGACCATCTGCCATAGCGGCAAGAAGGCGACGATGACCGTGCGCGTAGACGAGAACGGCCATGCCCTGCATGACGGCCCGCAGGTGGAGATCGGCGGCAATGACCGCTACGTGTCGGTCAGCCGCGCAGAGTTCAAGAAGATCACCCGCGGCGAAGGCAAGATCGATCTGCTGTGAGGCGGCGCCGGTAGCGCGGTAGCGCCGAGCCATGCTCGGCGTATTCCGTCCGACATCGTGAGATCACGGAGACACGCCGCGCTTCGCGCTCGCCGAGCATGGCTCGGCGCTACCGGTTCCCCGTTTACCGGGCTCAGTACAAGGTGCGTTCGGATGCACCGGCCGGTGGCGGGCTGTACTGGTACAGCCAGGTTTCGGTCAGCGTCTTGCCGCCGCTGCGCAGGAACAGCCGGATGTCGATCTGCGCGGTACTGTCATCACCCGGCACCAGGTCGAACATCGCCCGATAGCCGTCGATCTCGCGCAGGGGGCGCGCAGAGACGATCTCGACCTTGCCGCGGCTGGTCTGCACCACCGCTTCCACCTCGCCTTTGTCGATCAGGCTGGCCAGCTCGCCGCCGGCGAAATCCACGGCGAACCGCCATGAGAAATAGTCGCGCTTCTTGCCGATGATGCCGCCCAGCCCGGTGCGCGTGGCCACGGTGTGTGCCAGCGGCGGGCGTGCCGGCGGCTCGGCGCCCCAGTACAGGCGGTACCCGACCAGCAGCTCCTGCCCGGCCTGGGGCTTGGCCTTGGGGTTCCAGAAGGCAACGATGTTGTCGAAGGTTTCGTCCACGGTGGGGATCTCCACCAGCTGCACCGAGCCTTCGCCCCACTCGCCCTTGGGCTCCACCCACAGGCAGGGACGCTTCTCGTAGAACACGCCGTCATCCTGGTAATGGTCGAAATTGCGGTCTCGCTGCAGCAACCCGAAACCACGCGGGTTACGGTCTACGAACATGTTGAAACGCAGCTCGCGCGGGTTGACCAGCGGCCGCCAGATCCACTCGCCACTGCCGCTCCACATCGACAGCCCGTCGGTGTCATGGATTTCCGGACGCCAGTCCCACGCCATGCGGCGGTCGTTCTCGCCGACCTGGAACATGCTGGTGCACGGGCCGATGCCCAGCCGTTCAATGGCCTTGCGCGGGTACAGCGCGCTGTCGATATCCATCAACAGCACATCGCCGTTGGTGATCGCGAAACGGTAGGCACCGGCAACGCTGGGCGAATCCAGCAGTGCGTACACCACGATGGTGTCCGAATCGTCTGCCGGGCGCTCGAGGTAGTACGCGATGAAGTCCGGGAATTCCTCCGGGCCACCGGTACCGGTATCGATCGCCAAGCCACGCGCGGACTGCCCGTACTGCCCTTCCTTGCCAACGGCGCGGAAATAGCTGGCACCCAGGAACGCGGCGAAGTCACGGTCGGTGTCCTTGCGCGTGTTGAGGCGGAATCCGGCAAAGCCGAGGTCCGCCGGCAGCTGTCCGGCCTTGATCCCACTCTTGCCGTAATCGAACGCCGCGCCGTCGTAAGCCAGCTCCTGTGCCTTGCCATCGACCACGTCGAACATCCGCACCGGCGAGTGGAAGTACAGGCCCAGATGGAAGAACTTGGCCTGGAAGCGGCCCGGCTCGTTGCCCCACAGCGCATGGTCCTGGCGGTAGCGGATCGACTGGTACTGGTCCCAGTCCAGGGCTTCAACCGGTCCGGGCAACGTGCGCTTGTGTGTCTGGTAGGGGGCATTGGCCAGGGCACGCGCCTGACCCTTCAGGCTGGCGAAGTCGAACGGATGCGCCTCACCCAGCCGGCGCAGGCCGACCTGCCGGGTCCCCGCGGCGCCCACGTTCAGTGCAGGCAGACCGAAGGCGGCCAAGGCCAGGGAAGCATTGCGGAGGAAATCGCGTCGTTGCATTCGAGGCAGCCGGAGCTTGGAGGGATCGCGCATTATTCCAACAGATTCGTTAATTGGTAGCAGTCGGACGCGGTTGGTGTTCAGCTGGCCATGTCACGGCAGCCATCCGGGTATCCAATCGGCGTACAGCCTCGGACGGAATGCCGCGCTGGGCGATCAGCAATTGCCGGGCCTCGCGCCATGCTCCCCTGGCCGCGTCAAGCTCTCCGGCCTCGTAAGCGGCCTGTCCCAGGTCCAGTAATCCCTGCGCCAGCAGGGCGACATGGTCGGGCTGGCGCCAGATACGTACGGCAGCGCGATAGTGCACGAGCGACTGCTGCACATCACCCGTGCTTCGATACAGCTCGCCGAGCGCGTGCTCGGCCAATCCGGTTTCGCGATGATCCGGTCCCAGCGCGCGCTGCAGTTTCACCTGTACCTCGCGCAGCTCCTGGCCGGCCCAGGCCGCGCGCCCCTGCCGCATCGCCAGCAGGGCGCGCGCGCGGCGTACCGACAGGGTCTCCGGATGATCAGGGCCGAAGGCCTGCACCGCGGCTTGCCAGGCGAGTTCCAGCGCAGCGGAGGCCTCCGCAGGCCGTCCGGCGCGCGCCAGGGCTTGCCCCAGCTGGCGACGCAGGACGATGGTCTCCGGAGCCCCGGGAGCCGCGGTTGCCATCAGCCGCAGGGCCTGCTGGTAAGCCACCAGGGCATGCGCTGCGTCACCCGCTTCTTCATCCAGCGCGGCGAGGTCCGCCAACGACTCGGCGACACCGCGCGAGTTGCCGTGGCCATCGCCGTGCTGGTACAGCGACAGCGCCCTGCCGAACGCCTGGCGCGCACCGTGAGCATCGCCGAGCTGCGCCTGGCAACGGCCGAGCTGGCTTGTAAACGCGGCCGCTGCGGCAGGCAACAGGCCCTGCTGTTCGTCCGCCAGTGGCCGCATCGCTTGCAGATGGGCGACGCACTCACGGTCGCGGCCCAACATGCGCAGCGCGCGTGCACGCTGGGTCACGGCATCCAGCTGCAGCACCGGCGGCACCACGGCCTGTGCCTGCAACAGGGCACGTTGCTCGTCCAGTATCTGCAGGGCAGCCTGATAATCCCCCAGGCCGATGCGCAGGCGTCCGATCACGCCGTACAGCTCGGCCAGCGCCACCGGCTGGTCACGCAGTTCAAGCTGGGCGCGCTGTCGGCCCATCTGCAGCAACTGGCGAACGTCGAAGCGTCCGTGACCGCTGGCCGCCGCGCGGTCGAACAGGCCGACGCTGAAATCCTGCATGGCCTGCGCGCGCGCCATTTCAACCCGCGCCTGCTGCGCCTGCCAGAGCGCCACGGCGGACACGGTGAGCACCATCAGCAAGGCCGAACTGGCCCCGATCACGCCCCAGCGGTGGCGCTGCAGGTACTTCTGCAGGCGGTAGCGCCTTGTCGAGGCGCGCGCTCGCAGCGGCTTGCCATCAATGAAACGGCGCAGGTCCTCGGCCAGTGCATCGACCGACCCATAGCGGGCCTGCGGGTCCTTGGCCATCGCCTTGTCCAGCAGCAGATCGAGATCGCCGCGCACCTGCCGGGCCATGCGCAAGGCCGCCAATGACGGACGCGCTGCCCCTGCGTCGGCCAACTGCAGGCGTCGCGATGCCGGCATCGGCTGCACCTCCAGAATGGAGCGCTCCCACTCACTGTCGGTTTGGCGGCGCAGGCGATACGGCTTGTGCCCGGTGACCACCTCGTAGATGACCACGCCCAACGAATAGATGTCGGTGAGGGTGTTGACCGGCTCACCGCGCACCTGTTCCGGAGCGGCGTAATGCAGGGTAAAGGCGCGTGGCTCGCCGGGTCCTGGCCCCGCGCCCTCGTCGTCGCGGTCCAGCAGTTGGGCGATGCCGAAGTCCAGCAGCTTCACCGAGCCGTCGGCCGCGACCAGGATGTTGGAGGGTTTCAGGTCGCGGTGCACGACCAGGTTGGCGTGCGCGTGCGCCACCACCGAGCAGACCTGCAACATCAGCCGCAGCCGCTCCAGCAACAGCGGCTGCGTACGTGCGCAATAGTCCGTGACCGGCTCGCCCTGCACGTAGTCCAGCGCGATGTAAGGGTGCCCGTCCAGGTCGATGCCGGCGTTGTGCAGCTGGGCCAGGTTGGGATGCTGCAGGCGGGCGAGGATCTGCCGTTCGCGGGCGAAGCGTGCATGCAGCCCGGGATCGGCGAGGCCGCTGCGCAGCAGTTTCAAGGCCACCTTGCGCTCGTACATCCCATCACAGCGTTCAGCCAACCAGACCTCGCCCATGCCGCCTTCACCAAGCAGGTGCAGCAACCGGTAAGGGCCTATCCGCGTGCCTGCGCGCGCGCAGGCCGGTGCGGCGAATACCGGTTGGGCCATGAACTGCTCGCTTTCCTGCTCACGCGACAGCAGCTGCTGCAGCTCCGCGGCCAGCCCCTCGTCGCGCTCGGCGATCTGCCCCAGGCGCTGTATCCGTGCAGGTGCCTCCATGTCCAGCAGCTGGTCCAGCCAGGACGAGAGTTCACGCCAGCGCTTGGCATCCATCGCGTCGTTGCCTGGGCTCAGTCTTCGCGCACGGCGGCCAACAGGAACAACCGCGCCTTCTGCCAGTCACGGCGGATGCTGCGCTCGGACCGCTGGCTCAGCTCCGCGATCTGCTGCTCGGTCAGGCCGGCGAAATAGCGCAGCTCCACGACCTTGGCCAGGTGCGCGTCCAGTGCACCGAGTTTCTCCAGGGCTACATCCAGCGCCAGCATGTCCTCATCCATGCGGATGCCGCTGCTGCTGTTCTCAGGCAGATCGACACGCTTGAGGTCACCGCCCCGCTTGCGCGCCATCCGGTTGCGCGCATAGTCGACCACCACGCTGCGCATGGCCGATGCGGCGTAAGCGAAGAAGTGGGCGCGGTCTTCGAAGCGGGCGCCACTGCGGCTGCCCAGCAGTTTCAGGTAAGACTCGTGCACCAGCGAGGTGGCATCCAGCGTGCGGCCCTGCTGCCCCGCCAGCTGCCGCCGGGCCATGCCGTGCAGCTCCTGATAGAGGACGGTCAGCACACGGTCCAGCGCGGCCCGGTCACCGCCCCGCGCAGCATCCAACCACACCGTGATGTCGGATCCATCGTCCATCGCTGCGCCTGCGCCCCCGGAGACTTGAGGCGACTATAGCCCTCGACGTGATCTGTGCCTGAATCCATTCACCTTTGGCAGTGACTGCACCAGACACTGGCGCGCTGGCCGATCATCGCGTGCTTGAGCGGCCGCCCGCAGGTCTTGCACAGCTGGCCATCGCGTCCGTAGACCGACAGTTCCTGTTCGAAATAGCCTGGCGCGCCGTCGGGACTGATGAAGTCGCGCAGCGTCGTGCCGCCGCGGGTGATCGCATGACCCAGGATGTCCTTCACCGCCGTCGCCAGACGCTGGTAGCGCTCACGCGAGACCTTGCCCGCTTCGCGCAGGGGGCTGATGCCTGCACGGAACAGACTTTCCGCTGCATAGATGTTGCCCACGCCCACCACCACCGCCTGATCCATCAGGAAGGTCTTGATGGGCGCCTTGCGACCGCGGCTGCGCTGGTACAGATAGTCGCCGTCGAAGTCGTCTTCCAGCGGTTCCGGGCCGAGCCCCTGCAGCAGCGGGTGGACCACGCCGGGGGGTTGCCACAGCAGGCTGCCGAAGCGTCGCGGATCGTTGAAGCGCAGCAGGCGACCGTTGTCCAGGCTGATGTCCACATGGTCGTGGGCGCGCAACGGGGTATCGCCGGGCAGCACCCGTAGGCTGCCGGACATGCCCAGGTGCATCAGCGCACTCCCGGCATCGGTATCGAGCAACAGGTATTTGGCACGCCGACGCACATCGCGGATGCGCTGGCCGGGCAGCAGGCTGGCCACCTCGTCGGGGATCGGCCAACGCAGTTCCCGGCGCCGCAGGATCACCCCATGGACGGCGCGCTCCAGCAGATGCGGAGCAAGCCCACGGCGTGTGGTTTCAACTTCGGGCAATTCAGGCATGCGCAGATTCTACGCCCGCCCGCAAAGCGGTAGCGCCGAGCCATGCTCGGCGGCGCTGTATCGCGGCGTCGGACGGTATCCGCCGAGCACGGCTCGGCGCTACCCCTTCTTTTTTTCATTACGCGGCCGGCAGCCACCGGAACCTGTCAGCGGGCCGGGCGGGGTGGGGGCATGGGGGACTGTTGGAGCCCATGGATGGGCGGAAACAAGCCTACACGGACGTACTTGCGGCGGGTCCCCCATGCCCCCACCCCACCCGGCCACCCTCAGCTCAAGCAAGAAGCCAGCCGCGAGGGGTCTCACCGTTCGACCTCCCACTCACCGCGGCGGCGCAGCCAACTCCCGTGCATCCAGATACCCGTCCCGGTTCGCATCCTGCTTGTGGAAGCGCTGCACCAGCGTCTGCAGGTGCTGCTCACGCGTGATCGGCCGGCCCTTGCCGCCCGGCAACTCGCTTGCGGTGAGCACACCGTCGCCATCCCGATCCATGTGGTCGAAGGCATACATCATCCACTGCACGTATTCCTGCTCGCTGACGCGCCCATCGCCGTCGCCGTCCATGCGCTGCAGATAGCTGCCCGTGTCCGTCACCTGCCCCGCCGCCGTTGGCGAGCCACTGCACAACACCGCGCACAACGTCGCGATCGCCACGATTCCACTGCGCGCATGCGCCATGTCAGGTCCCAGGCCGGCCACCGGCCAGCAACAGCAAAGGTGGCAGACATGATGGCCCGCCCCGTTGCAAACTGCATCCCTGTGCCACCGTATCGACCGCCCTTGCTGCCGGGAAAACCGCGTTGTCCAGCCTGACCTCCACCGCTGTTGCATCCGCCCCCTCCGTCCAACCACCTGCCGATGCGCCGCCGCTGATCGAGCTGGACCGTGCCACCGTCGTGCGTGGCCAGGTGAAGGTGCTGCACGAGCTCACCCTGCGCATCGCGCAAGGCCAGCACACCGCACTGCTGGGCCCCAATGGCTGCGGGAAATCCACCTTCATCAAACTCATCACGCGCGAGCTGTATCCCTTGGCCCACGCCGACGGACACGTGCCGGTCCGCGTGCTCGGACAGAGCCGCTGGCAGGTTGATCGGCTGCGCGCGCAGCTGGGCATCGTCACCGGCGACCTCAGCAGCATCCTGTCCGAGATGACGGGCCTTACCGTGGAGCAGGCGGTACTGACCGGTTTTTTTGCCAGCTACACGCTGCCCGCTTTCCGCGAGATCAGCGCGGAAATGCGCGAGCGCGCTGCGCAGACCCTCACCATGACCGGTGCGCTGGCGCTGCGCGAGCGCGCCTTTGCAGAGCTTTCGGCGGGTGAAACCCGGCGCGTGCTGATTGCCCGTGCGCTGGTCAACCGACCACATGCGCTGCTGCTGGATGAACCGTCCACCGGCTTGGACCTGGTGGCCCGCCAGCACCTGGTGAACACCATGCAGTCGTTGGCGCGGCAGGGCATCACCCTGGTGCTGGTGACCCACCACGTGGAAGAAATCATCCCGGAGATCGAGCGCGTGGTGCTGCTGCGCGAAGGCAAGGTGCTGGCAGATGGCACCCGTGCCGAACTGCTGTGTGATGCACCGCTGTCGGCTGCCTTCGGTGGTCCGATCCGCGTCACGCTGCAGGACGGCCGCTTGAACGCCATCGCAGGCTGAGCCTTCTCCCACACCCACCGACCGTGCAGCATCTGGCCGGATGCGCGTAGCCCCTGCGCCGGCCGTTGCGGACTGCGATCATGGTGCTCCGCTTATGCCCGAGCCCTGCGATGTCCTTCCCCCTGCGCCGTCCCGCGTCCCTGCTTTGTCTGTCGGTTGCTCTCGCCCTGAGCAGCTGTGCCAGCCCGCCTGCCCGCCCAGCGACGGCCGTGGAGGCCACGGTCACCACCCGTGCCGTCGGTTACCTGGCCGATCATGCCGTCCCTGCCAGTCTGGACCTGGTGCCCCCACCGCCCGTCGCGGGATCGGCCGGCTTCGCCTTGGACGAGCAGGTCAGCCGTGAGGCGCGTGCACTGCGCGGCACGGCGCGTTTCACCCAGGCCACGCGCGATGCGGAACTCGCTTTCCCGGTGGGTGCCAGTCAGTTTTCCTGCGCCATCGATCTGGACGTCGACGCACAGCGCACACCGGCGCTGTACCGCCTGCTGGAGCGCAGCCGCATCGACGCCAGTGCGGCCACGCGCGCGGCGAAGAAGCACCATCAGCGGCCGCGGCCCTTCATGGTCAACAACGAACCCACCTGCACGCCGGACGACGAGGAGGGCCTGCGCAAGAACGGTTCATATCCCTCCGGCCACACCTCGATCGGCTGGGCCTGGGCGTTGATCCTTGCGGAGATCGCGCCGGATCGGGCTGATGCCATCATCGCCCGCGGCCGCAACTACGGCGAAAGCCGCCTGGTGTGCAACGTGCACTGGCAGAGCGACATCCTGGAGGGACGCTTCATGGGCGCAGCGGCGGTGGCCAGGCTGCACGACAACGCGGCCTTCCAGTCGGATCTGCTGAAAGCGCGCAAGGAAATCGCCGCAGCCCGCAAGGCGGGACAGCACGCCAGCCGTGACTGCGCAGCGGAAGAAGCCGTGTTGAAGGTGCGACCGGCCAGCGCGCTCTGACGGCGATGACGTGACAGGGGCTCGGGTTCCGCCCGCCATGCGGACGGAACCCGAGCCTTGTCTGCTTATCAGAACTTCGCGGTGAACTCGACGCCGAACGTACGCGGCTCGTTGATGAAACCGGTCAGGTTGTTGAAGTCGATCGCACCGACCACGCGGACCTGGTCGGTCAGGTTGCGGCCGAACACGGCCACGTCGTACTGACCGTAATCCCAGTTGTAACCCAGGCGCAGCCCCCCTTCCAGCGAGCTGCGGCTACGGAACTCCGGCGACTCGTACAGGAAGAAGTTGACGGGGCCCTTGTACGCCCAGTCGGTGTACACGTAGAACTCGCTGGCATCGTTGACCGGGAAGCCGGCACGCAGGGTCAGGTTGTGGATCCACTTCGGCGCCTGCGGCAGCGAATTGCCGTTGACCAGCGCGTAGGTGCCGCCGTTGATGACCGTGGTCGGATCGGTGATGGTGCAGCCGCCGCCGCAGATCGCCACCGCCAGGTCGGGGTCCTTGATCTCGGTGTCGTTGTAGCTGCTGCCCAGGGTCAGCAGCACGTTGTCGGTCAGGTATGCCTCGAAGTCGAGCTCGAAGCCCTGGCCGATGGTCTTGTCCGCATTGAGCAGGGTGGCGGTGTTGTTGCTGCCGCCCACGGCGATCAACTGCTGGCCGTCCACGTTGTAACGGAACACGCTGAAGCCCAGGCGCGCACGACGGTCGAACAGGTCGGCCTTGATGCCGGCCTCATAGGAGATGACCTTCTCCGAATCGGCCTGGGTGACGCCACCGAAGGCAAGCCGGCCCTGGATCGACGGCGCGCGGAAGCCCTTCGCAACGCGGGCGTAGGCGTTGATGTTGTCGGTGAGCTGATACACGCCGCTCAGGTCCCAGCTGACATCGTCGACATCGCTGTTGGCAACGTACGGGCCACTGACGGGTGTGCCGCCCGGTACGGCCTGCAGCACGCTGGCGGTGAAGTCCTTCTTGTCCTGGGTGTAGCGCACGCCGGCACGCAGCTTGAAGCGGTCGGTGACGTCGAAGTCGCCGGACGCGAAGGCGGCCCACGCCTTGTTGCGCTGCTGCTGCACGGCATGGCCGGTCTGCGGATTGCCCGGGGTCAACGAGTCGTAGTTGAAGCTGTCGATGGTCACGTCTTCATCGAAGTAGAACACGCCCGCCTGCCAGTCGAAGCGGCCCCATTCGTTGGATTCGACGCGGAATTCCTGCGTCCACTGGCGGTGACTCGGCAGGCCGTCAGCCGACTCGGACGGGAACGGAATGAAGCCCGGACCCGAGTTGCCGGCGCCAAGGAACGCCGCGCCGTAGCCGCCGTCGATGTCACCGTGGTTGAGCGATTCAGCGGTTTCGTACCCGGTGATCGAGTGCAGGGTCACTCGGCCGAGGTCCCACTTCAGGCGCGCGCTGCCACCCCAGGTTTCCAGATCGGAGAAGTTCTGCCCGTCGGTGGACACTTCATCGCGGTCGAAATTTTCCACCAGCTGGTTGCTGCCCGGCTGGATGATGTTGGCGCGGAACAGGCGGGCGGTGCCGTTGAGCTTGCGCTTGTGCAGGTTGAACAGGCCTTCGAACGCGTCACCTTCGTACAGGAACTGCACGCGGGCGGCGGCCTCGTCGTAGCCTTCGAAGCCCTGCGCCGGCGCGTTGTCGCGCGTATTGGTGACCCAATCGTCGCGGCGCTGGTACAGCGCGGATACGCGCGCGGACCAGCGGTCGGTCAACGGACCACCGTAGGCACCCTGCGTGTTCCAGGTGTTGTAGCTGCCATAGGCCACCTTGACGTAGCCATCGGCATCCTGCGAAGGACGCGCCGAATCGAACTTCACCACGCCGGCCGGCGTATTGCGGCCGAACAGCGTGCCCTGCGGACCGCGCAGTACTTCCACGCCAGCCAGGTCGAACAGCGGGAAGCCCTTCAGCAGCGGGCTTTCCTGCACCACGTCGTCGTACACCAGCGAAACCGGCTGCGAGGCATTGAGATCGAAATCGGTGTTGCCCAAGCCACGGATGTAGAAGCGCGGGAAGGCACGGCCGTAGGACGATTCGATGTTCAGGCTGGGCACGCGTCCGGCGAGGAAGCGGATGTCATCGCCCGCCGAACCGAGTACATCGAGCTTTTCACCCTGGATGGCGGTGATCGCCACCGGTACGTCTTTCGCGTTTTCCACGCGGCGCTGGGCGGTCACCGTCAGCGCGTCGAGGGCAACGGGATCCTTGCTGGCGGGGGCTTGCTGGGCAACCGCAGACAGCGGCAGCAGGGCGGAAAGCGCGAGAACGAGCGGACGCACGACCGGTCGGCGGTCGTGGACGGAACGGTTCGGGGACATGGCGGTAGGCTGTGTTGGGAGGGGTGGTGGAACGGCGCTACCAGATAATTGTTGCAATACAACACGCCGGCCGCAAATGCCGGTCGTTCATGGCCGCTGCCGGGCAACGCCGTGGACCGCTAGACTCGCGTTTTCCTCCCCTTTGGACGCGCAGCGATGAACCAGTGGTACTTCCATGTTCCCGGCCAGGCCGACCGCGTGGGCCCCTTCGATGATCAGGCCGCGCGCCGTTACGCGGACGCTGCGCCGCATGCCCTGGCCTGGTGCCAGGGCATGAGTGGCTGGATGGCGATCCGCGATGTGCCGGAACTGCGCTCGGACGTTCCGGGGATGACCAGTGCGCCACCCCCGGTACCGGGCGGCGCAGCGCGCGGCCAGCGCGCCGATGACATCGACTTCCGCATCGTCGGCCATGAAATGCAGTTCGTTGAGATCGAGCTGGACCCCGGCGAAAGCGCGATCGCCGAGGCCGGCGCACTGATGTTCAAGGATTCGGCGGTGCAGATGGACACCGTGTTCGGCGACGGCTCGCACAGTGGCCAAGGCGGCGGATTCATGGGCAAAGTCATGTCCGCCGGCAAGCGTGTGCTCACCGGCGAGAGCCTGTTCGCCACGCTGTATACCCACACCGGCCACGGCAAGGCCAAGGTTGCTTTCGCGGCGCCTTACCCCGGCACCGTGCTGCCGATGAAGCTGGATGAGCACGGCGGGCGGCTGATCTGCCAGAAAGACAGCTTCCTGGCCGGCGCGCGCGGCGTGCAGATCGGCGTGCAGTTCCAGCGCAAGATCATGACCGGCCTGTTCGGCGGCGAGGGCTTCATCATGCAGAAGCTGGAGGGCGACGGCTGGGTGTTCATCCATGCCGGTGGCTGCGTGGTCGAGCGCGATCTGGCGGCCGGTGAGCGCCTGGACGTGGATACCGGCTGTGTGGTCGCCTACCACGCCAGCGTGGACATGGACGTGCGCCGCGTGGCCGGCATCAAGAGCATGGTGTTCGGCGGCGAGGGCGTGTTCCTGGCCACCCTGACTGGCCCGGGCAAGGTGTGGCTGCAGTCGCTGCCGTTCTCGCGTCTGGCTGGCCGGATGTGGATGGCGGCCCCGCAGGGCGGCGGCCAGAACCGCGGCGAAGGCTCGGTGCTGGGCGGGCTGGGCCGGATGCTGGACGGCGACAATCGCTTCTGAAGGGAAAGACGCGCGCTTCCGGTAGTGACGGCCGCTGGCCGTCAATCGTGTGCAGGACTGTGACGGCCAGCGGCCGTCACTACCGGCTGAATGCGAGCAGCGGCTGCTCCCGCAGTGGCTCTCCCCTTCGCTATGCTGGCGCCCTTTCCTGTTGCGTTGCCCAGCCGATGACCCTGTCCCGCACCCGTGTGATGTTGTCTGTTGCCCTGCTCGGCCTGCTGACCGGCTGCGGCGGTGAAAACGCGCGCCCTGCCCCGCCGGCCACGCCCACCGTGGTGCCGTCCGCCAAACCGGTGAAGATCGGCATCGCGTTGGGCGGTGGAGCGGCCAAGGGCTTCGCCCATATCGGGGTGATCAAGATGCTGGAAGCCAATGGCTTCGAGCCGGTCGTGGTATCAGGCACCAGCGCAGGCAGCGTGGTCGGTGCACTGTATGCCAGCGGCATGGATGCGTTCGAGATGCAGACCAAGGCCGTGGCGCTGGATGAGGCCAGCATCCGCGATGTGCGGCTGTTCTCCGGCGGGCTGGTGCAGGGCCAGAAGCTGCAGGACTACGTCAACCAACAGGTCGGCAACAAGCCGGCGGAACGGCTGAAGAAGCCCTTCGCCGCCGTCGCCACCAACCTGGAAACCGGTGAGCGCGCGGTGTTCGTGCGCGGCAACGTCGGCCAGGCCGTGCGCGCGTCCAGCAGCATTCCGGGCGTGTTCGAACCGGTGAAGATCGGCCAGAACAATTTCGTCGATGGCGGCGTGGTCAGCCCGGTGCCGGTGGATGCGGCGCGCCAACTCGGCGCCGAGTTCGTCGTCGCCGTGGACATCTCCAGCAAAGCCAGCGGCCGCACGCCGACCGGCATGCTCGGCATCGTCAACCAGTCCATCGCGATCATGGGCCAACGTTTGGGCGAGCAGGAACTGGCACGTGCGGACATCATCATCCGCCCGCGCGTGCTGGATATCGGCGCGTCTGATTTCAGCCAGCGCGGCAAGGCGATCCTGGAAGGCGAGAAAGCGGCCATGGCGGCGATGCCGCAGATCCGCGCGAAGATCGAACAGATCCAGCGCGCCCGTGCGGCCGCCCTGCTGCCGCCGCCGAAGCCGAAGTGCGATGAGCCCTCGCGCGTGGGCAAGTTGATGGGCCGCAAGGCAGATTGCTGACGCGGTAGCGTGCGGCCATCATCCGTAGCGCCGAGCCATGCTCGGCGACTGTTGCCTCTGCCGCTGCGCTCGCCGAGCGTGGCTCGGCGCTACCGGGCACCGTCAGCCTTTGGTAGCGCCGAGCCGTGCTCGGCGGCTGTTGCCTTTGCCGCTGCGCTCGCCGAGCGTGGCTCGGCGCTACCGGGCACCGTCGGCCTTTGGTAGCGCCGAGCCACGCTCGGCGGCTGTTGCCCCTGCCGTTCGCCGGGTCAGCGCGGCTTGACGTGGCCTGCCGCGCGGCGCCGTTCCATGCGCTGGGTTTCCTTTGACTGCGCGTGGCGCTGCGCGCTGAGCTGCAACTGCTCCATCGCATCGTCCGGCAACCACAACTGCTGGCTGCCGCGCGTCAGCGCCAGATACGCCGCGCGCACCGGACTGTGCTGCTGGCGTGTGTCATAGCCGGTGACGAAGCAGCAGGCGGACATGGACACCCTGTCGAACTGCAGGTTCTTCGCATGCTGGGCCAAGCACAACACGACCGTCGCCTCCTGTTCTGGAACGAGCGTGGCCAGCAGGCGCTCCAGCGCCGCACTGTCGAACCCAGTTGAGAACAACACCGGTATGTCCGCCAGGCCGCGCTCTTCGCAGGCCTCGACGAAGCGTTCCCAGCGGTGGGACGATTCGCCACGGCCGACGCTGCGCCACGCCTCGATCGGCGCCTGCGCCTCTTTGTGCAGCACACGTGCCGATGCCGGGTGGACATGCACGCGGGCGCCCTGCTCCATCAAGTGGTGCGCCTCCTGCAGCAGCCGCCACAGGCTGCCGTAGATGCGTGCCCCGTTTACGGGCACCTGTGACCACGCCGCATAGCGACGCACACCCGTAGCGCGGTCGCTCGCCCCCATGAAGCGTTCACTGGTGCCGCCCAGGTCATCCAGCGCCAGCGACTGATTCACCAGTCCATCGACCTGGCTGCCCTGGCGTACCGATTGACTCATTTCCAGCATCTTCGATGACGACCAGCGCGAGGCGCGCCCGACCAGCCGCTGATGCGGATCGCCCAGGCTGACCACGCCCGGCGCATGGCGCGCCAGCACGTCCTTCCAGGCCGGGCTGAGCTCATGCGCTTCGTCCACCAGCAGCATGCCCAGTTCCACCGGCGGCGCCACGCCCTGCAGCCACAGCCACTTGCCCAGGTGGCCGGTGTTGATGCTCAGGCAACCGCCCTTCTGCACGGCAGGGTCGAACATGCAGCGCCACACGTGTTCGGCGGCCGCCACGTAGGGCGCGGCATCGAGCATCGCCCACGGCAGTGAGCGGTCGAAATGCACGGCCTGCACCTGCGCTGCGGAGGACGCGCACCAGCGGTTGATGCCGTCCAGCGCGGTCATCAGCACCTGCTCGGGCACGCGCTGACCGATACCCTGCACACCGATGCGACGGGCGATTTCCCACAGCGGCACCGTGCTCAACCGGTAGGTCGGCACGAAGCCCTTGCTGCGTCCGCTGCGCGCGGCCTGCTGCACCATCAGGTTGGCCAGTTCGATCTGGGTCAGCAGGCGCGTGGCGGCCTCGCTGGGCATGCGTGGGCGGAAGGCCTCCACCTGCCCCCGCGAAGGCGCGATGTAGGTGTAACGGCCGGGCCGCGCATCCATCAGCGCCAGTACCAGATGACTCTTGCCAGTGCCTGCGTAGGCCTCCAGATCGATCAGCTCGTCCGGATTGGCGGCGATGGCACGCAGCACACGGGCCTGTTCCGAGGTGTACAGGCCGTTGCGCTCGATGGCCGGTACCGCTGCTTGGCGATCCTCTTCATCGGCTTCCGGATCGGCCTGCTCGTCCTCATCGTCCGCCGCCGCCGTAGCCGGGTAGCGGATGGTGTGCTCGGCCAGCGTGGTCAGGCACGCCGCCTGGAAATCGGCGCCAGGATAGGCGGCAGGCGACTGCACGATGAAGGCATCGACGACCTCGTCCGGTGCCAGCAGCACGCCATGCGTTGCCAGGTCCTGCAGCCATGCATCGAGATCAGGCTGTCCCGCACCGCCCTTGCCGGCCAGCTGCGCGGCCACCGCACTGCCCTCGCCTGCCGCGAACAGCGCGCAGGCGTCGTGCAACAGGCGTTCAAGCTGGCCGACCGACTGCGGCTGGGTGCGGCACAGCGACGCGGCCAGCAGGCCGGCTTGTTCCAACGGCGTCGCCGGCGGTGTGCCACGTGCCAGGTGCTGGGCCAGTGAGCGCCGTCGCAGCGGCAGGAAACGGGTGGTGAACGAAAGGTGCGCGGTATCGGGCATATCAAGGTTCGAAAGAGGTGCTGCAGCCAACGCCCCTGTTCGACGCTACCGCTGGCGACGATGCTCGGCTACCGCAGCCCCGCCGTCAAACGGGCTCATTCAAGTTGGGATTCAGGGCGGCGTGCGGGGAAGTCATCCAGTCGCGTCGTGGATGTCCCCGTATGGGGCGGGGCGAAGACGAAAAGGCGGCCAAGCCGTTGGCGTTATCGACCCTCAGTGCATGAGCCACCGAGCGGTGCCGGACTTCGCAGTTTTCCTCATGGACGCAGGCACTTGGCGTTGCGCAGGATGACCACGCTGGAGCCACGGGGCTGCAGCCGGGATTGCCATCCTGTTCGCGTCCATAACCGTTGACTCTGTTCTGCCCCCGGGGGCACGGCGGAGAATGCACTGCATCGCCTATCGGTTTCATGGCAGGCGATGCGGGGGATCCCTGATCCGCCGGTTTATGGTTATTGGACGCCCGGTATGGCAACCCGCATCGCCCGCCACCTGTTGCCCCTTCGGCGCAGGTGGCCTCACTGCGAGGTTCTGCCGTTGACTCCCGACCACCCCCTCAGCTCCGCGCATCTTGCCTCCCTGCTGGGCGAGCAGATTCACGACGTGCCGCAGAAGTTCATCGAAACGCTGGAACGCCGTCTGCAGCAGTACGCCACCGAGCATCCCGCCAGTACGCGACTGACCCATCTGACACTGGTGCCGTCCCTACCCGCACCGGATGCAGACCCCGCTGCGGAACTGGAGCGCGTGGGTAAAGTCGCCGTACCGATCCGAGTGATGCAGGCCTTGGATGCGGCACTGGAAATCCTGCACGCCGAGCACATCGCACGCTGCGACGGCGATACCACGTCGCTGCTCGGGGAGCATCTGGTGGATGGGCTGCTGGTCGCCGGGCGCGAATTGATCAAGGCCTCCGCCGGGCGGCAATTGGACGCGCGATGAGCGTGGGTGGCGCGGCGAGCATCGCGACGCGTTGGGGAGTAATGCCCACCACCCGGCCTGCGTCAGCTGTGCATCAGCGGCACTGCACGCGCCGGCACATCCTGCTCGCGCTGCAACTGCTGGGCCTGCTCACGTTCTTGATGCCGATCCAGAGCTGCAAGCTGCAGGAACGACTGCTCCGTTGACGTCGAGGTCGCCTGCTCGGTAGGCATGTGCGCGCGCTGGTGCGCGGGGTCGCCCGGGGCGCCCTGCACCACGAAGACCCGCTCACCCGCCGCCGTTTCCGTGCCGCGCACGCTCAGCAGCACATGGTCCACGCGCTCCAGGCCGTTGCTGGCGGCCAGCGTGGTCAAGCTGGCCGCCATGCACGCGCTGTGATGGTCCGGCGTTCGGCCCAGGCGTGCATCCAGCGCGTGCACGCCCTCGATGCATTGCTGGTACAGCGCATGACGTGGGTGTTCGGGTTCGGCGGGATCGGCGGCCCCCGTGATGCGCGCCTGCATCGTCGCGTTCGATGGCTCTTGCGCTGGGCTTGCATCGGTGATCAGCCACGGGCTGGCCTGGATCGGGCGACTGCGATTGGGGTCGTCCGGATGGAACTGCGTGCGCAGCTGTTCACGTTCCTGGCGCAGTGCGCGGCTGTCGTTAAGTGCCTCGATCAGGGCCGGGTCGGTCACCGGCAGCTTGATCGCGATCCGCGATTCGATCGGCGCCGGTCCGCTCCATGTGCCGGACTCGGCGTGGAAACTGTAAGTCTTGCCGTCGCGGTCGATCTTGTCCGGTTCGGAATTGGGCGTTGGAAACAGGCCTGCGTTGGTCCGGGCCAGGCCCATCGCCGCCACGTATGCGGTGGCGTCGAGTTTTTCATCGTTGTAGCGGTGGGCGAGGTTCTCGGTGGTGCTTGCGCCACGGGTGAGTCCCAGCAACTGGTTGTCCAGCATCATCGACCAGACCTTCTCCGCCTCGGGTTCGCCTCCCTGGCGGCGGGCGGCTTCGAGCAGCTGACGTGGAGTCCAAGCATCGGGATTGATTCCGCGAGGACGAAAGGTTTGGTCATGCGCCAGCTGAACATCCTGGACGGGAAGATTCAGTGCCAGATCAGGACGGCCTGACTCAAAATGCATTTCCCGCAGCGCAATGTCGTGTTTGATCAGATCCGCCCCAACGCGCTGCCAGTCTCTCTCGCCATACTTCAAGCCATCCCTACTCGCTTGACCGAGTGCAAACTGGTTCGCAGTTGCTCCTGGACCGTTGTCATTTCTGACCACGCCCAAGGCAAGCGTTCCGTAGCCGTCGTTCCCTTCCTTCTGGGCAAGGAAGTTGAAGTAGAGCTCCCGGTTCTGTACCTGGGCGTATGATCGCAGGACGTCCAAGTCTGATCGCGTAAGACCGGTCATTGGTCTGCTTTCCTGCTCTGTTCAACCGTGAATTTTGTGAGCATATCTCGAGCGCGCTGTTCGATCTCACCCCAATGTTCGAGTCCTTCACGCGGATAACTGATGCGAATCAGGGTGTCGCGCGAAGCGATCATGAAGGTGTGTTTACATTCGGCGTATCCGATCTCACTGCTCTTGACCAGCTTGCCGTCCCGATATTCGACGCCTGATGTAATCACTTCGCGTGGCGTGCATTTGACCACGGTGGTGACTTCGCCATTTTGATCCTTGGAAAGAAACCAGTCGGTGTGCCACTCGGCCTGCATAACCGGCGCATCTTCACGCAATCCCTTCTTCCGGTAGTGGGCCCGCACGACGTTCATGTCCAGGTAGTAAGGGCTCAAGCCGTATACGGTGGGCCCACCGAGGCGGCCTTCCAACGTTTCTTCAGGATCGTCTTTCTTGTATTCCATCGGGACGTAGTTCCTACGCATTGCCTCATGCACATCGATCCTATCGATGAAGTCGTAGTCGACCGTAACGGTGCGCGCAGAGACATCCGCTGTCAGCCCCATCCGCTCCCCCGGCTTGAACGGTTGCAGCGATGGGTACTCCAATGCCAACGCGTAGCTGCCATCGTGCTCGGCGCCGATCTGGTTGTAGAAATAGTTCTGCGGGATCTCCAGCAGATAGGGCCCCAGGCAGGCCTGCTTCAACGGCGGCGGCTCCTTGAATGGATCCTGCGGCCCGACGCTGCGGATACGCGTGCAGCCTTGCTCGTTGGTCTGCGTCGTGGCCACCGCGTCCTGCCGCGCGCACGCCAACAGCGGCAGCATCAGGCACAGGACGCATCCAAGTTTGATCATCAGTTTCACGGTAGCGCGGAACTCCCGTCCTGGAGTGGGTGAATGCACGATGCACTTCTGCAACTATGAACGAAGCCTGCAACACAGGGCAAAGCCGAGCACGCCACGCTTATTCCAGCTGCGCCAGCGGCAGCGCGCGGAAGGGCTTGACCGTGCGCAACACGAAGCTGGAGTTGACGTCCGCCACGCCGGAGGCGTTGAGCAGCTTGTCCAGCAGGAACTTGGAGAAATGCTCCAGGTCGCGCACATAGATCTGCAGCAGGTAATCCATGTCACCGGTCAGCGCATGGCAGGCCACGACCTCATCCCATTCCACCACACTGTCTGCGAAGCGGGCGATGGCGGCCTGGTCGTGCTTTTCCAGCTGCACGCGGACGAAGGCCTGCAGACCCAGACCGATCAGCTTGGGTGCCAGCCGTGCGCCATACCCGGCGATGATCCCCTCGCCTTCCAGCCGCTGCAGACGCCGCAGGCAGGCCGAGGGGGACAGGTTCACCCGCCCGGCCAGCTCGGCATTAGGGGCGCGGCCGTCGCGCTGGATCTCCGCCAGCAGCCGTAGATCCGTGCGGTCGAACTGGACTTCAGCTGCCATTGCTGCCTCGCAACATGGGATGTGCGCAATGATATTGCGCCATGTCGGCTTGAGCGCGCAACTTTGCAACCCTGTTGCGCGCCCCCTGCCCTAGCATCGACACATACCCGTCAGGAGTGGAACCCATGGACCAGAGCATCCCCCGCCGCGTCGAGCATCAGCAGACCGACAAGGGCTATGTGCCGGTCTATACCACCGCCATCGTGGACCAGCCCTGGGACAGCTACAGTGCCGATGACCATGCGACCTGGGCGACGCTGTTCGAGCGCCAGCGCGCGCTGCTGGTCGGCCGTGCCTGCCAGGAGTTCCTGGACGCGCAGGATGCGATGGGCATGAGCGCCGACCGTATTCCGCGCTTCGAACAGCTCAACGAAGCCTTGGCGGCGGCTACGGGCTGGACGCTGGTTGGTGTCGAAGGCCTGCTGCCGGAACTGGACTTCTTCGATCATCTGGCCAACCGCCGCTTCCCGGTGACGTGGTGGATCCGCCGCCCGGACCAGATTGATTACATCGCAGAGCCGGACATGTTCCACGACCTGTTCGGGCACGTGCCGCTGCTGATGAACCCGGTATTCGCCGACTACATGGAGGCTTACGGCCGTGGCGGCGTCAAGGCGCATGCACTGGGCCCGGACGCGCTGCAGAACCTGACCCGGTTGTACTGGTACACGGTGGAATTCGGTCTGATCAACACATCCGAGGGGCTGCGTATCTACGGCGCCGGCATCGTGTCGTCGAAGGGCGAGTCGCTGTACTCCCTTGAATCGGCCGCTCCCAACCGCATCGGCTTCGACCTGGAACGCATCATGCGCACGCAGTACCGCATCGACACATTCCAGAAGACGTACTTCGTGATCGACAGCTTCGAGCAGCTGATGCAGGCCACGGCCCCGGACTTCACCCCGATCTATGCGGGATTGGCCGAGCAGCCGCAGCTGCCGGCTGGTGATGTGCAGGCTGACGACCGTGTGTTCCAGAAGGGCACGGGCGAAGGCTGGGCGACGGGCGGCGACGTCTGACGCTGTGGGTGTGCGGTGTGGGTGGTGGTGATTGGTTATGCCGACTGGTTATGCCGATCGGTTATGCCAACCCATTACGGTGACAGGTTGCGGCGACGGGTTACGTCGATCGGTTACGTCGACTGGCTATGCCTACCGGTTATGCCGATTGGTAGAGCCGACTTTAGTCGGCTGCGTCGCCTTGGACGAAGGGCAGCCGACTGAAGTCGGCTCTACCGGTCGGCTGCTCCGCCTGGAGCGCAGAGCAGCCGAATGAAGTCGGATCTACCGGTCCACTCTGCCGGTCGGCTGTACCCGTCAGCGCGGGTATGCGAGCAGCACCACCAGGTCATTCTCGCCGCGCTGCTGCAGCGCGTGGTGACTGCCGGTGCGGGTCAGCAAGGCGTGCCCTGCACGCACGTCGTACTGCTTGCCATCCAGCACGTAGGATCCTTCGCCGCTGACGATGTAATAGATCTCGTCCTTGTGCTGCGGATGCAGGCCGATCCCTGCCCCTTTGTGCAGCACGCGTTTGCGCAGCACGAACGGCAGGCCCTCGGCGTCGGCGAAGAACGGATAGGCCGTGGTCGGGCCCGCGCCGCCGTGCGGACCGGGCTGGGGGCGTGCGATGTCGTCCTCATGCACGACCTGCGACGGTCGCTGGGGGTCGGCCCCCTGCCCTGCAGCGCCGCCGACATCGCAGTCGATGTCGCGCACAAGCGCGGGCTTCAGTTCCGGCTGCAACGCCACCCAGTCGCGCAGCACCAAGCACGCCACTGCCGTCGCGCCAGCCGTGCTGAAGTGGGTGCCATCGGCCTTCTGTTGTTCCGGCACGAACAGGAAGTACGGCTTGGCGCCCTGCTCGCCCAGCGCGCGGATCCAGCGCGTGGAACTGCCGTTGAGGTCGATCAGCGCGATGTCCTCGCGCGCGGCCAACTGCTTCATCGCCGCGGTGTACACCCCATGCGTGTCCAGCAGCGAACCGAAGTCGTACAGCAGCCGCGTCACTGGCGTGATCAAGATCGGCGTAGCGCCCTGCTCGCGTGCCAACTGCACGTAGCGCATCAGGAAGGTGGCGTAGTCGCCGGCAGGATCGGTGTAGCGCGTGGGGTCTTCGAACTTCGCATCGTTGTGGCCGAACTGGATCAGCAGCACATCGCCTTTGCGGAGTTCACCGGCAATGGCATCCAGCCGCCCTTCGGCGATGAAACTGCGGGTGCTGCGCCCGCCCTTTGCATGATTGCGCACCTCGATGCGCGCCGGATCCAGATAGCTCTGCAGCATCTGCCCCCAGCCCGCCTGCGGCGCCCGCTCCGGCCCATACGGGGCTGCAGTCGAATCCCCGGCAATGAACACCCGCACCGGCGCCGCCTGCGCGGCAGCAGCGAACGACAGCAAGAACAGCAGCATCAGGCGCAGCATGATCTGGCTCCTTGGCATGCGTTACCGGCCAAGGGCCGGCACTACCGGGGTAAATCTGGAGGAGAGCCCCTGAGTCAGGGGGCGACCGCGAAGCGGTGGGGGTCTGGAAGCAAGGTGACGCGGGGCCCGCGGTTTGCAGTGCAAACCGGAGGAGCGCCAGCGCAAATGCGATGGTGCTATCGCGTTACCGCGCCAGCCAGCCACCATCAACCGGCAGCACTGCACCGTTGACGTAGTCCGACGCCGACGAGGACAGGAACACCGCCGCGCCGGCCAGGTCCTCCGGATTGCCCCAGCGTGCAGCGGGAATGCGGTCCAGGATCGACTTGTTGCGGTCTGCATCGGCGCGCAGTGCGGCGGTGTTGTCCGTCGCCATGTAGCCCGGTGCGATGGCATTGACGTTGATGCCCTTGCCTGCCCATTCGTTGGCCAGCAGCCGGGTGATGCCGGCGATGCCGCTCTTGCTGGCGGTGTAGGACGGCACGCGCACGCCGCCCTGGAAGGACAGCATGGAAGCGATGTTGACAATCTTGCCATGGCCCTGCGCGATGAAGTGCCGGCCGGCCGCCTGCGAGATGAAGAAGGCCGACTTGATGTTGACGTTCATCACGTCGTCCCAGTCCTGCTCGGTGAAGTCCACCGCATCGGCACGACGGATCAGCCCGGCATTGTTGACCAAGATATCCAGGCCCCCTAGGCCCTCGATGGTTTCGCGCACGACGCGCTCCACCGGCTCGATGCTGATCAGGTTGGCTTCGATCGCCAGGCAGCGACGGCCCAGTGCGGTGATCTTCGCCACGGTGTCGGTCGGCGGTGCGATGCCGGCCACGGCCACGTCGGCGCCTGCGGCGGCCAGTGCCACGGCGATACCCTGCCCCAGGCCGGTATTGCCACCGGTGACCAGCGCGACCTTGCCTTCCAGACTGAACGGATTAGCCATTGATGCATTCCTTTTGGGTACGTGCCTTGCCGGCACGGATGACGGACCGCCGCCGGCCACCGGGCCGACGGCGATGCGGATGCCTTACTTGAGCTGGCAGATGTCCAGCACGTGCATGTCGGTGTAATCCAGGTTCTCGCCACCCATCGCCCAGATGAAGGCGTAGTTGCTGGTGCCGGCACCCATGTGGATCGACCACGGCGGGGAGACCACCGCTTCGTTGTTCTGGATGACGATGTGGCGCTGTGCTTCCGGCTCGCCCATGAAGTGGTACACGCGGTCGTTCTGGCCCAGGTCGAAGTAGAAATACACTTCGCTGCGACGGTCGTGCAGGTGCGGCGGCATGGTGTTCCAGACGCTGCCCGGCTTCAGCACGGTCAGGCCCAGCAGCAGCTGCGACGACTGGCAGGTGGCCGGCACGATGTACTGGTAGATGGTGCGCTCGTTGCTGGTTTCCAGCGCGCCACGGTCCAGGGCCACAGCGTCCTTGATCGACAACGCCTTGGTCTCGAAGCGCGCATGCGCCGGGGTCGAGGCCAGGTAGAACTGCGCCGGGTTGGCCGCATCGTCCGAAGCGAACACCACGTCTTCGCTGCCCATGGCCACGTACAGGCCGTCCTTCGGGCCCAGCGTGAACACGGTGCCGTCCACGGTGATGGTGCCGCTGCCGCTGCCGACGTTGATCACGCCCAGCTCGCGACGTTCCAGGAAGGCATGGCCGGCAGCCGAAGCCGGCTCGGTCTGCTTCGGCAGCGATACCGGACCGTTGACCGGGGCGGCGCCACCGAGCACGAAGCGCTCGTAATGGGTGTACTTCAGGGTCACCGCATCAGCGTTGAACAGGCCATCAAGCAGGTACAGGTCACGCAGGTCGTCATTGCTGGCGCCCTTGATGGCATCGGGATGGGTGGCGTAATGGGTCTTGCAGTACATGGCTTCTCCAGAGCAGGGGGCGGGCCGATGGGTCGGCTCCCGCGCGGTTCGATGGCTAGTCTAGCGGTCATGGACACCGGTGTCATTTTGCAGCGCAAGGTAGCGCTGCGACATGACGGGGGGTCCTTTCAGTCGTCCTGCGGCGGCTGGCAGGAATCGCGCACGATCAGGTGCGGGCGTACGCTGGCGATCTGCATGGCGGGCTGGCCGTCAGGCTGGATCAGCATCGCCGCGGCGGTGCGGCCGGTGTCCCGGGTGTGGCGGCGTACCGAAGTCAGCGAAGGCCACAGGCGCGAGGCCAGCGGGCTGTCGTCGTAGCCGATGATCGACAGCTCGCGCGGGATGTTGATGCCTGCGCGCAGCGCCACCTTGTAGATACCGGCGGCCATTTCGTCGTTGCCGGTGAAGATCGCGGTCGGCCGCTTCTTGCCCAGCAGCAGCTTTTCCGCTGCGGCCACGCCGGATTCAAAGGTATAACCCGCTTCAACGATGCGGTCCTTCGGCAGCTCGATGCCGCGCTTTGCCAGCGCATCGATGAATCCCGAGGTGCGCTCGTGGGCGGAGCGATACGCGCTCGGTCCGGTGACCAGGGCGATATCGCGATGCCCCAGTGACAGCAGGTAGTCGGCCGCTTCGGCCGCCCCATCGCGGTCATGGGTGACCACCATCTGCGAGGTTTCATCAAGCGGCAACGAGGCGATGCGGGTGAACCGGCAGCCGATCTCCTGCAGCGCGTCCGCCAGGGCCTGGTCTTCGGATGCGCGCGGCACCAGGATCACCCCATGCAGCTTCTGCTGCTGCACGAAGCGGCACACGCCTTCAATATAGCCGGGGCTGCGGCTGTCACAGGGGTGCACCACCAGCTCGAAACTGGAGCCCCTAAGGGCATCGAGTGCGCCGTACTGCATGTCCACGATGTACTGCGCGGTGGGGTTGTCGTAGACCATGCCGATCAGGAACGAGCGGCGGAAGGCCAGGCCACGCGCCAGCGGGTCGGGCGTGTAACCGACCTCGCGCATCAGGGTTTCGACTTTCTCGCGCGTGTCCTTGCGCACCAGCGGCGAGTTGTTGATGATCCGCGAAACCGTTTTCTTGGACACCCCCGACAGTCGCGCGATGTCATTGATCGTGGCCGCCTTGCCCTTCATCACTGCCGGCTTGACGGCATCGTTCTTGTTGCGCACTGACATGTCTTCAACCCGAGGTGTCCGAAGATTCTAGCCGCGCGCTCAGTCGAGCGCGCGGTAGCGGAAATTGCGGAAGGTGACGGCGCCGTCGCCGGCGGCGTAGATCGCCGGCTTGAGGGCCAGGAACTTGCCTGCCACATTGTGATGGTAACCGGACACTTCCATCTGAACCGGGTACTTCACCCAGGTCCGGCCGTCGGTGCTGGAGTGGATGGTGACGATGTGGCGGTTGTTGGTGACCCGCAGCCAGAGCTTGCCGCCGGTGGTGCTGGGTGCCAGCCGGGTGGGGCGCTCCTCGCCGTAGCGGTGCATGATGAACTTCTCGCCATTGCTGCCCACGCCCACGTACAGGCGGTCGCTGTAGTACAGCAGGGCGCCGCCCACCGCGCCGGGCGCGACGTCCATCTCGACCTCGAACTGGTAGGCCTTGTCACCGGCGATGGCGGTCAGCGGGGAGCTGTCACGCGGGGTCTCACCCTTGCCCTGCAGCACCAGGCCCTTGCCGGTGAAGTCCAGCCGCTTGTATTCGTCCTGCGCCGGATTGAAGAAGGACCACTGCGGGCCGAGATCGCCGCCATTGAAACGGTCCGACAGGGCCATGCCGTGCTGGCCGACCGACTCGCCGGATGGCTTGCGCAGCGGCTGGCCGAGATCGCCGCCCTTGGCCACGAACCAGCCATCGGCGGTCCATTCGATGGGTTCCAGCAGGGCTTGGCGACCCAGCGTCCAGTACCCGTTCTCGTAGCCGTGGTACATCATCCACCAGCGTCCGTCGGTGCCTTCGATCACCGTGGCATGGCCACGCGACCACCACGGCTCCGCCGCTGACTGGGTCCGCATGATCGGATTGTTCGGTGCATTCACCCACGGTCCGTGGATCGAGCGGGAGCGTGCGGTGATGACCATGTGGCCGGTAGGCGGCCCGGCGGTGCCGCCCACGGCGGTGGTCATGTAGTACCAGCCATCGCGGAAATTGATCTTCGGGCCTTCCTGCGCATAGGCCTCCACGTCCCAGCTTTCCGGATACTTCCAGCCGTCGTAGACGTGTTTGGGGGTGCCCACCACGCTCAGGCCGTCGTCGGCCAGCTGCACGTAGTCGCCGCCACTGAGGAACAGGTAGCGCTTGCCGTCTTCACCGACAGCGTGACCGGGATCGATGTACTTCTCCAGGCCGATGTCGATCGGCTCACTCCACGGACCCTTGATGTCATCGGCCCACACCACGAAGTTGCTGCGCGTTTCACCGGTACGCGCCGGGAAATAGATGTAGTAGCGGCCTTCGTGCTTGATGATGTCCGGCGCCCAGATCGCACCGACATTCTTCGTGATCGCATGCCCCAGCGGCTGCCAGTTGACCAGGTCGCGCGAGTGCCACAGCGGCAGGCCGGGATAGGCGTCGAACGAAGACAGCGTCAGGTAGTAATCGTCGCCGTCCTTCAGCACCGACGGATCCGGTCGGTCGCCGGCGAACACCGGATTGAGGAACGTGCCGTTGCCCAGGTCCGCCTGGCGCTGGTTTTCGATGCCGCGCGTCCAGTTCGTGGCGGCTACGGGGCCTGCCGCAGCGGCAAGCGAGGTGGCCATCAGCAGGCCACTGGCCAGCAGGATCTTCAACGTGTGCTTCAACTGCATCGTGGTCCCTCCCAGGATCATGATTTCAAGAACGGAAGGGGACGACCGCCGGCCGTCCCCTTCGCCTGTATTACGCGCGCAGCAGATGCGGCAGCCACAACGACAGACCCGGGAAGAAGGTCACGATGAGCAGCACACCCAGGGCGGCGAACCAGAACGGCCAGATGCTGCGCATGCTTTCGCCGACGCTGATCTTGCCGATGGCGGTGCCGATGAACAGCACCGAGCCTACCGGTGGTGTCACCAGGCCGAGGCCACCGGTCAGCACCAGCACCAGGCCGAAATGGATCGGATCGATGCCGTAAGCCTTGGCGACCGGCAGGAAGATCGGCGTACAGATCAGGATCATCGGCGCCAGGTCCATGAAGGTGCCCAGCAGCAGCAGCATGATCACGATCATCAGCAGCACCATGAACTGGCTGTGCGCGAACGACTGCAGGAAGTCGACGGCGGCCGTGGGCACCTGCAGGAAGGCCAGCAGCCAGCCGAACACCGCGGCCGTGGCGATCACGAACAGGATCACGCCGGTGCTGCGCGCGGCATGGATGACCGTGCCGAAGAACTCGCGCCACGGCAGCTGCCGGTACAGCACGGTGGTGACCAGCAGGGCGTACACCACGGCAATGGCTGCACTCTCCACCGCAGTGAAGATACCGGCGCGGATGCCCACGAAGATCAGCGCCACCAGGCCCAGGCCGGGCAGGGCGGAGAAGATGCGCAGGGCCACCGCGCGCCAGCCCGGGAACACCTCCACACCGTAGCCGCGACGACGCGCCACGATGTAGCCGGTGATCATCAGCGCCAGCGTCATCAGCAACGCAGGCACGATGCCGGCCGCGAACAGGTCGGCGATGGACAGGCCACCACCGGCAGCGGCCGAGAACAGGATCAGGTTGTGCGACGGCGGAACCAGCAACGCCACCAGCGCGGCGGTGATGCTGACATTGACCGCGAAGTCGCGGTCGTAGCCGCGCTTGACCATCTGCGGGATCATCGTGCCGCCCACCGCGGACACATCGGCGATCGCCGAGCCGGACACACCGCCGAAGAACAGCGAGGACAGGATCGACACCTGGCCCAGGCCGCCGCGCATGCGGCCGACCAGCGATGACGCCAAGGCGATCAGGCGCTCGGAGATACCGCCGCGCATCATGATTTCACCGGCGAAGATGAACAAGGGAATGGCGATCAGCGAGGCCGAGCCGGTACCGGCGGATATCTGCTGTACCAGCACGATGCTGGGGATATCCAGGTACAGCAGGGTGGCCAGGGCCGCAGCGGCCAGTGCATAGGCGACCGGCACACCCAGCAGCAGCAGGCCGGCAAACACCAGGAAAAGCAGGGTAATACCCATCTCAACGATCTCCTTCAGCGTCAGCGTCGGCCACGACGGCGAGCGGGTAGTGCACCCGCCACGCGCGGTTGAGCGCGAACAACACCATCAACGCGCCGCCCAGCGACAGCGGCAGGTAATTGATGCTCTGCGGCAGGTTGGCCCCTGCAGTCTTGATGTCCAGTCCGTCCTGCAGCAGCACCATCGCCCACACGGCGATGAACCCGCCCAGCACGGCGATCACCAGTTGCACGAAGGTATCCACCACGCGGCGCAGGCCAGCGCTCATGTAGGCGGCCAGCAGGAAGAACCCGAAGTGGCGATTGGTATGTACACCGCAGGCCGCACCCAGGCTCATCGCCGTGCTCAGCAGCAGCAGCGTTACCGGTTCGGTCCAGCTGGGCGAATCGTTCAACACGTAGCGTGCGAACACCTGCCAGCCCTGCACCACCACCAGCCCCAGCAGGGCGGCCACGGCGATGTAGATGGCGATGTCGGCGATGCGGTCCAGCAGGCGCTGGCCGGCACTCAGGGCGATCGGGGCGGTGCCCGTCGTCGTATCGGTCATGGCGGAATCCTCAGGCGAGATCGCGGATGCGGTTGACCATGGCGGCCAGCTCGGGCTGCTTCAGGTACTCCTGCAGCAGCGGATCAGCGGCCTTGCGGAATGCCGCCAGGTCCACCTCGTTGGTCTTGACGCCGAAATCGGTCACGGCCTTGCGCGCTGCGTCCTCCGATGCATCCCACTGCTGGCGCATCACGTTGACCGATGCACGGGCCGTGTCGAGCAGCAGCTGGCGATCAGCCGGTTGCAACTGCTCGAAGCTGGCGCGCGACATCAGCAACACGTCGGGGGCATACGAATGGTCGCTCTGCGACCAGTAGTGCGCGGCTTCGAAGTGACGGCTGGAGTGGAAGCTGCGCATGTTGTTTTCCGCACCGTCGATCATGTGCGTTTCCATGCCCGAGAACGTATCGCCCAGCGACATCGGCGTCGGGTTCGCACCGAACAGACGCATCAACTGGATGAAGATGTCCGACGATGCCACGCGCAGCTTCAGGCCGCGCAGGTCGTTCGGCTCCACGATGGGGTGCTTGGTGTTGTAGAAGCAGCGTGCGCCCGAATCGTAGATGGCCAGGCCGACAAGATCGCGTGTCTCGAAGCTGCGCAGCACCGCGTCGGCCACGCCGCCGTCCAGTGCGGCACGCATGTGCGCTACCGAATTGAACACATACGGCAGGCACAGGGCCTGGGTGAGCGGGAATGCATTGTTGAGTGCACCGGAATACACACGGGTGATGTCGATGGCACCAAAGCGTGCCATGTCGATCGCCTCGGACTCGCGACCCAGCTGGCCGGAGTGGTACTGGCGCAGGCGCAGGCGGCCACCGGTTTCGCGGGCCAGGGTCTCGCCGATCCACTTCACCGCGGTCACGGTGGGGTAATCAGCGATATGGACATCGGTCGCGGTGAGCAGGTGCCCACCGGCCACGCTGTCGCCGGCTTTGCTGCAGCCTGCCAGGACCGGCGCAGCAAGCGCGCCGAGGCTGGTGGCAAGGAAGTTTCTACGTGTGATCATCTGCGCCCTCCCGCGCGTGTTCACCTGGCCGGCGCGGTCATCCCGCTGCCACGGCCCGGCAGGCAATGTCTCCGAAACCAGCGAACCGCACCACTGCCGTCTGGCCTACGCTGATGTCGTGGATACCGGTCGCATTGCCGGTGGCGATGAGTTCGCCGCGCTTGAGCGGGCGGCCACGCTTGGCCGAGCGGGACAAGGCAAAGGCGATGGCGGTACGCAGGCCGCCGGGCAGACGCGTTGCACCACCGGTGCCGACGACCTCACCCTCGATCAGCGTCTCCGCGCGCAGTTCGCTGTCATCGCGGGTGGTCCAGTCGGTGATTTCCGGCCCCAGCAACAGGCCGTTGTTGTTGCCGAAATCAGACACCACCACCAGCGGGCCGAGAATGTTGATGGTCGCCAACGGGCTGCTGGCCACTTCCACGCCGATGTACAGACGCGCCGGCAGCGCTTCGGCCTGCTCGGGCGTCCACTCCAGCTGATCGGCCGGTGCATCTTCCAGCAGTTCGATCACGTACTCGGCCTCGACTGCGGCGAAACCGCCTTCGAAGACCGGAATGTCGAGAACTGTTCCACCGGTAGCATTCTGCAGCCGATTGTTGAAGATCGGGCCCAGCAGGCGGTCATCGCCGGACACATCGCGGCGCTCTTCGGCGATGTATCCGACCTTCCAGCCCACTACGTCATGGCCCCATTCGGCGATGGCCAGGTCCTGCACGTGGTACGCGGTGACCAGGTCGGCGGGGATCGTACCGGGGAAATCAGGCAGGGAAGCGCCTGCACGACGCGCGCCGGTAAAGGCGCTGGCGATGGCGGCCGGGTCGGCCGGTGCGGTTGGCAGGTCCATGTTGCCGGGTTCGTTGCTCAAGGAGGCTCTCCCTTTGGCGTTGTTGCGCTGCGCATCGACAGCGTTCGGATGACGTGTATATGGTAAACCGGTGTCATCTGGCAATGTGCAGTGCGTCAGAAGGCATTCCGGGGTCTGCCCGCAACGACCCGTCCTTCTGTCTGGAGCCTTGCGCCATATGAGATTGCCGTTGTTTCTGCTGCCGCTGTCGCTGATTTCCGCGATGTCGTTGTGCGTATCCGCCGCTGCAGCGCAGCGCGCCGTGTCACCGGTCGAAATGGCGGCCGACGAGGCACCGGGCGAGCGCATCCCGCTGTGGCCCGCAGGTCAGGTTCCGGGCGAACAGGGCACCGCCCGCCCGATGCATGTGGTCGAACGCAGCACCGACCCGGCCCGGCCTGACCGCTATGTCGACCAGGTGGACGCCCCGTGGCTGGTGGTGCATGCGCCCGCGCGGCCCAACGGCAAGGCCGTGCTGGTCATCCCCGGCGGCGGCTACCAGCGCGTGGTGATCGACAAGGAAGGCACCGAGCTGGTTCCGGACTGGGTGGATCGTGCGGGCTACACGTTGTTCGTCCTGCGCTACCGGTTGCCGCAGCAGGGCCGTGATCGCCAGGCCGCACTGGCCGACGCGCAGCGCGCGCTGCGCAGGGTGCGCGCCATGGCCTCCGGCCGCGGGCTCGACCCGGATGACATCGCCGTGATGGGGTTCTCCGCCGGTGGCCACGTGGCCGCGCGGCTGGCGACCGGTTTCGATGCCACCGCGTATCCCCCACGCGACGACCTGGATGGGCTCAGTGCCAGGCCGTCGCGGGTCGTTCTGGTCTATCCCGTGATCGACATGGGCACGCACGCGCACAACGGCTCGCGGCAGCGCCTGTTGGGTGAGCATCCCGACCGTGCCCTGCAGGACACGTTCTCCCTGCAGACGCAGGTACGCCGGGACATGCCGCCCACGCTGCTGCTGCATGCAGCCGACGATGCAGTGGTCAGCGTGGACAACAGCCTGCTGATGGCGCGTGCCTTGGCCGATGCAGGTGTGGAGTACGAACTGCATGTATTCGCACACGGTGGCCACGGCTTCGGCATGCGGGCACCGGTAGCTTCCACCACGGCCCTGTGGCCGCAGATCGCGCAGCGCTGGCTGCAGCACCCGACTCGCAAGGAGCAGCCATGACCGACCTCGCCGACCTGCAGCGCCGCCGCTTCCTCAGCGACAGCGCACGCTGGGCCTTCGCCGCGGCGACGGCTGCCGCATTGCCCAGCGCCTTCGCCCAACCTGCGGCGCGGACGGACAACCAGGTGCTGGCCCGTGTGCGGGGCGGCCGCGTGCGGGGCCAGCGCGAGCAGGGCATCAATGTGTTCCGTGGCCTGCGCTACGGTGCAGATACCGCCGCGTACCGCTTCCAACCGCCGCGCGCCGAGCTCCCTTGGCGGGGCATCGCCGATGCCCTGGCGTTCGGCAGTGCCGCGCCGCAGGGCGGCAAGGAGGCGCCAGGCAGCGAAGACTGCCTGTTCCTCAACGTGTGGACGCCTGCGCTGGGCGATGGCGGCAAGCGGCCGATTCTGTTCTATATCCACGGCGGCGGCTTCAACAACGGCTCCGGCAGTGATCCGCTGTACGACGGCAGCGCCCTATGCCGTCGCGGTGACGTCGTGGTGGTGACCGTCAACCATCGGCTCAACCTGTTTGGCTATCTGTATCTGGGCGCGATGGGCGACCCACGCTATGCCGCATCCGGCAATGCAGGTCAGCTCGATCTGGTGCAGGCCCTGCAGTGGGTGCGCGAGCACGCCGCGACCTTCGGCGGCGATGCGGCCAACATCACCGTGTTCGGCCAGTCCGGTGGCGGCGCGAAGATCGCCACGTTGATGGCGATGCCGGCAGCGAAGGGACTGTTCCAGCGCGCGTGGACGATGAGCGGGCAACAGGTGACGGCCGCGGGACCACGCGCCGCCGCGCAGCGCACCGACATCGCCATGAAGGCAGCAGGGGCAGACGACATCGATGCGCTGCTGCGCCTCTCACCGGCCGCGCTGCTGGCAGCGGGCAAGGCACGCGATCCGTCGCGTGTGGAGAACAGCAGCCTGTATGTCGGCCCGGTGCTGGACGACGTGGTAGTGCCGGTGCATCCCTTCTTTCCCGACGCCCCCGCGCAGTCCGCTCACATCCCGATGGTGATCGGCAATACGCGCGATGAGACCCGCGCGTTCCTCGGCAATGATCCGGCCAACCACGAACTGACATGGGACACGTTGCCGGCGAGGCTGGAGCAGGAGCAGTACGTTGACCTGCGGCCGCAGCGCGTCATCGACGCCTACCGGCGCATGTATCCGCAGTACACGCCGTCGCAGGTGTTCTTCGCAGCCACCACCGCAGGCCGTTCGTGGCGTGGGGCCGTGGAAGAACTGGAGGCGCGTGCGCGCCAGCCGGTCGGGGCCGCGCCCACCTGGGCCTACCAGCTGGACTGGGGATCGCCGCTGGATGGCGGGCGGTTCGGGGCGTTCCATACGCTGGACATCCCGTTGGTGTTCGACAACGCCGGCCAGCCCAGCTCGCGCACCGGCGATGGTCCGGACGCGACGGCGGTCGCCGCGATGATGAGCAGCGCACTGATCCACTTTGCCCGCACCGGCGACCCCAACCATCGGGGCATCGCGCGTTGGGAACCGTATGACCTGCCGCGTCGGCAGACCCTGCTGTTCGATACGCGCAGCCAGCTGGCCGATGATCCACGTGGCGGCGAGCGCGAACTCTATCGGCAGGCGCCCTTCATGCAGCGCGGCACGTTCTGAGGCGCTGCTGCGCGTGTTTCCCGTTTCCGCCAACCGCTGCCGAGCATGCTCGGCGACCACGGGACCTCGTCCCGTGGGTGATGACCGCAGGTCATCGCGCTGTTGCCGCTGCGCTCGCCGAGCATGGCTCGGCGCTACCGGAGTTCCGTCGATGTCGAACCGTCGCTGCGTGTTGTCCCTGCTTGCTCTCTTCGCTGCGTTGCCTGCCATGGCGGGCGACAGGCCGCTGCCTGCGCCCATCCGGGCGAGCAAGATCATCCTGGTCGGGGACTCGACCACGGCGGTGCAGGGCGGGTGGGGGCCGCGCTTCTGCGGCGACCATGTCACGTCCTTCGCGGCCTGCATCAATCTGGCTCGCGGTGGGCGCAGTACGTACAACTACCGTGCTGAAGGGTCATGGTCACTGGTGGAATCGGAGATGCGCGCACCGGGCTATGCCGCCACGTGGGTGCTGATCCAGTTCGGGCACAACGACCAGCCGGGCAAGCCCGGACGCTCCACCGACCTGCAGCACGAGTTCCCGGACAACCTGCGGCGTTATGTGCAGGAGGTACGGGCCGCGGGTGCCGTGCCGGTGCTGCTGACACCACTCACCCGCCGACAGTTCGCCGATGGCCGACTGATCGATGACCTTGCCCCCTGGGCCGATGCCGTACGGCGGGTAGCGCGCGAGCTGGATGTTCCGCTGGTCGACCTGCATGCGCGCAGCCGGGCGCTGGTGCAGGCGATGGGTCCGGTCATGGCGATGACACTCGCCCAGGCACCCGCCTCCCAGCCGCAGGTGGCGGCCGCGCTGTCGGGCACCACCGTGGATGCGGCCGCAGCCGCAGCGGGCGCCGGTGCCGTTGCACAGAACGCGCTGATCGAGCCGATGGGCCAGGCCAAGCGAGCCTTCGACTACACCCATCTGGGAGACGACGGTGCGGCGGTATTCGCCACGGTGGTGGCCGAGGAGCTTGCGCATACGGTGCAGCCGATGCGCCCGCTGCTGCTGCCGTGAGACGTCATCCGGCCAAGCGGCGGCGCCCGATGGGTGGATAACGACTGAAACCCGCATCTTTCGCTCATTTTCCGGCTGTAAAGGCCGTGCGAACGTTCTGCGGACCGATGTGGCCTAGACTGGGTGCATGCAAGTGCAGTCGATCCCCTCCGGTTTCCGTGGCAAAGACAAGTTGATTTCGGCGCTGGATGCGGCGGTCGACCAAGGCGATGCTGCGTCGATCACCGCGGCCCTGCAGCAGACCCTGCGCAGTGCCATCCGCGATCCGTCCATCGAGCTGCCGGCCTGCGTCCATCGTCCCGTGCAGGGCCGCTATGCGCGGCGCGAACTGCATCGCAGCCCTACGCTGGGCTACAGCGTGATCGCCATGTGCTGGGGCCCGGGGCAGGGTACGCCGCTGCACGATCACGACGCGATGTGGTGCGTGGAAGGCGTATGGCGGGGTGACCTGGTCGTTACCCCGTATGCGCTGCTGGAGCAGGACGGCGACCGTGCCCGGTTCGCCGCGCAGGCGCTGCTGTATGGCGAACGGGGCAGTGCCGGCAGCCTGATTCCACCGCACGAGTACCACACACTGCGCAACGCCAGCAGCGAAGAGATCGCGGTGTCGGTGCACGTGTACCAAGGCCCGATGGAACGCAGCACCGTGTTCGAACCGATCGGCGATGACTGGTACCAGGCGCGCGTGCACGCGCTGGACAGCGACGCCTGACCCGGCACCCGGCGGTGCGCCCGGCTGACTGATTTCTGCAAGCCTGCGTCCCATGGCGCTCTGTAGGATTTTTTACAGACACCGCAGGAGCGCACCAGCACCATGGACCTTGCACATTGCCTGCTGGACCGACGCGACTACACGGCGGTCCAGTTCCAACAGCTGACACTGCCCGACCTCGGCGCGAAGCGACGCAACCTGGTGTGCATCACGTGCGGGCAGCAGGCGTTCTTCCGCAAGCCCAGTGCAGATGGGCGGGCCGCCTGTTTCGGTGCGCGCCCGCATGCTGCTGGCTGCAGCATGGCGGCGGAGGATGCGCTTCGCGTCGAGAGCGCGATCGGTCCCGATGAAGCGATCATCCGCAACACCGATGTCCTGGTGGTCGATTTCAACTTCGGCGCAGTGCAGGGCGCGCCGCATCTGCAGGATAACGATCAGGCCGGCGCGCAAGGACGGGGGGGGCGGCACGTCGCCGGGCAGCGCACGGCACGCCCCCATCGCAGGCTGAGTACGCTGCTCAAGCACCTGCGCAGCTCCGCAGCCTTCGGAGCTTCGAACCAGCCCATCGAAATCGGTGGGATCGCCAACCGGACGTTGCGCGACTTTTTCGTCGAGTTCTCCGCGCTGCATCCCCACCACTTCAGCCAGGTCGTCGGCTGCTGGGGCATGATCGCCGACGCGGGCGCCGGGAATGGCATCACCTGGCTGAATTCCGGCGGCCGGGGCGATATCAGCATCGGGATCCCGGACGCCATCGGCGCGGCGTTCACGCAGCGCTTCCAGGTGACCGATCTGGAAGATCTGGCCGGCGCCTATGTACTCGCCATCGGCACGCCGTGGATCTCACAGCAGGGAAAGAAGTGCCTGATCGTGGACGACATCGAGTTCGTCACCGCCAGCCTTGCCTGAGGGGGCAAGGCTGGCGGCCGGGGATGACGGCAGGATTGACGGCCAGCGACCGTCACTACCCGTCCCCGTCAGAGAATGTCCACGCTGTTGTTCAGGCGCGTGACTTCCTCGCCATCGTCGGCCAAGGCCACGCGTACGCGCAGGTCACGGCGGTCGCCTGCAGGCAACGGCAGGGCGACGGTGGTCGTGCGCGGCTGCAGATCACTGGGCGCGTCCATCGCCGGCACTTCGATACGCGCGATCTCACGGCCACGCGCATCTTCCAGCACCGCCACACCGGTTCCCGTGCCCACATGCCCCAGGCTGTGGACGATCACGTGCACCTGCCTTCCATCGACCCGCACGTCGCCCCGGCCAATGCCCAGGTCAGGACGTTGCTCCACGGGGGTGCCGGCACGGATGCGCTCGAACTCGAACACTTCGGTCCTGCCCGGCTGGAACCGCAGCGGCGTGCTGACGCTGGTTTCCAGCATCACGTCGCGTTCGCTCACCTTGCCGTCGATCTTCCCGTCGCCGTTGGCGTCCACGCCGCTGCGCACCCGCCACGTGCCGCTGGCCACGTTCCAGCCGGTCATGTCCGCGGTGATCGCCTGCTTGGCCAGGTTGTAGCTGGTGACGGTGAAGCGTTCGCGTGAGGGCGCATGGACCAGCAGCGCCACCTGTTCGGCCGCATCGTCGCGGTCGAAGCGCCAGCTCACCGTGTGCCCCGGCCAGCTCTGGTTGCGCTTCAGGGCGATACCTCCCAGGCGGGCACGCTGCAGGAACTCGCTCGGTGCCTCCACCCGGTCCGACCACCAGTGGCCGTCGGTGTTCATGTATTCGCGCTGCGCCTTGGCCTGGATCCCCTCGGCGTGCAGGGCCTCGATGTACTTCACATCGCCGCTGGCCTGCCATGCCATCACGCTGGCGAAGCCGGTCTTGCCACTGTCTGCATCGGCAGTCAGCTTCGGATACCAGTCCTGCTGTCGCCCCAGCACCTCCACGTAGTTCTCGCCGAGGTTGGACAGCGCACCGGGTCCACCGCGCTCCACGCGGTAGTCCAGTGCTTTCAGGTACTTCTCATCGCCAGTCCAGCGCCACGCCGCCCAGAAGGTGTGCATGATGTCGCCGCTGCCGGACCCGTTGTTGAGTTCACCGCCGCGCACCTTGCCGGTGGCCCAGTTGATCTCGTTCGGCAGCGCCCAGCGGCCCTTGTCGTCGGTGTAGGCGTGGGCGAGGTAGCCATCGGCCAGGCCGGTGACCAGGCGTCGGCTGCTCGGATCGGCATTGAACTGCCCGAGCAGGAAGGCGGGGTGCAGCACCGGGAATGAATACGGTTTCTGCCACTGCCAGTTCGGCTCGCGGTAGACCTTGTTGCCGCCGAACCAATTGCTGGAGAACAGCAGGTGGCCCTGCGGGTTGGTCAGGATGATCTTCTCGTCGAAGGCTTTAACCGTCTCCATCAACCGTTCCACGGTCAGCGGGTCACCCCAGTTGAGGTACAGCATGGCGCTGTTGGTGTTGATGCCTTCCTCGTAGGCGTGCAGCTCGTCGGTTTCGATGGTGCTCAACCCGTTGCTGAACATGCCATTGCGGTACACCGCATCGGACAGCGCGGTCAGCGACGCGTTCAACCGGTCCGGCTGCACACCCATCAGGGCCAGGCCCGGCCACTGCTGGGTCAGGTCCGAATCGTCGGAGATGCCGCCGCCGAAGTCGCCGTACGGCACCTGACGGTGCTCGATCCACCAGTCGATGAAGCGCCGCACATAGGCCAGGTCCTGGGTCTGGTTGAACGCCCATGCCGGCACGCCCTTGGGCACTTCCGGTGCGGTGAACGGCGGTCGGCCCTGGCTGTTGTAGCTGATGTAGTTCCAGTACAGCCGGCCGAGCTGGTGATCCGGATCCACCCGCAGCAAATCACTCAGGTCGGCGTAGACGCGGGCGTACAGGCGCTGCCGCTTGGAGGTGGTGTGTTCCTCCACGAGGAAACCCCAGTTGTCGCGCACCTGGTTGAAGCGGTCTGCGACGTGCTCGGCGATCGCTTCACTGCGCGGCTTGAACACCATGCGGATTTCCGCGCCGTCCAGCGCGCGTGCGTCGAAGCCGGGAGCCGCCGAGGCGATGCTCAACCACAGGCTGTCGGCGGTGAGGATGCGGTCGCGCAGGTCCAGCCACAGCGTGCGCTTCTTGCCGGGTTGCACCGAGACCGATACATCGATCATGTCGCGGGCCGGCCAGATCGGATCCTTGATGCGGATGTTGAGCGGGATCAGGCCGTCATGGGTCGCCGGCAGGTCCAGCGCCGGCAGGTCGATGGCCACGCCGTCCAAGCCGTCATGCATGTTTTCCCAACTGTGCGCCCAACTGCGGATCAACGGCTGGTTGGCCGGTGCATCACCCACGCCGGACGGGATCAGCACGTGCACGATGGGCAGCGGCTGGGCAGGCAGCGTATCGGCACCGCGACGGCGTGAACCGGCCCCCTTGGGCAACGCCATCACCGTGCTGCGTTCGGCCACGGGGTAGCGGCCGTCGATGTAGTGCCGCAGCGTGTCCAGGTTGGTGTAGTCAGGCAGGGCCTGGCTGTCCACCACATAGGTCTGCTTGACGCTGCCGTCCGGCTCACTGCCTTCGCCCACGTGATAGGCCCAGATCTCCTGGATCGGGGTTTCCTGTTCCACGTTGCTGAAGCGCAGCACGCCCCCCTGCTGGGTGGGGATGTCATCGACACTGCGCACCACGCCGCGCGGGCGCTGCAGCACCGTTGTGGTCGCGCTCTGCGCATCGGCGCCGTGCGCCAAGGTGCCGAACGCCGCGCCACGCACCTCGATGCGGTTCACCGGTTCGCCATCGGGCAGGGTCAGGTCCAGGTGCTGCCCGGCCTCTACATAGGTGTTCCAGTCCGGCAGCTGGAAGTAATCGTTGCGGCCCGGCAGGCGCGAGCGGTTGTAGACCCCCGGCCAGGTGGTTTCGGCGATGCCATCGGTGGCCTTCCACATCCACTGCTTGAGGTCCTTGGTATCGGCGAACTCGATCTTGCGTATGCGCGTGCCTGCGGCGGCCAGGGCCGGCGGAGCCGCACCTTCCCAACCGAAGCGATGCCGCCATGCACGCTGGTCTGCCGACGCCACGACGGCCGTCGCCGGTGCCTTGCCTTGCGCCAGTGCAGCTACCGCCGGTCCATCCAGCATGCGGTCGAAGACGCGGATGTGCTGGAGATCGCTGCCGCGCAGGAAGTTGTAGCGGCTCTGCACCTGATAGGGCGCCATCACCCGCCCGGCCAGGCCCAACTGGTCCAGCGCGGCATCGTAGTCGCCCTTGGCATCGACCCGTGCGACTTCCTTGCCATCCACGAACAGACGCACCCCGTGGTCTTCGTCCCAGGCGAACGCCAGGTGCACCCACTGCGCCGGGGCCGGGTTCTGCGGCAGCGCGAACGACACCCGGGTGCGCGCCAGGTTGGCATCGGTGACGAACGCATCGAAGCCGTGTCCGTTCCAGTCGATGCGCAGCCACGCCATGTCCCAGCTGCTGTGGTCGGCATAGCCGACGCGGAAGATCACGAACGGTGCTTCACCAACGGCATAGCGCGATCGCCAGTCGAAGGCCAGCGTGCCGCGCTGCGCCAGGATGTTGCCGGGCGCATCCCACGACAGCACGCCATCGTCTTCCCACTGGATCGCCTTGCCGCGCGCACCGTCATCGACCACCTTCACCTTGTCGCGGAAGTTGGGTACCGGATCGCCCTGCGCCACCTCGGCTTCCAGGCCGTGGTTCGCATCCACGTGGAACAGCAGCGCGGGTGCCTCTGCGGCGAGCGACGGCGCAACGAACAGCGCGGTGGCCAGGGCCAGCAGGCGGCGACGGGGCAGGCGGGCGAGGGCAGTGGGACGGTGGGGCATGGAACCTTCCTTTCAACAGCGGGCGACGGTGGGCGCGTGGTGCAGGATCAGAACTTGTAACGCAGGCCGAGGTAGTACTGGCGCCCGGTCTGGGTGTAGCGGTCCGGCAGGGAAAGCGCGGAATCCACGTAGCGTTCGTCGGCGGTGTCCAGCAGGTTGATCGCCTCCAGGCTGACGGTCAGCTGCTTGTTGAACTTCCACGACATGTTGAAATCGACGTTCTCCACGCTGTACTTGCCGGTGACATCCGCCGTGGCGAGCGCATTGCCATCCAGGTCGCGGATGTTCTCCTGCGCCAGGATCTGGTTGATGTAGGCATCGCGGTAGCTGGTGGATACGCGCGCACTGAAGCGCCCGTCGTCGTAGTACAGGGTGGCGTTGTACGAATTGGGCGACAGGTTCAGCAGGTCGTTTTCCGTGTACGTGGTGACGATGGTGTTGCCGCTGCCGGAGCTGAAGAGGTACTGGATCTTCGAATCGACGTGGGTGTAGTTCAGCTGGATGCCGAAGTTCTTCCAGAAGCCGGGCAGGAAGCTGAAAGGCTGCTGGTACGTCAGCTCGTAGCCCTTCAGCGGGCCACCCGGCGTGTTGAAGTAGCTCTGCACGTTGAACAGCGTGTTCGGGCTGAAGCCGGCCGGCAGCAGGTCCAGCGAATAGCCCATGTCGTCCCAGGTGTTCAGCAGGCGGGTACGCTGCACGTAGGTTTCGATGTCCTTGTAGAACACCGCGGCCGACAGCAGCGCGCCTTCGCTGAAGTACCACTCCGCACTCAGGTCGTAGTTGGTGGAGCGGAACGGATCCAGCTTGGGATTGCCGAGGTTGATCGAGTAATACCGGTCTTCATCGAGGAAGGCGCTCGGCCCGCCGCTCACGCTCGGTGACAGGTTGGACAGGGTGGGGCGGGCCATCGTCTTGGCCGCACCGAAGCGCAGCACCACGCTGTCCGTCACGTCCCAGGCCAGGTTCAACGACGGCAACCAGTCGTCGTACTGATGGCCGACGCGGGTTCCCACCAGCAGGCGTTCGCCAGCGTCAGCGGTGGCGCTCGCCACGCCCAGGAACGGCTGGCAGGCCGCGGACAGATCGCCGCTGCTGGCCGCCTGGCACGGCGCATAGCCATCCGCAGTGATCTGCGTCTGCACGTAGCGCATGCCGATGTTGCCGCGGAATGGCCGGCCCCACAGGTCGGTATTGAAGTCGAGTTGCAGGTACGTCGCGTAGCTCTTCTCGTTGACGTCGAAATTGTTGTTCGACGAACCGAAGTGGCCCACACCGGCGAGGCGGTAGTCGCCCCCCAGGCTGCCGGTATCGCAGTTGCAGTAGATGTCCAGCAGCTCGGCGACGCGCTTGAAATCGGGGATCAACCAGCTTGACGGCGTGGCCGTGTCCAGCCCCTTGCCGAAGCCATTGAGCGTGCTGCTGAGGTCGCCGATGCCGGTGCCGCCGGGCAGGGCCTGGGCCAGCCGTCCGTAACTGATGTTGCGGTACTCCTGCGTGCTCATGTCGTAGTCCTTGTAGGCAAGACCACCACGCAGGGTGAACGTCGGCGAGACCGTGAAGGTCAGGTCGACCTTCGCCGTATCGAACTGGTTGTCGACGTAGTTGGGGTTCAACCGCACTTCGCTGATGTTGCTGCCGCGCGCGGTGCCATTGGCGTTGACCGGGGCGGTGCCATAGCCCAGCCACTGCCAGGCATTGGGATCATTCAGCGCGAACGGGAAGCCCATCGACGGCAGGCTGGCATTGTTGCGTGCATCGAAGACGAACCCGTCCAGATTGCTGTTGTCGAAGCTGACCATCGAGAACACCGGGCGCTCGAAACTGGACGAAGAGTGGCCCACCAGCGCGTCCAGGCGTACCGCATCGTTGAAGCGGTGTTCGAATTCGAGGCTGACCTGCTTGAACTCGGTGCTCTCTTCGATGGACGTCGATTCCGTGCGGAAGTCCACGTTGTCGAATACGCCGTAGACCAGGCGGTTCTGGTCGTCGACCTGGGCCTCGCGTACCGCGATCTGGGTCTTGCCACCGTACTGCGCGGTGCGGTGCAGGTTGGCACCCAGCGAATCCTCGCGCTGGTCCTTGTCCAGCTTGGAGTACATCAGGTCCAGATTGAGCAGGCTGTCGTCGCTGAACTTGAACTGCAGGGCGCCGGTGATGCCAAGGCGCTCGAGCTCATGTTCGGTGCGGACATAGCGCGGATAGCGCGGAATCCACGCGTTGGTCGCGGTCTCGTACGCGGCGATGTTTTCCGCTGTCGCTGCGGGACGGTCCAGGCCGGTGCCGCAGTGTGCGGCATCGATGCCATAGCTGCCCCAGCCATTGTTACGGGCCTGGTTGGCCGCGCTGCCCACACCTGCAGCGGTCTCGTTGGCCAAGGGATTGCGCGGCGTCTGCGGGTCATACCCCAGTGGGCTGCAGAAACCGTACGTCCCGTTGTTGGTCGCCGTGGGCTGGTTCGAATTGCGATGGTTGCCGTGCTCCCAACGGACCGGGTTGTAGCCTTCTTCGAAGATGGTGCGCTTGCTGTAAGCCACCGACATCAGCGCGCCGAAGCGGCCGTCGGCCCAGGTGTTGCTGAGCAGCGCCGATACGCGCGGGTCCTTGCTGCGCGACAGCTCGTTGAAGCCGTACTGGCCGTTGAGCGACGCCTGGAACCCGTCGAAATCGAACGGACGCGACGCACGCAGGTCGACCGTGGCACCGAGTGATCCTTCGTCGGTCTGCGCAGACTGCGTCTTGCTGACCTTGACCCGGCTGAAGAGCTCGGAGGCAAAGGTGTTGAAATCGAATCCGCGGCTGCGGTTGACGCCGGCGGTACCGCTGCCCGCGGTGGACAGCGCTTCCAGGCCGTTGATGCGCACGCGGGTGAAGTCCGATCCCAGCCCACGGACGGATATCTGCTGGCCTTCTCCGCCCTCGCGGTCGATCGATACACCGGCGATGCGCTGCATCGACTCGGCCAGGTTGAGATCAGGGAACTTGCCGATGTCTTCGGCATAGATGGCGTCGACCTGTTCGACGCTGTAGCGCTTTTCATCCAGCGACTGCTGCAGGCTTTCGCGGTACGTCGCCTTGACTTCCACCTTGTCCAGATCGACGGCGTTGGGTGCGCTGGCAGCGGCCTCCGGTGTCTGCTGCGCGGCCGCGGTGCTGGTCAGTACCAGACCGATGGAGAGTGCGAGCAGCGTGAACGGCGTGCGGCCGGCACGGTGGCGTGGGTGTGACAGATCCATGTTGTAAGCCCCTCCCAGGGTGTCCTCAACGCGTGCGTGTGTACTGCAGGCGATGAACCGGCCTCCACCGGATCACTGCCTCGGCGCAACGTCTTGCTGACACCGCAGGTCACGGGAACGTAGCAAAGCACTCACGGCGCAGCATCTTGCGCCGCAGCAGCAGGCCACGGTGTCGGGATCGTCGGCGTTGCACCTGGCGGCGGCGTGGTTGCCACGCCGCCGCTTCGGTCGGTGGATCAGAACTTGTAGCGCACGCCGAGCAGGAACTGGCGGCCGGTTTCGGTGTACTGCAGCGGCAGCTGGCCGGTGAGCGGCGAACGCACCCACTCGTCGGACGCTTCGTTGGTCAGGTTGACACCTTCCAGGGTCAGTTCGAGCTGGTCGCTGACCTTGTAGCGCAGCGAGGCGTCGATCATCGTGGTGCCGGTCATGCCGTGCACGCCGTCCACGTTGAAGCCGGTTTCCTGGCCCGGTGCCTGGGTCAGGTAATCGTCGCGGTTGGTGGCCGACACACGGCCGGACCAGGTGTCACCTTCATAGAACACCGTGGCGTTCCACGAGGTCGGCGACAGACCGGTCAGGTCGTTCTTCATCACCGCCTGGCCTTGGCCATTGAGGTACTGGATCTTCGATTCCACCCAGGTGTAGTTCAACTGCACGCCGAGGTTGGACCACTTGCCCGGCAGGAAGGTGAAGGGCTGGGTGTAGTTCGCTTCCACGCCATGCAGCTCGCCGCCGGGGGTGTTGAGCGGGATGCTGAAGGTGAACTCGTCGTTGACCGTGGCACCGGTGCCGTCCAGCAGGCTGGCCGGCAGGCCACTGGTGGAATACGGGCGCACATCGCGGGTGGTCTGCACGAAGGACTCGATGTCCTTGTAGAACAGGCCCAGGCCGAGCATTGCGCCTTCGTTGAAGTACCACTCGAAGCCGAGGTCGACGTTGGTGGCGCGGATCGGATCCAGGTTCGGATTGCCGCCGGCCACGGTGCGGGCGCCGCCGGCCACTGCCACGGTCACGCCGGGGGTCAGGTTGCCCAGGCCCGGACGGGTCATCACCTTCGCCGCGCCGAGGCGGATCAGGAAGTCCGGTGCCACTTCGGCGACCAGGTTGAACGAGGGCAGCGTGTCATCGTACTTGCGGTTGCTGGTGGTCAGCACCGGCACGCCACCGACGGTCGCGTAGCCGTTGGATTCCTGCTTGGTCTCCACATAGCGCACGCCGAAGTTGCCGGACAGCGGGATCGATCCGAGGTCGGTGGAGAACTCGCCCATCAGCCACACGCCGCGGTCCTTCTCTTCCACGCTGCGGCTGTTGTTCAGCCGCGGCGCGACGGCGAAGGTGCCGGTGTTGCTGTAGATGTCGAACAGGTTGGCCACCGCGTCCAGGTTCGGCACGACCCAGTTGGACGGATTGCCGGTGATGCCCTTCAGGCCTTCCTGCTGGGTGTATTCCGGCGGCACGATCAGGCCGCTGCCCGGGAAGGTCGGCACGGCCAGCTCACTGGCGCGACGCAGTTCCACGGTGTTGAAGCTGTAATCCTTGGCCAGCACGCCGCCCTTCAGGCGGAAGCCCGGGCTGATGTTCCAGTTGAAATCCAGCTGCGCGGTGTCGAAGTCATTGTCCACCGACTGCGGACGCAGACGGATCTCGGCCAGGGTCCAGCCGTTCGGGTTGGTCGGGTCGATGCCGTAGTTGAAGGCAGGCAGGTTCTTGTTGCCGCGGTAGTCGTAGCTGTACCCGTCGACATCGAACTTGTCCATGATGACCGTGGTCTGCACCGGGTTCTCGTGGGACGAACGCGAGGTGCCCAGCTTGCCGGTGATCTGGAAGGCTTCGCTGAAGCGGTGCTCCAGGTTCAGGCTGACCTGCTTGAAGTCGGTGCTCCACTCGTCGTGGCGGTTTTCGCTGCGGATATCCACGTTGTCGAACGCGCCGTAGACCAGCGCGTTGTTGCGGATTTCGCCGTCGCGCACGATCGTCTGCGGCTTGCCGGCACCGGAGCGGCTGAAGGAAATGGCCTCGATGTAGTGCTCATCGCGGTCGGCATCGATCTTCGAGTACAGCGCGTCGAGCGACAGCTCGGTGCGGTCGGTCGGCTTCCACTGCAGCGAGCCGGTGACGCCCAGGCGCTCCTGCTTGTGCTCCATCTGCACGTAGCGCGGGAAGCGTGGGTGGAACACGTTGGCTCCGCGCGCGGCGGCGAACGGCGAGCTGGCAGCGAAGCCACCGTTGCTCGGCCCGTTGGCCCAGCGGCCGGTGTTGGAGCCTTCTTCCAGCGCCTGGCGCTCGGAGTAGGCCACCGACAGCAAGGCACCGAAGGTGCCGTCAGCGAAGGTGTTGGAGATAAGCGCCGCCATGCGCGGATCCGCTTTCTGCGCCATGTCGTTGTAGCTGGCCTGGCCGCTGGCAGCGAAGGTGAAGCCTTCGTAGTCGAACGGACGCGCGGTGCGCAGGTCGACGGTGGCGCCCAGCGAACCTTCTTCCACGTCGGCCGAGGCCGTCTTGCGCACGATCAGCTGCGAGAACAGATCCGAAGCAAACACGTTGAAGTCGAAACCACGGCCACGGTTGGTACCACCGCTCTGGTCGCCGGCACCGACGGTCGCCAGGGCCTCCATGCCGTTGATGCGCACGCGGGTGAAGTCCGGGCCCAGGCCACGCACCGAGATGCTGCGGCCTTCGCCGCCATCGCGGGTGATCACCACGCCGGGGATGCGCTGCAGCGATTCGGCCAGGTTGAGGTCGGGGAACTTGCCGATGTCTTCGGCGACGATGGCATCGACCACGCCGGCTTCGCTGCGCTTGATGTCCAGCGCCTTCTCCACGCTGGCGCGGTAGCCGGTGACGGTGACCGTATCCAGGTCCGTTGCCTGCTGTGCCTGTGCGGTGGCGCTGATGGCCAGACCGATGGACAGGGCCAACAAGGTAACCGGTGTCTTTTTGCTGCTGTTACGAGAAATCATGGCCTTTCCCTCTCCCAAAGGTCTGGTTCACAACGCAGTGTCAGCAAGATGACACCGCTGGTCAGGGCGGACGTTAACAGCACCTTCAGGATCGGGCATCTTGCACCGCAACAGATTCGTAATGTCCCTGAGACGCTTGCGGGACAATGGCTTGAATGGAGAGACGGGGTGGACGCGACAGCCCATGGGGCTAGAATGACACCGATAGCCAAGAGCCACGCGGGGTGCGTGGTTCCCTCCGGCGCGCTGCAACGCGATGCTGCGGTCCGGGCAACGAGGACATCTGATGAGTCGAGTGGTCTGTTTCGGGGAACTGCTGTTGAGGATGGGCGCACCGGGCAACGAGCTGCTGCTGCAGTCGCCGCGCCTGGAGGTGCACGTCGGTGGGGCGGAAGCCAATGTCGGTGTCTCGCTGGCGCACTTTGGCCATGACGTGGCGATGGCCAGCGTCGTGGCGGACAATCCGCTGGGCGCGCATGCACTGGGCGAACTGCGCCGTCATGGCGTGGACACGCGGGGCGTGCGCCTGCAGGCCGATTCCCGCATGGGTCTGTACTTCCTGACCACCGGTGCGGTGCAGCGGGCCAGCGAAGTGGTGTATGACCGCGCGGACTCTGCGTTCGCGCTGAGCAGCGCGGCGGACTACGACTGGTCCCAGCTGCTGCAGGGCGCGGAGTGGCTGCATCTTTCCGGCGTCAGCCCGGCCCTGGGTGCCGACGTGGCACAGGCGACGCTGGCCGCCGCACGTGCCGCACGCGCGCAGGGCGTCAAGGTGTCCTTCGACGGCAATTTCCGGCCGAAGCTGTGGCAGCGCTGGGGTGGCGATGCGAAAGCCATCCTGCGTGAGCTGTTCGCACAGGCGGACATCGTGTTCGCCGATTACCGCGATATCGAAGTGGTGCTGGGCCAGCCGTTCGCGCAGGACGACGTGGTCGCCCGCGTGGACGCTGCCGCAACCGCCGCGTTTGCCGCGTTCCCGCACCTGCAGTGGATGGCGTGCACGCAGCGCCAGGCGCTGAGCGTGGACCACCATGCACTGGGTGCATTGTTGATCGGCCGTGATGGCACGCGCGCCCAGGCGCCGGTACGTCAGTTGCAGGGCATCGTCGACCGGATCGGCGGCGGTGATGCGTTCGCTGCCGGCATCCTGCATGGCATCATGCGCGGCTTCGATGCCGACGCCACTGTGCGCTTCGGTTTGGCCGCCGGTGGTCTGAAGCACTCGATCCCCGGTGATTTCAATCCCGTCAGCGAAGCTGACGTGCTGGCCCTGGTGGGCGAGGAGCGTTTTGATGTCCGGCGCTGATCCGCGCGTTCGCGCGGTACTGAAACTGGCACCGGTGATCCCGGTGTTCACCCCTGATGACGTGGACGATGCCGTGCAGGTCGCCCAGGCCTTGTTCCGCGGTGGCCTGCCGGTGGTGGAAGTCACCCTGCGCACGCCGCGTGCGATGGAAGCGATCAAGGCCATGGCCGAGGCCGTGCCCGACGCAGTGATCGGCGCAGGCACCGTGCTGACGGCCGCGCAGATGCAGGCGGTCAAGGAAGCGGGCGGTCGTTTCGCCGTGTCCCCCGGTGCGACGGAGCGGCTGTATGCCGCTGCGCGCGATACCGATCTGCCGTTCCTGCCGGGCGTAGCGACATCGTCCGAACTGATGCACGGATTGGAGCAGGGGCTGGATACGTTCAAGTTCTTCCCGGCCGTGCAGGCCGGTGGTGCGCCGTTGCTGTCGGCGTGGGCCGGCCCGTTCGGCGATGTGCGTTTCTGCCCCACGGGCGGCATCAGCGTGCAGACCGCGCCGCAGTTCCTGCACCTGCCCAACGTGCTGTGCGTGGGCGGCTCGTGGCTGACCACCGCTGCCCTTCTGCAGAGCCGTGATTGGGCAGCGATCGAAGAACTGGCCCGGCAAGCGTCCGTGCTCGCGAGCTGAGGGTCGGGGTCGCGCCGGCTGGATTGTGCCGACTGGATTGTGCCGGCTGGGTTGTGCCGGCTGGATAGAGCCGGCTGGGTAGAGCCGACTTCAGTCGGCTGGTCTTGGGTGCACTCCAGGACAGCCGACTGAAGTCGGCTCTACCGGTCGGCTTTACCGGTCGGCTCTGCCCGTCATGTCGACCGGTCGGCTATACACTGGCCGCATGGCGATGTTCAAAACCTTCCTGTTTTCCCTGCTTGCGCTAGCCGGTGCGCTGCTCGCGCTGGTGCTGGTCACCACGGTGGCCAGTTGGCTGCCGCCGTTGATCGGCGTGCATGCGGGCGGCGCGGTGCAGTTGGGTTGGGACCTCGCGTTCACCGTGCTGGGCGGCATCGCCGCGGTGGCCTTTGCCAGCTACCACGCACCGTGCTGGCCGCGTACGCACGGCATGGGCATCTGGTTGCTGCTGGCGATCGCCTCGCTATGGGCAGCATGGGACATGGGCAACGAGTTCCCGCGCTGGTTCGTACTGCTGCTGGTGATCTCGCTACCGCTGCAGCTGGGCATCGGTCTGTGGGTCGGCGCAAGAAAGTGGCGCACCGCAACATCCCCTTAACAATTCACCTCTAGTCTCTTGGCCGCCGGCTACCGGCACGGTCGCGCACGTTTTCTGCACGCTACACAGCGGACAGGCGCGCGGCACGCACTCACAGAGCAATGGGGATCATCCGATGCGCAACATCCTGCGGGAGACGCCGACGCGCGTCCCCCATGCGAAGCTTTTGTCCCGCGCCGTGCGCGCCGTGCTGATCAGTGGCGTCGCCAGCCTGCCGATGCAGGCAGTGGCCGATGAAGCAGTGGCGGTGGCCACCAGCGCCGATACCAGCGCCGCCCTGCAGCAGCTGGATACGGTCACCGTGACCGGCGGCTACGCCCGCAGCCTGGAGCGCGCGGTCGACCTCAAGCGCAGCAACATCGGCTTCTCCGACTCCATCGTCGCCACCGACGTGGCCGACTTCCCGGAGCAGAACCTCGCCGAGGCGCTGCAACGCATGCCGGGCGTGACCATCGAACGCAACAAGGGCCTGGGCAGCAAGGTCAGCGTGCGCGGCCTGCCCTCCGAGTTCACCCACGTGTCGATCAACAACCTCGCCACGGCCTCGGGCAGCGGCGGTCGCGACGTGCAGTTCGATATCTTCGCATCGGATGTGGTGCAGACCGTCACGGTGCAGAAATCGCCGACGGCGGCAGACGAAGAAGGCGGTATCGCCGGTTCGGTGTACATCGAAACCGCCAGGCCGTTCGACTACGCCGAGCCGAAATTCAGTGCATCGGCTGAAGCGGCGAACAATTCGATCAACGGCAAGACCGATCCGAAGATCTCGTTCCTGGCCAGCGACACCTGGGGCGACTGGGGCGGCCTGGTGTCGTTCTCCAAGGCGAAGCGCACCAACCGCACCGACTCCAACTCGGGCATCAACTTCCGCCCGATGGGGCGCTTCCTCGAAGCGTCCGGCACGCGGGGCACGCAGGCCGCTGCCGTGCTGGCACGCGATGCCGGCATCGTCATCAACAACCGCATGGACAAGGACGCGACCAACCGGATCATCTTCCAGGACAAGGTCGGCGACCGCATCTACCTCAACGAGCAGGACCAGTGGGGCGCGACCGCATCCCTGCAGTTCAAGCCCAGCGAGGCGTTCTCGGTGAGCTTCGATGCGATGCTCGGCGGCTACGATACGCATGAAGATGAGTACGATGCCGCTGCGTATTCGGCGTCCAGCCGCAGCACGCTGGACACCATCCATTCGTATGATGCCGACACCCTGTCCCAGTACGGCATGGTGGTCCTGCGCGATGTGTCCTACACGGCCACCCAGCATGAAATCCTGAGCAAGGAACGCTTCGCCAACACCGACTATCGGCAGTTCAGCAGCAAGCTCGACTGGACGGTCGGCAGCTGGGACATCGATGCCCTGGTCGGCTATTCCGGCGCACGCCGCGACTCGGACTACGCCAACCTCAAGCACGTGGCCTACGCACCGTCGCGCACGCGCTGGACCGCCAACGGCGGTGAGACGCTGGCCAGCGCGGCGTCCAATGGGTTCGACATGTACAACTCGCCCGGGAAGTACCTGTTCGAAGCCTATGAGACCGAAATCGAGCACGTGAAGGACGACAAGTACGCCGCGCAGCTGGACTTCCGCCGGTCGATGGAACTGGCGTTCTTCCCGGCGCTGACCAGCGTCAAGTTCGGTGCGCGTTACACCGACAAGTCCAAGGACCGCGAGTTCGGCAACACCAAGATCCAGGGCCCGGCCGCCGGTAGCGCAGCGTGGGTCAACACCCGCACGTTGGCTGACAGCAATCCGGGTTGGATCAGCGACATCGTCCCCGGCGGCGGCTACAAGCCGAGCAACCTGGACTGGCAGCAAGTGTCCAACAGCTACGCACGCAACACGTTCCGCTATGCGGGTTTCACCACCCCGCTGGATCCGGGCCAGTTCTACCAGGTCGATGAAAAGACCCTGGCGCTGTATGCCATGACCGATTTCTATTTCGATATCGGCCGCGTGCCGGTGTACGCCAACCTGGGCGTGCGTTCGATCGACACCAAGGTGGATTCGGCCGGTTTCCACCCGGTGCAGAATGCCGATGGCAGCAGCGGCTACACGCCGACGCCGATTTCCAGCAGCGGTGATTACAGCGACCTGCTGCCCAGCTTCAACATGACCGCCGAGATTGCCGATGGATTGGTGCTGCGCGCGGCGGCGTCGGAAACGCTGATGCGTCCGTCGCTGACCGACATTGCCTACCGCCGCACCGTCAGCTGGTCCAGCTTCCGCTTCATGGACGGCAATCCGGCCCTGAAGCCAACGACCGCCAAGCAGTGGGAAGTGGGCCTGGAGAAGTACCTGGAGAACGGCGGACTGCTGTCGGCATCGTACTTCTCCAAGAAGATCGACGGCGTGGTGCGGCAGTCGTTGACCGGCATCGTACCGAACGTAGAAAAGCTCAACGCCAACGGATCGTTGGATGGGTACTACGACTTCGAGGTCTACCAGCCGGTCAATGCCGAGGGTTCGTACAAGGTCACCGGCGTGGAGCTGGTCGCCCAGCTGCCGCTGTCGATGCTGCATCCCGCGCTGGAAGGGTGGGGCATCAATGCCAACTACACCCAGCTGGACAACTCGCTGACCGGTGCATCCGACATCGACATCCCGACCCCGCCGGAAGGGCTGGCCGAGAAAGCCTACAACTTCACCCTGTACTACGAGAATGATCGCTTCGACGCGCGCGTGTCCTACAACTACAAGGACAAGTACGTGGAGTACATCCACCTCAACATGTACCCGGTGTACCGCGATGCGTACGGGCAGACCGATGCCTCGATCGGCTTCCGCTTGAACGACACCTGGAAGCTGAGCCTGGATGCGATCAATGTGTTCGACGAAGAAACGTCGGGCTACACGATCGATAAATCCTTCCCCACCCAGTACGAGTTCTCCGGCCGCCGCATCGGTCTGGGCATTCGCGCGGATTTCTGAAGCGTGCAGTAACCGGCGGCCCTCGTACCACGTTTGGTAGAGCCGACTTCAGTCGGCTTTCCCGAGCACCACGCTTGGTAGAGCCGACTTCAGTCGGCTTTCCTGAGTACCGTGCCTGGTAGAGCCGACTTCAGTCGGCTTTTCTGATTACCACGCCAAGAGCAGCCGACTGAAGTCGGCTCTACCAACGGCGGGGTTCCGCAGTTCCGTATCGGTGACAGGTTCTGTATCGATGACGGAGTTCCGTGCCAGTGACGGGGTCCCGTATCGGTGACAGGTCCCCTACCGGTGACGGGGTCCCGCATCAGTGACGGGGTCCCGTATCAGTGGCGGAGTTCCGCATCAGTGACAGGGTCCCGTATCGGAGACGACTCCCTTGCACCCGCAGCGGGGGGCCCGCGCTACAACGTCGGCAGGCCCTGCTTCATCGTGGTGATCCCTTCCCAGGGATCACCGTTCAGGCGCTTGGCCCGCGCCAAGGCCTTGTGCATCGAGAACGCATCAGCGGCCGCCACGCGGCCCAGCTCTTCCCAGCGCAATGGCACCGCCACGCCCGCGCTTTCGCGTGCACGCAGTGACCACGAACACACGCTGGTCGCCCCGCGCGCGTTGCGCAGCCAGTCGATGAAGATCACGCCATTCCGCTTGGCCTTGCTCATCGTGGCCACGTAGCGGTCCGGCGCATGCTGCGAAAGCGCCTGTGCGAATGCCTCGCAGAACGCCTTTGCGTCTTCCCACTCAGCGGCGGGCTGCAACGGCACCACCACATGCAGTCCCTTGCCGCCGGACAGCCGTACGAAGCTCTCCAGCCCCGTTTCCTGCAGGCGCGCGCGGATGTCCCGCGCGGCCGCCTTGATGGCGGGCCAGCTCACCCCTTCCCCCGGATCCAGATCGAACACCAGACGATCTGCGCGCTCCGGATCCTGCACGGTGGCACCCCACGGATGCAGCTCCAGGGTGTTCATCTGCACCAGTTGCATCAGCCCGTCCACATCATCGATGTAGACATAGTCCTCGCGGCCGCTCTTCTGCTGCAGAGGCACGGCGCGTACCGCGCTGCCCAACCCTTGCCCATGATGCTTCTGGAAGAAGCAGGCCTTGCCGACGCCATCCGGGCAGCGCAACAGGGACAGCGGGCGATTGCGGATCTCCGGCAGGATCCACGGTGCCATCGCACGGTAATACGCCGCGACCTCGCCCTTGGTCAGCTTCAGCGCGGGATACACCACGCGTTCGGGATGGCTGATAGCCAGTGACGGCTCAGCGGCTTTCTTCTTCGGCGCAGGCACCTGGGGGCTGGCGAGGGTCTTGTCCGTGCGCAGCCGCTTGAAGCTGGCCTGCCGCAGGAGTCCCTCCTTGGCCCAGCCACGAAACGCCACTTCAGCGACCAGTTCAGGCTTCACCCAGTGCACGCTGGAGGCACGGAACGGCACGTGGGCAGGCAGTTCGACGGAGGCCGTTTCGCTGCCCAATGCCTGCAGTCGCCGGGTAAGCGTGCGCAGCTTCTCGTCATCGAACCCGGTTCCCACGCGTCCAACGTAGCGCAGGCCGCCCGTGTCCGGCGTGGCCATCAGCAGCGAGCCGAAGCCTTGCCGCGAGCCCTTCGGCGCGGTGTAACCCACCACCAGGAACTCGTCGGTGTTCTCGTGTTTGATCTTCACCCAGCTGCGGGCACGGGTCGTTACGTAGGCCGCGTCCACCTGCTTGCTGATGATGCCCTCGAAGCCGGCCTTGCCACTGGCAGCGAACACCTCCGGCCCATGGTCGATCACGTGATCGCTGTAGGCCAGCGTGCCGGGTGTGTCGCCGATCAGGTCCTTCAGCACGGCTTTCCGCTCCCGCAGCGGTGCCTGGCTGATATCAACGCCAGCGACGCCCGGCAGATCGAACACCACATAGCGCAGCGGTTGTTTGGCACTGCCGTCGATCACCCGCTGCAGCGCACTGAAATCACTGCGTCCCTGCGCGTCGAGCACGACCAGCTCACCATCCAGGCGGGCATCGCGCACCGGCAAGGCAGCGATGGCCGTGCTGACTTCGGGGAAGTCGCCCGTCCAGTCCAGTCCGTTGCGCGAGCGCAGGGTGACCTGTCCGTCGTGCAGGTCGGCCAGCAGCCGATAGCCGTCCCATTTGATTTCGTGCAGCCAGCGCTCCCCGTCCGGCGCGCTGTCGCGGTGATCGGTCAGCTGCGGCGACCATTCGTGGGGATACGGGGTATCCCGTGCGCCCGGCAGCTCCAGCGCGCGGCGACGCCAGCGGGTATCTGCCTTGCGCGCGACAGCGGGGGATTTCTCCTTGGGCGACGTGGCAGGTCTGGTGGACTTGGCGGATTTTGCTTTCGTGGCCTTTCCTTTCTTCACTGGCGCGTCCTCCAGCAGATCGTCGGCGTCCGCATCGCGGGCATGCGCGTCGTCCCGCTTGATCAGCAACCACTGCGGCTGCCGTCCTTTCAGCGCCGTGCGCACCAGCTTCCACGCACCCGTCAGCCGTTCGCCATGCAGCACGAAGTCCAGCTTGCCGTCTGCCAGCGCCTGCAGGGGATCGCCTTCACAACCCCACACGCCGTGGTCGTACACATCGACATGGCCGGCGCCGTAGTGTCCTTTGGGGATGTCGCCCTCGAAGCTGGCATAAGACAGTGGGTGGTCTTCCACCTCCACCGCCAAGCGCTTCTCGCCCACCCGCAGGGACGGGCCCTTCGGTACCGCCCAGCTTTTCAGTACGCCGTCCATCTCAAGGCGGAAGTCGTAATGACGGTGGCTGGCATGGTGCAACTGCACGACGAACACCGGCCGTTTTCCGCGCGTGCCGTTGGCCGGCGCGTCGTCGGGCTCGGGGGTGTCATCCTGGCTGGCGCCCAACCGGCGCTTGCGACGGTACTGGTGCAGCGACATGGCTCATCCCGCCTTGCGCTGCGGCGCCGCTTTCTTCGCGGACTTCTTCGCCGCTTTCTTGGCTGGCTTGGCCGCACTTTTTTTCGTTGCCGTCTTGGCCGTCGCCTTCGTGGCTTTCTTCGCTGGCGCCTTCTTTACCACCTTGTCCGTGGCCTTCTTCGCCGGCGTGCGTTTGTTCGCATCCAGGCTCTTCTGCAGCAGCGACATGAAGTCCACTACGTTGGTGCTGGCATCCTCGCGCGGGGCCGGCTCGTCTTCCACCGTGGTGGTACCGCCGTCTTCTTTGATGCGCCGGGTAAGCACGCCCTGCAAGCGCTCGCGGAACTCATCGTGGTACTGCGTGGGGTCCCACTCACCGGCCATGGATTCGATCAGCTGCTCGGCCATCGCCGTTTCCTTGCTGGTGATCCGGTAATCCGCCAGCTTGCCGCTGGGCAGCTTGAAATCAGTGGGATCCACCAGCTCCTGTGGATAACGCAGGATCATCAACACCAGTGCGTCTTCATTGGGCATCACCGCGCACAGGTATTCGCGGGTGCGCACCACCACCTTGGCGATGCCGACCTTGCCGGTGCTGCGCAGGGTCTCGCGCAGCAGGACGTAGCCCTTCTCGGCTTTCTTGCCGGGCACCAGCAGGTACGGCTTTTCGAAGTAGCGCGGGTCGATCTGGCTTGCGTCGACGAAGCTTTCCACTTCGACGGTTTCATGGCTCTCCGGCGCAGCCGATTTTATATCGCCGTCCTCAAGCACCACGTAGCTGCCCTTGTCGTACTCGAAGGCCTTGACGATATCTTTCCACGGCACTTCTTCGCCGGTATCTGCGTTGACACGCTCGAAGCGGATCGGCTTCTTGTCGCGCGAATCCAGCATGCGGAAGTGCAGGTCGATCTTGCGCTCGCCCGACATCAGGGACACCGGCACGTTGAGCAGGCCGAAAGAGAGGGTACCGGTCCAGATCGGGCGGGCCATGGGACGCACCAGGGTGACAGGGGAAGCCAGCTTCGGCGTGCGCGCGTGAAACGGCTGTGTCCACCGCGGAGGGGAACCCGCTGCGACCGCGCAGGTAGTGATGGCCGCTGGCCATCAGGCTGTTCCTCTGGCGGGCCATTGCCGCTGCGCTCGCCGAGCGTGGCTCGGCGCTACCGGAGGGTCGCCCGCGGGCCCCGGCGTTGTGGCGCCGAGCCATGCTCGGCGGAATCTGTGCCGGACGTTGTAGCGCCGAGCCATGCTCGGCGGAATCTGTACCGGTTACTGCAGCAACGGGCGGACGGCAGAGGCAGGCATGTGGTCCAGCGCCAGCCAGGCATCCTCCACCACCTCCCGGGCCTTTGGCCAGCGCAGGCGCGATTCGCCACGCATCTGCTCCCAATGCGCTTCCAGCGCGTCTTCGGTCTGTTCATCACTGCCGCGCGGCCAGTTGGCGGCGTGGGTCGTCAATGCAAACGCGTAGGCGGGGCACAGATCGCGCCAGCTGCGGTGCGCCTGGCGGCGACGCACGTCGTAGTCGTTGAGCATGTACTGCAGGTAATCCTGCGCTACCGCCTGCGGGTCTTCGCGCTGCTGCCGCCGCGCACGGCGCTGGGTCGGGCTGCCGCCAAGCGGATCGCGGCGGGCATTGAACACAGAGGGTGCGGGACGTTCCAGGCGGTGCATGGCGCGGCTCCTGCGGTGCAGTCGGGCGGCCAGATGTAACGGCGTCGCCGTTACCCACCTGTGAGAGGCATGTAGAGGAACCGGCAGCCAAGGTTCGCGGCGGCTTTACCTGCATAGCGCTGTAGTAGCCCCTCCATCAGGAGAGCAGCCATGAACCGAGATACGTCGCGCGATCCTCTGCGCCAAGCCACTCCCCCGATCCCCGGCGAACAGCATGGCAAGCACGACAACATGGAGGCGGAGGACCGCGGTACCGGTGCGCCTTTCATCGACGCCGTCGCAGAGGCCGATGATCACCTGCCCGTAAAGCATGAATGCGAGCAGGCCGCGCAGGACCGGAAGGACTGCGGCGACCGTCATCGCGGCGGCCAGGAGAGCCCGCTCAAGCGTCGCGAGCGCAAGCAGCACGCCAGCGACAATCAGGATCAAGCGCTGGAAGAAACCTTCCCGGCCAGCGACCCGACATCACCGTTCGTGCCGGCGAAGGCGCCGGATTGATCTACAGCAGCTCCGGGGCTGACGGCCAACGGCCGTCACTTCCCTCAGCGCCACGACCACTGCAGGCCCAGGCTGCCACGGCGATCCGGGCCGGGTTCGTAGAAGCGACCATTGCCGTCGTTGACGATGACCGAGCCGATGTAACGCTGGTCCAGCAGGTTATCCACACGCGCGAATACCCGCAGATCCCCGCCCGGCAAGGTCCAACGGCGGCCGGCCTCCAGGTTCACCACGGCATAGCCGGGGGCGCGTTCAGTGGCCAGGTCATTCACCACCGTGTCGCTGCTGCCGGTGACTTCCGCGGCCCACTGCCATGCGGCGGGCTGCCACTGCAGGCGGGTGAAGGCCTGCTGCCGCGGCACGCCGGGCAGGCGGCTGCCGGCCTCGACCGGCGTGTCGGGCACGGCGCAGCCACTGCCGGCGCAGGTCAGGTAGCTGCTGCGCACCTGCGCCTGCAGCCACGTCCAGGCCACCTGCAGTTCCAGGTCCTGTGACAAGGGCTGACGCCACGACAGCTCTGCGCCCTGCCGCCGGGTGCTGCCGATGTTGCGATACGTGCTGCGGCCATTGGTGTTGCTGGCCACGGCCAGTTCGTCGTCGGTGTCGGCGCGGAACACGCTGACCTCCAGCTGCTGCCCGTTCTGGGCCTGCCATTTGCTGCCGATCTCAACGTTGCGGCTGCGGGCAGCAGACAGGCCCAAGGCCAGCCCGGCCTGGCCGTCATTGCGGTAACCCAGCTCGTTGAAGGTGGGCGTTTCAAAGCCGCGACCCATCGCAGCGTGCAGGCGCCACTGCGGGTTCACCTCGAAGCTCACGCCCGCCACCGGCGTGGTGGCCTGGTAGCGCCGGCTGCCGCTGTCGTCCGGATTGCGGCCGACGATGTAATGGTCGTCCGATCGGAACCGCACACTGCTGTGACGCGCGCCGGCCAGCACGGACCAGCGCTCGGTCCATTGCCACCACGCCTGCACGAACTGGTCGACGTTGGTGACGGTATCGCGCTGGTCGCGACGCAGCGCACCGCGCACGCCCAGCTGATTGCCGACGAAGTTCTCGTAGCCGGTACGGTGCTGCCGCTGGCGATCGACATTGGCACCGGCGGTGATGTCCAGCGCGCGGCCGGCCAACGTACCGTTCCAGCCCCAGCGCGCGTCCAGCCCGCCGAAGTCACCGTCCAGGTCGATGACCCCGCCGGCATGTAACGGATTGGCCTGCGGGCCCGGCGGAATGGCCAGGAACTGGGTGACCTCGCGCTGGCCGGCATACCCGGTCAGGCGGAAGCGGTGGTCATCGCGTTCGCCGCTGTAGACCAGTCCAGCCTGCGACTGGCGTACGGATTTGCGCGTGTTGTACAGGTGGGCCACCGAGGTCGCCTGGCGCGGATCCTCCGCCACCTGCGCACGGGTCAGGCCGAGCGGATCCTGCGCGTCGGGCGCGTCCAGATGGTTGACCAGCAGCTCCAGGCGGTCCTCGCCCACGGCCATGCCCAGCCGCGCGTTCAACGATTCGCGGCGCGCGCGGCTATGGTCGCGCCAGCCATCGGTGCGGAAATGGTTCGCTGCGATGTTGTAATCCACCGGGCCCTGCACGCCGCGCAGGTGGGCGCCCACACTCAAGGTATTGTCGGCCCCGTAGTTCATGCGCAGCCGCCAGGGATCGCCCTCGCGGCCGCGCGCGGTATGCACCTGCAGCACCCCGCCGGACGAATTGCCATACAGGGCGGAAAACGGCCCACGCAACACCTCGATGCGCTCGGCGCCCAGCAGGCTGGCATGCGACAGCTGACCCTGGCCGTCGGGCATGGTCGCCGGTACGCCATCGACCAGCACCCGCACCCCGCGCACGCCGAACGTCGAGCGGGCGCCGAAGCCCCGGATCGACAGCTGGGTATCCTGGGCCAGGTTCTGCCGGTCCCGCGCCACCACCCCGGGGACACCGCCCAACGCTTCGGACAGCTGGGCCTGCGGACCACTGCGGTCATCGTCGATCCACACGGTGGTGGAGCTGGACGGCAAGGCGAATGCGTCAACGCCGGTCACCCGGGCGGCCTCCACTTCCACCGCCGGCAGGCTGCGCGTCGGCGCTTCCTGCGGGGTCTGGGCCAGTGCGAGAGAGGGCAGCAGCAGGCTGCAGGCGGCGGACAGGCGGCAACGCGCCGGAAGCAGATTCATCATGTGGATCGGGGGGATAGCGAAGATCAAGCCCCATCCTACGGTGCATGGCGTGAGGATGAATGCCGCGCCCCCGGCCCCCTTTGTTACGATGGCGTGGTTGCGTCCGGTGCGGACGCGACGCTGCTGCGTGCTTTCTTCCTCCCCCTCAACGAATGAGTACCGCCGTGTCCTTCTTTGCAAACGTGGAACTGGTCCCGGGCGACCCGATCCTGGGCCTGACCGAGGCGTACAACGCCGACAGCCGTCCGACCAAGGTCAACCTGGGTGTGGGCATCTACTACGACGAAAGTGGCCGCATTCCGCTGCTGCGCGCCGTCAAGCAGATCGAGCAGCAGCTCGCCAACGAAGCCAAACCGCGCGGCTACCTGCCCATTGATGGACTGCCGGCGTACACCCAGGCCACCCGTGAGCTGGTGTTCGGCAAGGAGTCGCCACTGCTGGCCGCCGGCCGCGTCGCCACCACCCAGACCGTGGGCGGCAGCGGTGCGCTGCGCGTGGGCGCCGACCTGCTGCACAAGCTGCTGCCGCACGCCACCATCGCCATCAGCAACCCCAGCTGGGAAAACCACCGCGCCGTGTTCGGCGCCGCGGGCTTCGAGGTTGTGGAATATGCGTACTTCGACGCACAGACCCACGGCGTGGATTTCCCCGCGATGCTGGCCGACCTGCAGAAGCTGCAGCCGGGCACCGTGGTGCTGCTGCATGCGTGCTGCCACAACCCGACCGGTGCCGACCTGACCGTCGCGCAGTGGACGCAGGTAGCCGAGGTACTGAAGGAACAGCAGCTGTTCCCCTTCATCGACATGGCCTACCAGGGCTTCGACAAGGGCATCGAGCAGGACGGCGCGGCCGTGCGGATCATCGCCGAAGCCGGCATCGACAGCTTCATCGTGGCCAACTCGTACTCCAAGTCGTTCTCGCTGTATGGCGAGCGCGTGGGTGCGCTGTCGATCGTGGCCCCGGATGCTACCGCCGCCAAGGCCGTGCAGTCGCAGATCAAGCGCATCATCCGCACCATCTATTCCAGCCCGTCCAACCACGGTGCGGCCCTGGTGGCCGGCGTGTTGAACAGCCCGGAGCTGCGCGCGCTGTGGGAAGCGGAACTGACCGAGATGCGCGAGCGTATCCATGCCCTGCGCCACGGGCTGGTGGATCGACTGGTCGCCTTGGGCGCACCGGAGTTTGCCTTCATCAACGACCAGGCCGGCATGTTCTCGTACTCCGGCCTGAGCCGCGTGCAGGTGGAAAAGCTGCGCGATGAGTACGGCATCTACGCCGTCGGTACCGGCCGCATCTGCGTGGCCGCACTGAGCCAGAGCAACCTGGACTACGTCGCCCAGGCCGTGGCCAACGTCGCCAAGGCCTGACCCGACAAAAAGGGGACGGAGGGGATTAAGTCGTTATCGGCTCGCATGAGCCGATAACGACTTAATCCCCTCCGTCCCCTTTTTTGCATCCGGGCGGCGACAATAGACGCATCTTTCCGTCGCTCGAGCCCTGCCCATGTCCCGTACGTCGTTGACCCGGTATCTCATCCAGGAACAGCATGCCGGCCGCATCAATGCCGACCTGCGCCAGCTGATCGCCGTGGTGGCCCGCGCCTGCACCAACATCTCCATCGCGGTCAGCAAGGGTGCCCTGGGCGGCGTGCTGGGCGAGGCCGGTACCGGCAACGTGCAGGGCGAAGCGCAGAAGAAGCTGGACGTCATCAGCAACGAGATCCTGCTGGAAGCCAACGCGTGGGGTGGCCACCTCGCCGCGTGTGCATCGGAAGAAATGGACCATTCGCAGCCCGTGCCGGACATCCATCCGCGCGGCGACTTCCTGCTGTTGTTCGATCCCCTCGATGGCAGCTCCAACATCGACGTGAATGTGTCGGTGGGCACCATCTTCTCCGTGCTGCGCTGCCCGAAGGGCGTGGAACTGCCGGGCGACGACAGCTTCCTGCAGCCGGGTACCGCGCAGATCGCGGCGGGCTACTGCATCTACGGGCCGAGCACGCAGATGGTGCTCACCGTTGGCCACGGCACGCATGCGTTCACCCTGGACCGTGAGAGCGGCGAGTTCCTGCTGACCACCCAGGACATGCAGATCCCGGCGGCCACGCAGGAGTTCGCGATCAACATGTCCAACCAGCGCCATTGGGAAGCCCCGATGCAGGCCTACGTGACCGATCTGCTGCAGGGCAAGGAAGGCGCGCGCGGCAAGGATTTCAACATGCGCTGGATCGCCAGCATGGTCGCCGACGTGCATCGCATCCTGACCCGCGGCGGCATTTTCATTTATCCGTGGGACAAGAAGGATGCGTCCAAGGCCGGCAAGCTGCGCCTGATGTACGAAGCCAATCCGATGGGTCTGTTGGTGGAACAGGCAGGCGGTGCCGCCTCGACCGGTCGCGCGCGCATCCTGGACATCCAGCCGGACCAGCTGCACCAGCGCGTGCCGGTGTTCCTTGGCTCGCGCGATGAAGTCGACGCCGCGGTGAAGTACCACCAGCAGCACGACGCGCAAAACGCTTGATTCGCCGCACGCTCATGACGTTGGCGTGACATCCCCTTCGCCAGTGGGCACCATCAAGGTTCCACTGGCGAGGGATCCATGCATGCACGCGCAGGAACCGGTAGATTTCATTGAAGTGATCCACAACGCCGTCCCCGCTGATGTATGCGCGGCGATCGTGTCGCGGGTCCGCGCAAGTGACCACCTGCAACCGGGTGCGGTAGGCAGCGGGGTGTTCCCCGAACTCAAGCGCAGCAAGGATCTCCGGATCAGCGGCCAGCCCGATTGGTCGGATGTGGAAAACGTCCTGCAACAAGCGGTTTTCGCCGGGCTGCAGACTTATCTACGCCGTTATCCACAGGCATTGATCGCGCCGTTGATGTTGCAGATACAAGACAGCAACGGCCAACCGAAGCGCCTCACGGCCGAAGACTTCCCGCAGATGGATGGGGCTGCCTTGTCGGATCTGGCACGCACCTGCCTGCGTCCGGGCGCGATCAACCTGCAATGGTATGCAGCAGGCGAGGGCGGCTATCCGTACTGGCATTGCGAGCTGTACCCGAAGGACCCGCAGGCTGAAACGTTGCACCGGCACCTGCTGTGGACGCTCTATCTCAACGACGGGTTCGAGGAGGGCGAAACCGAGTTCCTGTTCCAAGGCCGGAAGATCGCACCGCGTACCGGCAGCCTGCTGATCGCGCCCACGGCGTTCACCCACACCCATCGCGGTAACCGTCCACAGGGTGGGGACAAGTTCATTGCGACCAGCTGGATCCTGTTCCAGAGCGCGCAGCAGCTGTTCGGCAGCTGATCCGCCACGCCTGGGTCCTCATCTCCCCGGGTGCTGAACGCACACGTGTCCACCTTTCCCTTGGCCGACATGTGCAGCGACACCCGGGGAGATGAGGATTTCGGCAGATCGAGCATCATGCTCATGGGTGAACCTTCCGTGGGTCTGTGCGCTGTCGTCTTGATTGATGGAGACGATCTAGATTTGGCTTGTTACTGCATGAAACCTATGGTGCACGACGATCGCGACAGGGCCTTTCAGAAATCGCTCACTGCGTAGCCCACCGACGTCATGCCACTTCGCTCGCCGAGCAGGGCGCGGCGCTCCCGTCGGCAGCGCAACGTCCATCACTCGCCTGGCGTTCCGCCACATGCACCCGCATGTGCAAGACACGCGCGAAGGGCGCCGGAGCTGCAATGACATCGGTAGGACCTCGCAAGGCAAACGGCCACCTGCGCCAAAGCGCGAGGTGGCGGGCGGTGCGGGTTGGCGTACCGGACTATCTGAGAGCTCAAAACCGGCGGATCGGGATCCCCGCGCACCGCCCGCCGTATGACCGGCAGTGCAGTGCATTCTCCGCCGTGCCCGAAGGCCACAACAGAGGCAATTGCTCTCAGGTAGTAACAGGACGCCAATCCCGGCTGGCACATTCGGCACCAGCCCGGTCATCGTGCGATGTGGCGTCCAAGGGCGTCCATCAGGAAAGCTGCGGAGTCATCCTGCGTGACCTGTGTAAGGCCGAGGGCGACAGGAATTTCAGGTGACGCCGGTCATCAGTCGATTGCCCCCGCCGGCGCGCACACTTCGCTGCCTGCTTCGACATACTCCGACAATGTCCCAAGACCCGCAGCCGCTCGGCGGCTATCCACCTGCGGCGCCTCTTCGATCTCATCCGGGTACCACCTCTGTCCCACACAGCTGCCCTGAGTGCCGTATCGCTGTGGGCTGTGGGTCCTGTCCCAGAGGTAAGCATACTTACGGGCGTCTACTTCGCCTGATCCGAGTAGAGGCAACATCAGGGCCAGTGCTTGGCGCTGCACCTGGGGGGCACGATCGGCATGCAACGCCAGCAAGGCGGCTGCATCGGCGGCCGGTTTTCCGACGACCGATACACGTGGCCAGCCGGATGCGGCCATGATTGCCGAGAGCCGACTGGAATGTGCGGCGTCCGTGGACAGCACATGGGCGACGTCGACGGGCTGCGTACTGCGGACTTGTTGATCGGCCTCCGCCATCGCGATGAGTTCGCTGGCCAGCTCAGATGCGTATTCGCTTCCCCACGTGGGATAGCTCGTCATGCCGAACAATGCGAACAGCAGCAGGTGAGGCTTCGTCCTTGTCATACATCGTCCTTGGTTGCCGAAGGCGTCGGGCAGAGCACGCCGGCTCTCTAGAATAAGGTGCCCTGTGCTTCATCTTTCACTTTGATCAATAGCGGCCGCACAAACCGCGTGCAATCCAGCTTCGGCCAATGGCTGTTCTGCGCATCAAACCCCAGCCGCTTGCGCGCCAGCTTGAATCGATTGTTCAACAGGTCTGCATAGACGCCCTGGCCGCGCATGCGCGTGCCGAACTGGCTGTCGTAGTCCTTGCCGCCGCGCAGCTGGTTGATGGTGCTCATCACGTGCGCGGCACGGTCGGGGTAGTGCGCTTCCAGCCAGTCGCGGAACAGCGGCGACACTTCCAACGGCAGCCGCAGCAGCACATAGCCGGCAGTGCGCGCGCCGGCATCGCGTGCTGCCTCCAGGACGGCTTCCAGCTCGGCATCGTTCACCCACGGAATCACCGGCGCCACCATCACCCCGACCGGGATGCCCGCGTCGTGCAGCCGCCGCATGGCGCGCAGACGGGCACGCGGTGCAGCGGCACGCGGCTCCAGTTTCGATGACAACACCGGGTCCAGCGAGGTCACCGAGAAATGCACGCTGACCAGGTTCTTTTCCGCCAGCGGCATCAGCAGATCGATGTCGCGCTCGACCAACGCGTTCTTGGTGATCAGCGAAAACGGGTGCTGTGTTTCCAGCATCACTTCGATCAGCTGGCGGGTGAGTTTGAACTTGCGTTCGATCGGCTGGTAGGCGTCGGTGTTGATGCCCAGCGCGATCGGCTGCGGCACGTAGCCGGGCTTCGCCAGTTCCTTGCGCAGCAACTGCGCAGCATTGGTCTTGGCGAACAGCTTGGTTTCGAAGTCGAGGCCAGGCGACAGATTCAGATAGGCGTGGGAGGGACGCGCGAAGCAGTAGCTGCAGCCGTGCTCGCACCCGCGGTAAGGGTTCACTGACTGGCTGAAGCCTACGTCCGGGGAGCTGTTGCGGCTGATGATGCTGCGTGCGGTCTCCGTGCGCACTTCCGTCCGCAGGCGGGGAGTCAGGAACTCCTCGCCTTCATCCGGCTCCCAGCCGTCGTCCACCGCTTCGCTGACTGTGCTCTCGAAGCGGCCCGCGATGTGGGAGGTAGCGCCACGGCCTTTGATCGCTATAGGGGGAAGGGAATCAGGGCGACCCATGGGAATTTTCTACTGAAAGTGCTATTAGTATTATTGCTAACCACAGCATATGCAATGTGCTGGAATTCAGGTGGCTGTAGGCGTGGAGCGGGTTGGGGCTGAAGGTTGCCCCCATGGTTATCCACAGGACATACGGTCATGTCAGGACAACGCGCAGGACATTGCAGGCCACGCGATGCGCAGCCGAGGGTAGGGGATCTGGGTCTCAGGGGATGCGACATGAGACGTCGTGACGGCCAGCGGCCTTCGCTACCTGGGTGCCCGGGTTTCACGGGGCGGATGGTTTCCGCTGACCCTGGGGCGGCGCTACCAGAGCGGGTCAGAGCCGGGCCAGGTAGGCCTTCACCGTGGCATCCAAGCCCTCGTACAGCGCTTCGCTGATCAGGGCATGGCCGATCGAGACTTCCAGCACGTCAGGTACGGCGGTCAGGAAGGCGCGCAGGTTGGCCTGCGACAGGTCATGGCCGGCGTTGACGCCCAGGCCCACGGCCTGAGCGCGGCGGGCGGCGGTTGCGAACAGCGCCAGCGTGTCGGTGGCATCGCCAGCGGCATGGGCTTCGGCATACGGTCCGGTGTACAGCTCGATGCGGTCGGCGCCTACGTCGGCGGCCAGTTCCAGCAGCGGATTGCCGGCATCGACGAACAGGCTCACGCGGCAGCCCATCGCCTTCAGCGAGGCGATCAGAGGCCTCAACCGGTCTGCATCACGCTCGAAATCGAACCCGTGGTCGGACGTCAGCTGGCCATCGCCATCGGGCACCAGGGTGGCCTGCGCGGGGCGGGTGGCCTCGCACAGCGGCAACAGGCCCGGGTAGCCATCACGTGGCGGGGCGAACGGGTTGCCTTCAATATTGAACTCGACGCCGCGTGCCTGGGTCAGCGCGGACAGCGCGTGCACGTCTTCCGCCGTGATGTGCCGCCGGTCAGGCCGCGGATGCACGGTGATACCGTGCGCGCCGGCGTCCAGGCACGCCTGAGCGGCGCGCAGCACATCCGGATCGTGGCCTCCGCGCGAGTTGCGCAGTACGGCGATCTTGTTCACGTTGACGCTGAGACGGGTCATGGCGGTAAGGCACGGACAGAGGGGCGCAGTGTAGCGCCGCTGTCACAGCAGGGGCGAGGCCAGGCGGGCGAACGCCTCGGGCAAGCGGTGCCGCCACAGGCCGCGGTTGCGTTCGTTGTGCACGCGCGTCGCACTGGAAAACTCGTGCTCCAGGATGCCGGCCAGCTCGGCGACGCGCCCCTTGTCCCGCAGCAGCATCGACAGCTCGAAGTTGAGGCGGAAACTGCGGTGATCGAAGTTGGCGGTGCCCACGATGCACACGTCGTCGTCGGCGATGAACGCCTTCGTATGCAGCATGCGCGGACCGTACTCATGGATCTTCACCCCGGCCTGCAGCAGTTCGTCGAAGTAGGAACGCGCGGCCTGGGTGACGAACCACGAGTCACTCATCTTGGGCACCAGCAGGCGCACGTCCAGACCACCGAGTGCGGCCGAGGTGAGCGCCATGCGCGCGGCCTCGCCGGGCACGAAGTAGGGCGTCACCAGCCATACGCGGTGCTTGGCCTCGTGGATGGCCGCCACGTGCAGGCGGTGGATGGCTTCCCAGCCCGAATCCGGGCCGGACACCAGCACCTGCGCGTTGATGCTGCCATCGGCCCGGGTCGGCATTTCACGTGGCCACAGGCGCAGCTGATCGAACTGTTTGGCGTCCTGGCCGCTGGCATACAGCCAGTCCTCCATGAAGACCAGTTGCAGGCTGCGCACCACGTGCCCCTGCAGCCGCATGTGCAGATCGCGGTAGGCGTTCGGGTCGCGCTGCTCGTTCTCTTCGTCGGTGATGTTGATGCCGCCGGTGAAAGCCAGCACACCGTCGATCACCACCAGCTTGCGGTGGGTGCGCAGGTTCAACCACGGCCGCTTGAAGGGCTTGAGCAGTTGCCGCGGATGGAACCACACCGCCTCGCCACCGGCATCCAGCAGCGGCTTCAGGAAACGCGCACGGATCTTGCCCGCACCTACTGCATCGAGCAGCAATCGCACCTGCACACCGCGCTGTGCAGCAGCCACCAGCGCATCGCGCACGGCGGTGCCGGTGTGGTCGGGTTCGAAGATGTAGTACTCCAGGTTGATATGGTCCCGCGCTTGGGCGATGCCTTCCAGCAGGGCCGCGTAGGTCGCTGCGCCGTCGACCAGCCATTCCACTTCGGTGGCGCTGCTGGGTGCCAGGCCGGTGGTCGCCTGACCGATCGCCGCCAGCTCGGTACAGTCGGCGTCCGGCGGGCAGACGGTGCTGTAATGCTCCATGCCCGAACGCGAACGGCCGCGGCGCAGGCGCTGCCGATTTACTTTCTGCGGGCCGAGCAGGTAATAGATGAAAAGCCCGATATAGGGCAGCGCCGCCAACGACAATATCCAGCTGAGCGTGGCAACCGGTTCGCGTTTCTGCAGCATGATCCAGCCGATCAGGCCGATCAGATACAGCGCATAGGTAATCGCCAGCGACGTGCCGAGGTGGGGAATGGTGTCCAGCCAATGGCGGAGGGCGTCGAAGAAAGCAATCATCGGCGGATGATACGCGAGCGAAGGCGGGCGTCAGATCCCGGACAAAAAAAAACGCCTTCGTTTCCGAAGGCGTTTTCCAGTCGCGTCATGAGTGCGGACTGCGTAGTGCGTTTACTGCTGTACGAAACCGATCTTCTTCATCTGGGCGTTCTTCGCGCTGGCCAGGATCTTGGCCATCACGTCGTACTCCGAGTCCGGGCTCGCGTCGATCCGCAGTTCCGGCTGGTTCGTCGGGTCACGCTGGACCTCCTGTTCCATCCGCTGCTGCAGTTCGGTCACGGCGACCGGGCTGTTGTTCCAGAACACCTGGTTGCTCGCATCGACGCGCAACTCGACCGGCGGCGGCGGTTCAACCGTCACCGGTGGCGGGTTGAGCACACGCTGCGGCAGGTCCACGGCGATCGGGTAGGTCATGATCGGCGCGGTCACGATGAAGATGATCAGCAGAACCAGCATCACGTCCACGAGGGGCGTGACGTTGATATCGGCCATGGGGCCTTTGCCACCACCAGAACTGAATGCCATGGCTTACTGCCCCTTCTCTTTGGTCGCAACGAAGCCGACGTCCAGCATGCCCTGTTCCTGCGCGACCTTGGTCAGCTCATTGATGACACGCATCTTGGTGGTGCGGTCACCACGCAGGTTCAGCGGCGGCTGGGGGGTCTGCTGGGCGGCGGTGGCGAGGCGGGACTCAAGCGTCCCGCGATCGATTTCCTCGTCGTTCCAGTAAACCGAACCGTCTTCCTTGACCGCCAGCGTGATCGGACCCTTACGATCATTTGCATCGTCCGGGTTCTGGATCAGATTGGCTTCGGGCAGCTCGACCTTGACCTTGTGGGACATCAGAGGCGCCGTGATGATGAAGATGATCAGCAGCACCAGCATCACGTCCACGAGGGGCGTAACGTTGATGTCGGCCATGGGGCCGCCGCTGTTACCACTACTGAAAGCCATAACGGGCTCCGTCTAGATCGGTGTGAACTACCTTCGTGCCGGGTACAGCGCGTCCTTAGCGGACGCGCGAACCGGTAGCGAAGAAGTCATGCAGGTCGTGTGCGAACGTATCGAAACGGCTGATGGTCGCGCTGTTGATCTTGCTGAAGAAGTTGAAGGCGAACACGGCCGGGATAGCCACGAACAGGCCGATCGCGGTCATGATCAGCGCTTCACCCACCGGGCCGGCGACGGCATCGATGGAGGCCGAACCGGTTGCACCGATCTTGATCAGCGCGCCGTAGATGCCCCACACGGTACCGAGCAGACCGACGAACGGAGCGGTTGCACCGACGGTGGCCAGCAGGGTCATGCCCGACTGCAGGTTGTTGCTTTCGCGGGTCACGGCCTGACGCAGGGCGCGGTCGACGAATTCCGAACGGCTCAGGGTCTCACCCAGGCCACCGGTTGCGCCGCCTTCGGCACGCTGGTGATGGGCGGCAGCCTGTGCGGCGTCCAGGGCGATCTTCGAGAAGGGCTCCGAAGCCGGCTGCTCTTCCATGGCACGGATGGCGTCCTGCGCGTTCGGGGTATCCCAGAACAGGCTGGTGACCTTGTCAGCAGCAGCCTTCAGGCGGGCAGCACGGAAGATGTTGATGACAGTCCAGTACCAGGACATGGCCGACATGACGATCAAGGTGATCAGCACGACCCAGGAGACTGCGAAGTCGCCCGGCTGGCTGGTCATTTCATGGATGAGGTGCTCGAAGCCCATCTGCGACAGGGCGTTGGAGTTGCCCCCAGCAGCAGCGGCGATGAAAATTTCCTGCAGCATGACGCTTACCTTTGTTGTGTGTGGTGTTGAAGGGTGTAGCTGGACTAACGAACTGTCAGCAGAGGTGGCCCGGGGGCCACCCGGCGTATCAGCTCAGTGCAAAGTTGACCGGTACGCGGACGCGGCCCGCGGCTTTCTTGCCGCCCGATTCTGCTGCGTTGAAGCGCCACTTGCGTGCGGCCTCCATTGCAGCGCGATCCAGGTCGCGGTTACGGCTGGATTTCTCGACCGTGACATTGGTGACGTTGCCTTGGGCATCGACATCGATGATCAGGATCACTTCACCCTGGATGCCCGCACGGAATGCAGCCGGCGGATAACGCGGGGGATTCATGTTCTTGGACGAGATATCCACGCTGGCCTCGATGGAGGTCGGCGGTGCCGGCGGCGCAGGCGGCGACGGCGGGGTGACGATATCGGTCGGACGCGGATCCGGAATGTCGACCACCGGCGCCTGCGGCGGCGGGGGAACGGGCGACGGTTTCGGCGGCGACAGATTCTTCACTGGCGGCGGAGGGGTCTCATCCGGCGGCGGCGGCGGCGGCGGCGGTGGTGGCGGCGGCGGCGCGTCGACGATGGTCACCATCACATTGCGTTCTTTTTCCGCAGCAGCCTTGGGGGCCACGGCAGGAATCAGAAGCATCATGAAGGCAGCCAGATGCAGGGCGATTACAAACGCGATCCCGAAGATCCGGGGCCAGCTCAGCCCTTTCTCTGCAGTTTGTTCGTAGCGGTGAAAGACTAGTTGTTCCGTCATGCGCCAAGAGCTCAATTGTGGGGCCGGGTTACCGGGGAGCGGTAACCCTGATCAGCGGTGCATGACACCGCAGGAACCTCCAAGCTTATACCAATCCTGAGTGCCTGCGTACGCTTTGCGCAGGCATTCAGGCGTTATTCCTACTTACTTCAGGTTGATGATTTTATCCGCATCCGCGGCGTTCTTCAGGCCACCCTTGGCCTTGGCCTGACGTGCTGCTTCCTTGGCCTGGGGAATCTTCCCCTCACTGTGCAATACACGCGCCAGATTCAGGTACGTCTCGCCGGTGGGCGACAGCGGTGCGGCCTTCTGCCACGCCTCGATCGCCTTGTCGACCTGCTGCGGTTCGGAATAGTAGTAAGACTGGGCCAGGGCCAGGTAAGCCTGGTTGTCCGGCTTCAGGATGCCCTTCTCAAGTCCTTCGTTGATGACCGAGATTACTTCTTTTTCTTTGTTTTCGCTGTTGGCGTAGATCGAATACAGCTGCTTGTATTCGCGTTCGTCGGTCAGCTGGCCGGCAGCACGCAGCTTTTCCATGATCGCGGCGGCCTTGTCCATCTGCTCTGCCTGCATGTACATGCTGGACAGATTGATCTGCGCCTTCTTGTCGGTCGGGTTCTTCGCCGCGATCTGCTCGGCTTCCTTGACCGCGTCACCGGTCTGGCCGGCTTCGGACAGTGCAGCCATCAGCAGCTGGTTCCACTGGTCCTTCGGCTCGGGGGATGCGGCAATGGCTTCACGCAGCACCGGGATCGCATCGGCATAGCGCTCCAGCTGGTACAGCGCCTGGCCCTTGGCCATCAGGTCTTCCGGCTTCTTCGAACCGCTCTCGGCGAAATACTTGTCGATCAGGGTCAAGCCCTGCGCCTGCACGGCCTTGTCGTCGTCCTGCAGCTGCAACTGGGCCAGCATCAGCATCGACTGGAAGTGACCGTTGTTATCCAGACCATTGAGGTCCAGCACCTGCTGCAGGTACTTCTTCGCCGTGGCGACGTCATCGGTCTGGTAAGCGGCCTGCGAGGCCAGCTGCAGGGCAAGCGATTTATCGTATTCGTTCGCCGCCGAATTGCCGATGATGGACTGCGCTTCGGTCAGCGTCTCCGGGTACTGCTGTTCGTTGTAGCTGTCGATCAGCTTCTGCAGTTGCTTCCCAAGCTTCGGCGAGGACTTCACGCCCGGTTCCTTGCGGGTCGCGTTCGGGTAGAGCGGCGCAGCCGTTTCGGACTTGCTGCTGCCACGGCGCTCGCGCTGCTCGGAACGGTCGGCGGAGCGCGTCTGCGCGAAGGCATCGGTGACTACGGCGCCGCTCACGGCAGTCGCGATCAGCATGGTCAGCAGGGCTTGCTTGTGGTTACGGAGCATCATCTTTCACCTCGATCGGACCGCTTAGCGGCAGCAATGACGTACGTCAGAAAAATCTGAGCCGCCAAACGTATCAGAATTATGGGACGTGAGAAATCGTTTCCTGTGCTGCATCACAGCATTTTCATCGAATCTCAGCTACAGCGCGGCTTGCGTCCGGCCGCCTGCGCCTGCTGATAGACGCCCTGTAATCCAGGCGCATCGCGCTGCAGTTCACGGATCCGATTGGCGGGGTCGGGATGGGTGGACAACCATTGGGGGCTACGTCCCGCGCTCGCCGACATCATGTTCTGCCACAGGTTGACGGCCTGCGCGGGATCGAACCCGGCCTCGGCCATCAGCTTCTGGCCGACCACATCGGCTTCGCTTTCCTGGGTACGCGAACCGGGCAGCAGGAACAGGGTCTGCGCGCCCATGCCGCCGAACTGATTGACCGCGCTCGCTGCGGTATCACCATAGGCAGCGCCGGCCAGTGCGCCGACCACCGACAGACCCGTCTGCGCTCCCATCTGACGGGTGATGCGCTCTTCATGGTGGCGCGCGATCACGTGGCCGATCTCATGACCGATGACCGCGGCAAGCTGGTCCTGATTCTTGGCCACGGTGAAGATGCCGGAGTTCACGCCCACCTTGCCGCCTGGCAGCGCGAAGGCATTGGGTTCGTTATCGGCGAAGACAGCTGTTTCCCACCGTACGCCACGGTACTGAGCAGGCAGCTGAGCCACCAGCGCAGTGACCACGCATTGCACATAGGCGGTCTGCTTGGGGTCTGTGCTGACCTTTTCCTTCTGCTTGGTTTCAGCAAAAGCCTGGGCACCCAGCTGATCGAGCTCGGCCTGGGATACACCGCCCACAACCTGACGGCGGCCGGTCGGCGAGGTGGTGGTGGCGCATGCGCTCAGCAGTGCGGTGATCGTAAAAGCCAGCAGAAGTCGTTTCATGGATCCATTCCCCGTGTTCATGCACTGAGTGTCCACGCCGCAAGCTTAATTTTTCGTCAATCCCTGCACGGTATGCACGGCACAGGCTCGATGGCGTTGTCCGTCGTATTTCGCGAACGGTGATGGCATCCGCCGAGTGTGGCTCGGCGCTACCGCTTCGTCGGCGCAGAAGGGGGCTGCTGTTAGATCGCCGAGCCGCGCTCGGCGGATGCTTCAGTGGGTGCCGAACAGCATCAGCATGCTCAACGCCACCGCATTGTTGAGCGCATGCGCGGCAATGGGCGCCCACAGGGTTCCGGTGCGCTGGTACAGCCAGCAGAACGCGGCGCCCATGCCACCGTAGATCAGCCACAACTGGGCGATTTCAGCGGGACCGTTCGCACTGGTTCCCGGTATCTCGTGCACGAGCGCGAAGGCCAGACTGCTCAACACCATGCCCAGCACGGGCTTGCCGGCCTGCCACAGGCGGCCGAACAACACGCGGCGGAACAGCAGCTCTTCGTAGGCCGGTGCCAGCACGACAGCGAACAGCATCAGGAACACAGGGAACTGATCCACCGCGCGGGTCATCAGGTCCAGGTTTGTCGGAACCGGCTCGATACCGGCGCGCTTGGCCAGGAAGGCAATGCCGTTGCTGAAGATGATGACCAGCACCGCGACGAACAGGGTCCAGCCCCACGTGGACAGCTGGGCGGCCGCGTGCCGTGAGGTTTCACGTTCCACACGCGTGGCGGGGCGTCGCCAGAAGTACAGAATCAGGGCCGCACCGCCGGTGGCCACCAGCGCCATCAGGATCTGGGCCAAGGGCCCCGGCTGACCGAGCAGGGCAGCTATTGCGTTGGGATCCGGCGCGTCAGCCTTCTGGGAAGCGGCCTCCATGCCCACCATGACCCCGCGGTACAGCCCCCACACGAGTCCTGCCATCAGGCTGATGCCAAACAGGATCAACCCGGCCAAACCCACATCGATCAGAAATCCGGCGAGGGGCGAGCTGACCTTGCGCGGTGCAGGGGGTGGCGGTGCGGCCGCAGGCAGCGGCGGCGGTGGGACCTGGGCAGTGACGGACATCGGCAACCTGGCAGCTGAAGGGGGCTCCGCCCCGTGCGCGTTGCACGGGGCGATCTCTTCGGATTGTGTCAGATATCCAGGTTGTGCACTTTCAGCGCATTGTCCTCGATGAAGTCGCGGCGCGGCTCGACCACATCGCCCATCAAGGTGCTGAAGATCTGGTCAGCCGCCACCGCATCTTCGATGCGGACCTGCAGCAGACGACGCGTATCCGGGTTCACCGTGGTATCCCACAGCTGTTCCGGATTCATTTCACCCAGACCCTTGAATCGCTGGATCTGGCGACCGCGCTTGGCTTCATCGAGCAACCAGGCCTGGGCCTGCGCAAACGAGGTCACTTCGATCGACTTGGCGCCGCGAGAGATGACAGCGCCCTCGCGCACCAGACCGTGCAGCAGCGATGCCGCCTGGTAGATCGCGCGCAGCTCGCCACCGTCGAACGCGGCCAGCGGCAGCACCTGGATGTGCACTTCGCCCATATGGCGGCGCGTCACCAACACGGCAGCGGGGCGCTGATCGTTGGGTTCCTGCAGTTCCAGAGTGAAACGCGCCGAACCGAGGCTGCCCTGGTTGAGGCGTGCTGCCAGCGCATCCAGGCCTTCTTCGGGCGATGCATTGCGCAGGTGTTCCAGATCCATCGGAATGAAGTCGACCAGCGCGGCAAGCAGCTGACGGTCATAGCGGTGGGCGTTACGCGAGATCGAGTCCAGCGCGCCGGCGTAGCTGAGCAGCAGCTTTTCCAGCGCGACGCCTTCGATGCCGTGCTCGCCGCTGGCCGGAACCAGCGTGGCATTTTCCACCGCGCTGCTCGCCAGATACGCATCCAGCGCCGGATCGTCCTTGAGGTAGAGCTCGGTCTTGCCCTGTTTGATCTTGTACAGCGGCGGCAGGCCGATGTAGACGTAACCGCGCTCGATCAGCTCCGGCATCTGCCGGTAGAAGAACGTCAACAGCAGCGTACGGATGTGCGCACCGTCGACGTCGGCGTCGGTCATGATGATGATCTTGTGGTAACGCAGCTTGTCCGGGTTGTATTCGTCCCGGCCGATGCCCGTGCCCAGCGCGGTGATCAGCGTGCCCACCTGGTCCGAGGCCAGCATGCGGTCGAAACGGGCACGCTCCACGTTGAGGATCTTGCCGCGCAGCGGCAGCACGGCCTGGTTCTTGCGGTTGCGTCCCTGCTTGGCGGAGCCACCTGCCGAGTCACCCTCGACGATGAACAATTCCGACAGCGCTGGATCCTTTTCCTGGCAATCGGCCAGCTTGCCGGGCAGGCCGGCAATATCCAGCGCGCCCTTGCGGCGGGTCAGATCGCGTGCCTTGCGCGCCGCTTCACGCGCACGGGCCGCATCGACGATCTTGCCGGCGATCGCCTTGGCTTCGTTCGGATTTTCCTGCAGGAACGCTTCCAGGCGCTGGCCGAATGCGTTTTCCACCGCCGGACGGACATCCGAGCTGACCAGCTTTTCCTTGGTCTGGCTGGAGAAGCTGGGATCCGGCACCTTGACCGACAGCACGGCGATCATGCCTTCGCGCATGTCATCGCCGGTCAGGTTGATCTTGGCCTGTTTGGCAATGCCATTCTGTTCGATGTAGTTGTTCAGCACGCGGGTCAGCGCGCCGCGGAAGCCGGCCAAGTGCGTGCCGCCATCCTTCTGCGGAATGTTGTTTGTGAAGCAGTACATCGTTTCCTGGTAGGAATCGGTCCACTGCAACGCCACTTCCACGGTGATACCGCTGTGCTCGCCCACGACCGAGATCACGTTCGGATGCAGCGGGGTCTTCAGCTGGGCAAGATGCTCCACGAAGCTGGCGATGCCGCCTTCGTAGTGGAAATCATCGCGACGACCTTCTCCGCGCTGGTCGATCAGCACGATCTTGACGCCGGAGTTGAGGAACGAGAGCTCGCGCAGACGACGGGCGAGGATGTCGTAGTGGAACTCGACGTTGTCGTGGAATGCTTTGGTCGAGGGCCAGAATCGAAGGGTGGTGCCGCGCTTTGTGCTGGCCTCAACCTGCTTCAGCGGCATCACGGCCGCACCGTCGGCGTATTCCTGGTGGTAATGGAAACCGCCCTGATAGATGTCCAGCGTCAGCTTCTGCGACAGCGCATTGACCACGCTGACGCCCACGCCGTGCAGGCCGCCGGAGACTTTGTAGCTGTTGTCGTCGAACTTGCCGCCTGCGTGCAGGACCGTCATCACGACCTCGGCTGCCGAGACCTCGCGATCCAGCTTCCTGCTCATCTGCTCGTGCTTGCCGGTCGGGATGCCACGGCCGTTATCCGTCACGCCCACAGACCCGTCTGCGTGGATCGTGACCGAAACGTGGTCGGCATGGCCCGCGAGCGCCTCATCGATGGAGTTGTCGACGACTTCGAACACCATGTGGTGCAGGCCGGTGCCATCGTGTACGTCACCGATGTACATGCCGGGACGCTTGCGGACGGCCTCCAGGCCCTCCAGCGCGGTGATGCTGTTGGCGTCGTAGGTGCCGCTGTTTGCAGGTGCAGGGGTGTTCTGTTCGTCGGTCATTGCGCTCGCCGTAGGCTCCGCAGGTCGGGCGCCAACGAATGGCGCGCCGAGAAAGAGGGGGTGATACAACCTGAATTATACCAGCCGGGCAGGTCTACCCCGTGGACCACTATGGCACACCGGTCACTTGGCCATGTTCCACGTGGAACCGCGCGATGTCGGTACGATCCAGCAGTGGTGATGGGGTTTCGGTGGCGGTAATGAATATCTGCGCCGGGCCAGCCAGCAGTCGGTCCAGCACCCGGCCTTGATGGTTGCGATCCAACTCTGATCCCAGGTCATCCAGTGCAATCACCGGCCAGTGCTTGCGTTGCACGGCGTAGTCTTCGGCTTGGGCCAACAGGCAGGTGAGGGCAGTCAGCTTGGCCTGTCCACGCGACAGTGCGTCGCGCCCCGGAATGCTGCCGAAGCCAACCGTCCAATCCGCACGGTGCGGTCCCACCGAGGTATAGCCCGCCTGCCGGTCTCGTTCGCGCGCAAGCAGCAACGCATCGGCGAGGGACACCTCGTGGCGGCGCCAGCCAGGGCTGAGCGTCATTGACTGCACATCCAGTTGTGGCGCCAGTTCGGCGGCCAGTTCCACGGCTCGGGACTGCAGGCGCTCCAGGTAATGAAGACGCCGGCTGGTCAGCGGTTCACCCGCCTCCGAGAGCTCATGATCCCATGTATCCAGCATTCGCGGCGCTCCCCCTTGCTTCAGCAGGGCATTGCGCTGTTTCAGCGCCCGGGAGTAGCGCCGCCACAGGGAGAGAAAGTCTGGTTCCACGTGGAACAGACCCCAATCCAGGAATCGACGCCTGGGCTCGCCGCCCCCGCTCACCAGTGCGTGGCTGCCGGGCTCAAAGGTCACCACGGCCAAGGCTGCGCACAGGTTTCCCAGCTGCGCGACATCTTCTCCGTCCAGCCGGCCTTTCCAGTCCTGTCCAGAATGACGAAGACCCGCGCGACGCCGGATTTCCCTGCCTTCGGCGTTGGATTCGTCCCATTCCACGAAAACGTCCAACGATTCCTGGCCTTGACGGATCAAACCGTCCCGCACGCGGCCGCGGAAGCTGCGCCCGTAGGCCATCAGGTGCAGCGCTTCGAGCACGCTGGTCTTTCCGGCGCCGTTGTCGCCCGTCAGCAGGTTGATACCCGGCTGTGGCAACAGGTCTGCCGACTCGAATCGACGTACGTGCTGAAGGGAAAGGCGGCGGATCTGCATGAAGGGAGGTTGCCGGAATCGACGGCGCGGGAGGGTGAGCGATCTACCAGCTTACTGCATCGGTCAAGGGCATCGACTGGCCACGGAGATCGGGCAGCGATGCAGCTCAATTGGCTCAAATCCGCTGCGTTCTGTGGTCTCGCTGGTCGCGCCAACCGTCAGATTTCAAGAATCTGCGCCCTTCGCGGGTCGCGGTTCCACGTGAAAGGCGTCGAATACTTGAATTCTGCTGGGTCCCAACCCGCACGCCCCATCAGATTTCAAGAAATTCACGGCGTAGCCGGAGCCGTCTTGAAACCCTTGGGATTACTTATACACAACCTCTGCGCAAGCTGTGGATAAAAAAGCGGTTTTACCAAGGCTCGAAATCTATCCACAGGTATTCCCCCAGCCCACCCCCCACTTGGAAGGGGGGTTTCAAGGCTAATAAACGTATATAAATCATACAGATAGGCCAGTTATACATGAAATCTGGCCCTACCATCACCACCATGCTTTAGATTTATACCCAGATTTAAAAGCTTGGCAGCCCCTCCGATCGGGTCCCACCGGGATGTGGATAATCGAAAACAGGGAAGTGCGACGGACATGGCAAACCATCGTGATCTGGCCCGCCGCACCAGGGCAGCTGACGAACGGCGGGCCAACAAACACCGCACCGAAGACCCCATCGGTCCATCGGGCGATTCAGTGGCACGACGTTGCACCCGCTACGGATGATCCACGTGGAACAAAAAAAAACGCCCGAACATGTCGGGCGCTTCTTGTTCCACGTGGAACCGGATGTCAGAGACGCAGCGGCATCACCACGTGGCGAGACTTCTCGCTGCTGGCTTCGCGGACCAGTGCGGAGGAGTTCGAATCACGCAGCTGCACGATGATGAACTCGTCGCGCAGCGCTGACAGGGCATCCAGCACGTAATTCACGTTGAACCCGATCGCCAGATCGGAGACCGTGGTCTCGGCTTCGATTTCTTCCTGGGCTTCTTCTTGTTCCGGGTTGTGCGCGCTGATCTTCAAATTGCCCGGCGAGACTTCGACGCGGATGCCGCGGTACTTCTCGTTGGACAGGATCGCCGCACGCTGCAGAGAGGCGCGCAGTGCTTCGCGGTCCACTTTGACCTCACGGTCGGCGCCAATCGGAATCACGGCCTCGTAATCCGGGAACCGGCCGTCGATCAGCTTCGAAGTGAAGGTGACATCGTCGCGCTTGACGCGGACATGGCTGCGGCCCACTTCCAGCTCGATCTCGCGATCACCGCTTTCCAGCAGACGCTGAAGCTCGGTGACGCCCTTGCGCGGCACGATGATCTGGCGCTTGGAACCGCTAGGCTTGGCCAGGTCGGTCTCGCACAGGGCCAGACGGTGTCCGTCAGTGGCCACCGTGCGAAGCGTATCGCCACGCAGGTCAAACAGCAGACCGTTGAGGTAATACCGCACGTCCTGCTGGGCCATCGCAAACGCGGTGCGCTCGATCAGCTCCTTCAGCGTGGCTTCGCCGATCACCACACGCTCGGTGGCCTCGACCTCGTCGACCGACGGGAAATCATTGGCGGGCAGGGTAGCGAGCGTGAACCGGCTGCGGCCGGCCTGCACGGTGATCTTGTCGCCGGTCTGCGAGACCGTGATCCGGCTGCCGTCAGGCAGGGCGCGGATGATCTCGAACAACTTACGGGCCGGAATGGTTGTCTCGCCGTCCTGAGCATCTTCAACCGCGATCCGCGACACCATTTCAACTTCCAGATCCGTACCGGTCAGCGAAAGCTGCCCGTCTTTGACCTGGACGAGGAAATTTGCCAGAACCGGCAGGGTCTGGCGGCGTTCGACCACGTTGACGACCTGTGCCAACGGCTTGAGAAAGGCTTCGCGCTGCAGTGTGAAACGCATGTGGTTCCGTGCCCCTATGCTTTAAAAGATGTGGAATAAATCAAAAGCTTGGTGGTGATGGTAGAGCCAGAATTCAGGGAAAACACATCTAAGTATTTGTTTCCAAACAATATTTCATGCTCGAAACCCTCTGGAATACCGCCCCTCAAGGGGTGGGGAAAGCTGTGGATAAAATCCGAGGCGTCTACAACAGGCTTTTTATCCACAACATGCCCCACGCTTGCCCCCGGATTCTGCACCGTTTTGTGCGATGACGCCTCAATGGCGTCCGTGCATTATTCGCTCAGCTTGCGGATCAGCTTGTCCCAGTCTTCCCGCAGCTTGCCGTCGGTTTCCATCAACGTCCGGATCTGGCGGCAGCCATGCAGCACCGTGGTGTGGTCACGTCCGGCGAAGGCGTCGCCGATCTCGGGCAAGCTGTGCTCGGTCAGTTCCTTGGTCAGCGCCATCGCCACCTGGCGTGGCCGGGCCAGTGAACGGGTCCGCCGCTTGGACAGCAGATCCTTGATCTGCAGCCCGTAGTAATCGGCGACGGTTTTCTGGATGTTGGGAATGCTGATGGCCTGCTGCTGGGCCCGAAGCAGGTCGCGCAGGGTTTCCTGGGCGAAGTCGGTGGTGATCGCACGGCCAGTGAAATTGGCCCGGGCGGTGAGGGTATTCAGCGCGCCCTCGAGGTCGCGCACATTGGAGCGCATCTTCTTGGCAATCAGGAACGCAACATCGTCGGGGATTTCAGTACCGCGCTCGCGTGCCTTGGCCAGCACGATCGCCGCGCGCGTTTCGAAGTCCGGCGGCTCGATGGCGACCGACAGGCCCCAGGCAAGCCGCGACTTCAGGCGCGCTTCCAGGCCCTCGACTTCGCGCGGATACCGATCGCAGGTCAGGATGATCTGCTGCTTGCCGTCGAAGAGCGCGTTGAACGTATGGAAGAATTCTTCCTGCGTCCGGTCTTTGCCGGCAAAGAACTGGATGTCATCGATCAACAGCGCGTCCACCTGCTGGAACTGGCGCTTGAACTGATCCATGGTCTTTTCCTGCAGGGCCCGGATCATCGCGCTGAAGAACTGTTCCGAGCGCAGGTAGAGCACCTTGGCATGCGGATTGGCTTCGCGCATCGCATTGCCGGCGGCAAACATCAGGTGGGTCTTGCCCAGACCGGTGCCGCCGTACAACAGGAGCGGATTGTGCGCACGGTCACCCGGCTTCTGCGCGGCCTGGAAAGCGGCGGCCAGACCCAGCTGGTTGCTCCGGCCTTCGACGAAATTGGCGAAGGTGTAGTGCGAATCCATGTTGCCGGCGAACGGCACCACCGGCTCACTGGCCAGCGGTGGGGCAGCGGGCGAGGCACCGCCCGTGAACAGCCCCGGATTCGGCGCGATCTGCGTCTCCATTGGCCGCGGACGCGAGCCGATTTCAAGAAAAACGTCGCCAAACCCTGCGAAATGGGTCAGCAGCTCGCGGATGCGTGGCAGGTACAGGGCGCGTACCTGGTCCACGATGAAGGCATTCGGAGCGAAGAGGATCAAGGCGTCAGCGCGCAGATCGGCCTGCAGCGGCTTCAGCCAGGTGTGAACATCCTCGGGCGGGAATTCCGCCTCAAGGCGTTCGAGACAACGGGACCAGGCATCCATCGGCAATAATCATCTTGGGCCGGGGGGAGGGCGCAGGAAAGCACCGTCCCGACTGGCCGGAAAGGGGGAAAAGGATGACTCAGACTACCACCGCGCGGCAGGCTCTGGAATGGTTGTCCCCCAGTTATTCACAAAATCATCCACAGCTATTGCACAGCCCCATGAAATAACGTAGTCACAAGGGCTTGACTTGAGGGGGGTATGACCTCCAGAATTGCCGGTTCTTTCCGTCCATTTCATACGAGAGGCCCAACATGGCCACCAAGCGCACTTTCCAGCCCAGCAACCTCAAGCGTAAGCGCGACCACGGTTTTCGTGCCCGTATGAAGACCGCAGACGGCCGCAAGATCCTGTCGCGTCGCCGCGCCAAGGGCCGCAAAGTCCTGAGCGCCTGATTGCCATGCCGCTTCCCGCGGCAGACGCAATCCTTCCGATAGTGAGTAATGCCGACCCGCGCAAGCGATTCCCTCGCTCTGCGCGTGTTCGCACGCGTGCCGAATATTCTACGGTCTTCAACGGCGCCCGCCGGGTGTCCGAACCGCTGATGACCCTTCACTGGCTGCCGGGAGACCGGCCGGCCAGAATGGGTCTGGCCGTTTCACGCAAGGTGGATCCGCACGCCGTAGGGCGTAACCGGATCAAGCGCGTCCTGCGCGACGCCATGCGTCATTGCCGTGCCGACCTGCAGCCAGGCGATGTTGTCGTCGTGGCCCGCAGTGCGGCGCGCGCAGCCAGCAACGACGAGATCCGTCAGGCCTTCCTGCGCCTGTTGCGTCGCCTTGGTGCATTGCCCGCTCCGGTCCTGGACGGCACAATGCCGCCTCCCGACGGCGTCGCATCGCCTTCTTCGAATGAGCCGGCACCACGTCCCGGCAACGCAGAGCCTGTCCGCTGATGAACCAGACCCGTATTTTCCTGATTTTTGCCTGGCTGATGGTAGCCGTGCTGCTGTGGATGGAGTGGGGCCGTGAAAAGGCTGCCCCGCCGGTCACCGCCGCCACGACGTCGGCCCCGGCAACCCAGCAGGCTGTGCCGGGCACCACCCCGGGCGGCGTGCCCGGCGCGCAGGTCCCCGGCGCCAATGGTGCCCCGGCTGCAGCCACGGCACAGGCCACGGCCGCGCCGGCCAGCCAGCGCATCACCATCACCACCGACGTCCTGCGTCTGGTGCTGGATGGTGGCCGCGTACTGGATGCCGAGCTGCTGCAGTTCCCGCAGACCAAGGACGACAACAGCCCGCCGGTGCGGCTGCTGACCGAAGATGCCGTTCACCCGTACAGCGCCGTCAGTGGCTGGGCCAGCGAAGACAAGAGCGTGCCGGTGCCGGGCGCAGAAGGCTTCAAGCTGGTGGGCGAGCAGCGCGACTTCGTGCTGGCCGACGGCCAGAACGAGCTGCAGGTCCCGTTTGTCTGGAATGGCCCGAATGGCGTGGTCATCGACCGCACCCTGACCCTGTCGCGGAACCATTACGCCGTGCAGGTGAAGGACGTGGTCCGCAACAATGGCGCGGCGCCGTGGAGCGGCTATGTCTACCGGACGCTGGACCGCAGCCCGACCATCCTGTCGCGCAGCATGACCAACCCGGACTCCTTCAGCTTCAACGGTGCCACCTGGTACGACAACGACAAGAAGTACCAGCGTCGTGCGTTCAAGGATTACCTGGACGATGGCGCGCTGAACCAGAACATCACCGGCGGCTGGCTGGCGATGCTGCAGCACCACTTCTTCACCGCGTGGATCCCGCAGAAGGATCAGGTCGCCCACTACGTGCTGTCCCAGCATGACGGTCGTGACCAGATCGAAGCCCGCGGCCCGGCCTTCAACGTCGCACCTGGCCAGCAGGTCAGCAGCGAAGCACGTCTGTGGGTCGGCCCGAAGCTGGTCAGCCAGATCGCCAAGGAAGACGTGCCCGGCCTGGACCGTGTCGTCGATTACAGCCGCTTCTCGCTGATGGCCGTGATCGGCCAGGGCCTGTTCTGGGTGTTGAACCAGGTGCACAAGCTGGTCAACAACTGGGGCTGGGCGATTGTCGGCCTGGTGGTGCTGCTGAAGATGGTGCTGTATCCGTTGTCGGCGGTGCAGTACAAGAGCGGTGCGAAAATGCGTCGCTTCCAGCCGCGCATCGCGCAGTTGAAGGAACGCTACGGCGATGACCGCCAGAAGTTCCAGACCGCGATGATGGAGCTGTACAAGAAGGAAAAGATCAACCCGATGGGCGGTTGCCTGCCGATCCTCATCCAGATGCCGATCTTCTTCGCGCTGTACTGGGTGCTGGTCGAATCGGTGGAACTGCGCCAGGCCCCTTGGCTGGGCTGGATCCAGGACCTGACCGCGCGTGACCCGTACTTCATCCTGCCGGTGATCAACGTGGCGGTGATGTGGGCGACGCAGAAGCTGACGCCGGCACCGGGCATGGACCCGATGCAGCAGAAGATGATGCAGATGATGCCGATCGTGTTCGGCGTCATGATGGCCTTCATGCCGTCCGGCCTGGTGCTGTACTGGGTGGTCAACGGTGGCCTGGGCCTGCTGCAGCAGTGGTGGATGACCAAGCGCCATGGCGGCGACCCGGTCCCCGCCGTCGCGACCAAGAAGTAAGCCACACAGGAACCCGCCGAAAGGCGGGTTTCCTGCTTCTGGCTCCCCGTGAAGCAACGCCGCACAATGCACGCCATGGATACCACTGCAACCGACACCATCGTTGCCATCGCCACCGCTGCCGGTGCCGGCGGCGTGGGCATGCTGCGCCTTTCCGGGCCGCGCTCGGCGACCATCGCCCACCTGCTCGGCGCGCCGGTGCTGCGGCCGCGCCATGCGCACTACGCGCGCCTGCGCGATGCGCACAACGACGTGATCGACGATGGCATCGTGCTGTGGTTCCCTGCACCGAACAGCTTCACCGGCGAAGAAGTGGTGGAACTGCAGGGACATGGCAGCCCCGTGGTGCTGCAGCAACTGGTTGCACGTTGCATCGCACTCGGTGCGCGCCAGGCGCGACCGGGCGAGTTCAGCGAACGCGCGTTCTTGAACGGCAAGCTGGACCTGGCCCAGGCCGAAGCCATCGCCGACCTGATCGCGGCCGGCGACCATCGTGCCGCGCGCGCCGCGCGCCGTTCCCTGGATGGCGTGTTTTCGCGCCGCGTAGATGAGGTGGCCGAGCAGTTGGTGAGGCTGCGCATCCATGTGGAGGCGGCCATTGATTTTGCCGACGAACCGCTGGATACGCTGGGCGGTGAGCAGGTGCGGCGTGGCCTGCTGCAGGCACGTGAAACGCTGTCGCTGCTGCGCCGCGATGCCGAACGTGGGCGCCGCCTGCGCGACGGCCTGCATGCGGTGCTGATCGGCCCGCCGAATGCCGGCAAGAGCTCGCTGCTCAACGCGCTGGCCGGTAGCGAACGGGCGATTGTCACCGACATTGCCGGCACCACCCGCGACACCCTGCGCGAGACGATCCGCCTGGACGGGCTGGAGCTCACGTTGGTCGATACGGCTGGCCTGCGCGATGGCGGCGATGCGATCGAGCGTGAAGGCATGCGACGCGCACGCGCCGAAATCGAACGCACCGATCTTGCGTTGATCGTGCTGGACGCGCGCGATCCCGCCGCGGGCGAAGCGGCCATCGGTGCGTCGTTGCAAGGCGTGCCGCACAAGGTCTACATCCATAACAAGTCCGATCTGTTGCCGCCGGGTTCTGGCAGCAACGACGCGGACCGCGTCTTCGTTTCAGCGGCCACCGGTGCCGGTCTGGACGAGCTGCACGCACGACTGCGTTCGATCGCCAGCGCCGGTGCGGGCGAACAGGTGGACGGCGAGTTCTCCGCGCGTACCCGCCATGTCGATGCCATCGAGCGCGCGCAGGAACATGCGCTGCAGGCCGATGGCGAGCTGGCACACGAGCATCTGGAACTGGCGGCAGAAGAGCTGCGTCTGGCACACGACGCCCTGGGCGAGATCACCGGCGCGATGAGCGCGGACGATCTGCTGGGCCGCATCTTCTCCAGCTTCTGCATCGGCAAGTAGGCCGCCAGGTTGAGCCACCTGGTAGAGCCGACTTCAGTCGGCTGCCTTCCAACGGCACCACGACACCCGACGATAAGCGGACGACAGGAATTCGTCCGCAATCTTCAGTAAGAACGATGATCAGTTGAAGATAGCCGCATGGTCTGCTCTTTCCTCGCATCACACGCTGGTGTGACCGCCGGAAGCCTGCCCATGACCCTATATCCCGTTTCCCTCATTGCCCCGCCAGAAGGCTATGCCGATTGGCTGGAGGAGCTGAAACACCGCATCGACTCTGCCCAGCAACGCGCCGCGCTGGCCGTCAACCGTGAGCTCGTCCTGCTCTACTGGGAGATGGGACGGGACATCCTGGTCCGCCAGTCCGGGCAGGGATGGGGTAGCAAAGTCATTGACCGTCTTGGCCATGACCTTCGCCTGGCCTTTCCGCAGGCAAAGGGCTTCTCGCCGCGAAACCTGAAATACATGCGTGCCTTTGCCGAGGCATGGCCGGACCCTGCATTTGTGCAACAGGTGGTTGCACAATTGCCTTGGGGCCATCAACTCATGTTGCTGGACAAGCTATCGACGTCTTCGGAACGCATCTGGTACGCGAACCAGGCCATACAGCACAACTGGTCGCGGAGCGTGCTGGTGCTGAACATAGAAGGAAAACTGCTCGAACGCACCGGCTCTGCCGTCACCAATTTCGAGCTGCGCCTTCCCAAGGCGCATTCAGACCTCGCCCGCGAAACACTCAAAGACCCCTATCGATTCGACTTTCTCGCGGTAGGACGCGAGGCCAGCGAGCGCGAGTTGGAAGACGGCCTGGTCCGGCACGCCACTGATTTTCTCCTGGAACTGGGTGCCGGCTTCGCATTCGTAGGCAGGCAGGTGCTCATCGAAGTGGCGGGGGAAGAGTTCTTCATCGATCTACTGTTTTACCACCTGCACCTTCGCTGCTATGTCGTCGTAGAGCTGAAGGCGGGCAAGTTCAAACCCGAGCATCTGGGGCAGCTGGGCTTCTATCTGACGGCCGTGAACCAGCAGAAAAAGCGGGCCGATGACAATCCGACCCTCGGATTGCTGTTGTGCAAGGAGCGCAATAAAGTCGTGGCGGAGTACGCTTTGAGTGAGAACGTGCAACCGATGGGTGTGGCCGAATACAAGGTGCTGGGCCCGCTGCCCGAACCGCTGCAGACACGCCTCCCCAGCATCGAACAGATAGAGAAAGAGCTTGCAGACGGTCCGACCAAAGTCGGGTGACGCGCTACCTCCCCCTGTCATATTGCCGACGCATACTCGCCGCATTCATCATCCAAGGGGAACGTCTGTGAAGTCGTGGGGTTGTGCGTTGCTGCTCTCGCTGGCCGTGGCACCATCGGTGGCCATGAGCGCCGAAACTTCTTCAGCTGCACCGGGCAAGGCATCTGTCTATGCCCACCGCGGGGCCAGTGCCTTGCTGCCCGAGCACACGTTGGCCGCGTATGCGCAGGCCATCAGCGATGGCGCCGACTACATAGAGCCCGACCTGGTCATGACCAAGGACGGTGTGCTGGTGGCGCGCCACGAGAACGAGATCGGCGGTACGACCGACGTCGCGTCGCGCAAAGAGTTCGCTGACCGCCGCACCAGCAAGACGATCGATGGCCAGCAGGTGGATGGCTGGTTCAGCGAGGACTTCACCCTGGCCGAGTTGAAGACGCTGTACGTGCGCGAGCGCCTGCCGGCCCTGCGCAGCACCGCGTTCGATGGTCAGTTCCGCATCGCCACCTTCGACGAGATCCTGGCCTTCCTGGTGCAGCAGGCCGGGCGCGCGAACAAGGGCATCGGCCTGGTGCCGGAGATCAAGCACCCCAGCTACTTCCAGTCCATCGGCCTGCCGATGGAGGACAAGGTGCTGGCTGCGCTGCAGGCCAACCCCTACACCAAGGTAGGGCCGGTCACGCTGCAGTCGTTCGAGACCGCCAACCTGCGCTACCTGCGCGGGAAAATCGGACGTGGCAGCAACATCCGTCTGCTGCAGTTGACCTGGAAAGGCGATGCGCAGCCCGCGGACATCGCCAAGGCCGGTGGCACGCTGACCTATGCGCAGATGCTGACCCCGGCCGGTCTGAAAGAGATCGCTACCTACGCCGACGGCATTGGTCCAGAACTGCGCTCGATCATTCCGTTGGACGCAAAGGGCGCGCTGGGTGCGCCGACCGCAGTGGTGCGCGACGCGCACGCGGCGGGGCTGATGGTGATCCCCTATACCTTCCGGCCAGAGAACTCGTTCATTGCCGCGAATCTGCGCACCGGTGAGCCGAACGCCCGCAACAACGAGGGCTCCGTCGCGGAGATGCGGGCCTATCTGGCCACCGGCATCGATGCGTTCTTCACCGATGATCCAGCACTGGGCCGTAAGGCCGTCGACGGCCCCTGACGTCGCACAGTAGCGCCGGGCCACGCTCGGCGGAATCCATCGGAACGCGTGCAAAGCTCCCGGCGAGCACGCCTCGGCGCTACCCCAGGAGGAGGGTCAGTCCTGGCGCGCGTCGTCCTGGCCCGGGCGGCGGAACGGCAGCACCACGTAGTCTTTCCCCTCGCGCGGCTGCCACAGCACCGGCACCTGGCGCGGTGAGGGGGGCTCCAGTTCGTCATCGGGCAGGGCTTCGATGGACTCTTCTTCGTCTTCCCAGCTGTAGCGTGGCCGTACGGCCATCGGGTCGCTGTGGCGGAACAGCAACGCCGCGATGATGCCGGCGAATGCTCCGCCCATGTGCGACTGCCACGACACCCCCGGCGTATGCGGCAGCACCGTCATCAACATGCCGCCGTAGAACAGCATGCCGATCAGGCCGGTGGCGATGGCGGCACGGTCGCGACGCAGCAGGCCCAGGCTGGCCAGCAGGAACATCAAGCCATGGGTAACGCCACTTGCGCCCAAGTGCAGGCTGCCGGGGTCGCCCAGCAACCAAGCGCCAATGCCCGAGCCGATCCACAGCAGCGGCAGCGCGCGCAGTGTCGCCTTCGGGTACACGCTGCCGGCCAGCGTGCCCAGGATCAGCAGCGCCACGCTGTTGGCGGCCACGTGTTCCACAGAGCCGTGCAGCAGCGGCGCACCCAGCAGACCCAGCAGGCCGGCGATGTCGAGTGGCGCGACGGCCCAGGGCCGCCAATCGAAGTAGCTCTGCAGGGCGAAGATCGCCACCAGCAGCACGACCGTTCCCAGGCTCAGGTTGAAGGCGCGCAGGATGCGCAGGCGGTCAGGAGGCGGGGCCGGGGTCTTGCCGGCTGGCACGGGTGCGTTGGCGTTCATATCCAAGCAATGGCGGTGGCCGGGGCGAAACCAACCCCGGCAGGGTGGGAAAGTAAAACGGGCCGGCGGGACAATCCCCGCCGACCCGTCAGAACAGCGCGCGCTGCCGGCCCCGCAGGACCGGCGACGCGGGGGATCACACCTTGTCGTGCTTGGGCGGGATCTTCAGGCTCAGCACCACGGTGATGGCGATGATCAGCGCGACCACGCCCAGCGAGATCGGGGTCGGGATCTTGAACAGGTCAATGATCATCATCTTGATGCCGATGAAGCCCAGCACCAGCGCCAAGCCGTACGGCAACAGGTGGAAGCGATCGGCCATGCCGGCCAGCAGGAAGAACATCGCGCGCAGGCCCAGCACCGCGAACACGTTCGAGGTGAGCACGATGAACGGGTCGGTGGTGATGGCGAAGATCGCCGGGATGCTGTCCACCGCGAAGATGACGTCGGTGACCGCGATCAGGATCAGCACCGCGAACAACGGGGTGTACCACCGCTTGCCGTCACGCATGACGCTCATGGCGTTGCCGGCATAGTCCGGCAGCAGGCGCAGGTGCTTGCGCATCCAGCGCAGGGCAGGATTGCTTTCCAGGTCGGGCTCCTGGCCCGCAGAGAACCACATCTTCCAACCCGTGAACAGCAGGAAGGCGCCGAACACGTAGAGCAGCCAATGGAACTGGGTGATCAGCACGCTACCGGCGAAGATCATGATCGTTCGCAGCACGATCGCGCCCAGGATGCCGATGATCAGCACCTTCTGTCGCTGTTCTTCGGGCACCGCGAAGTAGCCCATGATCATCAGGAAGACGAAGATGTTGTCGACTGCCAGCGCCTTTTCGACCAGGTAACCGGTCAGGAACTCGAGGCCGACCTTGTTGGCCACCACTTGGCCCGCGGTCTCATTGAGGTAGTACCAAAGGCCGCCGTTGAAGGCCAGGGCGAGCAGCACCCAGCCGATCGACCACCACAGGGCTTCCTTGAAGGTGACCTTGTGCGGGCCGCCGTGGCGCATCAATACGAGGTCGACGAGCAGCGCGATGATCACCACCGCGCCGAAGCCAAGCCATAACCACAAATTGCCGATCGTCTGCATGGGTTTGTCCGTTAAGAAAAGGAAACATCTCAAGCCGGACGGCGAGGGTCTGCAACGGAGGATCGGGAGGGGATCCAGGGACAGAGCTTCGCCAGTACGGCGAAGGTCTCGCTCGCAGCCCCGGTGTACTGGGACTGCCGTTGCACCGGAGCCTGCGGGCTCGAATTGACGGCGACAACGTTGGGAGCTACTCCCCTTCTGCGGCCGATTCTGCGGGCATAACGGCGCTGCGTCAATCAACCGCAGGTGAAGGCTGCTGGGCCAGCGGCCATCACTACCCGACTGCGGCCGCCCCTGCCGCAGCGATTACAATGGACCGATGAATACCTCTGCCCCCTTTGTCCGTCTCAAGAATGCCTGGCGCTCCAGCCACCCGTGGATCTTCCAGAAACTGGTCGAAAAGCCGGCCGTCCGGCCCAAGCCCGGGACCATCGTCGATGTCTTCGGCGTGGAGGGTGACTTCATCGGGCGCGGCTTCTACAACGGCCATTCGCGCATCGCGGTGCGCATCCTGGAAACCGACGAACGCGTGCCGGTCGACGCGGGCTGGTTCTCGCGCAAGATCGCCCAGGCTGTGGAACTGCGCCGCGATGTGCTGAAGCTGGATGCGGTCAGCGATGCCTGGCGCGTGGTGCACAGCGAAGGCGACGGCCTGTCCGGCCTGGTGGTGGACCGCTATGGCGATCTGGTGGTGGTGGAGTTCTTCGCCGCCGGCATGTTCCGCCATCGCGAGTGGATCTACGAAGCCCTGAGCGAACAGTTCCCGGGCTGCCGCTTCCACAGCTTCGCCGACGAGCACGTGCAGAAGCAGGAAAGCTTCGACTTCCACGGCAACACCACCACCGAAGCCTCGGTGATCACCGAGTACGGCGTGAAGTTCCGCGCCGATCCGGCCGGCGCGCACAAGACCGGCTTCTTCGCCGACCAGCGCGACAACCGCGAGTGGCTGAGCCAGCAGGTCGAAGGCAAGACCGTGCTCGATCTGTGCTGCAACACCGGTGGGTTTGCGGTGTACGCCGCCGCGCGCGGTGCCAGTGAAGTGGTGGGCATCGACATCGACGAGGACGTGATCCAGATCGCCAAGGGCAACGCCAAGCTCAACAACGTGCGGCCGAAGTTCGTGCAGTCCGACATCTTCCCGTGGCTGCGTGATGCCGCCAACCGCGGCGAGCAGTACGACGTGGTGATCCTGGACCCGGCGAAGATGACCCGCGACCGCGACCAGGTGATCAGCGCACTCAAGAAGTACCTGGACATGAACAAGCTGGCGCTGGGGGTGGTGAAGCCCGGTGGCCTGCTCGCCACATTCTCGTGCACCGGGCTGGTGGCTGAAGATCAGTTCCTGGACATGCTGCGCCGCGCGGCGTTCTACTCCGGCCGCACGATCCAGATCCTGAAGGTGTCCGGCGCCGGCCCCGACCACCCGTTCATGGCGCACGTGCAGGAATCACGCTACCTGAAGGCCGTGTTCTGCCGGGTGCTGTAACCGCTGATCCAAGCAGTTGGTAGCGCCGAGCCATGCTCGGCGGACGGTATCCAGATGCGTGGTAGCGCCGGGCGATGCCCGGCGGACGGTATCCGGGGCACGGGAGGTGCAGCCGACTGAAGTCGGCTCTACCGGTGTTGTCACGCGCAGGCTACTGTCGGGTTTTCCCGTTCCCGGTGAGACCCGCATGATCCTGCGTCGCCTGTCCCTGTTGCTCGCCTTGGCGCTCAGCGTGCCGCTGTCCGCCCAGGCCATCGACTTCAGCACGGCGGAGCTGCAGCGCGCGAAAGCCCTGCAGCAGCGCCTGCTCACGCTCGACAGCCATCTGGATACGCCGGCCAACTTCGCCCGCGATGGCTTCGACATCGATAACCGCCACGATCACAATGCCCTGTCGCAGGTGGATTACCCGCGCATGGTCGATGGTGCGCTGGATGGTGGGTTCTGGGCGATCTACACCGGTCAGGGCGACCGCACCGCCGCGACCCATCTGCGCGACCGCGATGCGGGCCTGCAGCGCCTGCTGGAGATCCGCACCATGGTGGCGGCCAACGCTGACTGTTTCGAACTGGCCCTCACCCCGGCCGACGCACGGCGGATCAAGGCCGATGGCAAGCGCGTGGTGTTCATCAGCATGGAAAACGCCAGCCCGCTGGTGGCCGATCCCTCACTGCTGCGCTTCTACCACCAGGCCGGACTGCGCATGCTCAGCACCGTGCACTTCGCCAACAACGAATTCGCCGACTCGGCCACCAATCCGCAGGGCCCGGAGTGGAACGGACTGAGCGCGGCGGGCAAGGCGTTGGTGCTGGATGCAGTGAAGCAGGGCATCGTGATCGATCAGTCGCACGCCTCCGACGCGGTATTCGACCAGCTGATCGCGATGATGCCGGTGCCGTTCGTGCTGTCGCACAGTGCGTCGAAAGCGATCCATGACCACCCGCGCAACCTCGACGACACGCGCCTGCGGCAGCTGGCCAAAGCGGGCGGGGTGATACAGGTCAACGCCTACGGCGGTTATCTGGTGGACCCCGGCAAGAGCCCGCAGCGCAAGGCCGCCGAAGACGCGCTCAGCAAGCGCCTTGGCGGTTGGGAAGCGATGAGCATCGCGCAGGGCGCTGAACTGCAGCGCGGCGAAGACGCCCTGGATGCGAAATACCCGGTGCGCCACGCCACCCTGGATGACTTCTTCGCCCACATGGGCCACATCCTGGAGGTTGTCGGGCCTGAGCATGTGGGCATCGGCCTGGACTGGGACGGTGGCGGTGGATTGACCGACCTGCGCGATGTCAGCGACCTGCCGAAGATCACCGCCTGGCTGCTGCGCCGTGGCTATGACGAAAAGCAGATTGCCGGCATCTGGGGCGGCAACCTGCTGCGGGTGATGCAGCAGGCTCAGGACCACGCCGAACGCTGACGGACCAGACGGGAGTGACGGCTGCTGGCCGTCACTCCGATTGACGGCCAGCGGCCGTCACTACCTGCCCAGCAGCGCGTGCCGACGGCTGTACAGGAAGTACACCGCCAGGCCGATCACGTTCCAGATCAGGAAGTACAGCTGGGTGCTCTGCGGCAGGCTGAAGAACAGATAGACGCAACCCAGTGCGGCGGCCGGACCGACCACGTAAGCCAGCGGCGTGCGGAACTTGCGCTCGCGGTTGGGTTCACGGCGGCGCAGCACCACCAGGCAGATGCCCACCGCGGTGAAGGCGGCCAGCGTGCCGGCGTTGGCCAGCGCGGCGATTTCATCCAGCCGCGCCACACCGGCCAGCGCCGATACCAGCAGGGCACTGAACAGCGTGGTCGCCACCGGCGTACCGGTGCGCTTGCTCACGTTGGACAGGCTGCGCGGCAGCATGCCGTCGCGGCCCATGACGAAGAACACCCGGCTCTGGCCGAACATGAAAGCCAGCAGCACGGTGGGCAGCGCGATGATGGCCACCACGCCGATGAGCAGTGCGGCCGTCGGGTGGCCCAGCTGGCGCATGATCAGGGCCAGCGGTTCGGCACTGCTGCCAAACACCGCGTAGCTCATGGCACCAATGGCAGCCAGCGCCACCAGCATGTAGATGATGGTGCAGCCGATCATCGAGCCGATGATGCCGATGGACAGGTCACGTCCCGGGTTCTTGGTTTCTTCGGCCGCCGTGGCGATCGCATCGAAGCCATAGAACGCGAAGAAGATGATCGCGGCAGCCGCCATCACACCACGCTCCAGCCCGTCCGGGCCCAGCGACTTGGCGAAGCCGTACGGCATGAATGGCTGCAGGTTGGCCGTATCGAAGGCGGGCAATGCAACCGCAACGAACACTGCCAGCGCGATGATCTTCAAGACCACCAGTACGGCGTTGAGCGTGGCGCTTTCCTTGGTGCCCAACATCAGGCCACCGGCCACGACCCACGTGATCAGCACCGCAGGCAGGTTGAACATGCCGCCTTCCACGTGCGGACCGGCCGACAGCGCCAGCGGCAGGCGGATGTCGATGCCCATCTGGGTATGCACCCATTCCAGGAAGCCGACGAAGTAGCCGGACCAGCCTACCGCCACCGTACTCACCACCAGCGAGTACTCCAGGATCAGGCTCCAGCCCACCACCCAGGCGAAGATCTCCCCCAATGCGGCATAGCTGTAGGTGTAGGCGCTGCCCGAGGCCGGCATCATCGTGGCCAGCTCGGCGTACGCCAGCGCAGCACAGGCACAGACGGCCCCGGCGATGGCGAAGGAGATCAACACGGCCGGGCCGGCCAGATTGGCGCCCACGCCGATCAGCGTGTAGATGCCGGTGCCCACGATGGCCCCGATACCCAACGCGATCAGGTGGGGCCAACTCAGGGTACGGACCAACTGCCTTCCGGCTTCGTGGACGGTGACGGTATCCAGGGATTTACGCCGGAGCAAAGACATGCAGGCCTCGTGGTGACTGGGAACGACAAGTGCCCGAGTGTGAACGAACGCGGCGCAGCATTACCACTGCCAAGCGCTCACCTGCAGCGCGATAGAGGTTGTCCGCGACGTGGGTTGCCGGAATCGGCACAATCGATCGGTCAGCCGTTCAAGCCCAGGCGAATGCCGAAGCCGATCAGGAACACGCCGGCCACGCGACGAAGGACATCGCTGACGCGGGGATGCTGGATCAGCCGGCGCCGCGCCAGGTTGCCGGCGCCGATCAGCAGGGAGCAGTAGGCGATGCTGACCACGAAGATGATGCCGGCAAGCGCGGCGAAGGTTGCCAGGCCCTGGTGCTGGCCTGGGTCGATGAACAATGGCAGGAAGGCCATGTAGAACAGGATCGCCTTCGGATTGAGCAGGCTGACCAGGATCGCCTGGCGGAAGTAATGCCCGGGCGCCAGGCGAATCGTGCCGGGCGTGTCGGTGCCGTCACCCTTGGGCGTACGCAACAGGCTGATGCCGACCCATACCAGATACGCCGCGCCGAGATACTGCACGGCATGGAAGACGGTGGGATTGGCTTTCAGCAGGGCGGCCACACCGGCCAGCGCCAGCCACATCAGGATCTGGTCGCCCACCAGCAACCCGGCCAGTGCCGTATAGCCACCGCGCACACCTCCCCGACCGGTGGCCGTGAGCAGGGTGAAGGTACCCGGGCCTGGCAATGCCAGGAACACCAGCACGGCGACCAGGAAGGTCCACAGGTCCTGGATGCCCATCCACGGCATGGCGGCTTACTCATTCAACGCAGGGGGCTGCCATTGTAGTGGCGCGGCGCTGATCCAGCCCCGTTGCCACGATGTGGCCGGCGCTTGCGATCCCGTAGCGCCGAGCCACGCTCGGCGAGCGCAGCGGCAGCCCCGGGACGACAAGCGGCCCTCACTACCGGGCGATGGGCAACCCTTCCAGCAACGGCGCCAGCCGCTCGCCCAGGAACCCATGCAACTGCCGCACCGCCGGCGAGAACTGCTTGCGATGTGGGCACACCAGGTTCAACGGCAGCGGCTCGCCACTGCCGCCCAGCAGCACCTGCAGCCGCCCGGCACGTACGTCGTCGCCCACATCGAGCCATGATTTGTAGGCGATACCCTCACCCGCCACCGCCCACCGTCGCACCACATCGGCGTCATCGCACAGCAGTGCGCCACGCACCACCACCACGCTACGCCGTCCATCGTGTTCAAAGTTCCAGCGATCGTGCGTGCGCCCGCCCAGTTGGTACAGCAGGCAGGCATGGTCCTTCAGGGCATCCATGCTGCCTGGCGTGCCGTGTGCCTGCACATAGCCGGGAGAGGCCACCAGCACGCGACGGTTGTCCGGCAGCAGCGACAGGGCGACGTAGCTGGCGTCGTCGAACCGACCCAGGCGAAAGGCGATGTCGACCGGATCGCGGAATACATCCGTCACCTGGTCGGACAACTGCAGATGCAACTGCAGGCGCGGATGTGCGCGACGGAAGGCGGTCAGCCACGGCAGCAGCACGTTGCGGCCAAGATCCGAGGGCGCGGCCACCTGCAGCGTGCCGGCCAGCTCGGCATCCTCGCCCTGCACCCGGGCTCGACCCTCGCGCAACGCCGCCAGCACGTCGTGTGCGTACGGCAGGTACACCGCGCCCTCGGCGGTCAGCCGAAGGCTGCGGGTGGTACGAACGAACAGGCGCAGGTCCAGCTCGCGCTCCAGCCGGGCAATCGCCGCCGCGACCTGCCCCGGAAGCAGATCCGCCTCGCGCGCTGCCGTGCTGAAGCTGCCGAGCGCCGCAGTGCGGGCGAACAACTGCAGGTCATCGAAGCGGATCATTTTCACCACGAGAGAGAAAGTGATGTTGGATTCTGCGCCTTTCCAGCGGCCCCCGCAGCGTCCATGCTGGCGTGAATCCCCCTTTGCTGCGGAGTTCCCCATGCGCGCTGTTGCCTATACCCGTGCCGGCCTGTCCATCGATGATCCGAAGGCCCTGGTTGATCTGGAGATGGACATCCCCACCCCGGGTCCACGGGACCTGCGGGTCGCGGTGACCGCGGTGGCGGTGAACCCGGTCGATGCCAAGGTGCGCCGCAGCGCCGCCACCGAGACCCCGCGCGTGCTTGGATTCGATGCGGTCGGCGTGGTGGATGCCGTGGGCAGTGAGGTCACCCTGTTCCAGCCCGGCGATGCGGTGTACTACGCCGGTGCCATCGACCGGGCGGGCAGCAATGCCGAATACCAACTGGTAGACGAGCGCATTGTCGGCCGCAAGCCCACCAGTCTGGATGACGCCAGCGCCGCGGCACTGCCGTTGACCGCGATCACCGCATGGGAGCTGCTGTTTGATCGCCTGCGCATCGCCGAAGGCGGTGGCGAAGGCCAGACCCTGCTGGTGATCGGCGCAGCCGGTGGCGTCGGCTCCATCCTGGTGCAGCTGGCCCGCCAGCTGACCAAGCTGACCGTGGTAGGCACCGCATCGCGACCGGAAACCCAGGACTGGGTGTACGCGCTGGGCGCCCATCACGTGATCGACCACAGCCTGCCGCTGACCGAGGGCCTGTCGCGGCTGGGCATCCAGCAGGTGGAGCACGTGGCCAGCCTGACCCACACCGACCAGCACTACGCACAGATCATCGAGGTGCTGGCGCCGCAGGGCCAGCTGGGTCTGATCGACGATCCCGGCCAGCTGGACGTCATGGCCCTCAAGCGCAAGTGCGCCTCGCTGCATTGGGAGTTCATGTTCGCCCGCCCGCTGCACCAGACCGCTGACATGCAGCAGCAGCACGTCCTGTTGAACCGCGTGGCCGGCCTGATCGATGCCGGCGTCCTGCGCACCACCCTGGGCGAGAATCTCGGCCGCATCAACGCAGCCAACCTGCGCCGCGCCCACGCTCTGATCGAAAGCCAGAAAGCCAAGGGCAAGATCGTCCTCGAAGGCTGGTAAGCCCGTTTCTCTCTTCCTTCTTTTTTCAACGCGGCAGACAGCACACGGAACCTGTCAGCGGGTCGGGCGGGTGGGGTATGCGGGGCCTTGAGCGGGCAGGAGCCGCGAAGAGCTACATGGACGTACTTGCGCGTGCCCCGCATAGCCCACCCGCCCGATCCACGCGCGGGTGCAGCGCGCACGCTGTCGGCCGCGAGGGGGCCCAGCCCGTTCGACCACCCCGACGCAGCGCATGAGACAGCACCCGCCTAAACTAGGCGGATGGAAACCCAGACCCTTGTACTCCTGGCCGTGCTGCTGCTCGCCATCATCCTCGTGCTGCTGGTGGTGGTGCTGCGCCGCTCCAGTGGCGGCACCGACACCCACGAACTCGACGCGCTGCGCCACACGCTGAGCGAAGAACGCGAGCGCAGCCTCGCCGCCCAGGTCGACGCCGGCCAGCTGCGCGGACGTCTGCAGGCCCTGCAGGACGACATCGAAGGCGAACGCCGCCGCGCGCAGGATGCCCAGCAGGCACTCAGCGCCGCGCAGGGCCGCATAGAACGCGACGCCGCCCTGGCCAGCGAGCGTGACACCCGCCTGGTGGAACGAGGCAACGCCCTGCAGCAGATGCAGGAACAACTGGTCGACCTGCAGCAGCAACTGCACGCCCAGCGCGAAACCTACCAGCAGCTGCACGGTGACCACACCCGCCTGCAGGCCAACCTGCAGCACCAGCAGCAGGCCAGCGCCGAGCTGCGCATCTATCTGGATACGGCGAAGGAAAAGCTCAGCGGCGCCTTTGCTGAACTGGCCGGCAAGGTGTTCGAGGAGCGTGGCCAGCAGTTCGAGAAGAACGTGCGCCAAGCGACCGGGCAGTCGCGGCTGGACATCGAAAACATGCTCAAGCCCTTCACCGAGCGACTGCAGGAGTTCCGCGGCCGCGTCGACGTGCTGTACGCCGAAGAGGCACGCGAACGTGCCAGCCTGCTCGGTGCCGTGGGTGAACTGAAGACCCTCAACCAGGACATGGCCTCGCAGGCTGCCGCCCTCACCAACGCCCTGAAAGGCAACGCGAAGGTGCGTGGCGACTGGGGCGAGCTGATGCTGGAAACGGTGCTGCGTAGTTCCGGGCTGGAAGAGGGCGTGCACTACAAGCGCCAGCAGCACGTGGTGGACGACGAAGGCGAACGCCTGCGTCCGGACGTGGTGGTGAACTTCCCGGACCAGCGCAGCATCGTGGTCGACAGCAAGGTCAATCTGGTGGCATGGCAGGAAGCCATGAACGCCGATACGCCCGATGCCGGCAACGAAGCGCTGCTGCGCCATGCCACGGCGTTGCGCGCGCATGTGCGCGATCTCGGCGTGCGCAACTACCCCAAGGCCATGGGCGAAGAACAGACGCTGGATGTGACCATCGCGTTCGTGCCGATCGAAGGCGCCCTGTCGGCAGCACTGTCCATCGACCCCTCGCTGCAGACCTACGCCTTCGACAACAAGGTCGTGTTTGCTTCGCCGAACACGCTGATGGCGCTGCTGCGCGTGGCAGAACGTCTGTGGACGCGCGACAAGGTGCAGAAACAGGCGCTGCAGATCAGCGATGCCGGCGGACTGGTGCTGGATGCACTGGTCGCTTTCCTGGCCGACTTCAACAACGTCGGCAAGAAGCTGGAAGACGCCACGACGGCGTTCTCCAACGCACGCAACCGCCTGCAGGATTCGCGCAATTCGGCGATCAGCCGCGCGCGTCGCTTGGCCGAGCTGGGCAGCAAAGCGAAGAAGGCGCTGCCGCCTGAACTGCAACCCGAAGTGGTTCAGCAGCTGGCGGGACCTGACGAAGAATAGACATACCGCTTGGGTATCCTCGTTGGTCTACCTGCACACCTCATGGATGCCACCGATGCGCTTGCCCCTGCTGACCAGCCTGCTGTTGACCCTCACCCTTGCCGGCTGCGCCTTTGGCGGCAGCCGCGCACCGCTGGACACGGCAGCGTCCCTGCCGGAAGTAGAGGCCTGCACCGCGAAGGGCGGCGAGCTGCGTCCCCTGGGGCGCCTGCAGCGGGTGCAGTGCGTGGTGCCCAATGCCGATGCCGGCAAGACCTGCACCACCAAGTCCGACTGCAGTGGCCAGTGCCTGGCGATCGGTGAAGTCGTTGCCGGCGCACCGGCATCCGGTGTCTGCCAGCGCGACGCCAGCGAGAACTTCGGCTGCCGCCAGCGCATCGACGGTGGCGTGGCGCAGGGCACGATCTGCGTCGACTGAGCGCGCGCTGCATTCCCGATTTTTCCTTTCCCGTTCCAGACAGGAGCCCGTCATGACCGCATCCATCCAGCAGATCTCCATCAACACCATCGAAGGCCAGCCCGCATCGCTGGCGGACTATCAGGGCAAGGTCCTGCTGGTGGTCAATGTCGCCTCCAAGTGCGGCCTTACCCCGCAGTATGAAGGCCTGCAGACGCTGTATCTGGAAAAGCAGGCAAAGGGGCTGGAAGTGCTGGGTTTCCCGGCCAACAACTTCCTCGGGCAGGAGCCTGACAGCGAAGCGGACATCCAGCAGTTCTGCCAGCTCACCTACGATGTCAGCTTCCCGATGTTCGCCAAGATCAGCGTCGCCGGTGACGACGTGCATCCGCTGTACCAGCAGCTGATCGCCGCCCAGCCGGAGGCCATCGGCGAAGGTCCGATGCGCGAGCGCCTGGCGGCGAAGGACCTCGCCCAGCCGGCACCGGGCATCCTGTGGAACTTCGAGAAGTTCCTGATCGGCCGCGACGGCAAGGTCATCGCCCGCTTCGCCCCGGACGTAGCGGCCGACGACGCGCGCCTCCGCGACGCCGTGGACACCGCACTCGCCGCCTGACCAGCACACGCTGATGCGGGAACGCCGAGCCATGCTCGGCGGCGCTTGATCGCGGTGCCTGACAGATCCCGCCGACCATGGGTCGGCACTACCACGCCTCTATTTCTCCGCGTGGTGCGCATGCGCGAGGCCGCGCCCGCCGCCTGACCAGAACGCAGTAGCGCCGAGCCATGCTCGGCGGCGCTTCACCGCGGTGCCTGACAGATCCCGCCGACCATGGGTCGGCGCTACCACCGCGGCGACCACAAAAAAAACCCCGCCGAAGCGGGGTTTTTTTTCATCCAGCAGCGGCGATCAGTTGCCCCACTGCGGCATCGGCATCGCATCCACCGGGATGGCCGAATCCAGATCGTCCTTGCCACGTGCATGCTTGCCGCGCAGGTCATTCTCGATCTGGTACGTACGGCGCTGCAGCCAGGCATCGCGCACCAGGGCGTATTCGTCCACGGCGCTGGAGCGGATGTCATCGGCCGCCAGCAGCTGCGAACGGGCGTCTACCAGCTGCAGGCCCTGCAGGCCGATGCGCACCTTGTCTTCTTCGATCTGGCGGATCGGCGACAGTGGGATGTCACCGGCCAGGCCGAACACATCACGCACCGTACGCGGGCCGAAGAACGGCAGCTCGACGTAGCGCGACGGGCGCCAGCCCCACGCGCCGAGCGTCTGGCCGAAATCTTCCTTGCGGTTGGCGATCATCGCCTTGCTGGCCGGATCAAACAGACCGCCGACACCCAGCGTGCTGTTCATCAGGAAGCGGCCCAAGGTGTCCCATGCATCATCCGGGCGACCCTGCAGGACCTGATTGACGATGGTCACCGGCGAACGGATGTTGCTGAAGAAGTTGCTGACGCCGGTGCGTGCGAAGCGCGGCACGACGTTGGTGTATGCCGTTGCCAGCGGACGCGCCACGGCGTTGTCCACCACCACGTTGAAACGATGCACGCGGCGGTTGAAGGGTTCCCACGGATCGTAGACCGCAGACGAGCCGCCGCTGACACCATCGCTGCCATACAGGGCGGTGAAATCGTCTTCGGCCGGATCCGGGACGCCATCACCGTCGGCATCCACGGGAGCCGACGCAGGCGGTGCAGCAGCCACTGCCGACGCGGCAGAGGCATCAACGGCCGGGCCCGTGGCGACGGCGGCGGTATCGACATCCGTCGACGCCGACGTATCGCTGACCGGCGCATAGGCGGCGGGCACTACGGTATCGGCAACGGGTGCGGCATCACGGGCGGGCTTGGCGGCGCAGGCACTGAGCGCGGCGGCCAACACGAAGAGGGGGAGAATGCGTACGACGTTCATGTCAGCTCGCGGCAGTAGGGGCAGTGAAATCAAGGTCTGCAGACAGCCGATAGGCGGCCTCCAGTTCGGTCAGGCCTGCGGGTGTGCCCTGGATGGCCAACACGCGACCCTCGGTGCGTACCCGGGCAGCCAGTTCGGCCAGCAGCGCAACGCCGGCACTGTCCACGCGCGGCACATCGGTCAGGTCGAGCGCTTGCGCGCCCTTGACCATGCCCTGCAGCTGCGGCCACAGCGCGATCACCGCGCTGCGGTCCAATGCGCCGGTCACCCGCAGCGTGCCCTGATCCAGACGGACCTGGGCCTGCTGCGTGGAAGCAGGATTACTTGCCATTGCTGCCCGGTGCCGCCTGCATGGCGCCGCTGCGCAGATCAGTGGCCACCTGCTTGATGCCCTTCTGGCGCAGCGGGGCATCGAACTGGTTGCGGAAGGTCTGCACGTAGGAGATGCCTTCGATGTTGACGTCGAAGATCTTCCACTGGCCGCCGCTGTTGCGCATCAGGTATTCCACCGGGGTCGGCTGGTCGCCCGAGCGCACCAGTTCGGTGGCCACGCGTACGCCGCGATTGCCCGGCAGGGGGGTCTCGCCCTTCAGGCGGAAGGTCGGCTTGCCCTGGATGTTCAGCAGCGCAGAACCGTAGCGCTGCATCAGGTTGTCGGCCATGGCATCGGCGAACAGCTTGATGTCGGCGTCGGAGGCACCGCGCGAATGCGCGCCCAGCACCAGCCGTGCGGCGTAGTCACGGTCAAAGGTGCGGTTGAGCTCGCTGTTGATGAAGTTGCGCAGTGCGGCCGGGTCCTTGCTGAACTCGGCCTTGCGCTGCTGCAGCGTGGTCATGATGCGCGTGCTGGCATCGATGACGGTTTTGCCGGCCTGGCCCTGGGCAGCCGGCGCCGCGGCGGGAGCCGTCTGGGCAGACGCCAGCAGCGGGGTGGCGGCGAACAGGCTGGAGGCCAGCAGGAGCGGAAGAAGCTTGATTTTCATGGTTGCGGTTCCGTTGCGGGCGCGGCAGCGCCGTCATGGGATTCAGTGGACTGGGCTGCGTCGCCACCGGCGCCGCCACCCCCGAACATGTACTTGCCGACCAGCTGGATCAGGTCTACAGCGGGCTGGGTGAACACGATTTCATCGCCGGCCTTCAGCACGTCCGGATCACCGCCCGGCTGCAGACCGATATAACTCTCGCCGAGCAGTCCGCTGGTGAAGATGCCGGCGGAGGTATCGGCCGGCAGGTCCTTGAACTTGCCGTCCATCTTGATGGTGACGATGGAGTCGAACTTCACCGGGTCCAGATCGATGGCGGCGACCTGACCGACATTGACCCCGCCGATCTTCACCGGCGCCTGCTTGCGCAGCTGGCCGATCTGCGAGAAACGGGCCTTGAGCTCATAGCCGCCACCGCCGAGCCCCCAGCGCTGGTTGGTTGAAGCGACGGCCAGCACCATCAGCGAAGCCAATGCCAGCAACAGGAAGGCGCCGACGGAAAATTCCAGTCTGGGACCGCGGATGGCCATGTTCGTTTCACCATTTTTGACAGGTGCCCCGGCCGATGCCGAAGCGGGAGTTTCAGATCATCCCCGCGCTGCAAAGCGCAGGAACCAGGAATCCATCGTTACTGGAACAGCATCGCCGACAGCACGAAGTTGAACATGAGCACCAGCAGCGACGCGTTCACCACCGCGCGCGTGGTGGCCACCGAGGTGCCTTCGATGGTGGGTTCCGCATGGAAGCCGACGTACGAGGCGACCAGGGCGGCGGTGCCACCGAAGATGGCGGACTTCAGCATTGCCACACCGAAGTCGTTCCAGAAGTCCACGCTGTTGCGCAGCGCCGACCAGAACACGCCGTTATCCAGCCCAAGCAGGTGGACCGCTTCGAAGTAACTGGCTGAAATGGCCAGCGAGCAGAACACCCCGGTCAGCAGGGGGACCGTCAGCACCGCCGCCCAGAAGCGCGGTGCCACGGCCTTGGCGATCGGATCGATGGCCATCAGTTCCAGCGCCTTGATCTGGTCGGTGGCCCGCATCAGGCCCAGTTCGGCGGCGATCGAGCTGCCGGCGCGGCCGATGAACAGCAGCGCGGTCAGCACCGGGGCCAGCTCGCGGTACAGCGACAGGCCCAAGAGCGTGGACAGCGCATCGGCGGCGCCGAAAGTGGTCAACGTGCGGTAGCCCTGCAGGGTCAGCACAAGACCAACGAATGCGCCGCCAACGGAGATGATCGGCAGCGAACGCGCGCCGATCTTGTAGATTTCGCGGGTCAGCTCGGCCAGGAAGTCCGCCGTCGGAAGCGATCCGCGCAGCACGGTGAGCGAAAACAGGCCGGCGCGTCCCAGCGCGCGGGTTCCGGCAACAAAGGGCATCAGGCAGTCCTCGTGCGGGGCGCGGCGTCAAAGGGGATCGGCCCGTCCGGACGACCATGCAGGAACTGCTGCAGCAGCGGATCCTGGCTGGACTCCAGCGCGGCCGGGCTGCCTTGGAACACCACGCCCCCGTTGGCGATGGCGATCACCTGGTCGCAGATCGGCAGGGTCTCGTGCACGTGGTGGCTGACGATGATGCTGGTCAGCCCCAGGCTGTGGTTGAGGCGCTGGATCAGGCTCATGATCACCCCGGAGGCAATCGGGTCCAGCCCGGTCAGCGGCTCGTCGTAGATCATCAGCGGCGGGTCCAGGGCCAGCGCACGCGCAAGGGCTACCCGTCGCGCCATGCCACCTGACAGCTCGCGCGGCCAGGTGTCTCCGGCAGCCAGCAGGCCCACCGCGTGCAGCTTCATCTGCACCAGGCGTTCGCGCACCGGCACCGGCAGCTTGGTATGGGTGCGCAGGGGCAGCGCCACGTTCTCGGCAACGCTGAGGTCGGTCAGCAACCCATTGCCCTGCAGCAGCACGCCGACACTTTTGCGCATCTCCAACAGGTCGCGGTTGCCGGTAGGGATCGGCTTGCCGAACAGGGTGACTTCACCCTGCACCGGACGCAGTTCGCCGGTGAGTGCAGCCAGAAGCGTGGACTTGCCACTGCCGGACGGCCCCAGCACGGCGGTGATGCTGCCCCGCGGCACCTGCAGCGAAACGTCGCGCAGGATTGTCCGACCGCCGCGATCGATGCGGACGTTGGACAACTGCACCAAGGGGGTGGCTGAAGCCTGCATGGGCACCGTTAACGATTTTCCAACGTTGAAGAATCAGCAGCTGCGCCTGAACATAAGCGTACTGGACCGTCCAGTATTGTCGCACGCGCTGCCGGAGCTGGGGCGGCAGCACGGTGGGACAGTCAGGAAGGGCACCGGAACAATCGGTTGTCTGCCTTGCACGGTGGCGAACGCGACAGCCGCGCGCTGCACCCCCCGGCATTCATTTATCGCCGCGCTGCGGCACACTGTCTGCGATGAGCGACCCTGCCGGCGATTTCCGCCTCTACCATTCCAATTCCCTCGATGTGCTCGCCGCGCTCCTGGCCCGGCACGTCCGCGCGCCGATGCCCGGCCAGCCCCTGCTGGCACCGGAAGTGGTGCTGATTCCGCAGGTGGCGATGCGGCGCTGGCTGCAATCCACTTTGGCCGCCGAATATGGCGTGGCAGCCAACCTGGAGTTCCTCACCCCCGGCGAATTCGTCGCGCGTGCGCTGAATGCCAATGTGCCCGGTGAAACCGACGATCTGGACGCGGCCGCCTTGCGCTGGCGCCTGTACGCCGCGCTGGGCGATGCAGACCTGATCGCCCGGCCACCGATGCGCGCGCTGCAGGCGTACCTGTCCGGCGGCGATCCACTGAAACCGTGGGCGCTGGCCGGCGAGCTGGCCAGCGTGTTCGAGAAATACCAGGCATGGCGCCGTGACTGGCTGCTGCGCTGGGAGGCCGGCGCCGATCCGCAGGATCCGCAGGCGATCCTGTGGCGGGCCATCGCCGAGGGGCGGGGCTACCGCGCGCGCCGCATCCAGGCCTACCTGGATCAGTTCGAAGGCGCCGGAAAACCCTTGCCACAGGGCCTTCCGCCGCGCCTTTCGGCGTTTGCCACCCTGAACATCTCCCCTGATGTGCTGCGGGTGATGGCCACCCAGGCACGCGTCGGCGAACTGCACTTCTACCTGCCTACGCCGGTGCAGGCCTATTGGGGCGACCTGCAGACGCTGGCGGAAAAGCTGCGCAGCGGGGCACCGGATCCGTTCGGCGAATCCGCAGGTGAGAACCGTCTGCTGGAAGCCTGGGGTGCAGCCGGGCGCGACTTCATGGCGGTACTCGGCAGCTACGAAGTCGTGCACCCCGCCGGCGAGATCGCCGCGTATGTCGATCCCGAAGAGGATGCCGGCCCCACGTTGGACGAGGGCGGATTGTCCGACAGCCTGCTGCACCGCCTGCAGCGCGACCTGTTCCATCGCCGCGGACTGCCCGCTGGTGCTCTCCGCCCCACGCTGCGGCTGGATGACCCCAGCCTGCAGGTGCATGCCTGCCACACGCGCCTGCGCGAACTGCAGGTGCTGCATGACCAGCTGCGCGGGCTGCTGCAGGATCCGCGATTCGATCCGCCCCTGCAGGCGCGTGACATCGCGGTGCTGGCGCCGGACATCGATCCCTACGTGCCCTATCTGGAAGCGGTGTTCGGCGGCCGCAGCGGCGGTGATGACCACATTCCCTATGCGCTGGCCGACACCAGTCCACTGGCAGGTGAACCGCTGGCTGATGTGTTCGTGCACCTGCTCGGCCTGCCCGTCGCGCGCTTCGGCTTGAACGAAGTGCTGGACCTGCTGGCCAGTGCGCCGTTGGCGGAAGCGGCCGGCCTGGACGCGGCCGCCTTCGATCGATTGCACGATTGGCTGCAGCTGGCCGGCGTGCGCTGGGGCCTGAACGCCGATCACCGGCGCCAGCACCAGGCACCGGCCGACGATGCCTTTACCTGGCAGTTCGCCTTGGACCGCCTGTTGTTGGGGCACGCCAGTGGCAGCGAAGGCGACATCGCCGGCGTCGCGCCGTGGCCGGAACTGGAAGGCAGCGCGCTGGATGCGCTGGATCGGCTGATCCGCCTGCTGCGCGTGCTGGCGGTGTACCAGCAACGGCTGGGTGAGCGTCTGCCGCCTGACCAGTGGCGGCAGCGCCTGTTGGGCCTGCTGGATGCGGTGCTGCCGACGCCGCCTTCCTCGCCCAACAGCCAGCGCGCGCTGGAGCGGCTGCGCCGACTGATCAACCAGTTCGCCGAGGACGCGTCGAAGGCCGGATCTGATGCGGCGGTGCCGGCAGAGGTGATCCGTTCCCACTTCGCCGCGGCGCTGGCCGAGGCTGATACGCGTGCACCGCTGCTCACCGGTGGCATCAGTTTTGGCCGGATGGTGCCGATGCGCCTGCTGCCGTTCCGGGTGATCTGCATCCTGGGCCTGAACGATGGCGACTTCCCGCGCCGGGACCCCGCCGCCGGCCTCAATCAGCTGACCGCAGAGCTGGACTCGCCGCGCCGTCGCCCGGGCGATCGCTCACTGCGCGAAGACGATCGCTTCCTGTTCCTGCAGCTGTTCGCCGCCGCACAGGATGCGTTCTACCTGAGTTACCTGGGCGCTGATCCGCGCGATGGCACCGCACGCGAACCGTCCGTACTGGTCAGCGAGTTGATCGATGCGGCGATGAAGTACCACGTCGACCCCGTGGACGCCGGCAAAGGCTTCGTGGTGCGGCATGCGCTGCAGCCGTTTTCACCGGCGGCCTTCGGTGGCGGCGATCCACGCCGTTTCAGCTACCGGCGGCAATGGCATCCCGCCGCGGGGAGCGTGGGCGGTGCGCGCGCCGCGTTGCCACCGTGGTGCACGACGGCGCTGCCGGTCCTGGCGGGCGCAACGGACCGCTCCGAAGACAGCCTGTCGCTGGACGAACTGCGCCGCTTCCTGATTGATCCGGCAGGCCAGTTCCTGGCGCTGTCACTGGGCCTGCGCCTGCCCGGTGACGTGGAAGAGACCGATGACATCGAACCCCTGGTGCTGGATGACCGCAGCCCCGCCGCCCGCAGCGTGCAACTGGCCGTCGTGCAGGCGACGTTGACCGAGGACGACGCACCGCTGTATCCGCGGCTGCGCGCACGTGCGCTGCTGCCGTCCGGGGCGCTGGGCGAGCGCGGCTTCGATGCCTTGCAGGCACAGACAAGGCCCTATGCCGATGCCCTGCGTGCGTGGTTGCGCGCCGAGCCGTTGCAGAGCCGCCGCTACGAAGTGCAGGTCGATGGCGTGCGCCTGCACGGCCGTGTGCGAGACCGCCATCCGGATGGGCTGGTGCGCCTGCGTACCGGCAGCCTCAACGGACCGGCCGCCATCCGCCACGGTCTGGACTGGTTGCTCGCCAATGCGGCCGGCGACGCGCTGCCGCTGGTGCAGTTCCACGATGACGGGGAAGCGGGCATCGGGCCGCATGTGCAGCCGGCGCTCTCCGTGGCGCAGGCCAGCGACGCGCTGCGTGCGCTGCTCCGGCTGCGCCAGCGCGGCCTGCGCGAACCGCTGCGTTTCGGCCCATACACCGGCTGGGCCATCCACACCGCCAGCGCGGAGAAGCAGCGCGCTGAAGGCGCCAAGCGCTGGCATGGATCGGACCGCAGCTGGGGCGAGTCACGCAGTGAAGCCCTGCAGCTGACGTTGCGCGGACAGGACCCGTTCGTCGACGACACCCACTATGCCGAGCTGCTGCACATCAGCCGGTTGATATTCACGGCGGTGCGCGAAGGCCGTGCGCTGGCCGATTTCCCGCAGGACGACACGGTATGAGCCACATCGCCACGCCCTTGCACGACGACCCGTACCTGGCCCTGCCGCTGCAGGGCGTGCAGCTGATCGAGGCCAGCGCGGGTACCGGCAAGACGTTCACCCTGGCGACGCTGTTCACCCGCCTGGTGGTGGAGCAGGGTCTGCGCATCGGCCAGATCCTCGCCGTGACCTTCACCGATGCGGCAACGCAGGAGCTGCGCAAGCGCATCCGCGAGCGTCTGGCCCTGGCGGCGCAGCTGGTGGACAGCGCGCCGCAGGAGGGCGAATCGCCGGATGTGGCGTTGACCCGCTTCGTGCTGCAACGCCATCTGCAGGGCGGCCAGGAACGTGCCAGCGCCCTGCAGCGGCGGTTGCAGGTAGCGGCCGATGAAATCGACCTGGCGTCGATCTTCACCATCCACGGCTTCTGCACCCGCGTACTGCGCGAACATGCGCTGGAAAGCGGGCACACCTTCGACCCGCCCGAACTGCTGGCCAGCGAGCGGAGTCTGCTGGAAGAACTGGCGGCGGACCTGTGGCGCGTGCATGCCAGCGACCCGGCCGCGATCGATCCACTGACATGGCTGTGGAAAAGCCCCGATGCGCTGGCGTCGGATCTTCCTGCGTTGTTGAAGTCGTTGCCCCTGCTGCCTGCGCCGGGCCCGATCGGATCGGATCCGATCGACGCATTGCAGCAGGCCACCCGCGCGCTGGCGCAGGCCGTACGCGAGCACGGTGATGCCTTCTTCCAGGCCCTGTGCGACGCCGTCGATGCCAAGTGGTTGAACGGGGCGTCGTACAAGCTGACCTGGGTGCAGCCGGTCTGCAGCGCACTGCGCGAGTGGGCGCTGCGCGGGGATGAAACCGCGCCGCTGGACAGCGAGCGGCTGCCGGCCTTCCTGCCCGAGGCACTGGCCGCCAAGACCAACAAGGCGCATGCCGGCCGCGCTCCGGTGTCGCCGTTGCAGGCGCCGCTACAGGACTACCTGCATGCGCGCGATGCACGGCAGGCGTGGCTGCGCCTGCAGGCCATCAACTTCCTGCACGCCGTACGCGAAGAGGCACGGCAGCGCTTGGCCACTCTGAAACAGGTGCGGCGGGTGCAGACCTACGATGACCTCATCGAGGGGGTTGCCGATGCCCTGGACGGGCCGCACCGTCGCACCCTGGTGCGCCACCTGCGTGCGCAGTACCGCATCGCGCTGGTGGACGAGTTCCAGGATACCGATGATCGCCAATGGAGCATTTTCGACAGCGTGTTCGGCGACTCCGCGGAAAACCGCGATGATGACCTGCCACCTGCGCTGTTCCTGATCGGCGATCCGAAGCAGGCGATCTACGGCTTCCGTGGCGGTGATATCCACACCTATCTGAACGCCCGGCGCGAGGCGCAGGTCGCGCCGGCGCTGGACCGCAACTTCCGTTCCCGCCCGGCCGTGCTGCGCGCGCTGCAGACGTTGTACGCCAGCGCCGGCGCTGATGCGTTCCTGGACCCGGCCATCCAGTTCGAGCCGGTAGCGGCCGGTGGCGTACGCCGCGATGACGACTACCTGCGCAACGGAGTCCCTGCCCCCGGGCTCACGCTGCGCGTGCTGCGCAACGAAGGAGGCAAGCCTTTCAACGCGGAACCGTCGCGCGAGATGGCGTGCAGGGCCTGCGTCACTGACATCCACCGCGTGTTGCTGGAGGCGCGCAGCGGCCTTGCCGTGTTGCGCGATCGACCCGTGGCGCCCGGCGACATCGCCGTGCTGGTGCGCTCGCACCGCGAAGCCACCCTGGTGCAGACGGGTCTGGCGGCCGTGGGCATCCCCGCCGTGGCGGCGGGCAAGCAGAGTCTGTTCGCCAGCGCCGAGGCGCAGGACCTGCGCGCGCTGCTGATGGCCTTGCTGCAGCCGGCCGATGAAGGGCGCCTGCGTGCGGCGCTGGCCACCGTGCTGCTGGGACAGGATGCCGCCGCCATCGCCAGCATGGAACGCGAGGGCGATGTGCAGCGCGGCTTCCAGTCGCAGCTGCTGCAGTGGCGGGAGCGCTGGACCCGTGGCGGCCCGTTCGCGGTCATCGCCGATGCGTGTGCTGGCCAGGCCGAGCGCTTGCTCGCGCTGATCGACGGCGAGCGACGACTGACCAATTACCTGCAACTGGGCGAACTCCTGCAGGAAGCATCCGCGCAGGCGTTGGGCATGCATGGCCTGCTGGACTGGCTGCAGGGGCAGATGGCGCACGCCGACCAGAACGATGAGCAGCAGTTGCTGCGACTGGAGTCGGACGCGCGTCGTGTCCAGATCATCACCCTGCACAAGAGCAAGGGCCTGGAATATCCGTTGGTCTACCTGCCCTTCGTCGGCATCGAGGGCGGGGCGCCGAACACGGCCAGCCATTGCACCGTGCACGCTGACGATCGCCGGGAACTGCACTGGAAGCTGGACAAGGACACGGCGTGGGACAACGCAACGGCACTGCGTGACCAGGAGCAGCGAGCCGAAGATGCGCGACTGCTGTATGTCGGCCTGACCCGTGCAGAGCACGCCCTGTGGATTGCCGTGGGCGACCTGGCCGGCCTGTCGAAGACCCGCCTGGCGCCCATGCTGGCCGACGCGGCGGCGTTGGCGGCAGACCCGGATATCGTGGTCGATGACAGCGGCCCGCCGTTGCGCCCGCCGCAGCTTGCGCTGGAAAGCGAAGGGGCGTTGCCACCGGTTCGCCGCATCGACCGTCGCGTGCCGCATGACTGGTGGGTCTACAGCTTCACCCAGCTGGCCAACGCCGATGCAGGCCATGATGTGGACGCGGCAGCAACCGAGGTACCCGCGCCGGCCGCCGACGAACCGGCGGGTCCGGAACTGCCGCTGGAGCCGGCGCTGCCTGCCGGTGCAGAGCCCGACGCGGTGCCGGTGGATCCCCGCTTCATGGGCAGCCGCTTCGGCAACGTGCTGCACGATGCGCTGGAGAACACCGACTTTGCGGCGTGGGGCCTCTGGCAGCCTGGCGAACCTGCACCGGAAGGACAGGACGCGGTGCTTCGAAAGGCGCTGCGCGAAGAAGGCTACGCCGATGCAGACCTGGACGAGGGCGTCGCCGTGCTGACCCCGCTGGTCGGCCACACGCTCACCGTTGAATTGCCGGAAGGCGGTGCCCTGTACAGCCTGCCATCCGACGAGCGCCGCGCCGAAATCGAGTTCCACTTCGCCATGCAGCCGACGGCCGTACCCGCCCTGCTGCAGGTGCTGCATCGCTTCGGCTTCGTGCCGGCCCGCCGCGGCTTCGGCCTGCGTCGCCAGCTGGAAGGGTTGATGACCGGCAAGATCGATCTGACCTACGTACGCGACGGCCGCTGGTACGTGCTCGACTACAAGTCGAACCGCCTTCCCGGCTACGCACCGGCGTTGCTGCAGGTGGCCATGCAGCACAGCGAATACGATCTGCAGGCGCTGATCTATACCGTTGCGCTGCATCGCTGGCTGCGTTTCCGGCTGGGCAACCAGTATGACTACGCGCGCGACATGGGCGGTATCCGCTACCTGTTCTGTCGCGGCCTGGAGGTGCCGGGCCACGGTGTACACGCGGCGCGCTTCGATGTGGCACTGGTCGATGCCCTGGATGCGCTGTTTGCCGGGGGCGAAACCGCCCAGGCCGCGCTGGTGTCCCGCGTGCTGGGAGGCGTCGCATGAACCTGTTGACCGCATTGAAGCAGGGTGGCCAGCTGCGCACCTTGGACCATGCCCTGGCGCTCAGCCTGGGGCGTCTGCGTGCGGATACTCCGCAGGCGGTACTGGTGGCCGCTGCGCTGGCCTCACTGGCGGTATCGCAGGGCCACGCCGGTTTCGATCCGGCGCAGCCACAGCGGCTGGTGGAAGGCGATTTCACCTGGCCCTTGGCGGCAGACTGGGCGGACCAGCTGCGCGCCTCGCCTTGGGTGGCCACGCCGGCCACGGCGGATGCGGTCAGTGATGACGCACCGCTGGTGCTGGAAAACGGGTTGCTGTATCTGCGCCGCTACCGCGAATACGAACGCACGCTGGCCGAGGGGCTGCAACGGATAGGGCGCTTCTCCCTGCCTGACGCAGGCCTGGAACCGCTCGCGCCGTTGTTCGCGCAGTTGTTTCCACACGCCGCCGAGCGCGCGGACCAGCAGGCACGCGCGGCGGCGGTGACGCTGCGTCACCCCCTCGCTCTGGTGACCGGTGGCCCAGGCACGGGCAAGACCACCACCATCGCCCGCCTGCTGTTGCTGCTGATCGCGCAGGCGGCGCAGGCAGGCCGCGCCGTCCCCCGGATGGCATTGGCGGCCCCGACCGGGCGCGCCGCCGAGCGCATGGCGGAAAGCCTGCGATTGGCGATGCAGCGGTTGCAGGGCGAGGGCATCGAGGCTGCGCTGTGCGAGGGCCTGCCCAGCAGTGGAACCACGCTGCACCGCCTGCTGGGGGTGATTCCGGATTCGCCACGGTTCCGCCACCATGCGGACAATCCCCTGCCATTCGATGTGGTGGTGGTGGACGAGGCCTCCATGATCGACCTGCCGCTGATGGCCAAGCTGGTGGAGGCGATCAGCGAGGGCACGCGGCTGATCCTGCTGGGTGACCCGGACCAGCTTCCGTCGGTGGAGGCTGGCGATGTGCTCAGCGCCATCCTGCGCGCCAGCGGCGACGGGCAGGGCACGCGTGCCGATGACGCACGCGCGCTGAAGCCGCTGCTGGCACCGGCATCGCTGCTGCCCGAGGCGCCGCCCAGCGCCTTCGCCGGCCGCCGTGTGCAGCTGCAGCGGGGCTACCGGCAGACAGCCACCCTGGACCTTGCGCCGTTGGCCACCGCGGTGCGTCGCGGTGACAGCGACGGCGCGCTGCGCTTGTTGCGGGACCAGTCACTGGCAGGCGTCGGCTTCCACGAAGATGTGCTGGACCCGTTGTCGGTGCAGCGCGAGCATCTGCTCGGGCACTGGCAGGCCTTGGGCGAGACGGCAGATCCGGCGCAGGCACTGGCGCAGGCGAGCCGCCTGCGCGTGCTGACGGCACTGCGCGAGGGCCCGCAGGGCGCGCGCGGCCTGAACCATCGCATTGAAACGCTGCTGGCCGGTGCCAATGCAGGCTACTTCCACGGCAGATTGCTGCTGGTGACTGAAAACAGCTACCGCCATCGTCTGTTCAACGGTGATATCGGCATCTGCCTGCGCGACGCAACGGGCGCGATCGTGGCCTGGTTTGCAGGCGATGACCTGGCCCAGCCGCGTGCATTCCACCCGGCCGCACTGCCGGCCCATGAAAGTGCGTTCGCAATGACCGTGCACAAGGCGCAGGGTTCGGAATTCGACGAAGTGTGGTTGCAGCTTCCGCGGCACGATGCACGCGTACTGTCGCGGGAACTGGTCTACACCGGACTGACCCGCGCGCGGCAGCGGCTGCACCTGGCCGGTCCGGCCGAGGTGCTGGAAAAAGCCCTGCACCGCCACGCCAGCCGGATGTCCGGGCTGGCGTGGCGCCTGGGCGCCGAACCGGTGCAGGCCTCGCTGTTCGGCTGATGCCGGACAGCAGCGTCGGTACAACCCACCCTGGTCGCGCCACCGCCTTGGTAGAGCCGACTTCAGTCGGCTGACCGGCAGAGCCCTTGGTAGAGCCGACTTCAGTCGGCTGACGTCCTCCGCAGCCGACTGAAGTCGGCTCTACCAGAGCAGCCAAACCAGAGCAGCCAAACCAGAGCAGCCAAACCAGAGCAGCCAAACCAGAGCAGTCAAACCAGAGCAGTCAAACCAAAGCAGTCAAACCAAAGCGGTCAAACCAAGGTGCTCCACCCGCTTACTCCAGCACCAGCACCGTGCCGTCCGGGTACACGATCGCCGCTTCATCACTGCTCGCATCGAAGAAGCCCAGCCCGTGCTGGTGTGCCAGCACCTGGAACATTTCATGCGCGCGCTCGGCGACGGCGTCGTCGAAGGAGCCATAGATCACGTTCGCGGCGATGCTGTAATCGGTGACTTCATCGCGGTCGTCCTCATCGTCGGACAGCGGGCCGCTCATCGGCGGGAAATGCTCGGCCATTTCGGCAAACCAGGCCTGCAGTGCCGGGGTGGTGACCTTGGGATCATCGTGGTCATGATCTTCGTTCCAGTCGGTCTGCTTCTCATACCAAGTGATGAAGGCAGCCGCTTCGCGCGGTGCCACGGCGGGGTCGAACACCATCATGTCGTAGCTCATCGGATCTTCCTGTTGACGTTGCGCAGCAAGCGCGGACGCGCAGGGTAGCGCGACCGTGCTTGCGGGGGGATGACTACCGTCGGAAAAGGACCGGCGGGTTACGAGGCAGGAAGCGCGGCGCTGCCTTCGCGCGCCGGCAGGTCTGCGGGGAACAGCGCGAAGCGCAGGCCGACCAGCCCCATCAGGGCTTCATCGCGGGCCTTGCCGGCCGCCACGCTGCCCACCCGCGCCAGCGAGGCGTCCAGCCGCTCGCGCAGCGCAGCCTCGCCCGGTACCGGCCGGCGGGCGGCAACCTGGCGGCGGTAGTGCGTCGCGATGTCGGCCAGGATGTGCTCCACCGCCTCCCGGCTGCGCTCGGGCAGGTCCAGCCGGGCGCGCCGCAGCTGCAGGATGTTCAGCCCCACGCGGGCCTCGGTCAGCATGTCCACCGAGGCGATGTCGCTGCCCTCCGGCGTGGCGGCCAGCCGGGGCGCCAGCAAGCCCAGCAGGTCCAGCATGCGCGCAGCGAAGCGTTCGCGATCCTGCTGGCCACGGCCTTCGGCGGCTTCGGCCAGCGTGCCCCAGCCCTGGCGCACCAAGCGCCGCGCGCTCCACTCGGCGCCCACCGAGCGGAACAACCGGGTCATCACCACCGCGAACCCGATGCCGATGAACATGGCCACGGCCGAGTTCACGAAGCCCTGGATGTTGCCGCTGTACGTGTTCTGCACGCTGAGCAGGGCCACCAGGTTCACCGTCAACGGCAGGGCGAACAGCATCGTCTTCGGGTTGTGCAGCAGCAGGCCCAGCGGCAGGAACACCACGGCCAGCAGCAGCACCAGCAGGCCGAAATCGTGCACCGCCGGAAAGATGCCGAACTGGTAGATGCCGGCCACGATGCTCGCCACGACCGCCCAGATCAGAAAAGACATCATGCTCGGTGCGGGATCGTCCTGTGCGGCGAAGAACGCCGCGGCCACGGCGGCCATCATCGCGCCGTTGCCACCGCCTTCCCAACCGAGCCCGATCCACAGCACGCAGTAGCTCATCAGCGCGATACCGGCACTGAGCGCGGAAAACAGCGCCATGCCGTAATCCACGTGGCGGGCGTCGGTCACCGCGCGCGCGCGGATGCGGTAACGCGGCGTTTCGCGCGGCGCCGTGCCGTGCTCGATGGCCTGGTGCAGCATGCGGCAGTCCTGCCACAGGTCCACCAGCTCCTCCAGGCGCAGCAACAGGGTGGCCAGCTGCAGGCGCTGCAGGTCAGCGTCCACCTGCGGTTTCAATGCGCTGATGCGTGCCCGCAGCGACGTGTACAGGCCAGCGGCAGCGGTGGCATCGTCAGCCACCAGCCATTCGCGGGTGTCGTCCACGACGGACTGCAGATCCTCAGGCAGCGCCTTGTCGTGACCACGCAGCGCGTCCAGCCGATCTGCAATCGAAGACAGCACGGGCAGCAACAGCAGCATGCGTTCGCGCAGGCGGGCCATCGACACGGCCGCGCCGGCATGGCGTGGATCATCGCGGCGCAGGAACTCGATCAGCGCCTCGAACTGCACCAGGTCAGCGGCAAGCCGGTTGCGCGGTGCGTGCGCGCGGCCGCCTTCCAGGATCTGCCGACACCATTGCGCCGCGTCGTCCATCCAGCGACTGATGCGGCCACTCAGCATCGGCCGTACCGAGGCCGGGAACACCAGTGCAGCGAACAACACCGCCACGACCGTGCCGAGGATGATCTCTTCGCTGCGCGCCACCACGGTGTCGAAGATCATCTCCGGCGAGGTGACCGCAGGAAAGCCGATGAAGGCGGTGGTGTAGCCGGCCAGCAGGAAGGCGTAGCCCCGGGGGCCGCGGTTCAACAGCGCCAGGAACAGGCAGCCGGCCAGCCACAGCGACATCGCCGCACTGAGCAGCAGCGGGGTCTCCACCAGATGGGGCAGCATGATCAGCGTGGCCACGCCGGCCAGCAGCGTACCCAGGATCCGGTACACGCCTTTGGCCCGCGTGGGCCCCAGCAGCGGCTGGCTGACGATGTACACCGTGGCCATCGCCCAGTAAGGCCGCGACAGGTTGCCAGCCAGCCCGATGTACAGCGCCGTGATCGACGCCAGGAAGGTCTTGATCGAGAACAGCCAGCCTTGGCGGTCCAGCAGCACGGACATCGGGTCTACCTCGCCGCTGTCGGTGCGGCGGCGGGCGCGGCATCGGCGCCGGCATCCCAGCCACCGCCCAAGGCGAGGAACAGATGGATCTGGTCGCGCGATACCTGTGCCTGCGCCTCGGCCAGCGTGGCGTCGGCGGTGGCCAGGCTGCGGTCGGCGTCCAGGCTGGACAGGTACGGCGTGCGGCCCCCTTGGTACAACCGGCGGTTCTGCGCGGCGGCCAGCGTGGCCTGCTGCTGCGCCACCTGCAGCGACTGCAGCCGACGCAGATCCTGCGCATAGCGATCCAGCGCGGTCTGTGTTTCGCGCAACGCCTGCAGCACGGTGTGGTCGAACTCGGCCAGCGCGGCGTCAGCGCCGGCTTCGGTGGCATGGATGCGGGCCCGTGTACCGGAAGAGGGCAGGGTCCACGAGATCAGTGGGCCGAGCGACCACTGCTGGGTGAGCGGCTCGCCGAAGTCGGCCAGCAGGCCAGCGGCACCGACCGATGCGCCCAGGCGGATATCCGGATACAGCGCTGCAGTCGCCACGCCGATGCGCGCGGTCGCGGCGGCCAGCTTGCGTTCTGCCTGACGCACATCGGGACGGCGCGCCAGCAGCGCGCGGCCATCGCCGACCGGCAAGGGCTGCTGCAGTGCTGGCGCATGGGCGCAGTCCAGCACGCCTGGCGGCAATTGCCCCGGGGTCTGCCCCAACAGCGCCGCCAGCGAATACGCCGCCGCTTGGCGCTTGGCCTGCAGCGGCGGCAGCGCGGCTTCCAGCAGCGCCACCTGGGCATTTGCGCGCGCCAGTTCCGGGGCGGTACCGCGACCGGCGGCGATCAGGCGCTCGGTGACCTCCCGGCCGCGCTGCTGCAATTGCAGCGAATGCGCGGCCACCTGCAGCTCATGATTGGCGTGGCAGATGTCCAGGTAGTTGTCGGCGACCTCGGCCACCACGGTGATGCGGGCGATATCGCGCGCTGCGGCGACCGACTGTTCGTCCGCGCGCGCCGCTTCCGCACCACGCCTGAGCTTGCCGAACAGATCGAATTGATAGCTCACTGCGAACTTGCCGTCGGCCAGGTTGATCGGCGGCAGCTCGTGCTCCAGCAGGAACGATTCGGCAGACAGCTGGGCACGACTGACACCGGCTTCTGCTTCGTACTCGAATCCCCCTGCATCCATCGCCTGCTCGTACAGGGCAGCGGCGCGCCGCAGATGCGCGTCGGCGGCCTTCAGTTCGACGTTGTCCCGCAGCGCCTGTTCAACCAGGCCGTCCAGCGTGGGGTCCTGATACAACGACCACCAGCGCGAGGGCAGGTCGGCATTCGCGGCCACCTCGGGGTTGCCGGTATCGATGAAAGCATCGTTGGCCTGCGGCCGATGGAGGGCCGAGGCCTCGGGCACGGCGTAATCCGGGCCCACCGTGCGGCACGCCGCCAGGCCGGTCAGCGCGACGACCAGCGCCACGCGGCGCAGCGTATGCACCATCGCGCTCACAGCGCGGCCCGCGCCGGCACCGTGGCAGCGGTGTCCTTCGTGTGGCCCTTCACGTTGATGGTCACCGTGGCAGTGCGGCCGGAAATCAGCTGCACGCCATCGGGTACGGCATCGATTCGGATGCGTACCGGAATACGCTGGGCCAGACGCACCCAGTCGAAGGCCGGGGTCACGTTCGGCAGCAGGCTGTTTCCCGCCGTGCGGTACCGGTCCTCGATGCCGGCGGCGATGCTCTCGACATGGCCGACCAGCGCCACGTCTTCACCCATCAGCCGGATATCCACAGGCTGGCCGGGCGCTACGCCGCGCAGCCGCGTCTCTTCGAAATAGCCATCCACGCGGAACGAGGTGGTGTCCAGCAGGGCCAGCACCGGCTTGCCGGCCGTCACGTAGTCACCGACGCGCACGGTGCGGTCATTGATCTGGCCATCGGCCGGCGCCCGCACTTCGGTCCGCGCAAGGTTGAGCTCGGCCAGGTCCACCGCTGCCTGCGCCGTGGCCAGCGCGGCCTGTGCAGCCTGCAGCTTGGCCCGGCGCACTTCGGCATCTTCGCCGGCGACCAGATCCTGCAGGCTGCGGTCGCGGGCGATCTCCCGGCGCAGCTGCGCCACCGCGGCCTGGCGTTCGGCCAATGACGCCCGCGCCAACTCCACGGCGATGCGGTAACGCGCCCGGTCCACCACGAACAGCAGCGCGCCTTTCTTCACTGCCTGGTTGTCGGCCACGTCCACTGCTTCAACCAGTCCGGATACATCCGGGGCCACCTGCACGACGTCCGCGCCGATATGCGCATCGCGGGTCCACGGCTCGTCCATGTAGTAGACCCACAGTTGCCGCAGCACCAGCAGCGCGACGATCACGGCCAGCACGGTCAGCACCGGCGGCAGGGCTTTCTTGACGATCTTGTTCACGATTGCATCCAACGCAGGAGGTGGAACAACCCGCCCAGCACGATGCCGTACAGGGCCAGGTTGAAGAGGGCGGGGTGCCAGACGAGCCGATAGGCGCCACTGCGCTGCAGCAGCACGCGCAGGCCGCTGTTGAGCACATAGGCCACCAGCATCAGCCCGAGCAGGGTCGGGACAAACACGCCATGGAGACTGAATTCACCGGGCATCGGCAGGGATCTGGCTTCTATACGGGGGAGGGACATCAACAGCAACGGGCGAAAGCCACTGGCGTCTGCACGGCAGCGGCGTCGCCCGGGAGTGCAGCACTTACGTAATGCGATCGACGGCGGCGGCCAGCAGGTGCCACACCTTCAACACCGCGCGCAGTTCTTCCATGGACAGCTCGCCGAACACGTCCTGGCGCAGCCCGATCAGCTTCTCTTCCAGCTCGCTGACCAGCGCTTGGCCGGCATCGGTCAGCCACAGCAGGTTGGCGCGACGGTCGCTGGCATCGCATTCACGGCGCACCAGCCCGCTGGCCGACAGCTTGTCCAGCAGGCGCACCAGCGAGGGGCCTTCCAGGCCCAATTGCTGGGCCAGGGTGACCTGGCGGATGCCACCGCCCGAGCGGCCGATCATCAGCAGCGGCATGGTGCAGGCGGTGGAAATGCCATAGCTGCCCAGCGTGCCATCGGCCAAGCGCTGCCATTGCCGCCCTGACTGAAGCAGGCCGGAGCTGAGCTGCATCTGCAGCCGGGTACGTTCGTCGAGGGAATCATTCATGGCAGATAGATAGGATACTACTAATTTCATGACTATCAATAGGACAGGGCCGCTTTCTGTTCATGCCACCGCTTTCTTCCTGCATGAAAAGCAACGGGGTCCCGGACGATCCGCCTTCCGGTCGGCTACCATGCTCGCCCCATCCGGGAAGCCGTCCGCAATGAGCAACGACAAGAATTCCAAGGCGCCGCAAGGCGATGTCAGCCAGACGCAGGCCGAAGAGGCCGTGCGCACCCTGCTGCGCTGGGCCGGTGAAGACCCGACCCGTGAAGGCCTGCTGGACACCCCGCGACGGGTGGCCGAAGCCTATGGCGACTGGTTCAGTGGCTACCGCGATGATCCGCGCGCCTACATGGAGCGGACCTTCGAAGAGGTCGCCGGCTACGACGAGCTGATCGTGCTGCGCGACATCGAATATGAAAGCCACTGCGAGCACCACATGGCGCCGATCATCGGCCGGGTGCACGTCGGCTACCTGCCGGCCGGCAAAGTGGTGGGCATCAGCAAGCTGGCACGCGTGGTGGAAGCCTACGCGCGCCGCTTCCAGGTGCAGGAAAAGATGACCGCGCAGATCGCCCAGTGCATCCAGGACGTGCTGCAGCCGATCGGTGTCGGCGTCGTCGTGGAAGGCGCGCACGAGTGCATGACCACCCGCGGCATCCATAAGCGGGGCGTCAGCATGGTCACCTCGAAGATGCTGGGCAGCTTCCGCGAAGATGCCCGCACCCGCGCCGAGTTCCTGCGCTTCATCGAAGTCGGCGGCAAGCGCTGAGCAGGTCGCCGGCCCGGTGCCTGCCGTCATGGCGGGCACCGTTCCAGCTGCACACCTGGCTGCCGCTGACCGTCTTTCCGGATCCTCCTGCTGCATGAAGCACCGCGATCGCATCATCCGTTACCGTCACCTGCGCGAGCAGCCACAGTGGAAGCTGCTGGCCGCCGCCCACGCCCCGGAGATCATCGGCCTGTTGCAGGCCCTGTTGATGGACGGCGAGCGCACCCTGCCGGCCGCCGTCCTGCACGAGCGGCTGCAGCGTGCGCTGGACCAGCTCAATGGAGAAGAACTGTCCCGTGAGCTGCCGCGCACCGCGCAGGCGTACGTGGCGCACTGGCTCGCCCAGGGCTGGCTGGAGCGCCGCTTGCCCGAAGGCGCCGACCAGGAACAGTACGAACTGTCCACCCAGGCCCTGCAGGCGATCCGCTTTGCCGACAGCCTGGAGCAGAGCCGCGTCGCCGCCACCGAAAGCCGCCTGGCGCTGGTGATCAACCAGTTGTCCCAGTTGGCCGCGCAGACTGAAGCCGATCCCGATGCGCGGTTGTCCGCGCTGCGCGACGAACGCGATCGCATCGACGCGGAAATCGCGCGGGTCGGCGAGGGCCGTGTCGCTGCGCTGGACGGCAAGCGCGCGCTGGAGCGGGCCCGCCAGATCATCGGCCTGGCCGACGAACTGACTGAAGATTTCCGCCGCGTCCGCGATGACTTCGAGCGCCTGAACCGCGAGTTCCGCGAGCGCATCATCGACGACGAGGGTGAGCGTGGCGACGTGCTGTCCAAGCTGTTCGAGGGCGTGGATGTGATCGGTGACAGTGACGCCGGGCGCAGCTTCCAGGCCTTCTGGCGACTGCTGAACGACGCAGAGCAGAGTGCGCAGCTCGACGCCGCGCTGGAGAGCGTGCTCGCGCGTGGCTTCGCGCGTCGGCTGGACCGCCAGGAACGTGCCTTCCTGCGCGGGTTCACCGGCACCATGCTCGAGCGCGGTGGCCAGGTGCACGACGTGCTGCAGCACTTCGCGCGCAGCCTGCGCGGGTTCGTGCAGAGCCGCGGCTACCTGGAGCAGCGCCGCCTCAACCAGTTGCTCAAGCAGGCCCAGGGTGAGGCGCTGGCGCTGCGCGATGAATTCCCCGCACAGCGCGCCATCGGCCGCGACCTGCAGCTGACCACCACCCGCCTGCGTTCGTGGTCGCAGTGGAAGCTGCACGATCCGCGCAGCGCGCAGGTTGATGGCAGCGTGCAACGCAACGACATCGCGGCGATCAGCCTGGAAAGCGTCGGCGACCTGGTGGCTTCCTCGGAAATCGACTTCCGCACCCTGCGCCGCGACCTGCACGACCTGCTGGGCATGCAGCCGCAGCTGAGTATTGCGCAGGCCCTGTCTCAGCGCGAAGCGCCGCAGGGGCTGGGCAGCGTCATCGGCTATCTGTCGCTGGGTACGCGCTTCGGCCGCGTCGTCGAAGGCGAGCAGGAGCTCGCGCATTGGCGCGGTGGTGACGGTCACTGGCGGCGCGCCCGCATCCCGCTGGTTTGGTTCACCCAGGAGAAACGCCATGAGCTGGAATGAAGATCCGATCGACACCGCAGGCCTGGGGCGGGACGAAGAACCGCACGACGCCGAGCCGGTGGTGGTGACTCCGCTGCCGCGCCGTGGCAACGACGTGCTGTATCTGGGCGACACCGGCCGTCTGCCGGTGGATGCGCGCCGCGCGCTGTGCCAGCTGCTGATCGGGCCGAGCATCGACCAGCAGCGCCACGCCAAGTTGTGGCCGGCGCTGCTGCGCAACGAAGCCGCCCTGCGCACCGCATTGGCCGACCTGTTCCTGGAGCTGGTGCTTGACCGCGAAAGCGGCGTCGCCTTCACCCGCCAGGCCGATACCGAAGATCTGGATACGCCGGTCCTGCTGCGCACCTCGCCGTTGACCTTCATCGACTCGGTGCTGCTGCTGTACCTGCGGCAGCAGCTGGGTGAGGCCGATGCGCGCGGCAATCGCGCGGTCGTCGCCGACGCCGAGATGGCCGAAGCGCTGGCGGTCTATGAGAAGAACCTGTCCACCGACCGCGCCGGCTTCAACCGCCGCGTCGCCAGTGCCGTGCAGAAGATGAAAGACAACCACATCCTGACCCGCCTTGCCGGCCAGGAAGACCGCCACGAAGTGTCGCCGGCCTTGAAGCTGCTGTTCTCGGCCGAGGACGTTTCGGCGTTGTCGGCGGTGTACCGCCAGCTGCGCGAGACCCCGGCCGCCGAAGCCTGAACCACGGAAGCACGCCATGGCCATTTCCAAGCACACCCCCGCCCTGTTCACCGAAGGCCAGCCCGACGCGCGCCAGCAGCAGTTCCGCATGCGCCGCCTGCAGGTGCACAACTGGGGCACCTTCAACGGCCTCACCGAAGTGCCGATCGCCGAGCGCGGTTTCCTGTTCGTCGGCCGTTCCGGCTCGGGCAAGTCCACGCTGCTCGACGCGATGTCGGCGCTGTTGGTGCCGCCGGCGATCGTCGACTTCAACGCGGCGGCGCGCGAAGCCGAACGCAGTGGCCGCGACCGCAACCTGGTGTCGTACGTGCGCGGCGCATGGGCCGACCAGCAGGACCGCGGCACCGGTGAGATCGCCACCCAATACCTGCGCAAGGGGGCTACCTGGACGGCCGTGGTGCTGGAGTATCGCAGTGGCGATGGCCGCGTGGTCAGCCTGGTGCGCCTGTTCTGGATCGCCGGCAACGGCACCACGGCCGCCGATGTGCGCAAGCACTACATGGTGGCCGAACGTCCGTTCGACGTCGCCAAGGATCTGGGCGGCTTCGACCTGGACCTGCGCAAGCTGAAGCAGAAGCTCGCCGACGTGCATCACTTCGACAGCTTCGCCGGCTATGCCGAGCGTTTCCGCCACCTGCTGGGCATCGACAACGAGATGGCCCTGCGCTTGCTGCACAAGACCCAGTCAGCGAAGAACCTGGGTGACCTCAACGTCTTCCTGCGCGACTTCATGCTGGACACGCCGAAGACCTTCGACGCGGCCGAGCGGCTGGTCAACGACTTCGCCGAACTGGACGGCGCGCACCAAGCCGTGGTCACCGCCCGTCGCCAGGTCGAAACCCTGTCGCCGGCGCGCGCGCATTACAACGAACTGAAGGCCATGAACCGTCGGCGTGCCGACGATGAGACGCTCAAGCTGGGCATCGACAGCTTCCGTGAGACCCGTCGGCAACAGCTGATCGACGCGCGTCTGCGCGAGCTGGATACCCGTGACCGCGGCCTGCTGGGTGAGGAATCGCAGCGGCGCGCAGCGCTGGACAACCACCAGGCCAAACTCGGTGAGCTGGAACTGCAGCGCCGCCAGCAAGGTGGCGAACGCATCGAGGAGCTGGAACGCGAGCAGGGGCGTGCGGAAGCCGAGCGTGACCGCCGCGATGCGAAGCTGGCCCAGGCCCGCGAGGCGGCAGCGCAGCTGCAGAAGGCCCTGCCCGACGATGCCCACGGCTTTGCCGAGCTGGTCGAGCACGCATCGAACGAGCTGCTGGACCGCAAGCGCGCCTCATCGGCGCTGGATGATGCGATCAGCGAACGGCTGGGGGGGCGGCGCGATGACGAGCGTCGCTTCGGTGATGTGCGTGCCGAACTCGATGCCATGCAGCGCAACACCTCCAGCATCCCTGCGCCGCTGCAGAAACTGCGTGCGCGACTGGTCGAAGAGACCGGGCTGCCGGAAGCGGCGTTGCCCTTCGTGGGCGAACTGATCCAGGTAGGGCAGGACGACCTCGCCTGGCAGGGCGCGATCGAGCGCGTCCTGTTCGGTTTCGCGCAGTCGCTGCTGGTCGATGACAAGCATTACAACGAAGTCGCCGACTGGGTGAACCGTACCCACCTCGGCATGCGCTTCACGTATTACCGCGTGCGCCGCAACGACGAGGCGTTTGCCCGCGACCCGTCGCCGCGCTCGCTGCTGCACAAGCTGGAGCTGCGCGACCACGTCTTCGAAGGCTGGCTGCGCCGCGAGTTGGGCAAGCGCTTCGACTACGAGTGCGTGGATGCCCGACAGCTGCGCAACGTGGAACGCGGCATCACCCGCGAAGGCCAGGTCAAGCACCCGGGCGACCGCTTCGAGAAGGATGACCGCAGCGCCGTCACCGACCGCCGCCGCTGGCTGCTGGGCTTCAACAACCGCGACAAGCTGGCGGTGTACGAGAAGGAAGCGCAGGAGCTTGCCCTGCGCATCGCGGGCTGTGACGAGGACGTCGCCCGCCTGCGTGCGCAGCGCGACCTCGACAACGATCGCCGCCTGGCGTGCCACCAACTGGTGGGCATGAGCTGGAACGAGATCGACATCGCGACCCCGCAGCAGCGCCTGGCCGACATCGAAGCCACCCTGCGCGACCTGCGTGAAGGCAATGCCGATCTGGAAAAGCTGGCCCGCCAGATCGACGCCGCGCGCGCGGATATCGAACAGTCACGCCGCACCTACGAAGACACCCGGGTGGAGCGCGGCCAACTGGTCAAGGAGCGCGACCGGCTGGACCGTGCCCGCCAGCAGAGTCGCGCCTTGATACTGCCCGCCCTGGGCAGCACACAGGAAGCCGGCCTGCAGGCACGGCTGGATGCACTGGGCCCACTGAGCCTGGAGACGCTCGAAGCGCACATGCGCCAGGTCAGCAATTCACTCAACGAAGCGCTGTCGTCGTCGCAGCAGGACGTCAACCGCGTGGAAAACCAGCTGCTCGGCTGCTTCCGCCGCTTCGTGCAGGGCTGGCCGGAGGAATCCGGTGACTTCACGGTGTCGGTGGCGTCGGCAGACGATTTCCTCGCGCGCCTGGAGCGCCTGGAGCGCGACGGCCTGCCGCAGCATGAGGAACGCTTCTTCGACCTGCTGCAGAACCAGAGCAAGAACAATCTGCTTGCGCTGCAGCGACACAGTGCCGAAGCCCGCAAGTCGATCGGCCAGCGCCTGGACGAGGTCAACGCCAGCCTGGAACAGGTGCCGTTCAACCGCGGGACCTTGCTGACCATCGAACTCAGCGACCGTCGCCTGCCCGAAGTGCTGGAGTTCCATCATCAGCTGCGCGAGGTGTTGACCCAGCAGCAGACCGAACAGCGCGAGCTGGCCGAAGCCCAGTTCGCCGTGCTGCGCGTGCTGGTCAACCGCCTGGGTTCGCAGGAAGGCGAGGACAAGCGCTGGCGCGAGCTGGTGCTGGATGTGCGCATGCACGTCGAGTTCATCGGTGTGGAACTGGACGCGGCGACGCGCCAGCAGGTCGAGATCTACCGCAGCGGTGCCGGCAAGTCCGGCGGTCAGCGGCAGAAGCTGGCCACCACCTGCCTGGCGGCGGCCCTGCGCTACCAGCTGGGCGGTGCCGACGGGCAATTGCCAAGCTACGCCGCCGTGGTGCTCGACGAGGCCTTCGACAAGGCCGACAACGAGTTCACCGCACTGGCGATGAACATCTTCGACAACTTCGGCTTCCAGATGGTGGTGGCCACGCCGCTGAAATCGGTGATGACGCTGGAGCCCTTCATCGGCGGCGCCTGCTTCGTCGAAATCAGCGGCCGCCACGACTCCGGCGTGCTGCTGATTGAGTACGACGAAGACGGCAAGCGCCTGAAGCTGCCCGAACGCAGCCGCCAGCAGGCCAGCGAACCGGAACCCGCCTGAGCCACAGGCCACACTGCATGACCCCCGACCGACCTCGCGGCCCTGACACAGGCCGCGCTGCATGATGCCCAGGTAGAGCCGACTTCAGTCGGCTGCTCTTGGCCATGCGCCCCGACCGACCT
>NZ_JACYUV010000007.1:0-177782 GCF_014841935.1 Stenotrophomonas sp. CFBP 13725 | reverse complement strand
TTCCCGCCAACGGCCCGCTGCGCTCGCCGACCATGGGTCGGCGCTACCGCTTTTATTTTTTTCCATGCGCGGCGGGCGGCCACGGAACCTGTCAGGGGCCGGGCGGTGGGGCTGGGCGGGGGCGTTGAGCGCCATGGATGGCGCGAAACGAGGCACGCATGGACGCAGTTTTTGCCGTCCCCCGACCAGCCCCACCGCCCGGCCTATCCCACGTACTGCTTCACCGCAGACAGCCGCGAGGGGGTCTCACCCGTTCGACCACCCGAACGACGGGCAAAGAAAAAGCCGCTGGCGAACCAGCGGCTTCTTCAGAACAGCGTGAAGAAAGAAGTTATTACTTCTTGGCTTCTTCAGCAGCGTCCTTGGCCTGCTCGGCGGTGCCTTCGGCAGCCTTGGCAGCGTCGGCAGCGGCGTCAGCAGCAGCGTCGGTGGCAGCGCCAGCAGCCTGACCAGCAGCGTCGGCCGAAGCGTCAGCAGCGGTAGCGGCGGTGTCAGCAGCCTGCTGAGCAGCGTCAGCGGTCTGCGAGCCAGCAGCAGCAGCCTGGTCAGCAGCGGCCTGCGCTTCGGTGGCAGCTTCGTTGGCCGAAGCGGCGGCGTCCTGGGCAGCTTCCTGCTTCGAGCAGGCAGCCAGGGCCAGGGCCAGGGACATAGCAACCAGCAGCTTGTTGATGCTCATTTGGTGAATCCTCGTCGTCGTTAGATAGGCAACGCGCAGTTGCGCGCCGTCAACATGATGACAAGCCAAGATTGGCTGTCAAGCGATCCCGCATTCAGTTTTGCGAAACGGGCGTTAAACTCAATCAAATCAATTCGATGGCAATGGCCGTTGCTTCGCCACCGCCGATGCACAGCGTAGCGATGCCGCGCTTGCCACCGCGGCTGCGCAATGCGTGCACCAAGGTGACCACCAGTCGCGCGCCCGAGGCACCGATCGGATGGCCCAGTGCGCAGGCGCCGCCGTTGACGTTCAACTTGTCGTGGGCGATGCCCAGTTCGCGCATCGGCGCCATGGCCACCACGGCGAACGCTTCGTTGATTTCGAACAGGTCCACATCCTCCAGCGCCCAGCCGGCTTTTTCAAGCAGCGTATGGATCGCACCGATCGGCGCGGTGGTGAACCACTCCGGTTCCTGCGAGTGGGTGGCGTGGGCCACGATGCGCGCCAGCGGCTGCAGGCCGCGCGCCTTGGCATCGTCTTCCGACAGCAGCACGACCGCCGCCGCACCGTCGGAGATGCTGGACGAGCTGGCAGCCGTGACCGTCCCGTCCTTCTTGAACGCCGGACGCAGGGTCGGGATCTTGCCGATGTCGGCGCGTGTCGGCTGTTCGTCGAGGGAAATCTCGACGTCGCCCTTGCGGGTGGTGACCTTCACCGCGACGATCTCGTCAGCGAATGCGCCGTTGGCCTGCGCGGCCTGCGCGCGCTTTACCGACTCGATCGCGTAGGCGTCCTGTTCCTCGCGGGTGAACTGGTACTTGTCCACCGTACATTCGGCGAACTCCCCCATCGCCTTGCCGTCGTAGGCGTTGACCAGACCATCGTGGGCCATGTGGTCGACAGCCTGGAAGTTGCCGAAGCGGTTGCCGGTGCGCGAATTGGGCAGCAGGTGCGGCGCATTGGTCATCGATTCCATGCCACCGGCCACCACGATGCGGGCCGAGCCGGCCTTGATCAGATCGTGCCCCAGCATGATCGCCTTCATGCCCGAACCGCAGACTTTGTTGAGCGTGGTGGCGCCGGTGGACAGCGGCAGTCCGCCGGCGATGGCCGCCTGGCGGGCAGGGGCCTGGCCCAGGTTGGCCGGCAGCACGCAGCCCATGATGACTTCAGAAACATCCGCAGCAGGGACACCGGACTGTTCCAGCGCGGCGGCGATGGCCGCTGCGCCGAGGGTCGGGGTGGGCACGCCGGTGAACTGGCCGAGGAAGGAACCGATGGCGGTGCGCTTGGCGGCGGCGATGACGATGTTGGACATGGCAATCTCGTTGTTGCGTGAGCAAATTCGGAAAAGGAGACGCGAGGCGTTGGATAGCGACGCAAATCCCGGCAGACTGCGTGGGGGACGCCCAGTATAGGCGGTGACCCTGACCGCTGCTGTCCACGCAGGCTCACACGCAGCGGCGACGGCACTACTCGACACCATCGACGGGGATGCAGGGATGACGCACGTTCACGAGTCGTATCGCGGGTCCATCCGGTCCGCACTGGCCGTTGCACTGGTGGCTGCACTGACGGCTTGTGGCGGAGGTGGCGGGGGCGGCAATGTCCGCGTGGATCCCCCTGTGCCGCCGCCGGTCACACCGCCTGTCACGCCGCCGCCGACCACGCCGCCGCCGGTGACGCCTGATCCACCGCCGCCGCCGCAACCCAGCCTGCAAGGCCACCTGACGGCGGTGAATGCGCTCGGCACCGGCTTGACCGGCCAGGGCGTGCGCATCGGCGTCGTCGACTCCGGGGTCAACCGCAGCCATCCCGCGCTGGCAGGACGTGTCGCGGCCAGTTACAGCTACGTCGACCCACGGGCCAACGACCTGACGCGTGACGATGTGGTCGGGCATGGCACCACCGTCGCCATGCTGGCCGCCGGTGGCTCTTACGCCGGTGCGCAGGTGGGCGTGGCGCCCGGCGCCGAGGTGGTGTCGGCACGGATCATCGCCGACACGCGGCCGGTGGATGATGGGTCAGGCTCCGGTAACCAGGTCGACGGCCCGATCGGCTTGGCCGGTGTTCACCGCGACCTGATCGCGGCCGGTGTGAAAGTGATGAACAACTCCTGGGGCGGCCTGTACTGGACCAGCCCCGCGACCACCGCGCAGATCGCCGACGAGTACCGGTCCTTCATCATCGGCAATGATGGGCTGGTGGTGTTCGCCACCGGCAACGACGGCAGGAACACGCCCTCCAACATGGCGGCCTTGCCCAGCCGCCCCGGCAGCGGCGGCACGTTGCCCGCCGCGGATCTGGCACGCGGCTGGCTGGCGGTGACCGCTGTGGACACGGTGAATCCGACCGAGCTGGCGAACTACGCCAATGCGTGCGGCGAGGCGGCCAGCTACTGCCTGGCCGCGCCTGGCACGGCGGTGTATCCGGATCCGCAGGCGACCACGCAGGCCGCTACGTTTTATTACGGCTGGGGCACGTCGTATGCCGCCCCGCTGGTCTCCGGCGCAGCTGCATTGGTCTGGCAGCGCTTTCCTTATTTCAGCAACGACCTGGTCCGGCAGACCCTGCTCGGCACTGCCACCGATCTCGGCGCGGCCGGCGTCGATCCGGTGTTCGGCAATGGGCTGCTCAACGTCGGCAAGGCGGTGGACGGTCCCGGCCGCCTCGACTGGGGCGACGTCACCGTCAACGTCAATCGGCTCGGACTGGATTCGGTGTGGCGCAACGATATGAGTGGCACGGGTGGCCTGATCAAACAGGGTGCAGGCGCGCTGGGGCTGGCGGGACGCAATACCTATTCCGGCAGCACGCGCATCGAGCAGGGCACGCTGGCCCTGCGGGATGGGGCCTCGATCAATTCCAGCGTCAGCATCCTGCCGCAGTCCGGCAATGCCAGTGGCGCGGGGCTGCAGTTCATGAACGGCAGTACCCGTGTGATCGGCAACGTGGACAACGGGGCCAGCGTGATCCTGACCAGTGCGAACGCCGACGCCACGATCGAGGGCAATTACGTGCAGCGTGACGGGGCCCAGCTGATGGTGGCGCTGGGCGTGAATCCACTGCAGGTGACCGGCACGGCCACGCTGCAGGGCGGGGGGGTGCTGGTCAACGGCGTCATCGCCGGCTACGTCCCGGCCGATGGCAGCCGGCAGGCGCTGCTGCGCGCACAGGGGGGACTGTCCGGGCAGTTCAACACGGCCGCGAGTGGGCAGAACGGGGTTTCGCTTCTGGAATCGCGCTACGGCTATGACAGTACGTCGGCATGGCTGGAGCTGACGCGGGTGAGCGTGGTGGCGGCCGCCGGCGCGGCGTCATTGGACGCGCAGGCGATGGCTTCCGCGCAGCGGGTGGAGCGGGCTTTTGAACAGCTCGATGGTAATGGCGCTGCGCAGGCCAGTGCGTTTGCCGGTGCGGCTGCCGACCTGCAGCGCGTGAACGGGGGCGCAAGCGGGCTGGCGCAGAGCCTGGACAGCCTGTCCGGCAAGGCGCACGCGGTGGCGGCCCAGGCGACGTTCGACAGCATCGACATGAGCCGGCGCGCGATCGCCAGCCGCTTCGGCCAGGTACAGGCCGCGCCTGCGGTGCGCGGTGCGTGGCAGAGCGCGTTGGGTGAAGCGGGGCAGGGCCACTTCGCCGGCAACGCGACGCAGAGTGACGGCTGGATGGTCGGCCAGGAAACGGCGCTGGCAGGCAACGGTGTGCTGGGCGTGGCCTTCGGCGAACTACGCAGTGCGGCCGGTGGCACGGACGACGGCGGCACCGGGCGTGATCGGCAGGCGCAGGGGCAGCTCTACGCAGGATGGACGGCGGGACGCGGCTATGCCCTGGCGCAACTGGGGGTTGGCCAGTTCCAGCGGCAGGTGGATCGGCAGCTGCTGCTGGGCAGTACGGCGTTGGCGGCGGGTGCGCGCTACGGCGGCCGTTTCGGCAGCGCGAGCGTCGAATCCGGCCTGCGGTTTGGCACCGCGCGTGCTGCGCTGACCCCTTATCTTGCGGCAAGCGTGGTGCAGGTCCGCTCGGACGGTTTCAGCGAGCAGGGCGGTCTGGGCTTCGGCCTGCGCACGCAGGACAATACGGCCCGTCGCAGCCTGGCGATGCTGGGCCTGCGTGCAGAGCGCCAGTGGCATGCATGGACGCTGCGCGGTTATACCGAATGGCAGCAGGAATTGTCCCGCGATGGATTCGATCCGCAGGCCAGCTTTACCGGCATTGATGCGTTCGCGCCGTTGACGGCGGGTGGCTTGCCGCGCGCATCCGGGCTGGCAGGCATTGGGCTGGAAACTTGGCTCGGTCGCCAGGGGCGGCTCACCTTTGGGTATGACCAGCGTTTTGGCGGCGGTTTGGATGTATCGCAGGTGGCCATGCGCTACGCCGCCGGGTTCTGACCGGCGACAGGCGGGTAGAGCCGACTTCAGTCGGCTGCACCTGCCGCGGCGACAACAAACGGCAGCCGACGGGTAGAGCCGACTTCAATCGGCTGCACCTGCCACGGCGACAACAAACGCCAGCCGACGGGTAGAGCCGACTTCAGTCGGCTGCACCTGCCGCGGCGACAACAAACGCCAGCCGACGGGTAGAGCCGACTTCAGTCGGCTGCACCTGCCGCGGCGACAACAAACGACAGCCGACGGGTAGAGCCGACTTCAGTCGGCTGCACCTGCCGCAGCGACAACAAACGACAGCCGACTGAAGTCGGCTCTACCGGTCGGTTTTAGCTGCCGGGGTGGCGGCGAAGGGCAGCCGACTGAAGTCGGCTCTACCGGTCGGCTCTACCGTCGGCGTCACCGGCGCGGGAGGCTTAGCCGGCGCGCAGGTCACCCAGGCGCGGCGTGGCGCGGCCCAACGGCATCTTGAGCTTGCCGATGGACTGGATGCGCGCTTCTGCGATGCGATCAGCGGCGCGCGGTGGGGCGATGTTCTCGCGCTGCGACAGCTCGAAGACGCGCCCGAGGTTGTGGTAGATGCTGCGGATGAGGCGCATGGCGCGCTCGCGGTTGTAGCCGTCGATTTCCAGCGAGACGTTCATGACGCCGCCGGCATTCACGGCGTAGTCGGGTGCGTACAGGATGCCGCGCGCATGCAGTTCGTCGCCCACGTCGGGGCTGGCCAGCTGGCTGTTGGCGGTGCCACAGATGATGCGGGCCTTGAGACGCGGCAGCACATCCAGGCTGATCGCGCCTTCCAGCGCACACGGTGCGAACACGTCCGCGTTCACCTCGTGGATTTCATCGGGTTTGACCGCCTCCGCGCCGTACTCGGTCACGGCGCGCTCGACCAGCGCGGGGTTGAGATCGGTGACGAACAGCTTCGCCCCCCGGTCACGCAGCAGCTTCACGAACTCCATGCCGATGTGGCCCAGGCCCTGCACGGCGATGCTGGTCTTGCCCACTTCTTCATGGCCCAGCTTGGTCTGCAGCGAGGCCATCAGGGCCTGCAGCGCGCCGTAGGCCGTGAACGGCGCCGGATCACCGGATCCGCCGTGCACCTGGTGCACGCCGGTGACGAACTGGCTTTCCAGGTAGATGTTTTCCATGTCGTTGACATCGGTGCCGACGTCTTCGGCGGTGATGTAACGACCGCCCAGCGCATCGACCTGGCGGCCGAACGCGCGCAGCAGCACTTCGGTCTTGTCCGTGCGCGGGTCGCCGATGATCACCGCCTTGCCGCCACCGACATTGAGGCCGGCCAGCGCGTTCTTGTACGTCATCGTCCGGCTGAGCCGCAGCACGTCGGCCAGCGCCTCGTCGGTGCTGGCGTACGGGCGCATGCGCACACCGCCCAGGGCGGGGCCCAGCGTGGTGTTGTGCAGGGCGATGATGGCCCGCAGACCGGCGTCCGGGTTGTGGCAGAACACCACCTGTTCATGACCGGTGGTTGCGAGGGTTTCGAATAACATGGCGACTCCGTTGACGTGATCAGCGGCGAACCACTTCGAACACGCCGGCAACGATGAGGGTGCAGAAACAAAAAAAGCGACTTCGTCAGTTCTGGAGACGGGTCGCGCGGCGCCATTCTAGTCCATTCCCTGCCGCCCCGCTGTTCACATCCCGGCGCTGGCACGTGCCGGCCTAAAGAAGCCGCCCGTGGGGCCGATGCTGGAGACACGGCGATGTCCGCCATGCGAAAGGATGGGTGCAGTGGCAGGTGTGGTGACCAATATGGGGTGGGTCGGCTGCTGCGGCACGGAACGCGTCCGCCTGCTACCCGGCGGGGCCGGTCGATGACGGGGTTTGCGCGCTGGTGGTGGGGCCTGTTCGGGCGCCCGCCCGGGCGGACCTCATCGCGGCTGCATCAGCGCGCTGACTATGCAGAGCAGGTCCAGCGCGTCGCCGACTCCCTTGCACCGGTCGCGCAGGACGATGCAGAGGCGCGACTGCATGCGGGCCTGTACGCGCTGGCCCTGCACCCGGCGCTCGACGGCGGCTGCCCGCCGAACCAGGCCCTGCTGGAGGCGACACGGCAGGCCCTGCAGCGCAGTGACTGGAATGCCCGCCAGCTGCCGCGACGGCCGCAACTGCTGCCGCAGCTGATCCAGACGGTCAACGATCCGGATGGTTCTGCGCGTGCCACGGCCGCCATCATCGGCCAGGATCCGGTGTTGACCGGCAACCTGCTGCGGATCGCCAACAGTCCCGCGTTCCGCATGCAGGAGCGACCGGTCGACAGCCTGCAGCGCGCGATCACCCTGGTAGGCACCGAAGGCATCCGGCAGATCATCAGCGCGGTGCTGGTACAGCCGGTGATGCACATCCAGTGCCAGGCGTTTCCGCAGTTCAGCACCATCATCTGGGAGCACGCGCTGCTGTCGTCGCGCGCGGCCGCTGACCATGCCCGTACGGTCAGCCAGTGCGATCCGTTTGCGGCCCAGTGGCTGGGGCTGACCCAAGGGCTGGGCGCGGCGCTGGTCATGAAGGCGCTGGTGCAGGAAGCGGAGACGCTGCAGGTGGCCGTGGACTATCCCAGTGCAGAAGCACTGCTGCGCCAATGGACGTTGCCGGTGGCGCAGCGTATCGCCGCCGCCTGGGAGCTGCCCCTGCCGGTGCATCAGGCGCTGGAACCCGAGCATGCCGGCAGTGGCCTGGCACAGAGCCTGCGCTTCGCACGGGCGGCGGCAGCGGCCAGCCTGTTGGCACGACATGGGCATATGGGTCAGAGCCAGGGCCTGGCCTGGCTGGAGCAACTGCCGGGTACCCCGGCGCATGCCCTGTTGTGGATCTGGCGCCGCCTGCATGGACGATCAGTGGAAACCCTGGCGGACGAGCACGCCGACGCCTGACACATCCGCCGAGCACGGCTCGGCGCTACAGGCACTCCGCACGGCCGCAGCGACGCACCGCCCGGCCCGGTAGCGCCGAGCCACGCTCGGCGAGCGCAGCGGCAGCCCGCACGGCCCGGTAGCGCCGAGCCACGCTCGGCGAACGCAGCGGCAGCCCGCCCGGCCCGGTAGCGCCGAGCCACGCTCGGCGAGCGCAGCGGCGCACCGCGGTCTAGAGCTGCGACTCCAGCGGCAACCAACTGATCACGCGCGCACTCGCGCGCATGCGCAGGCTGCTGTCCGGTTCGGTGGTGACCCAGTGCGGCGACTTGTCGCGTTCCAGCCAGCGCACGTCGCCGGCCGGATCCAGGCCCAGCCACCAGCTCTGCTGCGGGCTGGACAGGCGCAGGTACTCCTGCGTCAGCTGCGCGGCCAGCACCGGGTCATCGAAGATCACGCCCATTTCCGTATTGAGGTAGGCCGAGCGTGGATCCAGGTTGAACGAGCCCACGAAACCATGCCGGTCATCAAGCACGAAGGCCTTGGTGTGCAGGCTGGCGCCACTGCTGCCGAACAGGCCCGAGCTGGTTGCCTTGCCATGCGCTTTCAGTTCGTAAAGCTGCACGCCGGCCTGCAGCAGCGGTGCCCGGTAGGTCATGTATCCGCCGTGCACGGCCACCACATCATTGGCCGCCAGCGAGTTGGTGACCACGCCCACCTGTACGCCGCGCTCGCTCATCATCGACAGGCCGTCCAGCCCCTCGTTGCCGGGCACGAAATAGGGCGAGATCAGCAGCGCCTTGTGCTGGGCGCTTGTCATCATGCGCACCAGATCGGTGACCAGCCAGTTGTGCTGGTCGTCGCGCTTGTGCTTCATCGGCGGATCGGACGCGATGCGGACGTTGGCACTCCAGTGCAGCGGTGCCGCACTGGCGCGGACACGCTGCCGCGATGCGGCCACTTCCTTCAGGTAGGGCGTGGCGGCATCCCGCTTGGCCTCGTTGTCGGACTCGCGCAGCAGCAGGCGCAGCTCGGCCGGCGTGTGGAAGGCCAGCGCGCCGATCGGCACGGCGGCCTCGCTGTTCCAGTAGTCGTCGAACACCCGGTTGGCGTCGTCCACGGCCTCGCCGGCGACCAGTAGATCCAGATCACGGAAATTGACGTCCGGACGCGCGCTGAAATACTCCTCACCGATGTTGCGGCCGCCGACGATGGCCACGCGGCCATCTGCGATCCAGCTCTTGTTGTGCATGCGATGGTTCACCGAGAAAAACCGCTGCACCATTTCGACCAGCCGCCACAGCCCGGCTCGGTTGCGGAACGGGTTGTACAGGCGGATCTCGATATTGGGATGCCTGTCGAGCGCCATCATCAGCGCGTCCTTGTCCTGCGCGTTCATGTCGTCAAGCAGGATGCGCACGCGCACGCCGCGCGCGGCGGCATCGTGCAGGGCACGCGCCATCAGGTGGCCGATCAGGTCGTCCTGCCAGATGTAGTACTGCAGGTCCAGGCTGCGCTCGGCGCGCTCGGTGATGACCGCTCGGGCCGCGAAGGCATCCAGGCCATCGGACAGGAACGCCACACCGGACTGGCCCGGATGGGCAGCCTGCAGTGCACTGATTTCGCGATCGATGCGGGTCTGCGCCGGTTGCACCGGCAGCACGCTCGACGGTGTGCCACGGGCCTGCGGTGTCAGCCGGTCCGCCAGCAGCAGGCCCGACAGCACCAGCAGCACCAACAGGCAGATCAGGATGGCCAGTACACGCAGCAGCCGGCGCCACAGGGGCAAGGGTTCAGTCATCCCCTGACTGTAACCGGCACCGCAGTGCAGAGGGAGTGCAGCCGTCAGAAGCGCTCGTCAGAGCCGAGATAGCGCCACTGGCCCGGTGCCAGCTTGCCCAGTGATACGCGGCCGATGCGCAGCCGGCGGATCGCAACCACCTCCATCGAGGCGATGGCGCAGGCTTCGCGCAGCATGCGCGGATGCAGACCCTTGCCGGCGAAGCGCAGGCGCTGTTCGCTCTGCCAGCTGATCTTGCAGCCAGGAATCGTTCGGCCGTTTTCCTTCAGCCCGGTCTGCAGGCGCGCCACGTCCCACATGGCCCGCTCGCCCTGCACATCGACCAGGAACTCCTGTTCGGTGCGGGACAGCTGCTGCTGCAGGTGGGTGATGATCAAGGGATCCTGGCTGACGACCACCAGCCCGCTGTCCGACGCCGGCAGCGAGGCCGCCAACTGCAGGCCGTGGAAATGCCGCTGCAGCGGGCGGATGCTGCCCAGGTCCAGCGGACTCTGCGATTCGGGCGTGATCAGCGCGCTCAGCGTGTGCGCGGCCGCATCGATCGGCTTGGCCAGCAGCATCGTGACCCGCTCGGATTTCTCGTCGCGCGCGGCCGGATCCAGCTCCACCGTTTCCGTGGTCACCTGCGCCTGCGGCTGCTCGACCACCTGCCCATCCACGCGCACCCAGCCGCCTTCGATGTAGCGGCGGGCTTCGCCACGGGGGCAACCGAGCAGTTCAGCGAGGCGTTTGTCCAGACGGGTCGGGAGCATGGGGCAGGGATCTCCAAGGGGCGCGCAGTGTACCTGTCGCGGCGCGCGGCTGCTTCAGCCGCTGCGGTTGACGAGTTCGGTGAGGTACAGCCGGGTATCGAATTCCAGCTGCAGGTAGTCCGGTTCCATGTGCTGGCACAGCTGGTAGAACGCCTTGTTGTGGTCGGCCTCTTTCAGGTGGGCCAGCTCGTGCACCACGATCATGCGCAGGAACGCCGCCGGTGCCTCCCGGAACACGCTGGCCACGCGGATCTCACGGCTGGCCTTGAGACGCCCGCCATGTACGCGCGAGATCGCGGTGTGGGTACCGAGGGCATGCTTCACCACCTCCAGCTTGCTGTCGTAGCAGACCTTGTTCAGATGCACCGATTTGCGCAGGTAGCGGTCTTTCAGCTCCTGGGTGTAGTCGTACAGCTGGCGGTCGTTGCGCACCTCGTGCAGCTCCGGGTAGCGGCGCTGCAGCACGGCACCCAGCTTGTCTTCGGCCAACAGGGTGCGGACCTGGTCGAGCAGGGCGTCGGGGTAGCCGGTCAGGTATTTCAGCGAAGGCATGGGGCCGCCGGGGCTCCGGTATCATGGGGGCCTCCTACGATAGAACAGTTGCAGGCACGATCATGGCAAAGCCCAACGCGCTGCAGGAACAATTGCTCAAGGCCGGGCTGGCGAAGAAGTCGCAGGCCAGTGCCGCCGCCCGTGACCAGGCCAAGGCCCGGCAGGGCAAAGCGCCGGATGCATCGGCCGAGGTCCAGCGTGAGGCCGAGCGGGTCCGGCTGGAGAAGGTCGAGCGTGACCGCGCCATCGCCGCCGAGCGCAACGCGCAGCTGCGGGCGACCGAGCAGAAGGCGCAGGCACGGCAGATCGTGAAGACCCACGCGGTGCCGCATGCAGGCGAGAGCGAGTATCGCTTCAGCGACGGCGATGCGATCCGCACCTTGTGGATCGATGCCAAGCTGCGCAAGGCGCTTTCCGCCGGTGCGCTGGTCATCGTGGCCAACGGTGAGGGCCATGCCCTGCTGCCGCGCGCTGCGGCGGAGAAGGTGCGCGAGCGTGCGCCGGAGCTGGTGGTGGTCGATCATGGCCAGGCCGGCCAGAGCACGGTGGCTTCGACCGGCAACGCCGAAGATGACGCCTACTACGCGCAGTTCCAGATTCCCGACGACCTGGTCTGGTAACCGCCGCCGGGGCCGCCCTCAGCGCAGCTGGCTGTCCTTGCTGCCTCGCCGGTTGTAACCGGACTGGGCGTGCTCGTCTTCATCGTGTGCCTGCTGGCAGGACACGCACAGGCGCACGCCGGGCACTGCCTGGCGCCTGGCCAGCGGAATCGGTGCATCACATGCTTCGCAGTGTTCCAGCCCAGGCCCTTGCTTGAGCTGGCTGCGCGCGCGTGCGATGGCGTCATCGACGGTGGCGTCGATCTGGTCCTGTACTGCGCCGTCCTGTGCCCATCCGGTGGCCATGGCCCGTCCTCCACGTGTTTGCCAGCAGACAGCGTAGGCCTGGGAAGGTGTAGGGCAGGTTGAGGTGCGGCGGCTCGGGGTCGGACGGGCTCAGCCGTCGCCCTGGATGCCACCAGGCGCGGTCGACGGATCCCGCCAACGCCGTACCGTACGCTGGAAGAACAGATTGTTGGGCAGCTGCAGCACCGTGCCCTCATGGCCGTCGCCGGTTTCCTGCAGCGTGGTGTAGATCAGGTTGACGTCGATCACGCGCCCCTTCAGGCCCGGCTTCTCGCCGTTCTCCAGGACTTCGATGTAGTCATGCAGGCGGAACGGCCGCGTGGTGAAGATCAGCAGGGTGCAGAAGATGTTCGACAGCACGCTCCACGCGGCGAAGAAGGCCACCGCGCCGACCGCTGCAAAGCCGGTGAAGGCGGTCCACAGCACGGACGCCGACGTGCCCAGGATGTGCAGGATGACCAGCAGCGCGCCGAAGTAGACGATGAAGCTGGTCAAGCGCCGCGCGCCCATCACCATTTCCAGCGGCAGCGTGTAATGGGCGGCGAAGCGGCGGATCAGCCGCCGGGCGATGAAGCGCAGCAGCCACGCCGCCAGCAGGGTCAACAGGACCATGCCGATCAGCTCGGCCTGTTCAAGCCAGGCATGGGTCCACGGCGGCAGGTACTTCTCCATGCAACAACATCCAATCAGACACGGGGGAGCACGATGTTACGCGTGCACTGCCCATGATTCGACCTTCGGCCACGTTGCGGGTGGACCGGTGCAGGCCAGCGTGTGGGCGCCACGCAGCAGGCAGGCCTGCTGCGCCTGCAGGCTGATCCGCAGATGCAGGGGATTGCCCTGCAGCAGCGCGCAGACGAGGATGGCCAGCAGGCCACTGACTGCAGGGGTGGACATCATGTCGCTCCGTGGCCATGGCGGGCCGGTGGGGTGTACGGCTTGGATGCCCTGACCGGCAGAAAGGTTTGAATCCGGCGGCTTTAAACCTTTTCTTTCGTGGCGGCATCCAAGGGTCATGTTCGATACGTTGATGCCAGAACGCGACACCGCTTCCCCCGCCGCCTACGACGAGCGGGCCGTGGTACGCGCGGCGGTTGCCGGCGATGTGGCGGCCTACGAGCAGCTGTATCGCCAGCATGCCCCGCGTCTGTTCGCGGTGCTGTGGCGACTGTGCGGTGGGCAGCAGGCGCGCGCCGAAGATGCGCTGCAGGACGCCTTCCTGCAGGCATGGAAAGCACTGCCCGCGTTCCGCATGGAGAGCAGCCTGGGCACCTGGTTGCATCGGCTCGGCGTCAATGCCGCCCTGATGGACCTGCGTGCGCAGGGGCGCCACGACCATGACAGCCTGGAGGACAGGGACCGGGAGCTGCCCGGGATGGGCGTCGATGATCCCTGCGCCGGCACCGAGCGTGACCTGGAACGTGCCCTGGCCCGCTTGCCGCCACGTGCACGTGCGGTGCTGGTGCTGCATGACATCGAGGGCTGGAAACACCACGAGATCGCCGAACAGCTGCAGATGGCGGTGGGTACTTCAAAAGCGCAGCTGCACCGTGCGCGCGGCCTGCTGCGTGCGCGACTGGGAGACATGACATGACGCACCACGATGACCTTGACCACGCGCGGGACACGGCGCTGCTACGTCAACTGCGGGACCTGCCGCGCGAGATGCGCGTGCCTGCCGACGGTTGGACCCGCTTGCAGGCCGCGCTGCCGGTGCGCGCTGCGGAGGAACAGCCCGGGGCGAAGGTGATCCCGTTGCGGCGCCTGCGCCATGCACGCTGGTCGCTGCCCGCAGGCGCTGCGCTGGCCGCCAGCCTGGCGCTGTACTGGGTGTTGCCCTTGCCACTGCAACCCGCCGCGCCGCCGGCGCCCACGGTGTTGCAGCAGCAGGCGGCCGTCATGACCGACGCGTACCGCCAGGCCATGGCGGCCCTGCCGCCGGTGGATGCGCCGGAGTGGCGGCCGGCGCTGGTGGAACTCGACCACGGCGCCGACCAGATCCGCGACGCGTTGCAGCAGAGCCCGCGCTCGCGCCATCTTCTTGAACAGCTGCAGCGCACCTACGCACTGCGGTTGGAACTGACCCGGCAGGCAACACGCGCTGCCTCCGGCCTGCCCACCTGATCCTGTTTCCCGAGGTAACGACCATGCGCCCCTTTCTCCTTTTGTCTGCGTTCGCGCTGCTTGCTTCACCGGCATGGGCCGATACGCGTGTCGATGAGCGCCATGCCATCGCGCCCGGCGGACGGATCGAAATCAGCAACATCGCCGGCAAGGTCACCGTGCGCGGCTGGGATCGCCGCGACGTGCAGCTGACCGGCACGTTGTCCGACGGGCTGACGCTGAAGCCGGAAAAGAGTGCCAGCCGCGTGCGCTGGGAAGTGGTCTACCCCCGCCGCAGCAACAGCGGTGGGGCCACGCTCGAGGTCTTCGTGCCGCGCGGGGTAGAGCTGCAGCTGGAGACGGTCAGCGCGGATATCGATATCGCCGGCATCGACGTCAAGCGGGTGCAGGCCAACACGGTCAGTGGCGATGTGCGAGCGGCCGGACGCAGTGCGGAGGGCACCCTCAACTCTGTCAGCGGTGACGTGGACACCGAGTTGCAGACCACTCGCATGGAGGCGCGTACGGTCAGCGGCAGCATCCGTGCCGGTGGCGGACTGTCGGGGGAGATCGGCGCGACCACGGTGTCGGGTCAGGTCGGCGTAGAGGCGGGCCGCACGCAGCGGCTGGTGGTGGAAACGGTGTCCGGCCGCATCGATCTGTCAGCGGCAGCGTTGGCGCCGGGCGGACGGATCAGCGCGCAATCGGTCAGTGCGCCCATATCCCTGCGGGTGCCGGCCACCGTGTCGGCCCAGCTGTCGATCGACAGCTTCAGTGGGAACATCCAGAGTGATGCCGGAAACGTGGAGCGGCCCCGGCATGGTCCCGGCAGCACGCTGGACACGCGGCTGGGGAGCGGCGACGGCGATATCAGCCTGCAGTCACATTCGGGCGGGGTACGCGTGCGCCTGGACCGCTGAGCGGCAGGGCATGCAGGCCGGCCGCGGCGGTGCAGCCGCCGCGGTCGCCGACACGGTCAGCTGGCTTTCTTCAGCGACCAGGTGTTGCCAAGTACTTCGATCTTGCCACCCGCTTTGCGGAACGCGGCCAGGTCGGCGGCGATGCTGTTGCTGCTGGGCGTAGAGCTGGACGAACCGCTCTTGCGCTCATTGCGGATGGTGTTGCTGGCCTTCGCGGGGGTCTTTGCCTTGCGGGGCATGGTTGCTCCTGTCAGGGTGAAGGGTGGGGGGAGGTCCAGGCATCTGCCTGGTGCTGGTAATCCTGCCGTTCGCGCTGGCAGTCATCGCCGCCCATCTTGAACTGGCGACAGATCGCGGGGCGCTGCGTATAGATGCTGCAACGCAGGTGGTACGGGTCGATGGCTGCACACCAGCCTTCTTCGTTCTGCGCCATGCGACGGCCGCCCCGGCCGTCACTTTCCACGAACCAGATGGGGACGTCATCGCCCGGCATCAACCACACCGGCAGCCGGCAACAGACGGCATCGCATCGACGGCAGTCGATGGGGGCGGGTGCCTGCTCAGGTTGTACGGCCTCGTGGGCCTTCGTAATGCCCAAGGATGGTCTCGATCGCGGCTCGGAAGCGTGGCCATGGCAGAGCCAGGAGCCATGGCCGGAAGGCCCGCGGACGGGCCGTTGCACGCAGTGACACATCGCGCACGCAGGTAGAACGTGCGCCGACGGAATATGCGGATGGTTGTCAAGCCGGTCGAGTTTAACGCGGATCGCTTCGGGATATGTTAAGGGGTGCCGGCGGCCGCCAATGCCAGCCCCTGCACCACGCCGAACGAGGCATCGCCGTGGACCTGCCGGGCATCCGGGAAGGCCGCTGCCGCGACCTGCCGCAGATAGCCTGCGCGGGACATGCCCCCGGTCAGGAAAACCGCATCCGGCTCATGCCCGATGTCCTGCCGGACCTGGGCCAGCAGCTCCTGCAGCTGCCCCAGGTAGGCATGTGCGGCCTGTCCCAGTCCGTCGGCAGAGGTGTCAGCCTGCAGCCCCTTTTCGATGAACGGCAGCGGACTGGCATGGGCGGGCGTGCTGCTCAGGCTGATCTTGGCCCGCTCCACTTCACGGTACAGCCGTGCGGTATTGCCGGTGTCCTGCAGGGCCTGCAGGCGGCTGCCGTACGGGTTTTCAACGTGATCGTAGGTGTGCTGGCGGAAGTCGCGCTGGCGCGTCATGTCCTGCACCGTGGCCGCCTCCACATAGTGGTGGGTTGGCACGCGGGTGATGCCGCGGCCGAACAACGGCATGTACGCCGCCAGACTCAGCGCCAGATCGATATCGGTGCCGCCGCGGGCGATGCCCCAGGCCCGGTGGATGCGCGGGGCTTCACCGCCGCCCACCCGCGCATGGGCGATGTCGGTGGTGCCGCCGCCGATGTCTACGATCACGGCGTCATGGGCGTCGCTGCTGGTGGCGTGGTAGTGCATGGCCGCCGCTGCGGGTTCTTCCAGGAAGTCGACCTGGTCGAAGCCGGCCGCGACCGCTGCCTCGCGCAGGATGTCCAGCGCCTGGTCGTTGCCGGCATCGCCGATCGAGCTGCGGAACTGCACCGGGCGGCCCAGCAGCGCCTCGCGCACGGGCACGCCAAGCTGGGCGCTGGCGGTGAGCCGGATGTGCTCGAGGATGTGCGTGGCGATGCCGGTGATGGTCTGGCGGGCACGCGGATGCAGGTTGTAGCCCAGCATCGACTTCGGGCTCTGCACCAGGTTGCCCTCGTTCTCTTCGAAGTAGGCTTCCAGCGCCTCATCGCCATACACCGCGTTCTGCAGCAGCTGGCTGGAGCTGCGTGGTTCGGCCATGCGACGCTCCATCCACTGCCGGCGCAGGGTGCGCAGGGCCTCGCGGCGGAGGGCTTCCAGCGGACGCGGGTGGCCGGCGGCACGGGCTTCGCGCGCGGCGGTGTCGATCAGCTCCTGCAGCTCATGCTCCTGCCCTGGCTCAAGGGTGAACTCACCGGGGTCCTGCATGATGCCGGGAAAGTACACCGTGGTCCGGAACTGGTCGGCGTCGCCGAAGCGGATCGGCTCCACCCGCCCATCGCGGACGATGGCCGCGGCGGAGTTGCTGGTGCCGAAGTCGATGCCCAGGCGCATGTTGGGGCTTCCGTGATTGCAAGGGCCGCGCACTGTAGCGCGCCGGCCGGCGCAGCGGTAGGGCAGGGCGCGGGGGCCGCCCGGTTACAATGGGGGCTGTCGAAATTCTGCAAGGTCCCGCCTGATGTCCGCCACCCCTCCCTGCCCGCAATGCACCCTGGAAAACACTTACGCCGATGGTGCGCTGATGATCTGCGCCGACTGTGGCTTCGAGTGGACGGCTGAAGAGAGTGTCGGCTCCAGCGTGGTGGTGCGGGACAGCAACGGCAACGTGCTGGCGGCCGGGGACACGGTCACCGTGATCAAGGACCTGAAGGTCAAGGGCTCGTCGATTCCGCTGAAGCAGGGCACGGTGATCCGCAACATCCGCTTGGTGGAAGACGATGCCGAACACATCGAAGGCAACTCGGAGAAGATCAAGGGCCTGGTGCTGAAGGTCTGCTTCCTCAAGAAAGCCTGATGCGTGCGCCGCCGGGCAGGGCTCGGCGCTACAACGCCGCATGGGCGGCCTGCTGGTGCCGCCAGCGCTGCAGGCTGTCCAGTTTGCTCTGGTAACGCGACTGTTGCGCTGCTCCACCCAGCTGCTGCGCGCGCTGCAGTTCGCGCCCCGCGCGCGGCAGGTCACCGGCCATCACGTAGACACGTGCCAGCGCGAAGTGGAACTGGTGGGCGCTGTCGTACAGCCGCAACGCCCTGCGATAGAAATGGATGGCGCGATCACTGTCGCCCGCGCGTTCGGCCTGCGTGCCCAGCAGGTACTGCACGAAGGGATCACGTTGCCGCACGTGCTGCAGGCGCTGCTGCAGGCGCGCTGCTCCCGCGCGGTCGCCCATGCGGGCCAACAGGCTGCTCGCGTTGATCAGGCTGGGGGTGTGGCGGGGCGAAATGCGCAGCGCTTCCATGTAATGCGCTCGCGCCAATGACAGGTTTCCCTGGCGGCCTTCCAGCACGGCGAGGTTGTTCAGGGCTGCACTGAAGCCTGCCGATTGCCGCAGGGCAGCGTCGAACCATGCGCGCGCGGCGACCACGTTGCCCGCCTCCAGCTGCGCTGCGCCGCGGTTGTTGTAGAAATGGGCGAGGGCCCGCGCATCGTCGATCGGGCGCGGTCCCTTTCGGTCATAAAGGACGTTGCGGTCAAGGTCCACCGTGCCGCTTCGTCCGTTGACCTCGATCCCCGCGTTGACGTGGCCCACGTTGTAGAGCACGCCTTCCTCCTGGTACCACGACACCACCTGGTCCACTTCCTGCACGCGGGCCTGGATGCCGGCGCTGCGCGCGAGGGCAACGAACAACAGGGTGAAGGACAGGCAGTTCGCGCGTCGCTGCTGCCAGGTCTCGCTGACGGTGAGCGTCGCGGCCGCGTCGTACTGAAGATCCATGCCGTCGCGGGCGAAGATCATCTCGACCAGTTGCTGGAGGCGCGCTTCGCGGTCGGGTCCGGCGGAGATCACCCGTTGCCGCAGCAGCGCCTGCAGGCCGGGCGGCACCGCGACGATCTGCGACGCCGATGGTGGGGTGTCCGCAGCCAGTGCCTGCACCGAAGCGCCCTGCGTTGCGGGCAGCGCGAAGGCGGACACGCTGAAGAAAACGAGCAGCAGCACCGGCCAGCGCGTCATGGCGGTTCTCCGTGGGCACGCGGGTGCCTCTTCGAGCGAGTCTAGCGCCGGCGCGTGCCCCCGCAAGACCGCCCGTCGGCCGGTTGCGCTTCATCCACAGCGGGTGTGGACGAGCGCTCCATAAAGCTGTGCATAAGTGCCCCCGCCCCAAGCGCAGCAAGCATCATGAAGGGGTGGTGAAAAACTAGCCAGTGCTTGCGTGCGCAGGGACTGGCGGGCCATGCTGCGGTCATGGAATTCCAGCCTATCGTTCTGCCTGCCGCGCAATGGACCGAGCTCGAAGCGTGTTACGCCTCGCCGCCGCGTGCGTATCACCATTTCGGCCATGTGCGCGCGCTGCTGCAGCACTGCCAGTGGGTTGCCGATGGCCCCGGCTGGGCACAGCCACGCGAGGTGTATCTCGCCGTGCTGTACCACGATGCCGTCTACGAAAGCGGTCGCAAGGACAACGAGGCGCGCTCTGCCGCCCTGGCGGTGGAGGCGATCACCCGCTGGTTGCCGGACGAAGGTATCGACGCGGGCAGAGTGAGCGAGCTCATCCTGCTGACGGCGCAGCATGGTGGGCTGCAGCCGGCCGATGTGGATGCGGACGCCGCGCTCTTCCTGGACTGCGACATGGCTATCCTCGGCGCGCCCGCCGAGGTCTTCGATGCCTATGATCGGGGCGTGGCGGAGGAATATGCCGGGACGGTTCCCGGCTTCCTGTACCGGGCAGGACGGCGGCGCTTCCTGCGCGGCGTGCTGCGGCAGCCGCGCATTTTCCTCAGTGACACCTTCCACCAGCGTTTCGATGCGCCTGCGCGGGACAACCTGCAGCGGGTGGCGGGCCGCTGAATCGGCTCGTTACACTGACCGCCCCTTTGTTGTCGGCGTGCCTGCGTGGCTGATCCTGATTCCGATCCGCGTCCTGTTCCCCCAGAAGCGCCCGGCCCGAACGAGTGCTGCGGGAGCGGCTGCCCCCTGTGCGTGCTGGATCTGTATAGCGACGAACTGCAGCGTTACCGGCAGGCCTTGGCCGAGTGGCAGGCGCGGCATCCTGAGGATGCCGCGAGGTGAGTCGCCAGGAGGGGCTGCGCACGGCGAGCGGGGTTGCACTGTTCGCTTTGGCGGGTTTCATCGTCATTGCACTGTCCACGCAGTTTCTTCGTGATGATCTGGATTGGATGCAGGCGACGTTGAGCCTCTACCTGCGCGGGCCATGGGGGCTCATGTTGCGGCTGGCCTATGCGCTGCTGGCGCTGGCGCTCGTGCTGCTCGGCACCGCCCTGTTCCGGTATGCCCGCGGCCCTCGCCGTAGTGGGGCGGCGCCGTTGCTGTTCGCCATGGCGGCCCTGGGACTGGTCGGCGTGGCGGTCGGGGACAGTTGGCTGCCCACCCATGCGCCGCTGGTGTGGCCCTTGGCCCACGGGGTGGCGGCCAACACTGCGTTCCTGTGCGCCAGCGTGGCGATGCTGCTGCAGGCGTGGTATCTGCGTTGCGAACCCGGCTGGGAACGCAGGGCCACCCGGTTGTGGTGGTGGGCGTGGCTGGCCTTCGGGCTGCTGTGGATGCACGTCCTGTGGCGTGCACCGCCCCGCGGTGCGGGACAGAAGCTGGTGATCGCGGTCATCGTCGCGTGGCTGGTGGCAGTGGCATGGGCCGGGTGGCGGCGCGGGGCCCTGCCGGTGGATGACCACGACAGGATCGGCATCGCCTAGCGCACGCGCGCAGGCGTATCGTTGCGGCATAGTCCGATGTCGGGAGCAGTGCATGCGGTTTGCGGGGACGTGCAGCGGGATGCTGCTGATGTTGACGATGCTGGGGGCGCTGCCGGCCGATGCCGGCGCGCTGCAGGTCAGCCATGGCCGCTTCCAGCAGGTGCCGGTGCAGCAGCCGGAAACGGCGCCGCAGCGGGTGGTGATCTGGTTCCATGCAGCCGGCAAAGCGGCGCTTGCGCAGCGGGAACGTGCTGCGCTCGCCGACGATGGTGCGCTGGTGGTGGCGGTCGACCTGGGCCAGTTGCAGGCCGCACTGCGCCGAGAGCACGCGGGCGACTGTGCGTTCGGCTCTGGTGATGTCGAGAATTTTTCCCGCTGGCTGCAGGCCTACCTGCGGCTGCCCGGTTACCGGCTGCCCCTGCTGGCGGGTGACGGCGAGGGCGCGGCCTTCGCGTATGCGCTGGCGGCCCAGGCCGATGCAGGCGTGTTCGCCGGACTGCTCACCACGCAGCTACCGGAGGCGCCTGTAGGGCAGCGGATGACCTGCGGCGCCGGTATCGCAGCAGGACGTCTGCAGGCCAGCGCTTTCTCGCTGCCCTGGTTGGACGCACGCGATGCGCAAGGCCACGCAGAGCACGCACTGCTGCGCGACGTGGCACGTGCCCGGTCCTTCCGGCGAACCGCGGACGGTGACGCGGTGCCGGGGCTGCGTGCCGCAGCGCGGGTGATCGGTGCGGCACCGGGAGTCAGCGTTGCGCCGCCACCGGCCGGACTCGACGACCTGCCGGTGGTGGAAGTGCCTGCGGTGGGCGCAGGTGACACGATGGCGATCTTCGTCTCCGGCGATGGGGGCTGGGCCGGGCTGGACAAGGACGTTGCCGCCGCACTGGCCGCGCGCGGGGTCGCCGTAGCCGGGGTGGACTCACTGCGCTATTTCTGGAGTGCACGTACACCGGCGGGATTCGCTGCTGATCTTGCCCGCATCGCGACACACTATCAGCAGCGCTGGCAGCGCCCCAATCTGCTGCTGGTCGGCTTCTCGCAAGGCGCGGATGTACTGCCCGCGAGCATCAACAAGTTGGACCCGGCGCTGCGGGCACGGGTCGATCTGATTGCGCTGATGTCAGTGGGGCGCACGGCGGACTTCGAGTTCCACGTAAGCAACTGGCTGGGCAGCAACGACGATGGCCTGCCGATTGCCCCCGAAGTGGCGAAGCTGCCTGCTGCGAAAACGCTGTGCATCTATGGGGCCAAGGATACGGATGCCCTCTGCCCCGACCTGCCGCCGGGCAGCGTGCGGGTGCTGCAGCTGCCGGGTGATCATCATTTCAACGGCGACCACGACCGTCTGGCCGCCGAGATCCTGAAAGCGGCAGGCCGCTGATCGTCAACCCCAACGTGAAGCACAAGCAGCCGCCCGGTAGTGCCGACTTCAGTCGGCACCGTGAAGCACGAGCAGCCGACTGAAGTCGGCTCTACCCGTGGATGGGTGCACGCGACACAGCCGCCGCCCGGTAGTGCCGACGTCAGTCGGCACCGCGAAGCAGGAGCAGCCGACTGAAGTCGGCTCTACCGGTTGATGGTGCGCGGTGCAGCAGCCGTTGGGCGCAACCCGTGATGGTGCACGCGATGCATGGGCAGCCGTTGGGTAGTGCCGACTTCAGTCGGCACCGTGAAGCAGGAGCAGCCGACTGAAGTCGGCTCTACCGTCGCGGTTCCAGCGAGATCAATCGGGTGGCATCCAGCAGGGCAGCGGGTAGATGGACGCCACCCGGTGCGGCCAGGTAGCGCGGTCGCCACTGCGGCGCGAACTTGGACTTGAAGCGGCGCAGCCCGCTGAACCCGTAGAAGCGTTCACCATGGCGCGCCACCAGCGAAGCGACGCGGTTCCACCGGCCCGCAAGGCGATGGGTGGCCAGCCCGGACAAGGGCGCCATGCCGAGCGAGAACCGTGTATCGCCTTGTGCGCGGGCCCACAGGAACAGCTCGATGAAAAGAAAGTCCATCGTGCCTTTCGGTGCATCGGGCAAATGGCGCATCAGATCAACCGACAGCTCATGCCCCGCTGGTGCGTGCCATAGGTTGGCGAACGCCACGATGCGCCCCTCTGCCTCGACCAGCGCGATCGGAAAGCGGGCCAGGTAGGTGGGATCGAAACTGCCCAGTGAAAAGCCTTTCTCTTCGCCCGCCTTGTCGTCCAGCCACGCGGTGGAGATCAGCGAGAGCGCCGGAATCAATGCAGGAACTTCGTCGGCAGCGGCGACGCGGAACGTCAGTCCACTGCGCTTGCCCCGGTTCCAGGCCTGCCGCAGATCAGCACGGTCGCGGCCCTCCAGGGTGAAATCCTGCAACGGCACCATGGCTTCCTCGCCCAGCTTCACCAGCCCAAGGCCCAGATCCAGGTAGGTCTGCCAGTACGCTTCGCCGACCTGGTAGAACACCGGCCGTAGCCCCAGCCGGTCGGCCTCTTCGCGGAACTGCCAGATCAGGGCGCGCGCGATGTCCGGCGGGCCCACCGGATCCCCCATGGCGATCAACGAGCCGCCATGGCGCTGCATCATCACGAAGCCCAGGCCCTGCGCATCGCGCAGTACCGCTTTGTCCGCGGTGAGAACCAGGCAGGCCTGCGTATCCTTCGCCTGTGCCAGCACCGGCGTGAGGGCCTGCAGTGTCGCGTCGTCCGCCGGGGGCAACGGGCCCCGCGTGCTGTGCAGCAGCCGGCCCAGGCCGAAGATGGCCACGGCCATCGCCACCACCAGCAGCGCACGCAGCGCGCGGGGGGCGTTGCCGGACAGGGCGAACTGCCACCAGAGTTCATTCTGGTACTCGACGTGGCTGTAGACGAAGAACAGCAGCCACACTACCGCGACCAGCACCAGACCCAGGTTGCGGATCCACGGCCACGACCACGCCTGGTCAAGCAACGCGCCCTCGCGGTAGAACTCGCGCCGCGCGCTCCACAGCGCCACCGCGACCACCAGTGCGGCCAGCGCGATCAGTACCTGGCCGCCGCGCAGCCAGATCGGGAGCGGCGACGCGACGCAGATCGCCACTGCCAACATCCAGGCGGCATGGCTGCGTCGCGCCAGGCCCTGGGCGATCAACAGCAGGACCACGCCCGCCAGGCTGCCCAGCAGGTGCGAGGTCTCCAGCAGCGGCAGCGACGCGGTACGCAGGTAGCGATGGGTGGCCGGCAGGGTGCCGTCCACGATCAATGCCGCGCCCACGCTGAAAACCGCCAGCGCGATGATGTTCGGTAGCCAGGGGCGCAGGGTCTTCCAGCCTGCGCGCGTCACGCCGGCGCTGGCACGCAAGGGACGACGCAACGTGGGCGCTGCGGCCAGCACGGTGGCCAGCAGCAGCGGCAGCACGTAGTAGGTGATGCGATAGACCAGGGCGGCGGCCAGTACCGCGCCGGGGGCCACCTGCGGCAGCAGTTTCAGCAGGCTCCACTCGAACACGCCGAGCCCGGCGGGTACCGTGGATATCAGGCCCGCCAGCACGGCGACCAGGTACAGGCCGACGAAGCCGGGCAGGCCGGTCGGTGCCGAGTCGGGCAACAGGACATAGAACGCCGCAGCGGCCAGGACCAGTTCCACGATGCTGAGCGCGGTGACGGCCAGCATCGTGCGGCGGTCGGGTAGCCACAGGCCGTGGCCGAGCAGCGAGAAGGTGCGCCCCTGACGGCCGACCAGCAACGCCGCGCTGGCATACGCCAACAGCAGCAGCACGCCGAGTGCCTGCAGCGCGCCGCTGTGCAGGGGAAGCGCCAGCGCGGCCGCCGCCGGTTCCAGGCTCAGGGCAACACCGAGCAGCACCCAGGCGCCAAAGACGAAACCGAGCGTGCTCATCAGCACCACCTGGCCGATCTGTGCCAGGTCCAGGCCAGCGTTGCGGTAGCCCCGCAAGCGAACGGCGCCGCCGGTCAACGCGGCGAATCCCACGGTCTGGCCAAGCGCATGGGCGAGGAACGCGGTAATGCCGATGCGCGCGGGGTGCACGCGGACGCCACTGCGATGCAGACCGATCGCATCGAAGCCGATCAGGCAGGCATAGCTGGCCAGACCCAACAGCACGGCCAGCAGCAGTTGGCCTGCACTGAAATCGTGGAAGGCCTGGCGCACGGCACGGTACCCATGCGCATCGAAGGCGCCTGCCAGCCCATGCAGGGCCAAGGCCAGCACCGCAAGCGGAAAGAGCACGGCGAACACACGTTTGACGCGCAGTGACGTCGTGGAAGAAGGCGCGGTCGTGTCGGTCATGGTGAGAAGGTGGGCCAAGGATGGCGACGGAGGCGTCAATGCGTCGAAGCTGCGCACTTTGCGCCGGGTTGGATGATTTTGCCAGCGGGATGGAGCGCAGGTGAGGGAGCGCACGTTGATGTCCATGTACTGCCCACAGTCGCGCCGTGGTGGAGGACAATGGGGGTCCGTTTCGTCCAAAGAGGAGCCACGCCCATGTTGGAGCGTTTCGATGTTGGTCCACGCATGTCCGAGATGACCGTGCACAACAAGGTCGCTTACCTGTCCGGACAGATTCCCGAGGACACCAGCCAGGACATCACCGGGCAGACCCGGCAGGTGCTGGAAGAGATCGACAAGCTGCTCGGGCAGGCGGCCAGTGACAAGCAGCACGTGCTGCGCGCGGAGATTTTCCTCGCCGACATGGCGGATTTCGATGGCATGAACGCGGCGTGGGACGAATGGGTCGTGGCAGGGATGACGCCCGCCCGTGCGACCGTGGAAGCCAAGCTGGCGCACGCCGAGTGGAAGGTCGAGATCGTGGTGACGGCCGCCGTCCCGTAAGGGCGGTTGCCCGGGTCCCGCTGTCAACGCGAGGGCCGGAGCTGCGGGGCTGCCTGCAGGTGGGGCGGGGTGGGTTGGCGGGGGACGGCGAGGGCCGCATCCGTGCGGGCTTCACCCCCCAGCTTTGGTTATCTGTAGCGCCGACCCATGGTCGGCGGAATGTTCCCGCCAAGGGCCCGCTGCGCTCGCCGACCATGGGTCGGCGCTACCGTCCTGCGGCGGCCAGCAACCGGACGTGGCGCTTCACCCTGTCGCGAGGGGCTCAGTCCGTTCGACCGGGCACCAGCACGATGCAGTCCACCGGGCACGGGGGAATGCACAGCTCGCAGCCGGTGCACAGATCGGCAATCACCGTGTGCATGTACTTGGCGCCACCGACAATGGCATCGACCGGACAGGCCTGGATGCACTTGGTGCAGCCGATGCAGTCCGCTTCCACCACCAGCGCGACCTGCGGTGGCTTATGTACGCCGCGGGTGCGGTCGAAGGGCACGGCCGGCACGCCCAGCACCTGCGCCAGTGCGCGCGCGCCGGCGTCGCCGCCCGGCGGGCAGCGCTCCACGCCAGCGACGCGGCGGGCCATCGCATCGGCGTACGGGCGGCAGCCCTCGAAGCCGCACTGGCCGCACTGGGTCTGCGGCAACAGGCGGTCAAGGCGCTCGACCAATGGAGGAAGCATCGTGCTCATGCGGGGCGAAGGCTGCGCAGGGGACTCATGGGGTCAGGGGTTTTCCGCGGTACCAGCGGTCATGGGCGAGGGCCAGCATCGGCCGGTCTTCGCTGCTGTCACCGTAGGCGTGGATGCGTGCGTAGCGGTCCAGGTCGAACCGTTGACGGATCTGCTGCGCCTTGCGTGGGCCACAATCCGTGCCGGCGTAGCAGCCGGTCAGACGACCATCGCGGCTTTCCAGCCGGTTGCAGATCAACTGCAGGCCCAGCGCCGTGCACCAGGGCTGAAGGTACAGGTCCACCGACGCCGACACCACGGCCACGGTATGCCCCTGCGACTGGTGCCATCGGATCTGCTCCAGCATCTCCGGCCGCACCATGTCCGGCAGCAGGTCGCGCGCATAGCCGGCGGCCAGCGCGGCGATATCGTCTGCGTGGCGGTCCCGCATCACCAGCGCGGTGACCCGTGCGCGGATACGCGCGGCAGAGATCAGCCGTAGCCGGTACGCGGCCAGCCACGGGCCCACCGTCCACCACGCGCGTGCGCGCTGTTCCGGCGTCGCGACACGGCGCAGGAAACGGCTGTAGGTATCGCGCGTGGTGATGGTGTGGTCGAAGTCGAACAGCGCCAGTTCCATCGCACCCTCCGTGGCGACCATGCCGGGCTTCAGCGGACCGGCATGCCCGGCAGCGCGGCACTGTCGGCGTCCAGCAGGGCCAGGGCACCGCCGTCGAAACCGGCCGAGAGGATCATGCCTTCGCTCAGGCCGAAGCGCATCTTGCGCGGTGCCAGGTTGGCGATGAACACCACGCTGCGGCCAACCAGCTTTTCCGGCTCGCCGTAGCTGGCGCGGATGCCGGAGAAGATCTGCCGCGTGCCCAGCTCGCCGGCATCCAGTTCAAAGCGCAGCAGCTTGTCCGAGCCTTCCACGAATTCGCACGCGACGACCTTGCCGATGCGCAGGTCGAGCTTGGCGAAATCATCGATGCCGATGTAGGCCGGCGCGCCGTCGTCCTTCGTCGGCGTGGGGGCAGCGGCAACTGCGGCAGCCGGCTTGGCTACGGCATTCGCAGCAGCAGCGGGCGCGGCCGGGGTCGGCTGCAGGGTGTCTTTGGAGGCGTCGGTCATGGCGTCGATTTTCTTCGGGTCGATACGGGTGAAAAGCGGAACGTACTCGTTGATGCGGTGGGCCAGCAGCGGCTGCGACAGCGCGGTCCAATCGGTCACCGGCGCGGCGAGGAAGGCTTCGGCCTGTGCCGAGGTGGCCGGCAACACAGGCTTCAGCGCGGTCACCAGCACCCGGAACAGGTTCAAGCCCTGGCTGCACACCGACTGCAACTGCGCGTCGGCGCCTTCCTGCTTGGCGATCACCCACGGTTTGACGTCGTCGATGTAACGGTTGGCTTCGTCCGCCAGTGCCATGGTCTGCCGGATCGCCGCCGCCGGGTCGTTGCGCTCGTAGGCTTCGCGGATCGGCGCGAGCGCTTCGACGAAGCGTTCGTACTGCGCCGGGTCAGGCAGCTGCGCGGCCAGTTGGCCATCGAAGCGCTTGGCGATGAAGCCGGCGCAGCGGCTGGCCAGGTTGACGAACTTGCCGACCAGGTCGGCGTTGACGCGGGCGATGAAGTCGCCGAGGTTCAGATCCAGGTCGTCCACGCCGCCGGAGGATTTCGCAGCGTAGTAGTAACGCAGGGCCTCCGGTTCCAACCCGGCATCGAGGAACGTGCGCGCCATGATGAAGGTGCCGCGCGACTTGCTCATCTTCGCCCCGTCCACCGTCAGGTAGCCGTTGACATGCAGGCGGGTCGGCGCGCGGTGGCCGGTGCCGTGCAGCACCGCCGGCCAGAACAGGCCATGGAAATTGACGATGTCCTTGCCGATGAAGTGATGCAGCTCGGTGGACGTGCCGGCGCGCAGGTGTGATTCGAAATCCACGCCGGTCTTCGCACACAGCGTCTGGAAGCTGGACAGGTAGCCGATCGGCGCGTCCAGCCACACGTAGAAATACTTGCCCGGGTGGCCGGGGATCTGGAAGCCGAAGTAGGGCGCATCGCGCGAGATGTCCCACGCACGCAGGCCACCGTCGGCATCCAGCCATTCCATCAGCTTGGCCTTGACGCCGGGCAGGGCGACATCGCCGGACAGCCACTCGCGCAGGAAGCCCTCGAAACGGCCGACTTCAAAGAAGAAATGCTCCGAATCGCGGATTTCCGGCGTCGCACCGGAGATCACCGACTTCGGTTCCTTCAGGTCCGTCGGGCTGTACGTCGCGCCGCAGACTTCGCAGTTGTCACCGTACTGGTCAGCGCTGCCGCAGTTCGGGCAGATCCCCTTGATGTAGCGGTCCGGCAGGAACATGCCTTTGGCAGGGTCATAGAACTGCGCCACCGAGCGACGGCCGATGTGGCCCTGCGCTTCGAGCTTCAGATAGAAAGCTTCGGTCAGCGCCCGGTTGGCATCGGAATTGGTCGAATCGTAGTGATCGAAGGCGACGTCGAACGCGGCGAAGTCGCGTTCGTGGCTGGCCTGCACGTTGGCGATGAAGGCCTCCGGGGTGACCCCGGCTTTCTCGGCCGCCAGCATGATCGGCGTGCCATGGGTGTCGTCGGCGCAGACGAACCAGGCGGTCCCGCCACTCATTCGCCGCGCGCGCACCCAGATGTCAGCCTGGATGTAGCCCACCAGATGGCCCAGGTGAAGGGGGCCGTTGGCATAGGGCAGGGCGGTGGTGACAAGCGCGGTACGGGTCATGGTCACGGGGTGCAGCGAGGGGAAGCGACGATTATCGCATGGCCCCCACGGATGGGGGTCGGATCCCGCTCGCAACGCGAACCCGATCCGACCCCGTCGACCCCGTCGGGCTTATTCGCGCTGCCAGGTCTGCGCGCGGCAGATGAAGGCGACACAGCCGGACACATCCAGCTTGGTGCCGCCGGTCTGCAGCTTCATCTTGGATTTGTAGGTCTTGCCGTTGGCCGGGTCCAGGATGGTGCCGCCGGACCAGCTGCCCGCGCCATCGGACTTCAGGTTCCACAGGATCGTCATGCCCTTGACCGGCTTGTCCTTGTTGGCACCGCTGCAGTCGCTGCAGACCGGATTGGGGCCCTTGTCGGAATGCAGGATGTCCACCACCTTGCCGCTCAGCGTGCCATTGCTGGCCTGGGCGATTTCCACGATCGACTTCACCTTGCCGGTCTTGTCGTCGATGGTTTTCCAGCGGCCCACCGCAGAGTCGGCGGCGTTCGCCGACAGCGCAGCCAGGCAAAGCGGCAGCGCCAGCAGCAGGGTCTTGAAGGTCTTGCGCATGGTCCCCTCCCAGGGCATTGATTCGAGATCGGCATGGGTGCCGACGTGTGCTGACTGTATACCCATCCGGGTGGGTATGGTGCAAGGCTTCCCCTCATCGACCACACGCCCGCCTCAGGCTTCGTAGAGTTCCAGCGGAAGGTGATCCGGGTCGGCGAAGAACGTGAAGCGCCTGCCGGTGTACTCGTCCACGCGGATCGGCTCGCAGGCCACGCCGTGGTGGGCCAGATGGGCAATGAACGGCTCCAGTGCGTCCACTCGGAAGGCCAGGTGGCGCAGTCCCTGGGCCTCCGGGCGACTGGGGCGGGGCGGCGGCGTGGGGAAGGAGAACAGTTCCAGTTGGCCGCCGTCGGGCAGTGCCAGATCCAGCTTCCAGGAGTCGCGTGCGGCACGGTGATGTTCGCCGAGGACGGTCAGTCCGAGCACGTCGACATAGAACGCGCGTGAGCGGGCGTAGTCGCTGCAGATGAGGGCGACATGGTGAATGCCTTGCAGACCGTGGGCCATGGGCGTGCACTGGGTAAGGGCGTGCCATGTTCGCAGAACAGGGCGCAGCGCGGGGCGATTGGCCGGTGTGCAAGGACGAAATGCGAAAGTACGAGCAGCGCGTCGCGGGCAGTCTGAGGCTTCCTCAATCCGCAAACGAGTACCCCCGTGACAACCACCGCGACACCCAACGCCGAACCGTCGTTCAGGCACATCGCCGCGCTCCTTGCCGGGCAAGTGACGATGAAGCCCACTGCGCCGCCGCCGTCGCCGCCGAGCGCGCTGATATCAGTTGCCAACCAGCCCTCGCCTGGCAGGGTGACGAGCCTTTCAGCCGCGCCCACCCGTGGCGGGGTGGCACTCCTCCCACCCCCGCGTGGCGGGTCTGACGCACCGCTCGTTACCGACCGCGGCGAATGGAGGTGCTTCGTGGAGCATCTGCAGCGGCGAGGCGAAGTTCCCGGTGCAAGCGGCCATGATCCCGAGCGGGGTGTGGTCTCACCGCGCGCTGTCAGTGTCAGGCAGATGCTCGCGTTCCTTCGCACCCCGGCGCCCGTTGATCCGGCCTGCAGTGCGACGCCTGCGTCACTGCCCATGGCCGCACGCGTTGCACCGCCCAGCGATGGCGGCGGGACTGACGAGCCGAAATCAGCGGGCCCCGTCGATGCTCCGCCGGAGCCGGCCACCCTGCTGCGGCATGTGGCGCAGCCGGAGATGCAGGACATCGCGTTCGACGTTGAAGAAGGCGCGCTGGACGAGGAGCTCGAACAGCGGGCCGAGATCTACCAGACCAACGATCAACCATCGGCCGCGCCGCATGAGGACGAGGACGACGAGCCACACCAGTGCTTTGGCACGATGCCGCGGTTCGAGTTGGCGAAGTACCGGACTGACCGCATCAGGCAGGCCAACGCGGCGCTCCAGGACGAGCGGAGTGAAACGGCACAGGATGTGGCTGAGCGCACACGCCGTCTGGGGTTTCACGAGCATGAAGTCACGCGCGTCTATACGCTCGACCCGGTGTCGGACGAGCTCGTGTCCAGCAGCGACCAGGTGTACCTGACCAAGGTGTTCGACGGGAAGTCCAAGCCGAAGCGACTGCCCGTGGCGCTCGCGCCCGAGCAGGTCACGCAGCACCGGGCAGCAGGTCAGCGGGGTTCGTCACGCCGCACTGTGAACGTGTCCTCCATGGAGGATGCGCCCCGTAGTGTGCTGAAGCGCGCGGAAGCTGATGCAGGGTTCGTGATGCCCTCGACTGACGCTTACCAGGCCCCGCCGCACGCGGACGTTGCCGAAGGCAGCACGCTCTGGACCGATCTTGGGCGGGACGACGAGTGGCCCGTCCTGCACACTCGGTCAGACGAAACGGATGTCTCGCCGATGCAGGGCCTGCAAATCCTGGATCACAGCGACCCCGCCGCCCGCGCCCTTCGCTGCGAACAGGAATTGGAGCGCGTGATGCAGGAGGTGGAGCAACTTGAGGACGAGATGAAGGCGCAGCTCCTCCTCAACCTTGGCGGGGAGGAAGGCACCGCACGCACCCTTCGCCGCCAGCAGGAACTGGAGCACCTGCTGCAGAAGGTGCAGCACCTGGAGGACGAGTGGAATGCGTGCGTCTTGCCCGACCAGGCCGAGGAGGACGAGGTCGGCGTCTACTTCTGAGCCAGGCAGCGGTCAGGTCCCTTCCCCGGCAGGGAAGGGACCTGGTCCGTTCACCGCGCGGGCTGTCCCATCCAGCGGATCATCCGCTGTTCCAGGATGTCCAGCGGCATTGAACCATCCTTGAGCAGTTCGGCATGGAACGCGCGAATATCGAAGGCCGCTCCCTGCGCTTGCCGCGCACGATCGCGCAGTTCGACGATCTTCGCCTCACCCAGTACGTTCGACAAGGCCTGGCCCGGCTGCGCCATCATCCGCTCGACCTCGGCATTGGCGTCTTCGGTGGTCATCGCCGTGTTTTTTTCCAGATACTCCACGGCCTGCCTCTTGCTCCAGCCCTGCGCGTGGATGCCGGTATCGGCGACGACGCGCGCCGCGCGCGTCAGTGCCGCGTGCAGGTAGCCGATGTGGTCGTACGGATCGGTGTACAGGCCCAAGGGCTCGCCCAGCGACTCGGCATACAGTCCCCAGCCTTCAATGAAGGCCAGATCACCACCGAGGCGGCGAAACCGCGGCAGTTTTTCGATTTCCTGCTGCAGCCCCAGCTGCACGTGATGGCCGGGGACTGCCTCGTGCAGATACAGCATCGGCACGCTCCAGCGGCGTCGCGTGGGCAGGCTGCTGGTGTTCACGTACAACACGGCAGGGCGCGCACCGGGCACACCCTGCTGGTAAAAGGCGGCCGCTGCGGTGGCGGCACGTTCCTGCTCCACCGGCTGGATCTCCAGCGTCGCTTTGGGCAGGGTCTGCAGCACCGTAGGCAGTTTACCGGTGACCTGCTGCTGCACCTGGCGATAGCGGCCCAGCAACGCATTGGCGTCGTTGTACTGGAACTGTTTGTCGCTGCGCATGCTGCGCAACAGTTTGGCCTCGTTGCCACGCAGTTTGTTGTCTTTCATCACCGTGGCGATCTGCGCATGCAGGGCCTGCACCCGCTGCTCGCCCCAGGCATGCAGCTGCGCCGGATCCTGTGCCGTGGCGGTTGCCTGGCGCAGGGTGCCGGCATACCACGCCGCACCGTTGGGCAATGCGCCGATGCCGGCGCTGGCGCGGCAGGCGGGCAGGTATTCGGTGGCGATGAAACCGCGCAGCGCGCGATACGCCGGCATGATCCGGTACTCGATCATGCGCTTGTACTCCGCGCTGATACGGGCTTTTTCGTCGGCCGGGATGCTGTCGGGCATGGTCCGCACCGGCGTCCAGAAGATGCTCTCTTCGGCCGTGGGCTTGATCACTGCATCGAGCTGGGGCAGGACTTTTTCCATCAACTCGCGCGGCTGCACCACGCCGGCGGCCATGCCTTGGCGCATGTTGGCGATGGCCTGGTCGAACAGCGCGGGAATGCCGAGCGAGCGCTTGGACCAGTCATCGTAGTCTTTGACCGTGTTGAACGGCTGAGCGCCCGCACCGGCGCCCAGGATCGCCATGATGCTGCCGAGGTTGTAGTACTGGCTGATCGGCAGCATCCACGACGGGTACTGTTCGGCGGCCAGTGAGGCGCGTGCGTCGCGCACGAAGATGTCGTAGCTGAGCAGGTCCTGGCCCTGCAGGCCGGCGCTGCCGATCTTCTCCACCTTGCCCAACCATTGGGTGGTGAAGTCATGCGACTGCTGGCGCCAGGTGGCTGACAGGATGTTGGGCAGCTCGGCGTTGTAGCGCGTCTCGCCCTGGAAGGTCGCCTGCAGCGGATTGAACCGCATCGACGCATCCCAGTATTCCTCGTACAACCGCTCCAGCTGGGCGGCCTTGCTGGCTTGCGCGGCCGGTTGCCGGGCGGCAGCGGCAGCGGCGGGACGCGCACGCGGCTTTGCCTTGGGTTTTGCGGCCTGCCGCGTCTGCGCGGCAGCGGGGCGGGTGGCTTTCTTCTTCGCGGCATCGGCCGGCGGCGCAGCGCTGAACAACATCAGCGAGGCAAGAGCGACCGCCAGGGCGCGGGCAAGCTGGGGCATCGGTCATTTCCGTGGAACACAGACCGTGGAGCTTGCACGATCCAGACGCATCCGGCCAGCGTTGAGAGCGCAGTCAGGAAGAGCCGTGTTGTCGCTCAGTCAGCTGCCGCGTCGGCCCGCAGCTGTTCCGCGCGCGCTGCGCCAAGGTACTGCGTGATTGCATGCCGTGCCAGGTACAGCAAGGGGATCAGCGCAATGGCGAAGCCCATTTTGTAGACATAATTCACGGTGCTCACGGCCAAGAACAGCAAGGTCGGCCACTGTTGCGGCCCCAGCACGAAGGCGATCCAGACGACCACGAAGCTGTCGATCAGCTGGGACACTGCGGTCGATCCGGTGGCCCGCAGCCACACATGACGTTCGCCGGTGGCGCGGCGGATGCGGTGGAACACCGCCACGTCGATCAGCTGGCCGACCAGGAACGCGACCAGCGAGCCGGCGATGGTCCACATGCCCTGGCCGAACACCACGGCAAACGCGGCCTGGTAGTCCGGCACGCCCTGCGCGCTCATCGAGCCGATCCACCAACTGGCCGGTGCCAGCGAGATCGCCGCATAGGCGAACAAGAAGCCGTAGCAGATCAGGACTGCCGCCAGCCACGAAATGAAGCGCACGCCGCGCTTGCCGAAGAACTCGTTGATGATGTCGGTCATCACGAACACCACCGGCCACAGCAGGGTGCCGGCGGTGAAGCTGAGCGAGCCGGTCTGGCCGAACAGGTTCCAGTTCAGCGGTGCGATACCGAGTGTGTCTTCCAGGGCGAAGATCTTCACCCCGATCAGCTCGGCCAGCACCGCATTGGCACAGAAGAACGCGGCCAGCCCGATGAAGAGCAGGACTGCACGGTCCTGTAGCGGCCGCACGCTCATGATCCGCGTTCGCCCGCGCGGGTGAACGGCACGGTGTCCGGTGCTACCGCGCCACCGGAGATGATGAAGCTCATGGCCTGGTCCACGGTCCAATCGGTTGGTGTGAGCAGTTCCACCGGCACGATCTCCAAATAACCGGAGGTCGGATTCGGCGTGGTTGGCACATACACGGCGGCCAGTTCGCGGCCCGTGCCCTGTTCGCGGATGACACGCGTCACCAGCCCCACTGCCTTCATGTCACGGTGCGGAAAATCGATCAGCACTACGCGCTGGGTGGTGCCCGGCTCGGTCTGCAGCATATCGAGCAGCTTCTTGGCACTTTCATAGATGATGCTGGCCAGGGGAATGCGCTTGATCACCGCGCCGACCCAGCGCAGCAGGCGCTGTCCCACTACGCGGCGGCTCAGCACACCTACCGCCAGGATCACCAGCAGCGTGGCGACCAGGGCGACCACGTTCTGGATCCACTCGGCGTGCACCCAGCCCAGTGAATTGGGGAACCACGTAGCGATGCGCTCGGACATCGGCACCACCAGGGGGCTGGAAATCCCCGACAACAGCACGAAGACGAACTTCACCACGACCCACGTGAGCCAGATCGGCAGCAGGGTCAACAGGCCGGTCAGGAACAGGCGCTGCAGGGAAGGGCGGGGGACAAGTTCGGGGGCAGGGAGTGACATCGGCTTATTGTAGCGGTCGCTGCTGATTGGTCACGCGGTCTTGGTCGAACGACATCCAGCTGCTCAGGGGCTGTCGTGCCAACCGTGACGGTGACGTGGACGGCGCTGCGATGACGTCGCAGCGCCCCGCAATGTGCGTCAGATATAGGCCTATCCGCTGGCCAGCACCACGGTCCATTCTCCGATCAGCGGAGCCTGCGCACCGGCCACGGCGTGACGCGGGTCCAAGGTGACCGTGTCCCGTTCTGCAGGTGTCAGCGCCTGATAGAGCCGATCCGTATCGTTGAGTGGCTCACCGGCGAAGTAGATCTGGGTCACCAGCCGATCGTGCTGGCCGCGGATGTCGAAGTGGATATGCCGCGTGCGCAGCCAGGGAGATTCGGGGTCGGGGACCGGATAGGCGCCCGGTATCACCGTCAGGAAGCGGAAGCAGCCCTTCGTATCGGTGCGTTGCCGCGCGAAGCCCTGGAATGCGGGATCCAGCGGGGCCGTGACGTTCGTATCGCTGGCATGGGCATAGCGACCGTGCGTGTTGGCCTGCCACATTTCAATGTGGGCGCCGGCCACGGGGTGCCCCAGGGTGTCGAGAACCCTGCCGCGCAGGTCCAGCACGCGCCCCTGTGCAATGCCGGGCTGGCCGGCCACGCGGGTGAGGTCGGCATCCTCGTCCAGCGGGCGCACGATGGGGTAGAACGGCCCCATGATGTCGGCCGCCGTGGGACGGCGTTGCTGCTGGGCACGTGCGGAAGCGGAAGCGGTCAGCAGTGCAGCCGCCGCACAGGCTGCCGCTTTCAGCGCACCGCGCCGGGTTGTCATCGTGTCGGACATGCGGGATCTCCTTGATCTGTCGCCGGCCGCACCGAAAAGTGCGACTCGTGGACATCATCAACAGCAAGGAAATGCGCGGTTGTGCGTTGCTTCCCGATATGCAGAAAGCCAATCAGCGTCGGGTTGTCGAGTCAGCCTGTCTGGCCTGCGGTTTGAGCCGGATGTAGACCTGCTTGCGCACGCGTGCGACCACGTCGCCATTGGCGTCGATCACATCGTTGCTGTACCAGCGCAGCTGCTTGCTGCCATCGGCGGCGGCCTCGCGGATCTCGGCAAGCATGGCCTCGTCGATGTGGAACGTTGCGCTGACCGTGCCGCGGCCGGGTTTGAGGAACTCGATTTCGCCCGCGCGATCCCATACGTAGTAGTCGCGACCCAGGTTGTTCATCAGCCCCAGCATCCAGAACGGATCGGTCATCGCGAACAGGCTGCCGCCAAAATGGGTGCCGACATAATTGCGGTTCCACGGGCGCATGCGCAGCTCGACGGTGATGTCGCGGTAATCGGCCGCAATGTGACGCACATGGATGCCGGCGAACAGGAAGGGGGGCCACAGGTTGATGCCGTGGCGGAACAGGCTGGCTTTCATCGAGACGCACACCGGGGCGGGGGGCGTCCAGTCTAACCATGCGCATGCGTATGGAAAAGGCCAGCCTGTCATCAGGGCTGCGGCGGGTGCGGCAGGCGCCAGGTGTACGTTCCGTTCTGCTGGGGGATCGCCTCCCCTTTGTCGGTGATCGCGTCCTGTATGAAGAAGCCCGCCGTGCCGCTGTCCTGGACGAAGGTGAGTTGATGGGACGCGGTGCGGTGTCCCCAGTCCGGAGAGGGCAATGAGATGTAGCGGACGGTGAACGTCTGGTCGTCGAACGCGCCCTGCAGCACGTAGACGCCCCAGTGGTCTTCACCCTCGGAGGTGATGCGGTACATGCCGTTGTCGTAATGGACGAGGCGTGCGTCCGGAAACGGCTTTTCCTCGTAGAGCTTGCGGTAATGCAGTTGGTGTATCGCGATCGCATGGCCTGGTTGGAGCGGATCCGCGGTGGGCAGAGAGACTGCGGAAGGGCTGGTGGCCTGCATCAACGCAAGGGTCAGCGGAAGACTGGAAAACGTCATGGGCAGCTCGCGGCGTCGGGGGTGAGCCTCGACCGTCGGCATTTTCCCGCTGAGCGACAAGAGGCAGTCACGTCATCAGACGGTGCGTGGACGGACTCAGCCGGTGCTGGAGATGGCGCTGGGAAGGCGCGGATCCGCCTTGGCCTGCTGGAGTGCGTTCTGGGCGTCGGCGAGGACAGCGGGGGCGACCCCTTCCGCGCTGGGCACCCGGCAGTGGATGCCGATACGGACGATGCGCGCCGCAGGGGTCATGCCGTGCTCGGTCTGCACGCCGTGCAGATCGCTGAGAAGTGCTTCCGCGACCTGCGTGGCGCCGCTGCAGGGCGTATCCGGCAGGATCAGGGCGAACGTGCCGGCGCCGAGGCGGGCGGCCGTGTCGCGCGGGCGCCGCGCATGGGCGCTGATGCCCCTCGCCAGGCACTCCAATTGGCGATCATTGGGCGGGTCGTCGACGCCTGCGACCTCCACCAGCATGAGCGAGAGCGGGCGCTGGGCGGCATGCGCCGCTGCGCAGGCGTGTCCCAGCGCCTGGTCGAATCGCGATCTTCCGGCGAGGCCGGTCGCCGGGTCCATGCCCGACGGGTGCCGCGCCACGATCCGCCACGCTGCCCATGCCACCCCTGCGACCGAGAGGCACGCCAGCGCGGTCGCCGGTGCCCACCAGACGTGAGCTGCACGCAGCATCGCCGCTGCGATCAGCAGGGGTACCAGCGGCCCGGCTACCGCTGCCGTGCGGGCGATGGCACCGCCACTGGCCAAGGCGAGCACGCTGACCGCCACCAACAAGGCCGTCGCGGCACCATGCCAGCGCCTTGGCGGCACGAGCACGGTCTGCTGCTGCAGCAGCGCCGAAGCGAGGTTTCCCTGGAACTCGATCTCGCTCATGGCCGGTGGCAGTGGGCTGTGCATGCCTGGCCCGGCGGCCAGGGGCGGCGTTGTCAGTCCGATCAGTATCCTGCGGCCCTGCAGACGAGAGGGCGCGATGCGGCCGCTGAGCACATCGTCATAGGACACGCGTGCCAATGTGCCGGGCGGACCCACCAGTCGGGGGCGAACCGTGGCGGCATGCCGGTTGATGACACGGGGGTCCGGAGCGACCAGTGCCACGCCAAGCGCTGGCCAGTACGGTGCGCCGACGCCCTGCTGCAGTGACACATCACGCACTACGCTGTCGCGATCGGGGTGCGCCATGGCGTGGCCCAACGCCGCGGCGCCGGCGCTGAACACCGGAATCGGCCACTGATCTTCGCGCAGCGCGGCCGTATGGGGCCACGTGGTCAGTACCGGCAGTACGACATGGCCATTGCGCCGGATCGCGGCCGCAAGGTCGGCATCGGCACCCGGCTGCGGATCGGGCTCCTGCAGCGGCAGGTCAAGGACGATGCGACGTGCACCCGCGTCGGTAAGCCGGTCCAGCAGCCGCGCGTGGACGGTCCGCGGCCATGGCCACGGACCGATCTTCCGCAGGCTGGCGGGATCGATCGCGATGAGCAGGACGCTCGCGTCCGCGCTGGCGCGCCAGTGGCGCGTCAGCCGGTCGTAGATCGCCGTGTCCAGTGGCTGCAACCAGGGACCGTAGCTTGCCGCCCCAGCCAGCAGTCCGGCCAGCACGACCAGCAGCAGGCGCAACGGCCACCGCAGCGCAGCCCGGTGGGCGACATCCGGTGCATCAGGTGCTTGGCCATCGACAGGTGCCACGCGATCCTCCCCCCGGAAGATCGGCGGAGCCGCCGCACGACCCGATGGTCGGTGGTCGTTCCCGCCGTGATCGCTGGCGTGCATTCACCCCAGCGTCCGCAGTATCGCGCTACGTCCTGCGTCAGATTCTTAACGCATTCAGCATTAGAACAGCAGCGCCGCCATCTTCCGGCGGTACTGGCTGACCAGAGCGGGGTCTTCAATGACATTGAACGCGTCGATCAATGCCTTGCGCGGCAGTCCGTCATCGTAGGTACGATCGAGGCGCAGCATGGCCAGGAACTGGTCCAGCGCGGCCTGGTCCTCACCGGCCAGCAGATGCTGCACGCCGCGCAGATGCCGCGCCGCCAGATCTGCATCGTCCGCGGCGATCCGCGCATCAAGTGTCTCGGCGGCGGGGGCGTCCTTCAGCGCGGTGGCGAATGTCAGGCGCGCGCGGGCGCGCACGGCACGGTCATCGGTAGCCAGGTTGGCGGGCAGGCCATCGATCAGGCCGCGTGCTTCGTCCACGCCGCCGATCTGCAGCAGGGCCACGGCAAGGTCCAGCTTCAGCGCTTCATTGCCGGGTTCAGCGGCAATCTGCGCGCGCAGCACATCGACCTGTGCCTGCGGATCCAGGGGTTCCGGCTCCGTTTCGGGCACGGGCTCGGCCGGGCTGATGCCATGCTGGGCCAGGAACTCGCGCAGTTGGCCTTCGGGCACCGCACCGGGGAAACCGTCAACCAGTTGCCCACCCTTGACCAGGAAGACGGTCGGCACCGAGCGGATCTGGAACGCCGCCGCGATCTGCTGCTCCTTGTCCACGTCCACCTTGGCCAGCTGGAAGGCGCCGTTGTATTCGGCGGCCAGCTTCTCCAGCAGCGGGCCCAGCGTCTTGCAGGGTTCGCACCACGGTGCCCAGAAGTCGACCAGCACCGGCGTCTGCAGCGATTTCTGCAGTACTTCGGTTTCGAAGGTTTCGGTGATGGCGTCGAATACGTTCGGCAGTTCGCTCATGGAAGCTCTGGATCTACGGCGGGAAAACGATTCTATGGTGACGCCCCACGCCTGACGCAACCCGCCTGCGCCGCAATGGCCCACAATTGCGCATTGTCTTCTGGAGCCTGCATCAATGCCCCTGCACTCGCCGCGACGTATCGAAAACCCGCTGGGCGCCATCGCCGCCGCGATCTTCATCCTCGCCGTGGTCGGCTTCGGCGCAGCGCTGGACGGGTATGTGCAGGCCCGCCATCCGGTGGCCTTGCTCGGCGCTGGGGGAATGCCCCATGCACTGGCCTTCAACGTGCTTGGCTGGGCGGTGCCGGGCTTGCTGGCGGTGGCCGTAGCGGTTTACCTGCTGCTGCGTCTGCCGGTGGGCAGCCACTGGGTGCAGCGGGTTGCGGGCCAACTGCTGGTGCTGGCCGGCATGGCGTTTACCGGCATGGGCCTGCTGCCGCTGGATGTGGCAGACCTGGATGGACCGGCGAGCCAGGCCCATGCCAGTGCGTGGATGGTCTGGGCGCTGGCTTTCATCGCCGGCACGCTGATGCTGGGCATCGGCAGCTGGAAGACCCTGCCGCCGCTGGCGCGGCTGGCCCTGTCATGCGGCCTGGTCGCCGGTGTGAGTGCGTTTGCCCTGCAGGGCCTGGTGCCGGCGCCGATCGCACAACGCGTCACCTTCCTCGCTTGGGCGATATGGCTGGGCCTGGCCCTCCCGATGATGGGCAGGTCGTCGCCCCACCGATGAAGCGGTTGCTCGCCGCAGACGCGGATTTTCGTACTTGTCTGATGTCGTGAATGGGCCTGGGTGGCCATCCTGCCTGCATCACCGCAGGAGGGCGACCCATGAAGTTCCGTCATTCACTGCAGTTGCTGGTCATGGCCGTGGCCATCCTGCAACTGGTCCAGGTGGCCCATGCGGAGGCCTTCGTCTGCAGGGCCAACATCACCACCGGCGACGGGCGCCACAAAGCGGTCTCCGGCTGGATGCACGCTGACTCCGCCGCGCTGGCCGACCAGGCCTGGCGGGAGCGGGTGCATGGCCAGCACCGTCCGCGCCAGATCGCCTCCACCCGCTGCACCCCGGTCGCCGCACCCCCCCCGCCGCTGAAGGCTTCCCGGGCAGGCGGCGGAGGCGCTGCGCCGCTGATTGGAGGCTTTTGCCGCACTGCGGTACCCTGTGCCGCTTTGCCGCCGCACTTGTGTGTTCCATGACCAGCGTCGAACCAAACGCCTACGATCCGCAGCAGGTTGAATCCGCCGCCCAGCAGTACTGGGACGGCACCCGTGCCTTTGAAGTCAACGAGACCTCGGAGAAGCCGAAGTACTTCTGCCTGTCTATGCTGCCGTACCCGTCCGGGGCGCTGCACATGGGCCATGTGCGCAACTACACCATCGGTGACGTGATCAGCCGCTACAAGCGGATGACCGGGCACAACGTGCTGCAGCCGATGGGTTGGGACGCTTTCGGCCTGCCGGCCGAGAACGCCGCGATCAAGAACAAGACCGCACCGGCCAAGTGGACCTACAAGAACATCGATCACATGCGCACCCAGCTGAAATCGCTGGGCTATGCGATCGACTGGTCGCGCGAGTTCGCCACCTGCCGCCCGGAGTACTACGTCCACGAGCAGCGCATGTTCACCCGCCTGATGCGCAAGGGCCTGGCGTACCGTCGCAACGCGGTGGTGAACTGGGATCCGGTGGATCAGACCGTGCTGGCCAACGAGCAGGTCATCGATGGGCGCGGCTGGCGTTCCGGCGCACTCGTTGAAAAGCGCGAGATCCCCCAGTGGTTCCTGCGCATCACCGATTACGCCCAGGAGCTGCTGGACGGCCTGGACGAGCTGCCGGGCTGGCCGGAATCGGTCAAGACCATGCAGCGCAACTGGATCGGCCGGTCCGAAGGGCTGGAAATCCAGTTCGCGGTGCGCGATGTGGACGGCAGCACGCTGGACCCGCTGCGGGTGTTCACCACCCGTCCGGACACGGTGATGGGCGTGACCTTTGTGTCGATCGCCGCCGAGCATCCGCTGGCCCTGCACGCGGCGAAGACCAATCCGGCGCTGGCCGAGCTGCTGGGCGGCCTGAAGCAGGGCGGTGTGTCCGAAGCGGAGCTGGAAACCCAGGAAAAGCGGGGCATGGATACGGGCCTGAAGGCTGTCCATCCGGTCACCGGTGAAGAGGTCCCGGTGTGGGTCGCCAACTTCGTGCTGATGGGCTACGGCACCGGTGCGGTGATGGCCGTCCCCGGCCATGACCAGCGCGACAATGAGTTCGCCAACAAGTACGCGCTGCCGATCCGCCAGGTCATCGCGCTGAAGGCACCGCGCAAGGACGAGGGCGCCTACGATTCCGCCCGCTGGCAGGACTGGTACAGCGACAAGACCCGTGAGACCGAGCTGGTCAACTCCGCCGAGTTCGATGGCCTGGATTTCCAGGGCGCGTTCGAGGCACTGGCCGAGCGTTTCGAGCGCAAGGCGCAGGGCCAGCGTCGGGTCAACTACCGCCTGCGCGACTGGGGCGTGAGCCGCCAGCGCTACTGGGGCTGCCCGATTCCGGTGATCTACTGCGAAAAGTGCGGTGCGGTACCGGTGCCGGAAGAACAGCTGCCGGTCGTGCTGCCTGAAAACGTGGCGTTCGCCGGCACCGGTTCGCCGATCAAGACCGATCCGGAATGGCGCAAGACCACCTGCCCGGAGTGCGGAGCCGCCGCCGAGCGCGAGACCGATACCTTCGATACCTTCATGGAATCGAGCTGGTACTACGCGCGTTACACCTCGCCCGGCGCGCGCGACGCGGTCGACAAGCGTGGCAATTACTGGCTGCCGGTGGACCAGTACATCGGCGGCATCGAGCACGCGATCCTGCACCTGATGTATTTCCGCTTCTATCACAAGCTGTTGCGTGACGCGCGGATGGTGGACAGCAACGAGCCGGCGCAGAACCTGCTGTGCCAGGGCATGGTGATCGCCGAGACCTACTTCCGCCCGAACCCGGACGGCAGCAAGGACTGGATCAACCCGGCGGACGTGGCGGTGGTGCGCGACGACCGCGGCCGCATCACCGGCGCCACGCTGATCGCCGACGGCTTGCCGGTGGAGATCGGCGGCACCGAAAAGATGTCCAAGTCGAAGAACAACGGCGTGGACCCGCAGACCATGGTCGGCAAGTACGGCGCCGATACGGTGCGTCTGTTCTCCATGTTCGCTGCGCCGCCGGAACAGTCGCTGGAGTGGAACGAGGCCGGCGTGGATGGCATGGCCCGCTTCCTGCGCCGTCTGTGGGTGCAGGTGCACAAGCATGCCGGCGAAGGCGCTGCGGCCGCGCTGGACGTAGCGGCGCTGGACGCCGGGCAGAAAGCGCTGCGTCGCAAGACCCACGAGACCATCGGCAAGGTGGGTGACGACTACGGGCGCCGCCACAGCTTCAACACCGCGATTGCGGCGGTGATGGAGCTGATGAACGCCCTGGCGAAGTTCGACGACAGCAGCGTGCAGGGCCGTGCGGTACGCCACGAGGCGCTGCAGGCCATCGTACTGATGCTCAATCCGATCACCCCGCATGCCAGCCATGCGCTGTGGCAGGTGCTGGGCCACGGTGAGACGCTTCTGGAAGACCAGGTCTTCCCGCAGGCCGATCCGGCGGCGCTGGTCCGCGACGCGCTGACCCTGGCGGTGCAGGTGAACGGCAAGCTGCGTGGCACGATCGAGGTCGCCGCCGAGGCGGCGCGTGAGCAGATCGAGGCGCTGGCACTGGCCGAACCGAACGCGGCCAAGTTCATGGACGGCTTTACCGTGCGCAAGATCATCATCGTGCCCGGCAAGATCGTGAACATCGTGGTCGGCTGATCGCGGGACGGGCGGTGACGGCCCTGGGTCGTCATCGCGCGTTCCGACGGCAGAATATCAATCCCCATTCACGCATCATCGGGCAGGCTATGTTGCCGCAACTGCCCGGCTACTACAGACTGTGCCCATGACCCGAATCCTGCTCGCGCTTCTCTTTGCCCTCGGCCTGGCCGGTTGCGGTTTCCACATGCGCAACAAGCTGATGCTGCCGGCCGATACGGCGGCGGTGAAGGTCGTCTCCAGCGCGCCCTACAGCGAACTGGCCAAGCTGCTGCGACGCAGCCTGCTTGCATCGGGCGCCGAACTGGCCGACGAGGATTCCAAGGCACCGGCTGCACAGCTGCAGGTCCTGTCCGAGCGCTGGGGCGACCTGCCCATCGCGATCGACGCGCAGGGCCGTGCCCAGGAGTACAGCCTGCGCTACGCGGTGATCTTCATCTTCCGCCGCGAAGATGGCAGCGAACTGGTGCCGCAGCAGGTGATCGAATTGTCGCGGGACTACGTGTCGCCGCCAACCGACGCCACCGGTACCACGACCGAGCGTGAGATCCTGGCTGACGAACTGCGCCGCGAGATGTCGGCGTCGATCATCCGCCGCATCGACAGCGTGGTGCGTAATGAACTGCGCGAAGGCCGCAGCCTGTCCGCGCCGGTGGATGGCGTGGTGGTTCCGGCCGGTCCCGCGCCGGCGGGCGTGCCGGCCATCCAGACCACCGTGCCGACGGCCAAGCCCGCACCCGAACCGGCCACCCGGCCGGTGCAGGACTGAGCCGGCCCCGGCATGGAACTGCGCCCGGAGCAGTTGGCCAGTGCCGCTGGCGGGCAGCCGCTGGCGCCGGTCTACCTGGTCGCCGGGCCGGAAACCCTGCGCGTGCTGGAAGCCGCCGACGCCGTACGCAGCCGCGCACGGGCCGAGGGCATCAGCGAGCGTGAAGTGTTCGACGCCGATGGCCGCGATTTCGATTGGGGCAGGCTGGAGGCGGGCTTCAATGCGCCCAGCCTGTTCAGTGCGAGAAGGTTGATCGAAGTGCGCTTGCCCAACGGCAAGCCGGGCAAGGAGGGCGGGCAGGTCATCAGTGATTTCTGCGCGTCCCCACCGCCGGACGTGGTGCTGTTGATCACCACCAACGAGTGGAGCAAATCCCACCAGGGCAAGTGGGCCGATGCCGTGGGCCGTGCCGGGGTGATTTCCGTGGCATGGGCGATCAAGCCGCACGAGCTGCCCGACTGGATCGAGCGCCGGCTGCGCAGCAAGGGCCTGCGTGCGGATCCGCAGGCGGTGCAGCGACTGGCCGAGCGCGTGGAAGGCAACCTGTTGGCTGCGGCCCAGGAAATCGACAAGCTGGCGCTGCTGGTGGACGGTGGCGACGTGCTGGATGTTGAAAAGATGGATGCGCTGGTCGCTGACGCGGCCCGCTACGACGTGTTCCGGTTGGTAGAGTCCACGTTCTCCGGCCAGCCAAAGGCTGTGCTGCGCATGGTCGCTGGCCTGCGTGCGGAGGGTGAAGCGGTGGCGGCGCTGATGCCGATCGTCATCCGTGAGCTGCTGGCGGGGGCGGGCCTGGCACAGGTGCAGGCACGCGGTGGCAACCTGGCGGCGGAGATGAAATCCCGCGGCATCTGGGAATCGCGGCAGGCGCCCTACAAGCGTGCGCTCCAGCGCCATCCCGAGGCCAAGCGGTGGGAGCGGTTCGTGGCTGAAGCGGGCCTGGTCGACCGTATCGCAAAGGGGCGCGCCGACGGCGATGCCTGGCTCGCGCTGGAGCGTCTGCTGGTGGCCGTGTCCGAGGCGCGTGCGGTGCGTCTGCTCGCCCGGGCCTGACCGATGGCGAAGGGCCTGCGCCTTTATTACGGCGGCACGTTCGACCCGGTTCACCTGGGTCATCTGGCCATTGCCCGCGCTGCGCGCGACGAGTTACAGGTCACCGTACGCCTGCTGCCGTCCGCGGACCCTCCGCATCGCGCAGCGCCGGGCGCCACGGCCGTCCAGCGATGCGAGATGCTGCAATTGGCGCTGGCCGACGAACCCGGGTTGCAGCTGGACCGGTTGGAACTGGAGCGCGCCGCGCGCACGCCGGGCGTGCCCTCCTATACGTTCGATACGCTGTCCGGCCTGCGCGCCGAGGTCGGCCCGGAGTGCCCGCTGGCGTGGCTGGTGGGGGCCGACAGCCTGTTGTCGCTGGCCACGTGGCACCGATGGCGCGAGCTGCTGGACCTGGCCCATTTCATCGTGGCCGAACGCCCTGGCAGTCCGCTGCCGGAGGTGGTGGCCGGCGAGCTCGGCCAAGCGTTGCAGGGACGCTGGACCGATCGGGGCCAGGACTTGGCAGCTGCCGCAGCCGGTCGGGTACTGCGCCTGCGTCAGCCCCTGCGCGGCGAGTCGGCCAGCACGGTGCGGGCCCAGATTGCCCGTGGCGGGGCAGGGCGCGATCTGCTGCCGCCGGCCGTGGCCGATTACATCGCCGCCAATGGCCTGTACCGTACTGCCGGCTGAACATCGCCATGAATGGCACGCTGCCGCTGTGGCCGTATAATCCCCCTTACGTTTATCGAGTCGACCCGCTTTGAGCAACCAGCCCGAAACCCAGTCCCAACCCCAGACCATCAAGGTCGATCTGCCCAGCCCGCCGCCCTCCGTGGAGCAGCTGCTGGCCTGTGTCATGGAAGCCACGGAAGAGCTGAAGGCCAAGGACGTGGTGACCATCGACGTGCGCGGCAAGTCCAGCGTCGCCGATTATTTCGTGATCGCGTCGGGCACGTCCTCGCGCCACGTCAAATCCATCGCCGAAGAAGTCGTGCGCTTCGCCAAGAAGATCGACCAGATGCCGCTGGGCACCGAGGGCGAGCGCGAAGCCGAATGGGTGCTGGTGGACCTGGGCGACGTCGTCGTCCACGTCATGCTGCCGCGCATGCGCGAGCTGTATGCGCTCGAGCGCCTGTGGACCGTCGGTGACCAGCCGTCTTCGCGCGACGAGATTGAAGACGAAGTCTGAGCGGTCCTGCCGCGTTGACGTTGCACTCTGACGGCGCCGATGGCGCCGTTGGACGTTATGAGGAGCCAGGATGAAAGCACGCCTGATCGCGACCGGTGAACGTGCCCCCAGTTGGGTGGCGCAGGGCTTTGCCGAGTATCAGAAACGTCTGTCGCATTGGCTGCCGTTTGATCTCGTGGAGATCGAGCCGGGCCTGCGCGGCAAAGGGCGTGACGCGCGCCGCGCCACCGATGACGAGGGCAAGCGGGTGATTGCCGCGCTGCCAAAAAATGCCTATGTGGTTGCGCTGGATGTGCCGGGCAAGCAGCTCAGTTCAGAGCAGCTGGCGCAGCGCCTGGAGCACTGGCGCGGGCAGGGCAGGGACCTGGCGTTTCTTATCGGTGGGCCGGAAGGCCACTCTGCCGAAGTGTCCGCATTGGCCGATGAAAAATGGTCGATCGGACCGCTGACCTTGCCACACATGCTGGTCAGGCTGGTGGTGGCCGAACAGCTGTATCGCGCGGCCGCGATGTTGGCCAATCACCCCTACCATCGCGCGTGAAGAGTCGTTATACTGGTCGTCTGCCCGAATAGCTCAGCCGGTTAGAGCACTTGACTGTTAATCAGGGGGTCGTTGGTTCGAGTCCAACTTCGGGCGCCATTTTGAAAACCTGCATCGTGAGATGCAGGTTTTTTTTTGCCTGTTCGGATGCGCGAGGGAGCGCATGCCACTTTTTAACAATACTGTATGGCGATCGTGGGGCAGCATTGTTCTGATGAAGCACACCCTCCGAGAGGTAATGTCGATGACTCCTTCCATCGCTGTAGCTGCCACTGTTGCCCTTGTCGCCGCGTGCTCATCAGGCGTTCTCGCGGCCGAACCGACGTCGGGCCGCAACAACGCTGTCGCGCTGATGGCATGCCCACCGGCAGCCCGGGTACACGTGCAGGACGGTCGCTACCACGCACGCGAGACGCTGGACGGCTGGGAGGGCGAATGGGTGTCGCCGGCGCGGCCATCGGGCGCCGTATCCCGCCTGGAAAGCGCACTCCTGTATACACAGGGTGCGGGAACCGACGCCATCCTGGTCAACTGCACCTATGGCCTGATGTCGGGACAAGAAATCGACCTCGCTTACCAGCCGGTCCGGTCGGAAGGGCAGCTCGGCAACCTTTACGTGCATGTGGAAGACGAGACCGAGTGGCTGCGTGATCCCGACGACGCGGCCGGAGACGCGTTCAGGGAGTGCACCCCTTCTTCCGCATCGCGCGCCTGCCGTTTCTTCCCGATACGCTACGGTCGCTAGCGACCCAGCGGCGGGCGCCTGACGGCGCTTTCCCGCTTGACTCGTGGCATGCTGCGTCCATCCCTTGGCCGGAGCGTCACGATGGGCGAGATCATGACAGCGGTGGTCGTCTTTACCTGCCTGAGCACGGCGTCCATCGGCATGCTCTACCTGTACCCCAGGCTCTCTGCCCGGCATCGCGACGATGACACCAATACGGTGCTGAGGTTGGTAGCCAACATCTTCGTGGTCATGACCTCGCTGGTGTTCGGCCTGCTGATCAACTCCTCGAAAAACACCTTCGAGACCATCGACTCCAACGTCCATGCGTATTCCACCAGTCTGATCATGTTGGATCGGTCACTGCGCACGTATGGCGTGGAAACCGATGAAACCCGTACGCGGCTGATCGAATACATCGAACTGGCGATTGCCGATCCCGCGCGTGGCGATGATGCGCTGTCGCATCGGCGGAGCCCGGCGGCGAACGCGCTGGATCAGGTCGGGGGTGCACTGGACCGCATCGCACCGTCCGACCGGTATCACGAAGGCCTGCTCGCAGACGCGCGTCAGCAGTTCCAGTCGGTCGTGCGGCAGCGCTGGAGCATCGTCGAGCAATCCGAAGCCAGCGTGCCGCGGTTGATCATCTGGATGCTGATGGCCTGGATGACGCTGATCTACGGCAGCTTCGGCTACCGCGCCCCACGCAATCCGATGGTGGTCGGCATGTTCGTGGTGTCTGCGGCCCTGATCGCCGTTTCCGTTTACTTCGTGCTGGACATGAGCGTGCCGTTCCACGGCCCGATCCAGGTATCGGACGCACCGCTGCGCAGGGCGCTGGCGCAGATCCAGTAGCGCCGAGCCACGCTCGGCGGAGCGCGTCACCGTTCACGCGCGTGCAGACGAAAAGCCGCCGAAGTGCATCACCGCGTTGTAGCGCCGCGCCACGCGCGGCGGAGCGCGTCACCGTTCGCGTGCGTGCAGACGCAAAGCCGCCGAGCACGGCTCGGCGCTACCGAAGTGCGTCACCGCGTTGTAGCGCCGAGCCACGCTCGGCGTTAACCTCGATGGCCGGTTCAACATGGAAGGAGCACGACATGGAAAAACAGCAGGCCGAGGCCGTCTCCAGTGCATTGTTCGCGCCCGAATTGCAGGCGCAGCAGCAGCGCAGCGCGCAGCTGGCCGTTGCTGCGGCGCGACGTGCACGGCAGCGCCAACGGGGCGCCTCTGCATTGGTGGGCGTTCTGGTGGGCGGACCGCTCGCGTGGGTGACTGGCGCCTCTATCGGCTACGGTGCGTTGTTGGGCATGGCGGCCGGATGTGCGCTGCACGCAGCCAGCTCCTTCGCGCGCCGGTAGCGCCGAGCCATGCTCGGCGGAGCGCGTCACCGTTCGCGCGCGTGCGGACGCAAAGCCGCCGAAGTGCATCACCGCGTTGTAGCGCCGAGCCACGCTCGCCGGAGCGCGTCACCGTTCGCGCGCGTGCGGACGCAAAGCCGCCGAAGTGCGTCACCGCGTTGTAGCGCCGAGCCACGCTCGGCGGAGCGCGTCACCGTTCGCGCGCGTGCAGACGCAAAGCCGCCGAGCACGGCTCGGCGCTACCGAAGTGCGTCACCGCGTTGTAGCGCCGAGCCATGCTCGGCGGAGCGCGTCACCGTTCGCGCGCGTGCGGACGCAAAGCCGCCGAAGTGCATCACCGCGTTGTAGCGCCGAGCCACGCTCGGCGGAGCGCGTCACCGTTCGCGTGCGTGCAGACGAAAAGCCGCCGAGCACGGCTCGGCGCTACCGGAATGCATCACCGCGTTGTAGCGCCGAGCCACGCTCGGCGGAGTGCGTCACCGTTCGCGCGCGTGCGGACGCAGAGCCGCCGAGCACGGCTCGGCGCTACCGTCACACATTAAAAAAGGCCCGGGCGCGTGGCCCGGGCCTCTTCATTGAAACGACAGCCTTCCCTCAATTGAACGTGTACTTCGCCCCCACGGTGAAGTAACGTCCGATCGCGCCGCTGAAGTGCAGCGGGTTGTAGTTGATGCCGCCGTAGGTGGCCGGATCCAGCGGGGCGGTGCGGTCGAACACGTTGGCCACCGAACCGAAGATCTCCATGCTGTCGGCCACCTTCCAGTTCGCGGACAGATCGAAGGTGGTGAACGAGGCCAGCGAGCAGTTCCCCGGGGCCGGGCTGCCATCGGCACGGAAGTTCAAGCAGTCGTCTTCTTTGGTACCGCCGGTCTCAGCCAGGTTGTCGATCGCGCTGATGTAGTTGACGATGCCGCTGACCGACCAGTCGTGGTAGTTCCAGGTAGCGCCGAAGTTGATGCGGTCCTTCGGCGTGCCGATGCAGTTGGTCACGTCGCAGTTGCCATGCGTGCCCGCGTACTCGTGCGTGGTGCCGCCCTCGGTCCGCTCGAACTTGCTGGTGTGGCTCCACTGCAGGTCCAGCCGCAGATCACCCGCGTTACCCAGCGGAATGTCCTGGCGGATGTCCGTGTCGATACCTTCGACCTTCGACGCACTGGCATTTACGTAATTGGTGTTGATGGCCAGGATCGAGCCGGTCCCCGGCACGCCATTGAGCAGATCGGTATCGCGCAGCACGTTGCCCGATGCAATGGCGTCAGCCGTAGAGCCCTGTGCGATTTCGTTGCTGCGCTTGATCCGCCAGGCATCGACGGTGATCGAGGTGGTGCGGGTCGGCTGCAGCACGATGCCCACCGAGTAGCTCTTGGACTCTTCAGCTTCCAGGTCCGGGTTCGGCCGGGTGATGATCGCAACAGGCTGCTGGCCGCAGTCGTCCTGCGTGCCGCCCGGTGCCGGGTTGCCGCCCGGACAGCGGACCGGATCGAGTGCGTTGGAGAACGCGGCCAGGCCGCCATCTCCGTTCTCGGCCGGGTTCGGCGCACGGAAGCCTTCGGCGTAGGTGCCGCGCAGCGCGAACCACTCGGCCGGCGTCCACTTGAAGCCGACCTTCGGGGTCACCGAGTCGTCACCGCTTTCGTATTTGTCGTAGCGTGCGGCGGCCGTCAACTCCAACGATTCCAGCACCGGCGCTGCAAGCTCCGCGTAGCCGGCGTATACGTTCTGGGTGCCGTCATAGGCGGAGTAGCCCAAGCCGATGATGTCGCCCACATCGGTGTAGGTCTGCGGCGTGAGGCTGTTGGTGGTGCGACGCCATTCGGTACCGATGGCCAGGCCGAGCGGGCCACCGGCCAGGTCCATCAGCGAGCGGTTCACCTTGAAATCGAACATGTCCAGGCTGCTCTTGGCGTTGGCCTGGATGGTCGGCGAGATGTAGTCGTACAGGCTCTGCGGATTCGCATCCGATCCGGCGCCGATGTTCCAGGTGCCGGCCGGGCAGGCCAGGTCACCGAGCACGCACTGGACCGCGCTGTAGCGCAGGAAACCATCGCGCTTGTTGACCAGGTTGGTCGACGAGTGCAGATAGCCGGTGTCGTAGCTCCACTCGCCCCAGGTGCCCTTGACCCCGGCCAGGAAGCGGATGAACTCGTTCTTGTTGTTGGTCACCCGTGGACCGACGTCGAAGGCGTTGTAGCGCACGCGCACCGGCGTGGCATACGGGTTGTCCGGGTGGCCAACAGCGAGCACGGTGGCGCCGGGGCCGCTGTTCGCGTTGACGGGGCCGCCCTGGAACCCCCAGGCGCCGGAGACGTTGGAGGGCGTGTTGTTGAAGGTGGTTTCCTTGCTCGAGTAGCCCATCTCCACGTACGCCTCGGCGCTGTCGTTGAAGGCGAAGGTCGCGCGGCTGAAGACGTTGACGTACTTCTCTTCCGGGCTGAGATCACGGAAGTTGGCCATGTCCCACAGGCAGCCGCCACCCGGATCCTGCGGGCTGACATCGGAGAACTGGGCGCAGCCAGGCAGTGATTCCAGCAGCCCGGTGGTCGGGTTGAAGATGCTGCCGGCCGGCGAGTTGCCGCCGCCGCTGCCGTTGCCGGTGATCGCGCCGCCGAGGAACTGGCTGCCGCCGGCACTGTAGCCCCAACGACGCAGGTCGCCGGTGCCGATCCAGTCACGGTTGCGGCGGTCGCTGACCCGGATGCCGTCGGTCTTGCCGACGTCCAGGCTGAAGAACGCATTCCACCCGTCGGTGGACAGGTTGCCGGTACCGGCCGTCAGCGTCGCCTTCTTCGCATCGCCGTCGCTGTCGCCGGATAGACCGTACGACCCACGCAGGATCACGCCCTCGAAATCACTGCGCAGGATGATGTTGACCACGCCGGCAATCGCATCGGACCCGTAGGTAGCGGACGCGCCGTCTTTCAGCACCTCCACGCGCTCCACCGCATCCAGCGGAATGGTGCTCAGATCGGTGAACACCTTCTGGCCGTCATCGGCCAGGCCGTAGGTGGCCATGCGGCGGCCATTTAGCAGCACCAGGGTGGAGCCGGCGCCGAGACCGCGCAGCGAGATGCCTGCACCGCCGCCAGCGAACCCATTGCCGAAGGTCTTGGGGATGGAACCAGAGCCATCCGAGGTGAGGGTCTGCAGGTACTCCGCAACGGTAGTCTTGCCGGTGCGGTCGATTTCCTGGCGGGTGACCACCTGGACCGGCGATGGGGTTTCGGTGTCGGTACGGGGGATGTTCGAGCCGGTGACCGTGACACGGTCCAGGTTGGTGGCCTGCTCCTGCGCGAAGGCGCTGGGGGAGACGGCTGCGGCCAGCAGCAGGGCGCCGCCGGTCAGAATGTGGGTGATGGAGGCGGCAAGCGGGGTGCGGCGGGTGGCGGGGCAACGGGTCGGATGATTCACAGCTCTCTCCTGACTGGGAAACCTTGATGGCGTCGTTCGACCGCGGGCCCCCTTGCCCCGCGATGGCGTCAATCTAGGTTCGTATCAGGTGATGCAAGAGTGAAATTTTGCTTAATTCGCACCGGTCTGTGATCTGCGTCAAACGGTGCGGCCGGGGCAGGGCACGCCTGCCCCGGCGGTCGGCTTACTGCGGCAGCGAGAAATCAATGGGGACCAGACCGACGGACGCGGTCGCCACGCCATCGCGCATCGACGGTTCGAACGTCCAGCGACGCAGCACCTGCTGGCGCGCCGCAGTGTCCAGCGCGCGCGAGCCACTGCTGCGCTCGATCGTCACGCGTGTGGGCTGACCGTTCGCATCCACCTCCACGCGCAGCAGTACCGTGCCCTGCTCCTGGTTGCGCAGGGCAGCGATCGGATACGACGGCGGCGGCGCGCTGCGATAGCTCAGATAGGCGCCTGCACCGCCCATGGCGGGCGCCTCGGTCGGTGACGGGACGGCCTGTGGCGCAGCGACTGCCGACGTGGACGCGGGCAGCGCAAGCACCGGTGCCTGATTGATGACCGCAGGGGGCAAGGGCAGCGGCGTCGGTAGCGGCTGCACGCTCGTCTGCGGCGGCACCACTGCCACTGGATCTGCAGGTGGCACGGGCGTGGGCGGCAGCGGCTTTTCCGGCGTGATCCAGCGGATCTGCGGCGCCTCGCGCGGAAGCGGCAGGGCGACGTAGGCGGCGGGGATGATCAGCAGCAGAAAGGCCAGCAGATGCAGTGCGATTGCCGCACTCCAGGCGGTGATCCTGACCGGATCGACGTGTTGCGGTACAGCCGGATATGCACGAACCATGATCCACCTCCATGCGGGACAGCGAGGGAACATCGTCTTGCCGGCCGGTGCCGGTGATGCAGGAATAGCGCGCTGAGCAGTGTGTGCCCAGTGGGCGTGCAGGCAGCGTTTGGCTACCGGTCAGCCAGCGGACCGGTGTGGTGTCCGGGCAGGTCCTCTTCGCGGGGGCGACGAGGACCCGCCTGGATCACGGCATCAGCGTCCGAGTTCGAACACGACGTCCAGGTTCACCGAGACGGTGGTCTCACCTGCGGCTACCGGCGTGCTCATGTCGGCGGCCATCGGGGCGGCCTGTGCGCGCATCATCACCGGGCGGAAACCGCCGCCACTGCTTTCGGAAATGCTGACGATGCGACGGACCTGCAGCCCCAACGACTTGGCATAGGTCTGCGCGCGAGCCTGCGCCTTTTTCAGCGCGGCCAGGCGGGCTTCGTCATAGACCGGTTCCGGCTGGTCGATCTCGAAGCTCGGCCCGTTGATCTGGTTGGCGCCCTGCGCCGCCAGTCCGTCGAGCACCTTGCCCAGCTTGGCAATGTCACGGACCTTCAGGCTGACCGTGTTGCTGGCCTGGTAGCCGGTGATCTTCGGCGCTTCGTTTTCGGCATAGCGGTACTGCGGGCTCAGGTTCACGCCGCTGGTCTGCACGTCGCGCTCGGCGATACCGGCCGCTTTGATCGCAGCAAGCACTTTGTCCATCTTCTGCGCGTTCTCGCGCATGGCACTGTTGCCGTCCACGGCCTGGGTGACGACGCCGGCCGACAGGGTGGCCACGTCGGGTACCCGGCTGGCTTCGGCATTGGCGGACACGTTGAGCAGGGTGCCTTCCACCGGCGCGATGGCAGGGGCCGGTACGGCGGCGTTTGCGGTCACGGAAGCTCCCAGGGCGAGGGACAGGGCGAGCAGAAGCGGGGAAAGAGCAGGGCGACGCATGGTGATCTCCTTGAAGGCCATCGAGGTTGCTGGCGTAGGGATGAACGCGTTGTGAGCCGGAACGGGGTTGCCGGTTTCCCCGCCGTGTTGCCGACGATTCAGGCGCTGCGCGCAGGGTATGCTGTGTGGATGCTCTATCTTGCCTCCCGCTCCCCCCGCCGCAGTGAATTGCTTGCCCGCCTTGGCCGCCCGTTCCAGTCTCTGGACCTGGACGTGCCTGAAGTGCGCCTGGCCGGCGAGAGTCCGCGTGAATATGTGCTGCGGGTGGCTACCGACAAGGCCCGTGCTGGCCTGCTCGCGGTAGCTGCGACGGATCCGCGCGCCCAGGTGCTGGGATCAGACACCGAAGTCGTGTTGGGCGAGCGGGTGTTCGGCAAGCCGACCGATGCCGACGATGCCGCCGCGATGCTGCGTGCGTTGTCCGGCCGCATCCACCAGGTGATGACCGCCGTGGTGCTGGTCGACGCGCAGGGCGTGCACGCTGACGTGGTGGTGTCGGAGGTTCGCTTCGCCACGCTGGACGATGTCTCCATCGCAGCCTATGTGGCCACCGGCGAGCCGATCGGCAAGGCCGGTGCCTACGCCATCCAGGGGGAAGCAGAACGCTTCATCACCCATCTGGCCGGGAGCTATTCCGGCGTGATGGGATTACCGCTGTACCAGACCGACCGGTTGCTTGCCGGTGCCGGCTTGCCTTCCCAACCTGTTGCCGCCACGGAGGCTGCCGTACATGTCTGAAGAAATACTGGTCAACGTAACTCCCCGCGAGACCCGGGTAGCGGTGATCGAGAACGGCATGCTGCAGGAGCTGCATATCGAGCGCGGCTGGCGGCGCGGTGTGGTCGGCAACATCTACAAGGGCAAGGTGCAGCGGGTCATGCCCGGCATGCAGGCCGCGTTCGTCGAAGTGGGCCTGGACCGCGCTGCGTTCCTGCATGCCAACGACGTGGTGCGGCCGGCGCCGGTGGCCAGCCCGGATACCGATGGCACTACGCTGCCGCCGCCCTCGTCCGTGCCGATCGTCGAGCTGCTGCGCGACGGCCAGGACATCGTGGTCCAGGTGGTGAAGGATCCCATCGGCACCAAGGGCGCGCGCCTGACCACGCAGATCAGCATTCCATCGCGCTACATGGTGCTGCTGCCGCAGTCCAAGGTGGTCGGTGTCTCGGCGCGGATCGAAGACGAAACCGAGCGGGCGCGGTTGAAGACGCTGGTGACCGAGCTGTCAGCGCAGCACGGCGGCTACGGCTATATCGTGCGCACCAATGCCGAAGGCCAGCCTGCCGAGGCCATCGCCGAAGACGTGGCCTACCTGTCGCGCGTCTGGAACGTGGTCGAGCGCCGTGGCCGCGAGGCCGCATCGTGCAGCGTGATCTATGAAGACCTGAGCCTGCCGTTGCGCTCGGTACGCGACCTGATCCGCAAGGACGTGGACAAGGTCAAGGTCGATTCCAAGGAAACGTTCGTCCAGCTGCAGGCGTTCGTCGCCAAGTACATGCCGGTGCTGGCTGAAAAGCTGGAGCTGTATGCCGGCGACCGTCCGATCTTCGACATGTTCGGGGTGGAGGACGAGATCGGCCGCGCGCTGGACAAGCAGGTGCCGCTGAAGTCCGGGGGCTACCTGGTGATCGACCAGACCGAGGCGATGACCACCATCGACGTCAACACCGGTTCGTTCGTCGGCCAGCGCAACCTGGAAGAAACCGTGTACCGCACCAACCTGGAGGCGGCCCAGGCCGTGGCCAGGCAGCTGCGGCTGCGCAACCTGGGCGGCATCATCATCATCGACTTCATCGACATGGTGGATGCCGAGCACCGCCGTCAGGTACTGCGCACGCTGGAAAAGGCGTTGGCGCGCGACCACGCCAAGACCACGGTCTATGATTTCTCGCCGTTGGGCCTGGTGGAGATGACCCGCAAGCGCACCGTGGAGAGCCTAGAGCGCCAGCTTTCCGAGACGTGCCCGCAGTGCAGTGGCCGCGGCAGCATCAAGACCACCGAAACGGTGACCTACGAGATCTTCCGCGAGATCACCCGCGCGGTGCGTCAGTTCGAAGCGGCGCGCCTGCTGGTGATCGCTTCTTCGAAGGTCGTGGCGCGGATCACCGATGAAGAATCCACGGCAGTCGCCGAGCTGGAGGAATTCCTCGGCAAGAGCATCAGCTTCCAGGCTGACGACCAGTACCTGCAGGAACAGTTCGATGTGGTCCTGCTCTGATCCAATCCGGCCGGTTGCCGGCCAAGGCCGATGAGCGCACCGCCGCGCCAGCGACTGCGAAGGATCCGCCGTCTTGCCCTGTACGCGCTCGCCATCACCCTGGTGGTGGTGGCGTTGCTGGTGGGTACCCTCAGCCAGCTGTTGCCGCTGGTTGAGCGCAATCCCGACAAAGTTTCTGCGTGGTTGAGCACGCGTGCCGGGCAGCCGGTGCGCTTCGATGCGTTGAAAGCGCAGTGGACCCGCCGCGGGCCGCTGCTGCAGCTGGATGGACTGCGTATCGGCGCCGGCGAAGGCCTGCGCATCGGCCAGGCCGAGGTGCAGGTGGCGATGTATGCCGGCCTGTTGCCGGGCCGATCGTTGACCGAGCTGCGCCTGCGTGGCCTGGCGCTGACCCTGCAGCGGGCCGATGACGGGCGCTGGAGCGTGCGTGGATTGCCGGCGGCGAAAACCGGCGACCCGCTGGACGGCCTGCGTCGGCTGGGCGAACTGCAGGTGGAGCAGGGTCGCCTGACCATCGAGGCACCGTCGATAGGCCTGCAGACGACCTTGCCGCGCCTGGATCTGCGCCTTCGGGTGGACGCTGATCGGTTGCGCGTTGGCGTGCGGGCCTGGGCACAAGCCGATGCGCTGCCATTGGCGGCAGTACTGGATGTAGATCGTCGCGCCGGCAATGGCGAGGCGTGGCTGGGCGGCGATCCCGTAGACCTGCAGGCCTGGTCGCCGCTGCTGTCCGGTGCCGGCGTACAGCTGTTGCAGGGCCGCGGCGAGCTCAACGCCTGGGTGGCCCTGCGTGATTTCCGCCCGGTGATGGTCACCACGGACTCGGATCTGTCCGGACTACGGCTTGTCGGCACGCCGACGGCGCACGTGGCCAAGCCCACATTGGACATCGAGCGCCTGCAGGTACGTGCGCGCTGGCGTTACAGCGCCGGTGGCTGGCGGGCGGAAGCCCCACGCCTGCGGGTGCGGGCGGAAGATCGTGAGCAGGTACTGGATGGACTGCTGATCGGTGCAGGACAGCACACCGCGCTGGTGGCCAACAACATAGACGGCAACGTGCTGCTGCGGGGCCTGGCGCTGACCGACCGGGTGGATGCCGGCCTGCGCGACTGGCTGTACCGCGCCCATCCCCAGCTGCGCGTGCGCCAACTGCAGGCACGCGGTGAGCGCAACGGTCCGTTGTGGGTGCAGGGCGACCTCGACACACTGGCGTTTTCCAGCGTGGATGGGGGCCCCGGCCTGGTCGGTATCGGCGGCCGGTTCCAAGGCGATGCCGAAGGGTTCTCGTTGCAGCTGCAGTCCCGACAGCAGATGCAGCTGGACTGGCCAAAGGGATTCGGCGTGCGCCACGACGTGCGACTCGCCGGTGAGATCGTCGGTTGGCATGACGAAGCGGGCGGTTGGCGGGTCGGCACGCCGGCGCTGCGTGTGCAGGGCACCGACTACGCTGCCGATGTCCGTGGGGGACTGTGGTTCCAGGGCGACGGCACGCGGCCGTGGATGCAGCTGGCAGCGAAGATCGACGATGTCCCGATGACCGCCGCCAAGCGCTTCTGGATCCGTTCGAGGATGAGCGAGCATGCCCGTGACTGGCTGGATACCGCATTGCAGGCGGGCCGCGTGCGCAACGGCATCGGCCTGGTGACCGGCGACCTGGACGACTGGCCGTTCGACCGTAACAACGGGCGCTTCGAAGCGACAGGACATATTGAAGACGGCACCATCCGCTTCCAGAAAACCTGGCCCGACATGACCGCCGTGGAGGCGGACATCGCCTTCATTGGCCCCGGCTTCTCGCTGACGGGACGTGGTGATCTGGCGGGCGTGAACGTGGATGCGATGCAGGCAGGCATCGAAGATTTCGGCGAGACGCCGCTGTACGTGCGCGCGCAGAGCCGCAGTGAGTCCAGCAAGCTGCTGGCGATGCTGCGTCGCAGCCCGCTGCACGCACAGTACGGTGACACGCTCGATGCGCTGAGCGTGAGTGGCCCCGCCGCGGTGGACTTCGATCTGCTGCAGCCGTTGCGTGCGGGTCAGCCGGGGCACCTGAAGGGCAGCGTGACACTAGAGGGCGTGAAGCTGGCCGACAAGCGCTATGCGCTGGATTTCGACGACGTGCGCGGGGTGGCCCAGTACGCCGGCGGCGGTTTCGGTGCCGACAACCTGGCGGTTCGTCACCTGGGCGCAGCGGGCACGCTGAGCCTGCGCGCAGGCGGCTTCGTGCGCGATCCGCAACTGGCCTTCGAATCTCAGCTGGACGCCAACCTGGATGCCGGCGTGCTGCTGGATCGCGCGCCGGAGATGGCCTGGCTGAAGCCGTACATCACCGGCCGCTCGAACTGGACGATCGGCGTGGACATGCCGAAGGCCGTCGCCGCTGCCGCCACTGGCGGTGCGCCGGCACCGGTGCCGCCCGCACGGTTGCACCTGCAGTCGGACCTGGTGGGCACGGTGCTGAGCTTCCCCGCGCCGCTGGACAAGCCCGCCGGTGAAGCGCTCGATACGCGCGTGGCTGCACAGCTGCCGATGGGCGATGGCCGCATCGAAGTGGCGTTCGGTGAGCGTCTCGCCTTGGCCGCGCGCACCCACCAGGGCCAGACCGGCGTGCAGGTCACGCTGGGCAGCGCACGGGTCGACCGGGATCCGCCCGCCAGCGGCTTGGCGGTGAACGGCCGCAGCGGGTCGCTGGACGCGTTGGAGTGGATCGGACTGGCACGGGGTTCGGCTGCAGACAGCAACGATGGGGCAGGCAATGACCCCATGCCGCTGCGTTCGGTGGATGTGCAGGTGGCGCAGTTGCTGCTGATCGGCGGGGTGTTCGAACAGACGCGACTGCAGTTGCGGCCGACCCCGCAATTCCTTGATGTGCGTCTGGATGGCCCTTCGCTGGCCGGCCAGTTGCAGGTGCCCACCGCCCGCGGCGGCACCATCAGTGGCGCCTTGCAGCGCGTGCATTGGAAATCGCTGCCGGGCCCGGTGCAGCCCCGTCCGCGCGACGGTGCGCCGATCGTGATGCCCGACGGGGAGGTGATGGCCGCGCGGGTACAGGCCACGGCCAACGACACCGATCCGGCCGGCATCCCGCCGTTGTCGCTGGACATCGCCGACCTGCAGTTCGGCAAGATCACGTTGGGCCAGGCGACACTGCGCACCCAGCCGGTAGCGAATGGACTGCGCGTGCAGCAGCTGGAGTTCCGCTCACCCAAGCAGGCCATCGACGTGCGCGGCGACTGGCTGGGTAAAGGGCCCGCAGCGCGTACCGCGCTGACCGCGCAGGTGCGCAGCGAAGACCTCGGTGACCTGCTGCGTGACCTGGACTACGGCGGCCAGCTGCGCGGCGGCCAGGGCCGCATCGACCTGCAGGCCGGCTGGCAGGGCGGTCCGTCTGATTTCCAGCTGGGCAACCTGCAGGGCACGATGACCGTCGATGCGCGCAATGGCCAGCTGTTGGAACTGGAGCCCGGCGCCGGGCGCGTGCTGGGCCTGCTCAGCATCACCCAGCTGCCGCGGCGGCTGATGCTGGACTTCCGCGATTTCTTCTCCAAGGGCTTCGCCTTCAACCAGATCGGCGGCACGCTGGCCTTCGCGGACGGGTCGGCCACCACCGACAAGGTGATGATCGAAGGGCCGGCGGCAAACATCCGCATCCGCGGCCGTACCGACCTGCGCAACCAGCAGTTCGACCAGACCATCGATGTCAATCCGCGCTCGGGCAACCTGCTGACCGTCGTCGGTGCGGTGGCCGGCGGCCCGGTGGGCGCCGCGCTGGGCGCGGCCACCAATGCGGTGCTGTCCAAGCCGCTGGGCGAGATCGGTGCCAAGACCTACCGGGTAACCGGGCCGTGGAAAGAGCCCAAGGTGGACGTGGTGGAGCGTGATGCCGCCGCGCCTCCGCCGCCCAAGCCGAAGGCGCGGTGAGCGCCTTCCTCCCTCACAACGGCGGCGCGGTGGCTTGCCAATGCCGCCATCCGCCCCCAGATTGAACCCCATGACCGATAACGCCCTGACCCTCGCTACCGACCGCCTGCTGCAGCCCGCCGGGCTGGATGCCGGCCTCCTGGAAACCACCTTCGGCCACCTGCTGGGCCCGGGCATCGACTTTGGTGACCTGTATTTCCAGCACGCCCGCCGCGAAAGCTGGAGCGTGGAAGACGGCATCGTCAAGGACGGTGCGCATTCCATCGAGCAGGGCGTCGGCGTGCGCGCGATTTCCGGTGAGAAGACCGGCTTCGCCTACTCCGACGACATCCACCGTGACGCGCTGTCCAGCGCAGCGCAGTCCGCGCGCGCGATTTCGCGCGAGGGCGGGGCGCAGACCGGCAAGTCGCTGCTGCGCGGCGATGCGCGCGCGCTGTACCCCGCGCTGGATCCGGTGGACAGCCTGGGCAACGAAGCCAAGGTGGAGGTGCTGAAGCGGTTGGACAGCTACCTGCGCGCCGCCGACCCACGGGTGAAGCAGGTCACCGTGAGCCTGTCCGGCGGCGTGGACACCGTGCTGATCGCCCGCAGCGACGGCGTGCTGGGGGCGGATATCCGCCCGCTGGTCCGCTTGAACGTGCAGGTGATCGTGGAGCAGGGCGGTCGCCGCGAATCCGGTTATTCCGGCGGTGGCGGTCGCTACGACTACACCGAGCTGTTCGCCAATGGCCGCCCGGAAGCCTTTGCCCGCGAAGCGCTGCGGCAGGCCCTGGTGAACCTGGAGGCCGTACCGGCCCCGGCAGGCGTGATGCCGGTGGTGCTGGGTCCGGGCTGGCCCGGTGTGCTGCTGCACGAAGCCGTGGGTCACGGGCTGGAAGGTGACTTCAACCGCAAGGGCACCAGCGTGTACGCCGGTCGCCTGGGTGAGCGCGTTGCATCGCCCGGGGTGACCATCGTCGACGATGGCACGCTGGAAGGTCGCCGTGGCTCGCTCAACATCGACGATGAGGGCCAGCGGACGCAGTGCACCACACTGATCGAAGACGGCATCCTCGTCGGCTACATGCAGGACTCGCTCAACGCGCGGCTGATGGGCATGGCGCCGACCGGCAACGGCCGCCGCGAGTCCTTCGCGCACCTGACGATGCCGCGCATGACCAATACCTACATGCGCGCCGGTCAGCACGACCCGCAGGAAATGATCCGTTCGGTGAAGAAGGGCCTGTACGCCGTCAATTTCGGCGGTGGCCAGGTCGATATCACCAGCGGCAAGTATGTGTTCACCGCGACCGAGGCTTACCTGATCGAAGACGGCCGCATCACCGCGCCGGTGAAGGGCGCCACGATCATCGGCAACGGTCCGGAGACCATGCAGAAGGTGCGGATGATCGGCAACGATCTGGCACTGGATGCAGGCGTCGGCATCTGCGGCAAGGACGGCCAGAGTGTGCCGGTAGGCGTGGGCCAGCCCTCGCTGCTGATCGACGGACTCACTGTGGGTGGCACCCAGGCGTGATGCCTGCGGTGCTGAGCCTGGGTAGCGCCGAGCCAGGCTCGGCGGCTTTCCCGCCCCGGCGGACCTCAGTCCTGGGCGTCTTCGGTCGCGTCGCTGCTTTCGTCAGCGTCCACGTCTTCGTCGCTGTCGGTCACGATCAACCCCAGCGCCGCCGGCAGCATGAGCGTACGCAGCACCTGGAAGATCTCGCGGTACGCACGCGGCGGCTTGTTCTTCGCCTTTTCGGCCTGGGCATTGCGCACCAGCGTGCGCAGCTCCTGCCGGTCCGCCTGTGGGTATTCGCCCAGCAGCTTGGACAGCGCCGCGTCACCGTCGTTCATCAGCTTCTCGCGCCAATCTTCGGCACGATGCATCATCGCCACTTCGCGGCGACCGGTATCACTGTTGGCGTCCAGCGCCTCGCGGATCGCATCCAGCGCCGATTCTTCCTCGCGCCGCATGTGCTTGGCCAGGAACGCCAGCTGCCGCTTGTGCGCGATGTGCGCGGTGATGCGCTTGCATTCGGCGATGTGCGGCAGCAGATCCTCCGGCACCGGCAGGCGCGCCAGCTGCGCCGGTGTCAGCGAAACCAGCTTTTCGCCCAGCGCAAGCACGTCCAGCGCATCGTTGCGCTTCTGCTTGCGGCTTTTATCGTGGAATTCACCGGTTTCTTCGTCGCGTCCGCGCATCGTCTTTCCTACTTTCGTAAATACGTCGCCCGGCGCCGTGCCGGGCCCAACCTGTACAGGATAAAGCATTGAACGTCATCGCCCCTGAAGCGGCCGTTGCCACTGGCCCCGAGGCCCGGCTTGAACAGCTGGCCGACATTTCCCAGCAGTTGCTGGACCATGCGCGCCGACTGGGCGCCAGCCAGGCCGAGGTGTCCTGCAGCGAGGACCGCGGGCTGGATGTGAATGTCCGCCTGGGCGAAGTGGAGACAGTGGAATCCACAGCCGACCGCGGCATCGCGGTCACGGTGTACTTCGGCAAGCGCAAGGGCAGCGCCAGCACCGCCGATCTGCAGCCGTCCAGCCTGGTGGCCACGGTAGAGCAGGCCTGCGCCATTGCCCGCCACACCGAAGATGACGTCGCGTCCGGTCTGGCTGATGCCGAGCTGATGGCCCGTGAATTCCCGGATCTGGATGGCTGGCACCCGTGGGCGCTGCAGGCCGAGCACGCCATCGACCTGGCGCTGGCCTGCGAAGCGGCTGGCCGCGAGAGCGATGCCCGCATCAGCAATACCGACGGCGCCTCGGTGTCCACCGGCCAGAGCCTGTCGGTGTATGCCAACTCGCACGGTTTCTTTGGCCGCGAGCGCGGCACCCATCATTCCATGAGCGTGGCCCTGATCGCCGGCCACGGCGATGGCATGCAGCGGGACGGCTGGTACACCAGTGCGCTGGCCCGTGAGGACCTGGAGGACGGCGCGGCCGTTGGGCGCAAGGCGGCCGAGCGCACCATCGCCCGATTGCAGCCGCGCTCGTTGGCGACGGCCAGCATGCCGGTACTGTTCGCCCCGGAAGTGGCGCGCAGTCTGATCGGCCACCTGCTGTCGGCGGTGTCCGGTGGGGCGCTGTACCGCGAAGCCAGCTTCCTGCTGGACAGCGTGGGCACGACGCTGTTCCCGTCCTGGATGCAGATCGACGAGCTGCCGCACCTGCGCCGTGGTCGCCGATCGGCCGCGTTCGACGGCGACGGTGTGGCCACCCGCACCTCGGCCATCGTGCGTGATGGCGTGCTGCAGCGTTACATCCTGGGCAGCTATTCGGCACGCAAGCTGGGCCTGCAGACCACCGCCAATGCCGGCGGCGTGCACAACCTGCAGATCGCGCCCAGCGAAGCGGGCCTGGATATGCGGTCGATCGCCCGGCAGATGGGCAATGGCCTGCTGGTGACTGAGCTGATGGGGCAGGGCGTGAATGCCGTGACCGGCGACTACTCGCGCGGCGCCGGTGGCTTCCGCGTGGAGAACGGCGAGATCCTATACCCGGTGGACGGCATCACCATCGCCGGTAACCTGCGGGAAATGTTCCAGTCCATCGAGGCGATCGGCAGTGACATCGACCCCCGCTCGCACGTTTCGATGGGCTCGCTGCTGGTCGGAAAAATGACGGTGGCCGGTAACGATTGATGTCGTGAATGGCGTACTCTTGCCGGGCTGTGACGGCCTGCGGGGAGCGGGCCGCGCTGACCCATTACCTTAAAAGGAGTTTTCCATGAGCGAATTCGACAACGTCACCGCCCCGCCGCCGCCGCCGACCAGCCTCGACCCGGCCCCGGCCGATCAGCGCACCATGGCACTGGCTGCCCACCTGCTGGGTATCTTCACCTGGTTCATCGGCGCGCTGGTCATCTGGCTGATCAACAAGGATGACGCCAGCAAGGCCTTCGTCACCGACCAGGCCAAGGAAGCGCTGAACTTCCAGATCACCATCGCCATCGCCATGGCGATCTGCGTAGTGCTGATGATCGTCTTCATCGGTGCGCTGTTGATGCCGGTGGTCGGCGTGCTGAACGTGGTGTTCTGCATCATCGCTGCAGTGAAGGCCAACAACGGCGAAGCGTACCGCTACCCGTTCACCCTGCGCCTGATCAAGTAATCCTGTTCCGGTGGAGCAGACGACGCCCGGCACTGCCGGGCGTTTTTTTGCCCGCAGCCCCAGCTACACGTACCCCCGGCTACACGCAGCCCCGGTCACCCAGCCCCGGTCATGTACCCTCGGTCACGTACGCCCGGTCACGTACGCCCGGTAACGTATGCCCGGTAGAGCCGACTTCAGTCGGCTGCCGTTGCTGCCGTTGCGTTACCCCCGATGGGCGGCGCTGGTTAGGCGGTGATCTGCAATGAGCAAAGCCCCGCGCATGCGCCGGGACAGCGCCGGCTTGCCGCCAGCGCCGGAGAGAACGCGCGCGGTCCCGCCTCAGAATCCGCGCGAGAACCCCACGAACACGGACGCGGTGCCCTTGGTATCGCGCTCCAGCAAGGGACTGTTCTTTATGCTGCTGGGGAGACGGCTGTACTCCGCGCTGGCCCGCAGCGACCATGTGCGCCCGACGGGACGGAAGTAGCTCAGGCCGATCTGCGGCAGGGTGGCAGCACCCGGCCGGTAGTCGACCACGCCGCGGGCCACTTCGCTGTCCAGCGTGCCGTAATAGTAATTGGCGGTGTCCTTGGACATCCAGGTGATGCCTACGTTCGGCGACAGCGTGCCCTTGCCTACCGGGATGGGATAGCTGTACTGCAGCGTTGCCTGTTGGCCGCCGCTTTTGTCGGTGACGTCGGCCAAGAGCTCCAGTTCCAGCTCGCCCGCTGTACCGGCCCAGCTGACGCCTAGTCCCCCATCAAGTGCGATCTTGCGGTCTTCCAGCAGACGGAGGTCTATTCCATTGCGTCCCAACTCCGCGCGGCCCAGGTCCTTGACCTCGAAACCGTCAAAGCGTGCCTTCAGCAGCGCAGCGACTTCCCAACTGTCGTTCTGCACGAAGCGCCAGCCCGCGGCGATTCCCCGAAAGTAGAAACGCTCGCCCTCGTAGGTGACCAGGGGAACCGGTTGCACGCGTGTGCCCTCACCCGCGTACGGGCTGTCAGAGACGATCGCCGCCAGGCCCACGCTCCAGCGCGGTGGCTCTTGTTCGGCGGCTTCGACCGGGTCAGGGGTGTTCTGCGCAGCGGCGCTGAAGGAGAGGCCGGAAAGCAGAAGGGGCAGGTAGTATTTCGACATGGGGGAGCCTCATCAGGAGTGGGGTGTTCGCCTGCAGGGCCGGTGGATGCCTCCGGTTGCAGTGGTCCGATGCAGGATGGGCGGCGGATGTCGCGGAAATGTCGGGCACCGGCGGCGTTTGGCTCAGCGTTCTTCGATCACGCTGGCCCGCACGTCCAAAGCGGCACGGGTGCCGCCCATCGCGGTGCTGTCGATGGACAGTTTCCAGCCGAAGCGGTCGCAGATGCGTCCGATCAGGAACAGGCCGATGCCCTGTCCACGCGCCGGCGCGCCATGGCGCAGGCTCTCGCGGTAGCGTCGCGCGGCTTCAACCGGATCAAAGCCGCTGCCACTGTCGGTCACGCAGATGATGCCGTCGCGCAGGGACAGCTCCACATACCCGGTATCGGTGTTTTCGATGGCATTGCGGGTCAGGTTGCTCACCGCGATACGCACCATGGCTTCAGGTGCGGCCACGATGGTGGGGTCCAACTGCCCGATACGCAGGGCGGTCGTGGCCTGGCCAAGCAGATGCTGGTGGTCTTCCACGACGCGAGGCAACAGCTCGTGCAGGACTGATACCTCTTCCGGTCCGCTGCCCGCTTCTGACTCACGTGCCAGGAAAAGCAGGGCAACCATGGTTTCAGACAGATCCGAGACGGCCAGTTCCATGCGCTCCAGTACCGCCTGAGCGGGCGTGGGAAGGGATTGCTGCTTCAATACGTCCACGGCGCCGGCAATGACCGCGATGGGAGTGCGGAACTCATGACTGGCCTGATCGAGCAGGCTGCGTTCGCGCTCGACGAAGCGCTCCACCCGTTCCAGGTGCGCATTGCTGGCGTGCGCGATGACCTGGATCTCGGCGTGGCGGTAATTGGTGGGTATCCGGGCGCCACGGGACTGGGGGTCGATCAGCCGCATGTGCGCGGCCAACTCCCGTATCGGTCGAACCAGATTGGCGTGCAGCCAAGCAATCACGCCTGCGATGAGCAGCGCCAGCAGTACGCCGAACAGGGCGGTGATGACCGAATCCCGATTCTGTTGGTCCTCCAGATCGTTGATGTTGATCATCGTGATGACCCGCCCCGGTGGGGCATCCGCCACCAGGGCGTGGTAGCTGTCGCGTGTCGACAAGTGGCCGTGGTCGCCTTCGGATGAGTAGTAGCCAGGGGGAACAGTGCGCAGGTGGGGCGGCACCTGTGATGTGTCCGTGCCCGGTCCCACGTACCACGAACGGATGATGCCGCTGGCCGGCAGCGACGTGCCACGGTCGGCTTGCAGACGCGCTACATGATCGGCCGATACTGCCTGCAGAATGCTCTGCCACGTGCTGTGTTCGACCAGGTCCTGGCTGCGGAAGGCCTGGATGGTCATTGCCATGAGGATCAAGCTGCCGAAGGCAACAAGCGCGATGCTGGTCAGCCAGTGGATGCTTCGCGAGGGCGGTACGGGTGTGCCCGTCATGTCGGCTCACACAGGCGGTAGCCGGCGCCGGACACCGTCTGCAGCAGGGGTTGCTCACCGTCGACCTCGATGGCCCGACGAAGCAGGTACATATGCGAGCGCAGCAGGTCAGTTCCGGGGACGCTGTCACCCCACGCCGCGCGCTCCAGCCGTGCACGGCTCACCACCTTCGGGGTCTCGCGCATCAGCAGTTCCAGCAGGCGCCGACCAGTTCGCGTCAAGGGCACGCGGCGACCCCCGCGATAGGCCACCAGATTGCCCAGATGAAAGCGCAGGTCACCGATGCGCAGCTGTTCGTCTGGCGCGCCGGCATCGCGCAGGCGCCGTACCAGCGACCGCAGTCGTGCCTCGATCTCGGGCAACGCGACCGGCTTCACCAGATAGTCATCGACGCCGGATTCGAAGCCATCCATCTTGTCTGCAAGCTGATCACGTGCCGTCAGCATGATGACGGGCACTTTCTTCTGCGATTCGCCCCGCAGGCGCCGCAGCACAGTCAGGCCGTCAAGACGGGGCAGGTTCCAGTCGAGCACGATGGCGTCGTAATCATTGGCCGTTGCCAGGTGCAGGCCGGACAGTCCATCCGGTGCAGCATCCAGCCGATGGCCGCAGCCCTCCAGGTAGTCGTAGAGGTTCGCTGCAAGCTGGGCATTGTCTTCAACGATGAGGATGCACAACGATTCTCTGTTCATGGGCCCTCAGTTCAACCCGCCCAGAACCGACTGGCCTGCACGTTCGGCGGACTGTAGCACGAGGTACAGAAGACCAAAGGCGGCAGACAGGATGGCGGCATTGAGCAGGTATTTGAGCAGCAGGTAGAGGCGGCGGCGTTGCGCCTTGAGCTTCAGCGCGGTGATCCGCCACGGCGCGACAAGGGCATACAGTGCATTGAGCGCCCCCCTGTTGTCTTCGTGGGTGTTGGGCACGCGCAGCGCACGAGGGAGCACGGAGTACAGCGCGTTGAACGCCCGCCCCAACCGGTTCATCGGTCGCTCCACGTCGCACATCAGGATCAGTCGCAGCGACCCGGTGTCATTTCGTGCGAAATGTGGATAGGTCTCATCGAAAACGAAATCCTGTCCGTCGTGCCACGAGAGAGGGACGCCGTCCACGTTGATGAAGCAGTCGTCCGAACCGGGCACCTGCAGGCCGAGGTGATAGCGCAGCGAGCACGCCATGGGGTCGGCGTGCAGGGTGAGTTCCGCACCGGGTGGAAGAATGGAGAACATCGCGCCGCGAATGGCAGGAACCTGGCCCAGCAGCTGGACCGTGCGCGGGCATGCACGTTGCGCAGAGACATGCGCGGGGCCATACCAGCTCAGGTAGAACTTCCGCCAACCGCGCTTGTAGAACGTACGGAACCCTGCATCGTGGTAGCCGGGAGATCCCGGGATCGCGGTGGCCTCGATCTCGCCCGCATGGTGCAGCGCCAGCGCCTCATCGCGTATTTCCTGCCAGTGCGAGCGGATGAGCGCGATATCGCGCAGGTAATCAGCGCTGATCACGGCCGTGCGTGCAGACGGACGCGTGGTCATGTACAGCACGCAGTTCAGCGGAGCGAATACCGGCCAGCTTTTGCGCAGGTACTGCGAGAAGCGTCGGTAACGTACCCGCCCGCGCAAGCGGTAGACATACAGCACCGAAGCGCTGATGTAGACCAGGGCGAGCAGGAGCATCCACAGGCTCGCGCTCATCGCGTCTGCTCCCCCGCACGGCGGAAGGGCGTCATCGCTGAAGGATCCACTCGCGGACTGCGCCAGCGCCGTAGTGCGTCCATCACATCATCCACCATGCTGTAGGCAACGGGCACGGCAAGCAGGCAGAGCAGGGTCGAGGTCATCAGGCCCCCGATCACCACGATCGCCATCGGTGCACGGAAACTCGCATCGGCACCGAGTCCCGGCACGACGACGAGCAGGACGATCGTCAGTACGCAGACCGACGCGCCGATCAGAGCGATCTGACCCTGTTTCATGTTGGAAATTCCTTCAGCCGTGCGTGCAACGCTGCCGTGGAGCGGAATCATCGGATCGGCATGTCGCGGAAATGTCGCGCGCCCAAGGAAATCGAGGGGGAAAGATCGTCCCTTGCGAGCGCAACCTAACACTGTTAGATTCGCCCCTAACAACGTTAGGTAAGGCTGTCCCATGCGCCAGGCAATCGCCCGGGAACACATCGTCGAGGCCGCCTTCCTGATCCTCGACGAGGCGGGGCTGGAAGGCCTTACCCTGCGCAAAGTGGCCTGCTCGCTGGGCATCCGCGCGCCGTCGCTGTACTGGCACTTCAAGAGCAAGCAGGCGCTGATCGACGCCATGGCCGACGCGATGATCGCCGACGTGGCGCGGGTGATCCCTGACGGCCAGCCCTGGCGGCAGACCCTGCTGCAGATCGCCCGCGAGTTCCGTCTGGCCTTCAAGGCGCGCCGCGATGGTGCGCGCGTCTATGTGGGGACCTTCCTCGCCACTGAGAACATGCTGCGGGTGGCCGAGGCGAGCATTGCCGCGCTGGTCGGCGCGGGCGCGCCAGTGCCTTTCGCTGCAACCACCGGGATGGATCTCGTTTACTACACGATGGGCTTCGTCATCGAAGAACAATCGTGGCCGGGCGACGGCAGCATGGAAGCGCTGGGCGCGACCTTCATGGCATTGGCCGAAGCCCGTTTCCCACGCTGCTGGCAGGCCCGCGACATCTGGCGTGAAGTCGATTTCGACGCCCGCTTTGAACAAGGGCTGGGCCTGATGCTGGATGGCATCGAACTGCGCCTTGCCCGCGCCTCCTGACTGCATCCCTCTCCGCTGCTCTGACCCGGAAATCCCCTCATGCGTGCACCCTTCGTGCGTGTTACCCCTCTGCTCCTGATCGCGATCCTGCTCAGCGCATGCGCTGGCAAGGAGGACACGGCTGCCGAGGCCGCGGCGGAAACCTCGGCGCTGCCGGTTTCGCTGGCTACGGCGGAGCAGCAGGTGATGGCGCGCACCGTGCTGGTGTCCGGCCCGGTCACCGCGTATGAGGAAATGCAGTTGGGCGTGGAGATCAGCGGCCAGCGCGTTACCGCGTTGCCGGTGGATGTCGGCCAGTGGGTAAAGAAGGGGCAGGTGCTGCTGCAACTGGACCATCGCACGCTGGACAGCGAACTGGCGCAGGCCGACGCATCGCTCAAGCAGGCACAGGCCGCGCAGGACCTGGCCCGCCTGAACTTCGATCGCAGCGAGAAGCTGGCTGCCCAGCAACTCATCAGTGCCAGCAGCCTGGATGAACTGCGGGCCAGCCGCATCAATGCCGAAGCGCAGACCGCGACGGCGCGCGCCGCACGCGATGCGGCACGCCTGCGCCGCGAGTTCGCCGACCTGCGTGCCCCGGCCGATGGACTGATCTCCAAGCGGCTGGTGCAGCCGGGCCAGGTGGTGTCGGCCGGCACCGAACTGCTGCGCCTGATCCGTGATGGTCGGTTGGAGTGGCGTGCCGAGCTGCCGGAAAACCAGCTCGCCGATGTGGCGGTCGGCAATGCGATCGAGCTGCCTTACGCAGGGCAGGTGGTCACCGGCCGCATCCGTGCGGTCACTCCGGGGGTGGATGCTCAGACGCGCACCGGCACGTTGTACGCCGACCTGCCCACGCCCGGTCCCCTCAAGCCCGGCGTCTTCGTCGAAGGCCGCATCGTCACCGGCGACGGCGAGGTGCTGACCATTCCGACCGCCGCGATCGTGCAGCGTGATGGCCACAGCTATGTCTTCAGCGTGAGTGACAAGCAGCAGGCAGCGCGCCTGCGGGTACGTACAGGACAGGCCGTGGAAGGCCGCACCGCGATCCTCGACGGCCTGAAGGCGGGTGACAAGGTGGTGGTGGAGGGCGCTGGTTTCCTCGGCGAGGGGGATCGCGTGCGCGTGGTCAGCGCGGCGAAGGCGGCCGCACGATGAACTTCTCTGCATGGGCGATCAAGCGCCCGCTGCCTGCGCTGCTGATCTTCTTCGTGTTGTGTGTGGCGGGTCTGTGGGGCTTCTACCAGTTGCCGGTGGCGCGCTTCCCGGACATCGCCTTCCCGATGACCACCGTGACGGTGACCCAGCCCGGTGCGTCGCCGAGCCAGCTGGAAGCCGAAGTCACCCGCAAAGTGGAAGACTCGGTCGCCACGGTGAACAACGTGAAGCGGGTGATGTCGTCGGTCAGCGAAGGCGTCAGCACCACCACCATCGAGTTCCAGCTTGAGGCCGACCTGGCCACCGCGCTGGACGATACTCGTGATGCCGTCACCCGCATCCGCACGGATCTGCCGCAGGACATCCAGGAACCGGTGATCTCCAAGGTCGACATCGGCGGTTCGCTGATGACCTATGCGCTGGTCGCTCCGCACATGACGCCGGATGAGGCGAGCTGGTTCGTCGACCGCGACATCGCCCGCGCCATGTACGGCGTACCCGGCGTGGCACAGGTGACCCGCGTGGGCGGCGTACAGCGGCAGGTGCGCGTGGACCTGGATCCCAATGCGCTGATCGCGATGGGCATCACCGCCGGCGATGTATCGCAGCAGTTGGCCCGGATCCAGGTAGAGCGTGCGGGCGGGAAGGCGGAAATCGCCGGGGCGCAGCAGACCATCCGCACGCTGGGCACGGTAGGCGATGCGCAGGCGCTGCGCGATTACTCCATTGCCTTGCCGGATGGCCGTGCGGTACGTCTGTCGACATTGGCCACGATCACCGATGCGGCGGCGGATCCGACCGAGGCGGCGCTGCTGGATGGCGGTGAGGTCGTGGCGTTTTCGATGTCGCGCACGCGCGGCTCCAGCGAGGTCAAGGTAGAGGCCGGCGTCCATGCAGCATTGGACCAGATCAAGGCAGCGCATCCAGGGATCGATTTCCGACTGGTCACCACGGCCATCGACGAGACCCACCGCTCCTACGATTCGTCGATGACCATGCTGTGGGAAGGCGCGCTGCTGGCCCTGCTGGTGGTCTGGTTGTTCCTGCGCGACTGGCGTGCGACGTGGGTGGCGGCACTCGCGTTGCCGCTGTCCATCATTCCCACCTTCGCGGTCATGCACTTCTTCGGCTTCACGTTGAACATGATCACGCTGCTGGCGCTGTCAGTGGTGGTCGGCATCCTGGTGGACGATGCGATCGTGGAAATCGAGAACATCGTGCGCCACCTGCGCATGGGCAAGCCGCCGCTGGAGGCGGCGCGCGAGGCCGCGGGTGAAATCGGCAACGCGGTCATTGCGACCTCGCTGACCTTGGCCGCGGTGTTCGTGCCCGTGGCGTTCATGCCCGGCATCGCCGGCAAGTTCTTCCGCGAGTTCGGCTGGACGGCCGCCACGGCGGTGCTGTTTTCCTTGCTGGTGGCGCGCCTGCTGACGCCGATGATGGCCGCCTACCTGCTCAAGCCGCACGGCGAAGAGAAGCCCGACTCCCGTTTGATGGTCTGGTACCTCGGCTGGGTGGACGCCGCGTTGCGTCATCGCGGCCGCACGTTGTGGCTGGCCACCGGGCTGTTCGTGGCATCGCTTGCGCTGGTGCCTTTCATCCCGGCGACCTTCATCCCGCAATCCGATCTGGGCCGCAGCAACCTCAACCTGGAACTGCCGCCGGGCACGCGGCTGCAGGACACCGTCGCGGTGGCCGAGCGCGCCCGCGCGCTGCTGACCGGGATGCCGGAACTCAAGCAGGTGTACACCGCGGTAGGCAGCGTGCTCGACCTCGGCGACCCGGGTGCGACGGGCGTGGGTGAGCCGCGCAAGGCCACCCTCGTGCTGGACTGGGGCACCGCCGATACGCGCGACCGTGGCCAGCAGGAACTCGAACGTGACGCACGCCAGCGGCTGGCCAACCTGCCGGGCGTGCGCGTGAGCTATGTCAGCTCCGAGCCCGGCAACCTGCTGCAGTTGGTGCTGTCCGGCGACGACCCGCAGCGGCTGCAGGATGCGTCCACCGCACTGGAGCGTGACCTGCGGAGCCTGCAGGGCCTGGGCAGCGTGTCGTCCACCGCGTCGCTGCTGCGCCCGGAGCTGCAGATCGTGCCCAACGCGGCCCGCGCAGCCGATCTGGGCGTGGCGACCGCTGATATCGCCGAGGCCGCGCGCATCGCGACCGCCGGTGATTACGAACAGCGGCTGGCCAAGCTCAACCTGCCGGACCGGCAGGTCCCGATCCGGGTGGGCTTCGCTGAGGCCACGCTGGCCAATCCGGCGTTGATCGGACAGCTGCGGGTGCCTGGCCGCAACGGTCCGGTGCCACTGGCGGCGGTGGCCGAGATCCAGCAGGGCAGTGGGCCGTCGCAGATCTCGCGCTACCAGCGCCAGCGTAACGTGACCCTTACCGCCGAACTCAACGGTCGTCCGCTGGGCGAGGTGATGACCGAAGTGCAGGCGCTGCCCAGCGTCAAGCAGCTGCCGCCCGGCGTGAGCTTCCTCAACACCGGCGATGCGGAAGTCTTCGTCGAGCTGTTCATCGGCTTCATGCTGGCGATGGCGGCCGGCCTGGTCTGCATCTACATGGTGCTGTTGCTGCTGTTCAACCATGCGCTGATGCCGATCACCATCCTGGCGGCGGTGCCGCTGTGCGCGGGCGGTGCCTTCGGTGCGCTGTTGATCACCCAGAACATGCTGTCCCTGCCAGCGCTGATCGGGCTGTTGATGCTGATCGGCATCGCCACCAAGAACTCCATCCTGCTGGTGGATTACGCGGTGATCGCCGAGGACGAGCACGGCATGAGCCAGCACGACGCCTTGGTGGATGCCTGCCGCAAGCGTGCGCAGCCGATCATCATGACCACCTTGGCGATGGGCGCGGGCATGATGCCCATCGCGCTGGGGTTTGCCGGTGACTCCAGTTTCCGCGCACCGATGGCGATCGCCGTGATCGGTGGACTGATCACCTCCACGCTGCTCAGCCTGATCGTCATCCCGGCCGCGTTCACCGTGGTCGACGACCTGGGTGAATGGTTGTCGCGGAAGTTCCGCCACCAATCCTCGCATCCGGCTGCGTAACGCGGTAGAGCCGACAGGTAGAGCCGACAGGTAGAGCCGACTTCAGTCGGCTTCCCCTCCAGTCGGCTCCCCTCCGTGTCTCACCGCTCCCCACGCATCGACACCAGCCTCATGAACGCCTCGTTCTGATAACGGCTCATGCGCAGCTGCTGCCCGGTATCCAGCGTCACCACGTGGTGGCCGTTGAACCACGGGTGGATGGACTTCACCCGCCGTACGTTGACGATGGCAGAGCGGTGCACGCGCGCGAAGTGCCGCGGATCCAGCCGGGCGGCGAGGGCGGTCATGGTCTCGCGCAGTTCATGGATACGGTCGGCCACGTGGATCTGCACGACGTTGCGGTCCGCCTTGATCCAGACGATGTCATCCACCGGCACCAGCACCACGTGCTCGTCCACGCGTAGCGGAATCCGCTCCAGGTAGTCCTCACGCGGACGCAGGGCATCGAGTGCCTGCAGGATGCGGGCCGACGCCTCGGGTACCATGCCCGTACGTGCGGAAAGGCGGTCCTTCGCGCGCTGCAGCGTGGCGGCAAAGCGTTCGCGGCTGAAAGGCTTGACCAGATAGTCCACCGCGTTCGCTTCGAACGCCTTCACCGCGTACTGCTCATAGGCGGTAACGAACACCGTAGCGGGCATGCGCTCCGCGCCGATGGTGGCGACCACGTCCAGCCCGGTGATGGCAGGCATCTGGATGTCGAGGAAGACCAGGTCCGGCGAGTGCTCTCGGATCGCTTTCACTGCGGACACGCCGTCGCCGCACTCACCGACGATCTCGATCTGCGGATCATCGCGCAATAACCGGACGATCGCATGCCGCGCGATGGGTTCATCGTCCACCACCAGCGTGGCGATGCTCATGCGGGGGCGAGCCCGGCGCTGAACTCGGGTCCCTCATCCGGCCCTTCGAGCTCGCGGAAGGGCACGCGGATGCGGCAGACCACGCCCTCTGGCCAGATCATGTCCAAGCGCACATCGGCGGCACCGCCGTAGAGCTCCTTCAGGCGCAGGCGCGTGTTGGACAGGCCGATACCGTGGCCGGCGGACGGTTCCGGTTCGGTGGACAGGGTGCTGTTGCGGTTACGCACTTCGATGCACAGCGTGTCCCCCTCGCGACGGCTCTCGATCTCGATGGTGTCGCTGCCCACACGGTTGCCGATGCCATGCCGCACGGCGTTCTCCACGATGGGCTGCAACAACAGGCTGGGCACGGCGCAGTCCAGCGTTTCAGGTGCGATGTAGATGCGGCTCTGCAAACGGTCCTTGAACCGCGTGCGCTGGATGCCGAGATACAGCTCGATCAGCTCCAGCTCCTGGCGCAGGGTGATTTCCTGGCCGTCGTAGTCCTCCAGGAAGGCGCGCAGCAGCTCGCTCAGCCGCAGCAGCATGTCTTCGGCCGATGCCTTGTCTTCGTCAAGCAGGGTAATGATGGCGTGCAGCGTGTTGAACAGGAAATGCGGTTGCAGCTGGGATTTCAGGGCGACCAGTCGTGAATGCGCGAGATCGGTGGCCAGTTGACTGGCCTCCAGCGTGCGCTGCGCCTGCTCGGCATGGAAGTGCATCGCCTGCTGTATCGCAAACAGGGCCCAGTAGGTCAGCATCCCCACCGCGAAATGCTGGGCAAGGAAGTAGCCCAGCTGATCGGCGAAGCCGCTGGGCTCGAACAGCGTGGAGATCAATGCGCCGGTGATCATCGCCATGAAGGTGACGGCGAGGCTGGCGACGAGTTGTGGGCCCAGTCCGAGCAGGTGCCGCCCTGGCTGCAGGGGATAACGCACGGCCAGCCGGAACACCAACGGCGCCAGCGCAGCCCAGCTGTACCACTGGATCATCGACCAGCGCAGGTGATCGAACAGGGCAGCGGCCTCGCCATTGAGCGAGCGGGTGAGTGCGTTCTGCAGGGCGAACACGATGGCCACCGCCGTCCAGATGGCGAGGTAGGGCACCCATCCGATGCGGGTCGTGCCGAGGCGGATCTTCATTGCGGTATCCCGTGCGCCCGACGTTCGGAGCTGGCCCATCCTAGGCCCGGTGGGGAGCGGGCGGAAGCGCTGTGGCGGCCGGCTGCGATTGGTCCGCGCTGGCTGACGATTGGTCCCGGATCGCTTGCGGGGCGAGTGCGTGCAGCGCGTGATGCAGACGCCGGACCGCGCCGCCACGTCGCTGCGACCGGTCCACCGCCACCTACTGGAACCCGTGAGATGCCCATGATCCGATTCGCTGTCCTTTCCCTTCTCTCCGCTGCAGCCACCGTGCACGCAGGTGAGGGCATCCGCTATCTCGAACTGCTCAACCGCGCCCATGACAGCGTCACGGGTGTCGCGGTGGCACCGGCCGGTACCGACCGCTTCCGGCAGGTCGACATCGACCTGCTGCCTGGCGGCGGCGGGGCCACCCGGCTCGCGGTGGCCAACACCGGTTGCCGCTACGATCTGCGCGTTGCGTTCCGCAACGGCCAGCAGGTGGTGTATCCCAACGTGGATGTGTGCAAGGGCGGCAAGCTGGTGATCAGCAGCCAAGCCAAAGATGGACGTTACCCGCTGACGGCATCCACGCCGTTGTAGCGCCGAGCCGTGCTCGGCGGACTGCGTGGTCGTCCAGCCCGCTGCGCTCACCGACCGTGGGTCGGCGCTACCGAACTGCCTCGGCCGTTGTAGCGCCGAGCCGTGCTCGGCGGACTGCGTGGTCGTCCGGCCCGCTGCGCTCGCCGACCGTGGGTCGGCGCTATCGATCTGCTTCGGCCGTTGTAGCGCCGAGCCGTGCTCGGCGGACTGCGTGGTCGCCCGCCCCGCTGCGCTCGCCGACCGTGAGTCGGCGCTACCGATCTGCTTCGGCCGCTGTAGCGCCGAGCCGTGCTCGGCGGACTGCGCGGTCGTCCGGCCCGCTGCGCTCGCCGACCGTGGGTCGGCGCTACCGATCTGCGTCGGCCGTTATAGCGCCGAGCCGTGCTCGGCGGACTGCGTGATCGTCCGGCCCGCTGCGCTCGCCGACCGTGGGTCGGCGCTACCGAACTGCTTCGGCCGTTGTAGCGCCGAGCCGTGCTCGGCGGACTGCGTGATCGAGCGGCCCGCTGCGCTCGCCGACCGTGGGTCGGCGCTACCGATCTGCGTCGGACGTTGTAGCGCCGAGCCGTGCTCGGCGGACTCCATCTGGCCCGCGAACCGTCAGGGCTTGGCCTGTCCGGTCCACGACTTGCTCATGATCATCCACTTGCCGTCGGTCTTCAGCAGCACGACGTAGTCCACGCCATCCCAGCCGGGATAGTCCAGCGTCACTCTGACGGCAGCCAGGTTATGCGCGATGTCGACGATTTCGTAGCTGCGCTTTCGCTGGGCTTCGTTGGCCGCCGGTTTGCCGTTGAAGCCTTCGGCGAACTGCTCTCCGGTGCGCGTGACCAGGCCGCTGCCGCGGGCGGCCGAGTAGCCGATCATCACCCCGTCGCTGCGGAAGACCTGTTTGGCGCGTGCGTTGTCAGCCGTAGTGTAGGCACGCATGAAGGTCTGCATGACCTGGTCGACGGCATCGCGGTCGCTGGCCTGTGCCATGACGTAGGTGGGGATCAGCAGGAGCAGGCTGCCTGCGAGTGCAACGGATCGGATCAGGGTCTTCATGCGGATTCTCGATGGTGGGTGTGTGGCGACGCGCGTTGGTTCAACGAATCAGGATTTAACCTGGCCTGACCAGGATTTGGAGACGACGATCCAGTTACCGTCGATGCGGGAGAGCGCCAGATAGTCCTGCCCTTTCCAGCGGGGGTAATCGAGGATCAGCTTCACCACGGCGGCGTTTTCGCTGACGTCGAGGATTTCGTAGCGGCGGTAGCGCTGGTCTTCGTCAGCGGCCACGCCGGTAAAGCCGGTGGCCCATTCCTCGGCGCTCTGGGTGACCACGCGGCGCTGCCCGGCCGAGTAGCCGAGCACGACGCCGTCGCGTCGCAGGACCTCGAACATCCGGTTGGCGTCACCGGCTTCGAACGCCTGCACGACCTTCTGCATGACCTTCTCCACCTCGGCGCGACCGCCGCGCAGCACCTCCACCACGGCCTTGGCCACCGGCGCGGCCGAGGCGTAGTTCTGGCCGGTGACCACCCGCCCATCGACCTGGATGTACGGCTGTTCGCTGTCGATCGCGCTGAAGGTGCCGCCACGTGCGGTGACCGTCTGGCCGATCAGGAACGGGAACTGCTTGAAGTAGGCCGCGTCCTGCTGTTCGTGCTGCTCCGGATAGCCGGTGATGCGTTTGCCGGCGAGCAGGCGCTGGCCGCTGCTGAGGGTCAGGTCCACGATGCCGGCGGTGCCGTGGCAGACGGCCGACACCACCCCACCGTTGCGCTCGTAGACATGCACGGCGATGCGCTGCAGTTGCGGGTTTTCGGCAACGCCGTACATGGCGTTGCTGCCGCCGACGTAGTACACGGCGCGATAGAGCGACGGATCAACCTGTGCGGGCGTGGTGGTGTTGCGCAGCCCGGTCATGATGCGCGGGTCCTGCTGGCGCGCGGCCACATCGTCGCTGACGTAGGAATCCAGGATCGGCACGGCCCCGCCATCGGGCGAGACGAAGTCCACGGCATACCCGGCTTCGTGGAAGACATCCCATGCGTGGACGACCTCGCCGAAGCTGACGCTGGCCGGCAGCGCGGAGCTGCCGTGGACTTTGCTGCTGGAAAGGACGAACAGGATGCGCTGCGGGGTGGCCGCCTGGACTGTGTAGACCGCGCCCAGGCAGGCGGCCAGCAGCAGCATCAGCAGGGGGCGGATGAAGCGGGATGTGTACATGGTGCGGACTCACGGGAAGGAGTTCGCACGTTAGGTCATCCCTTTCAGATCAATATGTTGCGTCGTGTTTCAGGAGTGCTGGAATGCATTTCCGGAGTCCGTGCGGCGACTGCGGAAGGCGGCGGGGGTGATGCCCTCGTGCTTCTTGAACGCGCTGTGGAAGGTCGACATCGACTGGAAGCCGGCTTCGGTTGCCACGATCTCCAGCGGCTTCATCGGCACCTGCAGCAGCAGCGACTTGGCTTCGGCCACCCGCAGTTGCGCCAGGTACTGCTTGAACGAGGTCTGGTTGTCGGCGTTGAGCAGCTGCGACAGCCGGGTCTGCGGCACGCCCATGCGACGGGCCAGGCGCGGCAGGGTCAGGCCGGGATCCAGGTGCAGGCGCTCGCGGGCCATCAGTTCGGCCAGCGCCTGCAGCTGGGTGGTTGCCTCGTCGGTCGGGATGCGGCGGTCTTGGTAGGGCTCGATGGCGGCCTTCCCGGAGCGCAGCCGCAGGTAGACCAGCACGCTGGACACCAGCACGAACGTGAAGCACAGCGCGCCGACGATGTAGGAGGTGTAGCCGGCGGTGTAGTAGGTGGTCCAGATCAACCAGATGCCGACCAGCGCGCCCAGCAGCAGCGGGCCTGACGGGCTTCGCGCGAGATGCACGCGGTGGCGATAGAGCTCTACCGTGGCCAGCAGCAGGTAGGCCAGCCAGGCGTAATTGATGCCGGGGGTGATGAGGTTTCGCCACAGCAGATCGTTGCCTGCGTAGGGCAGGAACAGGTTCACCGCCAGGGTGATGATGACCAGCGCGGTGATATGCCAGCGGTCCACGCGGCTGGCGCCGGGCGTGTTGCCCTGGGTGGAGCGGATAAGGAAGTACAGGCAGGGCCCGATCAGGAAACAGGCGGTGAGGCCGAGCTGCAGGGCGATGCGCGGGATGTCGGGCCAGAAGTGGAAGACCACGGATTTGCCGGTGCGCACGCCGACCGCCAGCACCAGCAGGGACAGCCAGCGCTGGGTGGGTTCGCCCTTGGCACGCCACCAGAGAAAGCTGGCCAGGCCGAGCCCCATGAACGCGCCAAGCATGGCGAAGAAGAACAGGAAGTGCTGGCTCAGCATGGTCTAGGCGTCCTTTCGCTAGGGCGATACTGGCAGGGGGTGTGGGCGATTATGGACCGGGCGGTGAAGCGTGACGACCAGCGGGCGTCAGTATCGAAGGTTGACGGCCAGCGGCCGTCACTACCGGCTAGTGATTGCGTTCTATGGCCAGGCGGCCGAGGGCGCGCAGCGCATCGGCTTCTTCGCCGTAGTGGGCCAGGGCGTCGTCCATCACTGTGCTCAGCTCGGCCAGCCTGGCCTTGGCGCCGTCCATTCCCAGCAGGGCGGGGAAGGTGGATTTGTCCTGCGCCACGTCCTTGCCGGCGGTCTTGCCGAGCTGCTCGGAGCTGGCTTCCACGTCCAGGATGTCATCACGCACCTGGAAGGCCAGGCCAAGCGCATCGGCGAACTGGTCCAGACGGGCCAGATCGATTGCCGGGGCGTGGCCGCACAACGCGCCCATGCGAACGGCAGCGCGGATCAGCGCACCGGTCTTCAGCGCGTGCATGCGGGTCAGTGCGTCCAGCGACTGCAGTTGGCCGGTCGCATCGATATCCAATGCCTGACCGCCGCACATGCCGGCCGCGCCGGAGGCGTGGGCCAGCGCCTGCAGGCAGGCCACGCGCAGTTCCGCCGGCAGTGCCGCTTCGGCCAGCAGGCTGAAGGCGCGGGTCTGCAACGCATCACCGGCGAGGATGGCGGTGGCTTCGTCGAACGCGATGTGGGTGGTCGGCTTGCCACGGCGCAGGGCGTCGTCGTCCATCGCCGGCAGGTCGTCGTGTACCAGCGAATAAGCGTGTACGAGTTCCACCGCCATCGCCGGGGCATCCAACTGGTGCGGGTCGGTGCCGAACACGTCGCCAGCCGCATAGACCAGCAGAGGACGCATGCGCTTGCCGCCGCCCAGCACCGAATGGCGCATGGCCTGGTGCAGCCGATGCGGGGCGTCGGTGGCCGAGGGCAGGGCGGCGTCGAGCTGGCTTTCGATGCGATCGCGCAGGCGCGCGAACATCGCTTCAACCGTCATGGGACGGCGGGTCGAAGGGCTCGGCGTTTTCCGGCTGGGCCGGATCGGTGAGCAGGCGCACGCGCAGTTCGGCCTGTTCCAGCGCCTGCTGGCACTGGCGGTACAGACCGACGCCGCGTTCGTAGGCGGTGAGCGACGCTTCCAGGCTGAGCTCTCCGGTTTCCATCTGCTCGACGAGCTGCTCCAGCGATTCGAGCGACTGCTCGAACTGGGCTACCGGGGACGCATTTTCGGGGGTTTTCTTAGCCATGCGACAAGTGTGGACGGCCCGCGCGCAGGGGTCAATTCACCAGCCGCCGGGACGCCAGTGCAACTGGGCATCGTGCTGCTGCAGCCAAGCCTGCAGCGGCGCAGACAGCACCACGTCGGCGGCGGCCTGCAGCTGGCCATCGGCGGCGAAGAGCAGCGGCAGCTGGCGGCGTCGCCATGGGGCCAGCTGCTCACGCTGCAGGCAGTCCTTCAGCGCATGCTGGTGGCGGCGGCCGGGCAGCTGGATGCGTTCGCCGCCTTGCCGGCCCGTCACCTGCATCGGCGCATCGAATGCCGCCGCGCCCTGCAGTTGCAGTTGGCCGCCATCGGGCAGGGTCAGCGGTGCGCGGCCATCCCAGTTGGCCTGCCATCCGGCAGGCAGTTGCGGCAGCTCTGCCGGCAACAGGTACCAGTGGCCGCGCCATTGGCGGATGCTGTGATCCTGCCAGCGCACCTGTGCCTCGCGGTCAGGCCCGGCCGGCAGCACTTCGTTTTCCAGCTGCGCGAGGACGCGCGCGGGCAGGGCGGCAGCGCCCTGGGTCGATACCCAGCGACGCAGCACGCGGGCACGGCGCGGCGGTGACACCTGCTGCAGGCGCTCCACCGACACCACGCGCGCGGCGGCCTGCACGTGCTGCAGAAGCTCGTCGTCTTCTTCGTCCAGCATCTCGCGCAGCTGACCGCAGTGCGCGGCGCTCGCGGCCAGCGCGGCGGCAGCGTGCGGCCACCGCTCGCGCAACAGCGGCAGCACGTGCAGCCGCAGGAAGTTGCGATCGGGGCCATCGTCGCTGTTGCTGGGGTCTTCGATCCACTCCAGTCCGTGTTGCTGCGCGTAGCTCAACAACACCGAGCGCGGCGTCTGCAGCAGCGGTCGCCACAGCCGATGTGTACCCAGCGCCGATACGGGCGACATCGCCGCCAGCCCATCCACGCCGGAACCGCGCAGCGCACGCAGCAGGAAGGTTTCGGCCTGGTCATCCTGGTGCTGCGCCAGGGCGAGCGTCTCGCCAGCGCGTAGTTCCGCTGCGAAGGCATCGCGCCGTGCCTGGCGTGCTGCCGCTTCCATGCCGATGCCGGAAGAAAGATCCACCTCTACCCGGCGCACGCTCAGCGGCACGCCCAAGGCATCGCACTGGCGTTGGCAATGCACTGCCCAGTCATCGGCCGCTACCTGCAGTCCGTGATGGACATGGACCGCCCTCAGGGTGAACCCCCACGCCTGCGCCGACTTCAGCAGCCAGTGCAGCAGCACGGTCGAATCCAGCCCGCCGCTGTAGCCGACCAGCAGGGGCGCATCGACAGGCGTGATAACGGAGAGGTCAGGCACGTTCAATGTGTTTCAGGGCTGGATCCATCGACGGAAACTGGAGTGCGCAGCACATAGTGCGCCGACGCCCGCTCATGGTGCAGCACACCCTCATCGACGAGCCACGTCAGCCAGACCTGCGTCTGCGGGAGCGATACCTCCAGCGCCGCTGCGATCTCTGCCGCCTGCAGGGGTTCACGCAACAGCCGTGAGAAGGCGGCACGCACGCCCTGCTGGAGAAGGTCACGTGCACCCTGCGAAGCAGGCTCCGCAGGCACGGCGTAAGGCTCCATGGCGTGGCTGTCCTGGGTCGCATAGGGTGCAGCGGCTTCAGCGACTGCGCGTATGGAATCCCGCCCACGCGATGCGGTGTAGCCGCTCGATTCGCGGAACACCTGTTCCAGCGCGGCGACGTCGAGTGGCGCGGGCCAAGGCGACGCGCCCTTCGCCTGCAGTCCGTCGAGGCCTGCACTGGACTCTCCTGCAGATCGTACGAACAGTGGCACAAAGCGGTGCTTTTCCAGCTGTTCAACCGCGCCTGCCCAGGTTCCCCCCTTGCCGAGATCTGCGTTGACCACCAGCGCCACATCCGCCAATGCGTAGATCAGCTTGTTGCGTTGCATGGCGTGGCCCACGTTGAAGCTGGCAGACGGATCGTACGGAGACACCAAAGTGAGGCGACCCTCCAGCAACGGATCGCGCTGCGCGCGGGTCATGCTGTGCTGTTCCAGGCTGTCTGCCAGAACCCCGCAGACCCGGCCGCCCGCGCTCAGTGCGCCGCCCATGGCCGCTTGATCGACCCCTCGCGCCCCGCCAGACACAACCGGCCTCCCTGCTTCCGCGGCCAGACGTCCAAGGGCGGTGGTGTAGTCGATCAAGCTGTCTGTCACTTTTCTTGATCCCACAACGGCGAGCCCACCCTGCTCCAGATTGTGCGGGTCGCCGCACCCGTAGAGCACGGCGGGTGCGTCTTCGCGAAGGCGTGTCTTGAGACGTCGCGGGTAGCCGGGATCTGCGCGGCTGATAACCCAGATTGCGCGCGCACCCCAGCGCTCCAGGGCTTGGCTGAGCAGGAAACCACGGCCCAGCAGTCTCTGCAGGCGCGCGCGGTCAACAAGGCCAGTGCAGTCGCGCAGCACCGAATCCATGTCAGCTGTGACAAGGTCCGCAGGTTGCCGGTGGATGCTGCGCAGGTGGCGTGCAAGTGCCTTGTACTCACCCGGTGTCAGCGGATCAGAAGATCCGCTCGCCTTCCCGATGATCAGGGGGGCCGTCAGCAGCAGAATGGCCTGGGTGTTCGGCGAGATGGGGGGGGTCATCCGCCATGACCTGTCTTGGCAAGCACCATCGGCCAGACGAGGCCGCTTCCGCTGCGACGAAGCAGCCAGGCGGCCACGGTCAGCGTCCAACGCGAATCCACGATGTCGTCAAGCAGCAGGACCGGCCCATTGGACAACGGCAATCCGGTGACGGTGAGAGCGCCATCCAGGTTCCGCGCCTGCTGCGTGCTGTTTGCCATCGTCTTCTGCTCTGGTCTTTCGTGTGATTCCGCAATGACCACCGAGAAGGGAAGGCCCAATGCATGGGCGACGCGCATCGCAAAGTCTGGCATCAGGTCCGGGCGTCGCGGGGAGGGCACGCAGGTCACCCACGTGGGCGCGGGATGCGGGCTCCAATCTTGCAGCATCTCCACACAAGCGGCAACCAGACGGTCGGGGAAGTGATGGTCGGCATATTTTCCCTCCTGCACAAGGCGGCCGAGACCGGCGTCATTGAGCATGCAGAGGGCCTTTCCAGCCTGCGCCACGTGCGAAATGGAGCTGGCGTTGTGGATTCCGAAGCGGGGCATTCCGCCCACGGGCCACTTCAGCCTGGGGGCAATGGGCAGACAGGTCCGGTTGAGGAAGGCCTGGGCGCGCTGTAGCAGCGTCGTATCGATGTCCGAGGGAAGGGCAGGCAGGCGAGGGGGCATGAGCATATCGCTGTTGCCATCGAGGGCATCAATGAGAAATGCCATGTGGCTGCCAAAGGGCTGAGCGACGTAGGTCCTCATCTGCTGCAGTTCCTGATAGCGGAGTGCCGTCAGGCGTTCGGCCCGCGACCAGAATTCAGGACGCAGCAGGGCGGACGTGAGCTGCCACCGGGTCTGCTGCCGCGCGATCGGTGCGGGTGATTCGAGCGACAGCGCGGTGATCGTCTTCTCGATGCGCCCCTTTCCCAGATTCACCCGTGCCATCAAGTCCGGCACGGAAAGCCCCTCGGGCGCGCTTTCAAGCGCAGCGAGGATCAGGGTGACTTCGTCCCGGCTGGGGAATGCGCTGCGGATGAACCAGTCGAGGGTTGCTTCCTGTTCGTCTCCGCTGAGGAGCACCCCGTATGCAGATTCGAGCGCGCGTCCCGCACGCCCTGCCTGCTGGTAATAGGCGACGACGGAACCCGGCATCTGGTAGTGGATGACGAACGAAAGATCGGGCTTGTCGTAGCCCATTCCCAAGGCAGTCGTTGCGACCAGCGCCTTCACCTTGTTGTCCTGCAGGGCCTGCTCCAGCGCAGGGCGGTGTTCGCCGGACTTGCCGGTGTAGGCGTCGACTGCGAATCCCTGCAGCCGCAGCCACGCTGCGACTTGATTGGCGTCGTCTATAGTGAGGGTGTAAATGATGCCGTGACCGGGCAGTGTGTGCAGTTGCTGCGCCAACCAGGCCAGACGACTTGCCTTGTCGGGCATCTGGAGCGTTTGCAGGGTCAACGAGCTTCGATTCAGATCGCCTCGCATCACCCGCATCCCGGGTCCCAGGACAGCGGTCAGGTCCTGCATGACGCGATCATTCGCGGTGGCCGTCGTAGCCAGCAGGCGAAGGTTCTGCGGCAGTCGCTTCACGACGCGTTCCAACAGGCGATAGTGCGGACGGAAGTCGTGGCCCCAGTCTGATATGCAGTGGGCTTCGTCGATCACCATCAACGCGATGTCAGAGGCGATCGGTGCAAGGATTTCCGCAGTGAAGTACTCACTTCCCAGCTGTTCAGGCGAGATAAGCAGGATGTCGATGTCGTTGCTGTGCAATCGTGCTGTGATGGCATCCCACTCATCGCGGTTTTCCGAGTTCAACGTCGCAGCGCGAAGGCCCATGCGCTCCGCTGCAAGGACCTGATTGCGCATGAGTGCCAGCAAGGGCGATACCAGCAGAGCAGGGCCGGCACCCCTGTCGCGGAGCAGCCGGGTCGCGATGAAGTACACGAAGCTCTTGCCCCAGCCGGTTTTCTGCACAACGAGCAGACGCCCTGCGCCCTCCACGACGTGACGTATGGCGGCTTCCTGGTCTTCCCGGAAATCTGCCATCACGTTGCCTGAGCCGAGCCTCAGAAGTTCAAGCGCACGCGTGTGATCGTAGGTCATGACCTGCTCTCCTCAGTCCTCCATCAGGTCTAACGGATCGGCCTGCCTTTGTCCAAGTGAAAGAAAAGGCGGCAACCCGCAGGGGGCGCCGCCTTCGCTTCACATCCTCCCAGCCAGCACCTTACTCGGCAGCCGGTTTCCGCTCGAACTTCACCGGTGCCGGCAGTTCCACCGGTACGCCGTTACCATCACAGGTGCCGGCTTCGCACAGCCGCTCACGCAGGCGCGGGGTGGCCTGCACGATCATGTGGTAGATCGCGTTCTGCTCCAGCGTGCCGCGGATCGCCTTGCTGCCCGGACCGCGCGCCCAGATGCCCACATCCTCGCCACCGTGCGATTCACTCTTGCCCGGCACCAGCGCTTCCTGCATGTAATCCGGGTGCTCGGTATCCACCGCGGTCAGGTCGGGACGGCCGGTGGACGGGTCGAAGCTGGACGGATTGTGCGGGTAGCGCTTCGGGCCGGCCGGCTGCTGGTTGGTCGCGCCGGTGAAGCCCGGGCCATTGGCGTAGGTCAGCGTGGTGTACGGCTGGCCGCCCCCGTCCCGTGCCAGATCCAGCGCGCCCAACCCGTCTTCGCCGCCCTTGTCCTTCACCTTGCCCAGAATCGGGTTGCCGCGCGCCGGATAGCCGACGAAGTTCAGGGTGTGCGAATGGTCGGCGGTGACGATGATCAGCGTGTCGTCATCCTTCGTCAGTTCGGTCGCCACCCGCACGGCGTCGGACATCGCCACGGTGTCGGTCAGCGCACGGTAGGCGTTGCCGCTGTGGTTGGCGTGGTCGATGCGCGCGCCTTCGATCATCAGGACGTAGCCTTCCTGGTGCCGGGACAGGTTGGTGATGGCGGTGCGGGTCAGCTCGGCGAGGCTGGGCTCGCCGCCCGGATCCTGCGCGCGCTCGTGTTCGTACTGCATGTGGTCCGGCTCGAACAGGCCGAGGATCGCCGGCGCGTTGCCGGCGGCCTTGAGCTGCGCGGCATTCCACACGTAGGCACCCTGCGGATGGGCCTGCTGCCATTCGGTGACCAGGCTGCGCCCGTCCAGGCGCTGGCCGACCTTGTCGTCGTATTCGGGATCCCGTTCTTCCACGGTGGTGAACTCGCCGCGGCCACCGCCCAGGGCGACCAACGGACCGCGGCCGAAGCGTGCAGTGGATAGCAACTGCTGGGCGATGTCCTTGCAGCCGGCGGCCTTGGCCTCTTCGGTCAGGTCGGTGTCGTTTTCCCAGTTGCGCTCGGGCGAATGGGCGTACGTGGCGGCCGGGGTGGCGTGGGTCAGCCGCGCGGTCGACACGATGCCGGTCGCCATGCCGGCGCTGTCGGCCAGCTGCAGCCAGCTCAACAGGCCTTTCTGCAGGCTGTCGGCACAGTCCGGACGCTTGCCCGCACTGACGCCGATGGCGCCCATGTGGGTCTTCACACCGGTGGTGATGGCGGTCATGGTGCCGGCCGAATCCGGGGTCTGCGAGTCGACGTTGTAGGTCTTGCTGAATGCCGTCGCCGGGAAGTGCTCCCAGGACAGCAGGTTTTCTTCACCCGAGCTGCCCTTGCGCTGGCCTTCAAAGATGCGCGCGGCGGCCACGGTGGTCAGGCTCATGCCATCGCCGAGGAACAGAATCACGTTCTTCGCTTTGCCGTTCATGGCGCCATTGCCGGCGGCCTGGGCGGCGCCGCTGCGGTACCACCACTGCGGGGTCTCGCCATCCGGGTGGGTCACGGCAGGCACCGCGACCGTCAGGCCGGCAGGTCCCGCTGCCTGCGGCGTGCTGGAACAGGCGCCCAGCAGCAGCGTGGCGGCGGTGGCGGCGAGCAGGGTGGTGGTACGGATCATGGACAGCGGGCCCTCACGAAACGGAACAGGCGTTCATTATGACGCGTACGACAAGGCACGCCGATGACACGCTGATTTGCCGCTCGGCCTGTCGTACCCGAAGCTGGGTTGGGCTAAGGTGCGATCAGTATTCTCTCCCCCCTGGAATTTCCATGAAGCTGGTCTCTGCCTGGCTGCGCATCCCGTTCTGGCAACGCGTGGTCGCAGGCTTCGTCCTCGGCGCCCTGGCCGGCTGGTTGATGGGCCCCGCTGCCGAAACCTGGTTCGGCCCGTTGGGCGACCTGTACGTGACGCTGATCAAGATGATCGCGGTGCCCCTGGTGTTCTTCGCGGTCATCAATGCCATCTCCTCGCTCAGTGGCCAGAAATCGGTCGCCGCGCTGAGTGGCCGCACGTTCCTGTGGTTCGTCATCACCGCTGCGCTGGCCGTCGGTATCGGCCTGCTGGTCGGCACGGTGATGCAGCCTGGTGCCGGTGGACTGCAGTTGGCGATGCCGCACAACTACGTGCAGCGCGAAGTCCCCAGCGTGATCCAGGTGTTGCTGGATGTGGTGCCGTCGAATGTCTTCTATGCGCTCAGTGGCATCGGCACGCGCGTCAATGCCGCCGGTGAGACCGTGCTGGCCGCCGGACGGGGCTCGATCCTGCCGGTGATCTTCTTCGCCGGGCTGGTCGGCTTCGCCATCGTCAAGCTGGGCGAGAAAGTCACCCAGGCCCGCCTGCTGGTCGGGCAGTTGAGCGAGATCATGATCCAGGTGACCCGCTTCGTGCTGGAAGTCACCCCCATCGGGACGTTTGGCCTGATCGCCGCGCTGGTGGGCAGCTACGGTTTCGAGAAGCTGCTGCCGCTGGGCAATTTCGTGCTGGCGCTGTACATCGCGTGCACTCTGCACATCGTGGTGGTGTACAGCACGTTGCTGCTGGCGCACGGCCTGAACCCGCTGAAGTTCTTCCGCGGGGCCGCGCCGGGTATGCAGGTGGCGTTCGTCAGCTCGTCCAGCTTCGCGGCGATGCCGGTCGCATTGCGTTCGATCACCCACAACCTGGGCGTCAACAAAGATTACGGTTCTTTCGCGGTGCCGCTGGGTGCCAGCATCAAGATGGATGGTTGCGGGGCGATCTATCCGGCGCTGTGTGCAGTGTTCATATCGCAGTACAGCGGTGTGCCGATGTCGGTGGAGCAGTACGTGATCGTGCTGATTGCTTCGGTGCTGGGCAGCTTCGGTACCGCCGGTGTACCGGGCACGGCGGTGGTGATGGCCACGGTGGTGCTGAGTGCGGCCGGATTGCCGCTGGAGACCATCGGCTATCTGTACGCCATCGATCGCATCCTGGACATGATGCGCACCATGACCAATGTCACCGGGCAGATGCTGGTGCCGGTGCTGGTGGCCAAGGAGACCGGCCTGCTGGACCAGGCGGTGTATGACAATCCATCCACCAACGTGGGTATCGACGATCCGGATCCCGCGCCACGCGCGTGAGCACCGTCAGCCTCTGCGCCGGCAGTGACGGCCACTGGCAGCCCATGGGCCGTCACTACCGGCGTACGAACATCGGCAGCTGAAGCGGGGGCGTACGGGGGTGTGTCATCCCCTGTAACAGGGGTGATACACCCGCGCCCGCGCCATGCGGGGCGGTCGCCTTCGCTGATTCATCGAGCGCCCGGCATTCACCCGGGTGTAACGGTCGGCATCCACAACGCCCCGCCCTGAGCCACGAATTCCCTTGCCAGGCGGGCCTTGCGTAGTTGGCACGAATGCTGCGTTCCCCTCTCCATACGTAACGGGAGAGCGGCATGGACAGCAGAACGCGCAATACCTACCTGATGGCCAGCCTGATCGTGCTGACGGCGTGCCCCGCCGTTGCCGGGGCCTCCGGTGCGCGTCAAGGTGTCAACGCGCGTCCAGGTGAGATGGTACTGCTGCGTGACGTGCACGCCCGCACCGCCTACCGTCCGGCGCCTCCGGGCATTGCCCTGATCGCCGATCCCTCGCCACAGCGCGAAGTCAGCGCGGCACTGGGCACCTCCAACGGCATGGCCGAGCTCAGCGACGACGATTTCGCTGGGCTGGGTGCTGGCCAGGGCGCGGCTCCCGCGCATACCGGCAGCACCACCGTGGAGCGGGTCACCACCACGGCGCTCGGCGGCGCGGTAGGCCGGCTGGGCAGCGGCAACGGCGGCATGATTTCCGGCAACCAGATCAGCGGCGCGCTCAGCGGCCCACTGAGTGCGATGGGCAACAGTACCCGCGGCATCGGCGATACGGTGCGCGGCGCGCTGGCCCAGTTCCCGATGGGCAGCGCCCCGGCAGGTGGCAAATGAAGCGGTGCGGCGCATGGCTGATGGCGGGCCTGCTGCTGCCGTGTGCGGCGTTTGCCGACGAGTACGCCGGCATGCTGGGCTACCTCAATCAATCACGCATCGAGGGCCACGCGCTGGCAGGTGCCAACGGCCTCATCGCGATCAACCAGGCCGCCGGTGACCTCAATGCCCAAGCCAACCTGATCGGCATGGCGCAGGGGGGCCAGGCGCACGTGGATATCGATGCGCGGAGCACCTCGGCACGCAACACCGTGCTGCTGGATGGCCCGCTGCATGCCAGCGCGCACATCGACGGCCAGGCGTTGCAGGGCGCCAGTGGCATCGCAACGATCAACCAGGCCAGCGGCATCGCCAACACGATGGTGAACATCGTCAGCGCGACGCTGGCCCGTGAAGGAATACGCGAGTCCGACGACGCGGCACTTGCCGCAGCGCGCGTACCCGCGTCAGCAGGGGGGCAGGGCAATGCCGGTGACGGCGACGCCATGGGCACCCGCAATGTCGGCGTGGCAGCGTCGGCGTTGCAGGGGTTCGATGGTGTCCTGCAACTCAATCAAATCGCGGGAGCAGGAAACGATACGGCCAACATCCTCGGTATGGCCGTGCACGGCACCCCGTGAGTGGTACCCACCCGTTACACCACTGATGAGAGAGAAGGCACCATGAAAGCGATCGTAAAAGGGACTGTACTCGCCATGGCCATTGCAGGCGTCGTGGCAACCGCCTCTGCAGCTGACAACCAGAACCAGAGCGCGAACATCAACCACAACCACAACGTCAATGAAAACTGGACGTTGAACGATACCCGCAACGTCACCCGCAACAACGTGACCAGCAACACCAACACCAACACCGATACCGACAACGACAACTACACGCTGAACGACAGCCGCAACCTGGTGCGCAACACCACGCGCAACACCAATACCACCAACAACACCAGCACCACCAACAACACGGCCAACACCACGTCGAACGTGCGCTACAGCAGCACCACGACCAATACCGCCACCAACCGGTCCAACGTCGATTTCTCCGACGTGGACCACACCCGCGATGTCACGGTCAACGAGACCAGCAACATCTCCGCCGATGAGCGCAAGGAAAAGAACAACCACGGCGTGGACGTGAACCTGGAGAAGGACCTGCGCCTGAGCTCGGACATCAACTTCTCCGGCGACCCGGAGATCACCGGTGCCATCGATCTCGATTCGGCCGCCATCGCCGTCATCGACAACCGCCAGAGCATCACCGCCAACGATGCGTCCAACGAAATGCTGGACAACACCGCCACCATCTCCGACGACGTCGCCTCGGGTGCCTCGGGCAACCTGGGCTTCAACGTCGCCGCCGGTGACAACAACGCGCAGGACAACGCCGCTTCGCTTTCCGCGGCCGATGCCTCCTTCAGCTTCGGCATGGCCGATGCCGAGGTGTTCGTCAACCAGGGCGTGGGCGGCAACACCACCATGAACGAAGGCGTGACCAACGCTGCCGGCCTGGGTGGCAATGCGTTCTCGGGGGCTTCGGGCAACATCGGTGTCAACGTTGCGTCGGGCAACAACAACGCGCAGAAGAACGCGCTTGCCGCCTCCGTAGCGACCGCCGCCATGGCGCAGTCGAGCATCTCCTCCAACCAGGTATCCAGCGGCAACTCGGTGACCAACGCCGGTTACGTGCAGCGCTTCAGTGACACCACTGAAGTCAGCCTGCGTGGTCGTGTGGCCGGCGCCACGCTTGCCATCGGTGCTGGCACCTATCAGGGAACCGGCAACGCCTACCAGCAGGACAACTACTACCTGGACAGCTGGAGCGGCGCACTGCCGCACGCCAGTGGCAACCCCACCGGGCACATCGACCTGGATGACGAAATCCAGAACGCAACCGACAACCCGTACCGTGACGGCGTCGGTGGCATCGCGTTCGACACCGATGAGGAAGGCACCAGCCAGTTCGTCGAACTGGGCGTGGCCGACCTGTATGCCAGCCTGAGCGGCACCGTCCGCACCTCGCGCTGGGTGGCAGTCAATGCCACCAACACCGCTGGCCTCAACGGCAGTGCGTTCTCCAACGCGTCGGGCAACATCGGCGTGAACGTGGCCTCCGGCAGCGGCAACCTGCAGGCCAACAGCCTGGCCTTGGCCGTCGCACAGCCCTCGACCGGTCCGGCACCGGGCGGCGGCGGCGGCGAGTAAGGACCAGGCGTGACCGCTTTCGCAGGCTGACTGCGTTGAGCGCAACAAACCCGGTCATCCGCCAATGACCGGGCTCCCCGGGAGCCCCTGTTCCATCTCCCCCTTTGGGGCAGGGGCTCCTTTCTTGGAAGGAGCCGTTGCAATGCACGTGTCCTGGATCGCAAGCCTGCTGCTGGGCGTGGTCGTGTCGAGCAGCGCCGTTGCGGCGCGGGCCGGCGAAGTGAGGTTCAGTGGCGTGCTGCCCAATGGCGCACTGATCGAACAACGCGTGGAGAGCATGCAGGAACGGCGTTTCCGCAACCTGGTGCGACAGCACACGGACTACAGCTGCGGCGCTGCGGCGCTGGCAACCATCCTCAAGTACGCCTATCACCTGGATGCCGACGAAGCGACGGTGATTGAAGGAATGATGGGGGTGTCCGATCAACAGCTGGTACGTGATCGCGGCTTCTAGTTGCTGGATATCAAGCGTTATGTCGAATCAATGGGCATGCGGGGCCGCGGCTACCGCGTTGATGAAGCCCGCCTACGCAACCTGCGCGTGCCCGGCCTGGTACTGATGGACGTGCGTGGCTTCCGCCATTTCGTGGTGATGAAGCAGGTGCGCGGCGACATCGTCGAAGTCGCCGACCCGATCCTTGGCAACCGCAGCCTGCCCTTGGCTGAATTTCTTGAAGCATGGCCGTCGCGTGCCGTTTTCATCGTCATCGGCAGTGACTTCGATCGCAACAGCGTACTGCTGCAACCCAGCGAACGACCCAGCGCCCGCGCACTGTACGCGCGGCAAGGGCCGATCACCGATGCCGAACTGGTCGACTTCGGCTTCAGCCACGCCGACCTGTTCTGAAGGAGAACCGTCATGGATACCCGTCTTCTGCTACTGGCCACCGCGCTGCTGGGGTTGATGCCCGCTGCGGTACTGGCCGAGCAACCCCGTGGCAATGGACTGACCGAAATACCCGATCCGGAACTCAACCTGATGCGCGGGCGCTACACGGTCGGCGGCAACAACGTGGCCTGGTTCGGCGTCACCATGATTTCGCAGTGGCAGGCCGCCAACGGCACCGCCATGCAGGGCGCGCTGACGCTGGGCATGGACTTCCGCCAGGGCAGGACGCCAAAAGTGAGCTTCACCCCCAGCGTCAACATCACCGCCGTCGACGCGCCGCTGCCGCAGCGCGGCAGCATCGCCAGCGTGGACAGCAGTGGTCTGGCCAACGCATCCGGGCTGGTGCAGAGCGTGCAGGTGGCCGGTGATGGCAACGTCGCGCGCAATGTCACCTCGCTGACCCTGCGCGATGGTGAGGTACCGGCCATGACCGGCAGTGCGGTCGGCACGGCGAGCGCCCAGCAGGGCGGAGCGCGTGCCACGGCGTCCTTCGTCAACAACCAGGCGCGCCTGCTGCTGCAGCTGGACGGCGTCGGCGAAGTGCAGCAGTGGATCCGCAACGGCAGCGTAGGGCAGAGCATCGCCCTGGCCGGCGATGGCCAACAGGTGGGCAATCGCCTGCAGATTGAACTGGTCCGGCAGAACCTGGCCAGCAACACACCGTTGACGCAGAACATCGCGCAGGCAATGGCACTGACGCGCGGGATCGGGCCGGGCCAATAGATCGGTCGGGCAAAGGGGGAATGGCACTCACCGGAAAAGGGACATGCACACCACACACCGCTTCACCCCACTGGCGCTGGCGGCGCTGGTCTACATAGGAAGTACCGCCACGGTCCACGCACAGGCGACGTCAGGCGAACACGCCGACGTGCAGGCTCTGATGGCTCAACTGGAATCACTGAAAGCCAATTACGCGCAGGAAGTGCGCCGGCTGCGCGAGCTCGACATGCAGGTGCAGGCCATGCAGGCGCGCCTGTCGGGCAAGGCCTCGGTCGCCACGGCGGGCCCGCCCGCTCCGCCCCCTCTGCCTGACCAGCCCCCTGCTTCAGTGGGCGGCGGTGAGGGTTACGCCAGCTCTGCAGCCGAAGCACAGCAGGCAAAACAGGCCGCCCGACGCAGCGTGGATGATGTGAAGCAGCAGCAGGCCGCGTTGTTCTCGCGTCGGTTCACGGTGGAAAACAGCATTACCTATGCACGGTATGACCGAAAGCAGCTGACCTTGAATGGCTTCCTCGCACTGGACGCGATTTTCCTGGGCAACATCGGCATCGAGAACGTCGAATCCGATTCGATCACTTACAACCTGGCGGCACGCTGGGGCATCAGTCCTACCCTGACGGTCAACATGGATGTTCCGTGGATCGCACGCAAGACCGTGTACCAGAAGGGGGGCGCAGGAGGCTCGGCTGCGGCGATCGCCGAAGAAGAGACGACCGGCAACGGGATCGGCGACGTCAGTCTGGGGGCCAACTATAAGGTGTTCGGCGAACGCGGCTGGCGGCCCGAGACCGTGCTGACTGCCGGCGTCACCGCCCCCACCGGGCGCGCGCCGTACGGCGTGGACTGGACGGTGCTGGAACGCGATGACGATGACTACATCCGGTTCGCCGTGCCCAAGGACCAGCCCACTGGTAACGGGGTATGGCAAGCCAACATCGGCCTGTCCATCGTCAAGACGGCGGACCCGGCGATCCTGTTCGCGAATGCGGGCTACATCCACTCATTCGAACAGAGTTTCGATGACATCGACGGTAATCCGGATACGGTCAATCCCGGGGACGTGAAGCTGGGGGGCTCGTACTACTTCGGCGCCGGTGTGGCCTTCGCGTTCAACGAGCGCACCAGCCTGAGCATTTCCTTCAGCGACAAGCTCAGTGCGCGTGCGTCCACGCGGTACAGCAACGGGCAGTGGATGAAGGTGATCGGCAGTGATGCGAATGCCGCGACATTCAACCTGGGCGTTACCTATGCACTGAACCAGAAGACCACTCTGGTCAGCCTGCTGGGCATCGGGCTCACCCCGGACGCGCCCGACTTCAGCCTGGCCTTCAAGGTGCCGTACATGCTGTAACCGCGTGCGTTGAATGCCCACGGATCCCGGTAGCGCCGACCCAGGGTCGGCGAGCGCGCAGCGCGGCGCTTTGTTCTCCCGCCGAGCACGGCTCGGCGCTACCAACCGCGCGCGTTGAATGCCCACGGATCCCGGTAGCGCCGACCCATGGTCGGCGAGCGCGCAGCGCGGCGCTTCTGTTCTCCCGCCGAGCACGGCTCGGCGCTACCAACCGCGTGCGTTGAATGGGCACGGACCCCGGTAGCGCCGACCCATGGTCGGCGAGCGCGCAGCGCGGCGCCGTTGTTCTCCCGCCGAGCACGGCTCGGCGCTACCAACCGCGCGCGTTGAATGCCCGCGGATCCCGGTAGCGCCGACCCAGGGTAGGCGAGCGCGCAGCGCGGCGCCTTTGTTCTCCCGCCGAGCACGGCTCGGCGCTACCAATCGCGCGCGTTGAATGGGCACGGATCCCGGTAGCGCCGACCCAGGGTCGGCGAGCGCGCAGCGCGGCGCCTTTGTTCTCCCGCCGAGCACGGCTCGGCGCTACCAACCGCGTGCGTTGAATGGGCACGGACCCCGGTAGCGCCGACCCATGGTCGGCGAGCGCGCAGCGCGGCGCTTCTGTTCTCCCGCCGAGCACGGCTCGGCGCTACCAACCGCGTGCGTTGAATGGGCACGGATCCCGGTAGCGCCGACTCAGGGTCGGCGAGCGCGCAGCGCGGCGCCTTTGTTCTCCCGCCGAGCACGGCTCGGCGCTACCACGCGCGTGCGTTGAATGCCCACCGATCCCGGTAGCGCCGACCCATGGTCGGCGAGCGCGCAGCGCGGCGCCTTTGTTCTCCCGCCGAGCACGGCTCGGGGCTACCAACCGCGCGCGTTGAATGCCCACCGATCCCGGTAGCGCCGACCCAGGGTCGGCGAGCGCGCAGCGCGGCGCTTTTGTTCTTCCGCCGAGCACGGCTCGGCCCTACCGGCGACGACAGACCTGGATTCACCGTATCGCGGGCAACTCCACCTGGTGCTTGCGGCACAGCCGATACACCGTCACCCGCGATACCTGCATGTGCCGTGCGCAGGCAGAGACGTTGAACTCATTCTCGCGCAACGCCTGCACCAGCAGATCGCGCTCCACCTGCTCGCGTGCGTCCTGCAGCAGCGCACGCGCAGCCGCCGGCAGGGTCGCAACCAGATCCAGATCCGACGGCTCGATCAGCTCACCGTCGGCCACGATCGCCGCACGTTGCACGCGGTTGAGCAGCTCGCGCACGTTGCCCGGCCAGTCGAAGCGTTGCATGGCCTGCCGCGCGCAACTGCTGAAGCCCCGTGCACGGCCGGGGTGGCGTGCCCGGAACTGGCGCAGGAAATGCTCCGCCAGCACCAGCACATCCCCGCTGCGTTCACGCAAGGCCGGCATGGCCAGCCGCAGCACGTTGAGGCGGTAGAACAGGTCGCGGCGGAAGCGTCCTTGGGCAACGGCCTGCTCCAGATCGACATGGGTGGCCGCCAGCACGCGCACATCCACCCGCAACGGCTGGCTGCTGCCCACGCGCTCGATGGTGCCTTCCTGCAGCACGCGCAACAGGCTGGTCTGCGCATCCAGAGGCAGGTCGCCGACCTCGTCGAGGAACACCGTGCCACCGCTTGCGCTTTCGAACAGGCCCAGACGTCGCTGCGCCGCGCCGGTGAACGCGCCGCGCTCGTGGCCGAACAGTTCCGACTGCACCAGGTTGGCCGGGATCGCGCCACAGTTGACGGCCATGAACCGATGATCCGCGCGCGCGGACATGGCATGCAGCGCGTGTGCGGCGAGCTCCTTGCCGGTCCCGGTTTCGCCGGTCACCAGGACCGGCAGGTCGACCGGGGCGAATTTGAACAGCGATGCACGGGTGGCCAGCAGCGCGGGGCTGTCGCCGATAAGGCGCTGTGCAGGGCTGTCGGCGTCGGTGCTGGTGCGCTGTGGATGATGCGCAAGCTGCTCAAGCAGTGCCTGCTGTTCCAGCGGCAGGTTGAAGTGACCCTGGCACGCATCAAGAAGCGGCTGCCAACTGGGGGGAGGGCTGCTTACCCCTGAAGGCAGCACGGCCAGCAGCGGCAGGTGATCGTGCCGCTGCGTCCACTCGGTCACCGCCGTCAGCGCGAGAGCGGGAATCTGCCGGAGATCGATCACGCCAACCACCTGGTCCCGGCCACGCAAGCCCACGGCCTGCGGCTGCAGGGGATCTACGCTGCGCACTTGCCAGCCGGCCGCCGCCAGCGCTGCCCGCTCGGTCGCAAGTGGCTGGCCGAACCAGATCGCGCAACGTGCCTGGATATCAGAGACCACCGCCATGCCTCACCTGTCCTTGTAGAGGGGCGGCCCTGGATGAAAAAAGTGCGTACGTGCCGCCCCACGCCGCGCCCCCGGCCGGGCATTGCTGCCACAGCCACCCCTGGATCCAATCCGGGGGATACACCATGCGAACGCGGTCGGCGGTCAGGACCGGCCACGCAGCTCGCAGGTGGGAGGCAAAAAAAAACCGCTGCAGGGCAGCGGCTTTCGGAGCGGGAACGGCGTGACCGGTTACAGGTCGACGCGGCGTGCCTGCATGAACTTGTTGCCCCAGTAGCCGGTCAGCAGGGTGTCCACGCGGACGTCCTTGCCGGTGCTCGGCGCATGCAGGAACCGGCCCTCGCCGACGTAGATCCCGACGTGGTCCACCCGTCCCTTGCGGCCGAAGAAGACCAGATCGCCTTCGCTCAGCGCCGTACGGTCGGCAATCAGTTCGTTCTGGCGGTCGCTGGCCATGTCACGCGACACGCGCGGCAGTTCGATGCCCAGCGCAGTGCGGAAGACGTAGCCGACCAGGCCACTGCAGTCGAAGCCGCTGTCCGGGGTGTTGCCGCCCCAGCGATAGGGCGTGCCCAGCAGGGTCATCGCGCGGCGCAGGACGGACTGGATCTTGCCGTTCTCTTCGGCACCACCGACAACGATCGAACCGGAGGCACTGGTGTCGTAGTTGGCGAGCAGGCGGCTGAGGTCGCCGGCGACCATCGCCGAACGGTCCATCAGCGGAATGCTGTCGTTGGCGGCAAGGTGGGGAAGGAGGGCGGCGAGGGTGGCGCTGGCGGCGGCATCGGCGCGGCTGCGGGTGGCAGCGACCGGCTCGGCCTTGGCAGCAGCCTTCACTGCGGTGATGGCGGTGTCGGTCGGTACGGCGACCGGTGCGCTCTGTGCCCAGGCCGGTGCACTGGTGAGTGCAAGGGTCAGCGAGAGCAGGGCGACGCGCGTGATGCGCTGGGTCAGGCGAGGTGAATTTACGGCGCGCTGGCCTTCACACATCAGTTCGTCGGTCGTCACTCGGCGGTCACAGGGTTGGAAGCGATGGGCAATCATGCCTTGCGAAAGCGTCAAATAAGTACAAATTCCGTTAAAGTTTCGTTGGAATGGGTGTGATGGCCGTCACGTTTTGGGTCATCTGCCCTATTCACGTTAGTGGAGGACGCGTTTGGCTCCTGTGTAGTGGTCCTTCCAATAGTGTCCGCCCAGCGAATCCAGCCGGACCGTGCCGCCGGTGCTGGGGGCATGCACAAAGCGCCCTTCGCCGACATAGATGCCCACGTGGCTGACGTTGCCGCGGCTGCCGAAAAAGACCAGGTCGCCCGTCGCCAAGCGCTGGGGTTCGATCTTCGGGCCCTGCACGGCGGCCAGCTCGCGGGAGGTGCGTGGCAGCTTCAGGTCGACCATTTCACGATAGACATATGTCACCAGGCCGCTGCAGTCGAAGCCCGACTCGGGGGTGTTGCCCCCGTAGAGATACGGTGTGCCGACCAGGCCGATGGCGCGCATCAGCACGGCGTTGGCCACCTGCGGGTTGGCCGGCGACACGCTGGGCCAGACCTGGGTGACGGACGGGGCAGGGGGCGGGGTGGGGCGGGACGCTTTGCCGCCACCGCATCCACTCAGTGTGGCGGAGAGAGCGAGCGTCGCGGCGAGGGAAAAGAAACGGCGCAGGCCGGGCGAAACTGGCGTCATGTCCATGATCTCCGGATAATGCGCGACCTCAGATAGGCCGCCATGATGGCGGCGTACCCGTCGGGCGGCAACCCGCCCCCTCCCGCCTGCCCTCGGCAGCTACCAGACAGAGTTACGCATGAAGATCGAAAAAGACCGCGTCGTCCGTTTCCACTACACCGTTTCCGAAGTCGGCCAGGAGCCGATCGAATCGTCCAAGGACCGTGAGCCGCTGGCCATCCTGTTCGGCCACGGCAACATCATTCCGGGCCTGGAAAAGGCGATGGAAGACAAGGAAGCGGGCGCTACCTTCGGCGTCGACGTTGCCTCGGCCGATGCCTACGGCGAACGCCGCGAGGGCCTGACCCAGCGCGTGCCGAAGAAGCATTTCGGCAAAGAGAAGCTGGTGCCGGGCGCGCAGGTCGTGCTGCAGACGAACTTCGGCGCGCGTGCGGTGACGGTGCAGAAGGTGGGCATGAGCGTGGTCGACGTCGACCTCAACCACCCGATGGCCGGCAAGGATCTGCACTTCGACGTTGAAATCATCGACGTGCGCGAAGCCAGCGAAGAAGAAGTCCAGCACGGCCACGTGCACGGCGACGGCGGCCACCAGCACTGAGTGCCAGTGGTTGCAGTGTTTCGAACGGCCCGTGCAAGCGGGCCGTTTTTTTTTGCGTCAACGTCAACAGCTGCAGGGCGGTGGGTCGCGGGGCGGGGTGGCGGATCGGTAGCGCCGACCCATGGTCGGCGGAATGTTCCCGCCAACGGCCCGCTGCGCTCGCCGACCATGGGTCGGCGCTACCGCGGACCTCGTTGACCCGTCTGGTGGAGGGAGCCCTGAGTCAGGGGCGGGCGGGAGGCGGGGGGGTGTGGGTGCTGGTGAGACGGGGCCCACGGTTTGCGCAGCAAAGCGTGGGAGCGGCAGCGCGAATGCGATGACGTGGACCCCGCCATGGATGGCGCGAAACAAGGCACGCATGGACGCAGTTTTTGCCGTCCCCCGCCCAGCCTCACCGCCCGGCCTCTGGCACGTAGCTTCGAGGCAGCCGCCCGCGAGGGGGTCTAACCCGTTCGATCCACCCTCACCGCATAATGATGCCCCGCCCTCCCGGATTCCCCGTGACCATCGCGACCTCCTCCCTGCCGCCGTTCGCGGACGCCGACCGCATCATGGTGATGGACATCCTGCGTGGCGTGGCCCTGTTCGGCATCCTGCTGATGAACATCGAAGCGTTCAGCGGGCCGCTCGATCTTTCCTTCACCGGCATCGACCCGCACTGGCAAGGGCTCGATTACGCGGCGGACGCGCTGGTCTACGTGCTGGTGCAGGGCAAGTTCTTCCTGTTGTTCTCCTTCCTGTTCGGTGCGGGTTTCGCGGTGATGGCACGACGTGCCGACGAGGCCGGCCGCGCGTTCACGCCGATCTACCTGCGGCGCAGCCTGGTGCTGATGCTGATCGGTGCCTGCCATGCCTTGCTGGTGTGGTCCGGCGACATCCTGATGGTGTACGGCCTGCTGTCTTTCCTGCTGCTGGGCACGCGGCGTTGGCCGGTGCCGGTGCTGCCCGTCGCCGGCGTCCTGGTGTACGCCTTCGCGGTCGGCTTGACCCTGTTGTTCGCCCTGCTGGTCTGGGCGGCCGCGCAGGGCGGCACGGCGTTGGACAGCGCAGGCGGCCTGCGTACGGCGCAGGACATCATTGAAGCGCAGCGCCAGGCCTACGGTCATGGCACGTGGAGGCAGGGCACCGTGCAGCGGTTGGCCGATGTGCGCCACATGGTTGGCGGCATCCTGATCACCGGTCCGGAGATCTTCGGCATGTTCCTGCTGGGCGCATGGTTCACGCGCAGCGGCGCACTGTCCGATCCACAGCGCCATGCGACGCTGTACGCACGCCTGCGCTGGATCGCGATGCCACTTGGTCTGCTGCTGATGGTGATCAGCGCAGTATGGAATCCGTATCTGGCGCCCGGCGAGTTCACCGTACAGACCGGGCTGTCCTATGCACTGGCGGCGGTCGCGAGCCTGCTGATGGCGCTGGGCTACCTGGCGTGGATCGTGCAAGCGCGCCAGGCGCTGGGCTGGTTGGCAGCACCAGGACGCATGGCGCTTACCCACTATCTGCTGCAGTCGTTGCTGTGCACGTGGGTGTTCTACGCGCCCGGCATGGGTTTCTTCGAGCAGATGCCGCGGGTCTGGCAGTTGCCCTTCGCATCGGCGGTGTTCGCCGCGCAGGTGGTGATCAGCCATGCATGGTTGGCGCGTCTCCGCCACGGGCCGATGGAATGGCTGTGGCGCGCGCTCACCTACCTGCGCCTGCCGCCGATGCGCCGCACGGTGGCAGCCCGCTGAGCGGGCGTCGTCACGTCTGCCGCGCAGCGGGACATGGCATGCTCTTGCCCTGTAGCACCCTGATACGTAACGACGCGAGCGATGCCGATGACCACGACTTCCCATGACTACGACCTGATTGTCCTCGGTGGCGGTTCCGGTGGCCTGGCGGCTGCCTTCCGCGCCGCACAGCACGGCAAGCGCGTCGCGATGCTGGAGCCGGATGAGCTCGGCGGCACTTGTGTCAATGTCGGCTGCGTGCCGAAGAAGGCGATGTGGCTGGCCGCCGACCTCGCCGGCCGTATCGGCTTGGCACGTGCGATGGGATTCGACGTGCCGCTGCGTCCCGCGTTGTCCTGGAAAGAACTGATCGTCCATCGCCAGGGGTATATCGAGAACATCCACGTCAGTTATCGCAAGCGGCTGGACGAGACGGGCGTGGTGCGCGTGCCGCGCCGCGGGCGACTGGTGGACACGCACACGGTGGAGTGCAGCGATGGCGTGCGCATCAGTGGCGAGCACATCGTGCTGGCCACCGGTGCTCATCCGCAGCGCCCGGACATTCCCGGTGCGGAACTGGGCCTCGTCTCGGACGACTTCTTCAACCTGTGCGATGCACCGGCGCACGTTGCCATCGTCGGCGGTGGCTACATCGCCGTGGAGTTGGCTGGCCTGCTGCAGGCGCTGGGCAGTCGCGTGACGATGCTGGTGCGCGGTAGTCGCCTGCTGGACCGCTTCGACGGCGAACTCGCCGCGCAATTGGCGGACAATCTCTGCCATCAGGGGGTACGGATCCAGTTCGATTACCGGCTGCGCGAACTCCAGCGCGACAGCGAGGGTGATCGCGTGCGTGTACTGGGCCACGACGGCCCGTTGGACAGTGTGTTCGACAAGGTGTTCTTTGCGATCGGCCGACGTGGCAACTCCCGGGACATGGGGCTGGAGCAGGTTGGCGTGCAGATCGGCGAGCGCGGCGAAGTGAGGGTCGACGAGTGGCAGACGACCTCCGTTCCCAGCGTGCATGCGGTGGGCGACCTGGCCGGCAAGGAAGGCTTGACGCCGGTGGCGATCGCCACGGCGCGCCACCTCATGGACCGCCTGTTCGGCGGCAAGCCGCAGGCGAAGATGGATTTCGACAACATTCCCAGCGTGGTGTTTTCGCACCCACCACTGGGCAAAGTCGGCCTCGGCGAAGAAGAGGCCCGCCAGCAGTTCGACGACGTCCGCATCTACCACAGCAATTTCAGGCCCATGCTGCAGGCACTGGCCGACGGCACCCAGCGCAGCATGTTCAAGCTGGTCTGCGTCGGCCCGGAAGAACGCGTGGTGGGTGTGCACCTGCTCGGTGAAGCCGCAGACGAGATCCTGCAGGGCTTCGCAGTCGCGGTGAAGATGGGCGCGACCAAGGCGCAGTTCGACGCAACGGTGGCGATCCATCCCACATCGGCCGAGGAAATCGTGTTGATGCACCGCTGAGCCCGGCATTGGTAGAGCCGACTTCAGTCGGCTGCACGGCAGTGGTAGAGCCGACTTCAGTCGGCTGCCTGTCAGCGCCAGCCGACTGAAGTCGGCTCTACCCCGGGGCACCACACCACGGCACCACACCAAAGCCACCACACCGAAGCCACCACACCAAAGCACCCCACCAAAGCACCACAGGCCAGGCCCGCCCGCAACCCGTGCGACAATAACCGGCCTCATGAACACCCCTTCGACCTTCCCCACGTCCTCCGCCCGCCTCGCCGTGGGCGGCGTAGGGCTGGCAGCCATCGGCGCCATCGCCGCGTCGGGCAAGGCGATCATCGTCAAGCTGGGTCTGCGTCATGGGGTGGACGCCACGACGCTGCTTGCGCTGCGGATGGCGATGGCCCTGCCGCTGTTTCTGCTGCTGGCCTGGTGGTCGTCGCGCCGCGCCGCGCCCTTGTCCTGGGCCGACCGCGGACGTATCGCGTGGCTCGGCTTCACCGGCTACTACCTGTCCAGCTGGCTGGACTTCCAGGGCCTGCAGTACATCAGCGTGACCTTGGAACGGCTGATCCTGTACCTCAATCCCACCTTGGTATTGTTGATCCATGTCGTGCTGACGCGACAGCGACCAGGCCGCTGGCAACTGGTGGCGCTGGCGCTCAGCTATGCCGGCGTGCTGGTGGCGTTCGGCCATGATCTGCAGCGCGAGGGCGGGCAGATCATCCTCGGCAGCCTGCTGGTGCTGGGCAGTGCCATCAGCTACGCCTTGTACCTGTTCGGCAGCGGCCAGATCGTGGCCCGCATCGGTGCCGTGCGCCTGACCGCGCAGGCCAGTTGCGTGGCCTGCGCGCTGGTGCTGCTGCACTTCGGGCTGACCCATCCGTGGCCTGTGCTATGGCAGGCACCGCACGCGGTGCACTGGTTGTCGCTGATCAATGCCACGGCCTGCACGGTGCTACCGGTGCTGGCGATCATGCTGGCGGTCAAACGCATCGGCTCGTCGTTGGCCGCGCAGGTCGGTATGCTCGGGCCGGTGTCCACCATCGTGATGAGTCTATGGCTGCTCGACGAACCCATGGGCCCGGCGCAGATCGCCGGCACCGTCCTGGTGCTGTGCGGGGTGCTGCTGGTGACCCGGCTCCGGCGCTGACGCCGGAACAGGCGCGTGAGCGCATCCTGGCGGTGATCCGTGCCATCCCGGTCGGCCAGGTAATGGGCTACGGCCAGGTCGCGGCGCGTGCGGGGCTGCCAGGACGCGCGCGCTTGACTGCCCGCGTGCTGGGCATAAATGAAGACCCGGAGCTGCCCTGGCATCGCGTACTGCGTGCCGACGGACGTATCGCCATGCCGGAAGGGTCGACAGGCTGGCGCGAGCAGAGTCGGCGCCTGCGTGCCGAGGGCGTGGCGGTGGAGCGGGGCAGGGTGCGGATGCAGGCCGTCGACCCATCCGCATCGCTGGATGCCGCGCTGTGGGGGCCCGGTTGACCCTGGCCGCGTGCTGAACCTGTCCTCGTCCGGGCGTGCCGACGCGCCGCGGCGCTGCCGCTATGATGGAGGCCGTTCCCGAGGGTACCCCCATGCTTCCGCGACTGCCTACCGTCACCAAGGCGCTGTTGATCGCCAATGCGATCCTGTTCCTCCTGCAGCAACCGTTCCTGCTGGGCGATGCGACGTTCGCGCCGTTCATGCTGCAGCCGTTGCAGGGCAGCTTCGATGCCTTCTCACCCGGCGGTAATTTCCAGCCTTGGCAGCTGCTGACCTACGGCTTCCTGCATGGCAGTTTCAGCCACCTGTTCTTCAACATGTTCGCCGTTTTCATGTTCGGCGCCGCGTTGGAGCAGACCTGGGGCGAGAAGCGCTTCCTGATCTATTACCTGGTGTGCGTGGCCGGTGCCGGCCTGTGCCAGCTGCTGGTGGGCAGCCTGATGGACAACCCGGCGACCGTACTGGGCGCATCCGGTGGTGTGTTCGGGCTGCTGCTGGCCTACGGCATGCTGTTCCCCAACCAGCGGGTGATGCTGCTGTTCCCACCGATCCCGATGAAAGCGCGCACGTTCGTGATCCTGTTCGGCATCGGCGAGCTGGTACTCGGTGCCACAGGATGGCAGCCGGGAGTGGCGCATTTCGCGCACCTCGGGGGCATGCTGTTCGGCTGGCTGCTGATCCGTTACTGGCGCGGCCAACCCCCGTTCAAGCGCCGCCCCCCCGGCCCACCCAAGCGCCCCAACCACCTGCGCAGCGTCTGACAATGAAAAAGGGGACGGAGGGGATTAAGTCGTTTCTGGCCCGCCCGCGATGCAGGGGGGCCAGAAACGACTTAATCCCCTCCGTCCCCTTTTTGTCGTGAAGATCCTGCTGCTGGGGGGGTATGGGGTGTTCGGCGGGCGTCTGGCGCGCTTGCTTGGCGACCTGCCGATGCTGGAGCTGATCATCTGCGGTCGCAGCCTGGCGGCGGCACAGGCGTTCTGCGTGGCGTACGTGGGGCAGGCAAGGGTGACGCCGCTGCAGGTGGATCGGCAGAACATCGCTGTGGCACTGCATACCCATCTGCCCGATCTGCTGATTGATGCCTCCGGGCCTTTCCAGGACTACGGTGCCCACCGCTACCTGGTGATCGAAGCCTGCATCGCCGCCGGCGTGGACTACCTCGACTTCGCCGATGCCGCGGAGTTCGTCGCGGGTGTCGCGCAGTACGATGCGGCGGCCAAGGCGGCCGGGGTGTTCGTGCTGTCGGGCGTCAGCAGCTTTCCCGTGCTCACGGCCGCCGTGCTGCGGCAGATGGCCCAGCAGATGGACATCGTCAGCGTGGAGGCTGGCATTGCGCCGTCACCGTATGCCGGCATTGGCTTGAACGTGATGCGCGCGGTGGTCGGCTATGCGGGTTCGCCGGTGAAGCTGCGTCGAAACGGTCGTGATGGGCACGGTATCGGCTTGGCCGAAAGCCGCCGTTTCACGGTAGCGGTGCCGGGTAAAGTGCCGTTGCGCAACCTGCGTTTTTCGCTGGTGGATGTGCCCGACCTGCAGGTGCTGCCGCCCGAGCATCCCACCCTGACCGATATATGGGTCGGCGCCGGCCCCGTGCCGGAGCTGTTGCACCGCCTGTTGAACCTGCTGGCCAAGGCGCGCCGACATCTGCGGCTCCCGTCGCTGGTGCCGTTCTCGCGATTGTTCTACACGGTGTTGAACTGGATGAAGTTCGGTGCGCACCGCGGTGGCATGATCGTGCGCGTGCTTGGCACGCGTGATGGGGTGCGGGTGGAGCAGAGCTGGCATCTGCTGGCCGAGGGCGACGACGGGCCCTACATACCCTCGATGGCCATCGAAGCGGTGGTCCGCAAGCTCGTGCAGGGAGAACGGCCGGACATCGGCGCGCGCGCCGCCACGCGGGCGTTGGAGCTTGCCGATTACGCGCGACTGTTTGCTGGCCGCGCCATCGCCACGGGCTTCCGCCACGACATGCCCGGTGCCAGCCTGTACCAGCGCCTTCTGGGCTGCGCGTACGCCACGTTGCCCACCCGCGTGCAGGCCTTGCACGCACCCTCGGCACCGGCGTGCTGGACGGGCATCGCGACGGTGGAGCGGGGAACGGGCCTGTTGTCGCGGCTGATCGCCCGCGTGTTTGGATTTCCCGCGGCAGGCGACAACGTACCCGTCAGCGTAAGGTTCACGCCGGAAGCCGGTGGCGAGCGCTGGACGCGCACCTTCGAAGGTCGCCGTTTCTCTTCATTGCAGACGGCCGGCACGGGGCGTGACGAGGCGCTGCTGGTCGAGCGGTTCGGCGCAATCGCCGTAGCGCTGGCCGTAGTGGTAGAGGGAAACAGGCTGCGGCTGCTGCCACGCCGCTGGTCGCTGCTGGGCATTCCCCTGCCCACATCCCTGCTGCCCGGTGGCACTAGTTTTGAAACAGAACGCGACGGTCAGTTCGTCTTCGACGTGGAGATCGCCGCACCGCTGGTCGGCCGCATCGTCGCGTACCGCGGCACCCTCAAAGAAAAAGGGGACGGAGGGAATTAAGCGAACTTAATTCCCTCCGTCCCCATTCTTTGTTCAGCGCCAGATGCGCAGCTGTTCGGCGTCGGTGCGCTGCATCGGCTGGCCCGGCTTGCAGGTGAAGCTGGCCGAGAAGGCCGGCAGGTTGGACAGCGGGCCGTTGGTGCGCCACTTGCCCGGTGCGCGGACGTCCGTGCTCAGGCGTGCAGCCGCTTCATTCGGCGACAACTGCTGGCCCCACAGCGTGGCCCATGCGCTGAAGAAGCCCTGCTGGTCCGCCGGCTTGGCGTTGGCTTCCACGGTGCGGTAGGCGTCCCACGCCAGCTCCAGGCCGGCCAGGTCGGCCAGATTCTCTTCCTGGGTCAGCGTCCCGTTGACCTTGGCACCCTTGACGCCCGGGAACTCGTACGCACCGTACTGCGCGGCCACGCGGCTGCCCAGCAGGGTCCATGCGGTCTTGTCGGCCGGCGTCCACCAGCTGCGCAGTTCGCCCTTGGCATCGATCAGCGAACCCTTCGCATCGATCGCACGGGTCAACTCATGGCCGACCAACGCGCCGTAGCTGCCGAACTTGTCGGCGGCACTGGCCTGAGCGTTGAAGATCGGGCCCTGCAGCGCGGCGGCGGTGACGATCAGGCGGTTCTGCGCCAGGTCATAGGCCAGCGACGGCTGCTGCGGCAGGACGTCCCAGCGACGATCCGCGTTGCCCTTGCCGATACGCTTCATTTCTTCGCGATGGCGCCAGGTGGAGGCGATCAGCATGTTGCCACCGAAGCTGCCGCGGCCCATCGGCTGCACGCTGTAATCCAGATCGCGCCGCGGGGTGCCGATTTCGATCTTCATCGCGCCCAGCTTGGCCTCTGCTTCGGCCTTCGCCTCGGCGCTCAGCCAGGTGCTGCGCTTGACGGCTTCGATCTGCGTTTCGCGCAGCTTGTCGATGATCCAGGCGGCCTGGCGGCGATCTTCCGCCGACAGGTGCTTGGCGGCGTACTCGCGACCGACCATCGGACCGGCGGCGACGTTGATCGCGTCCAGCACCTGCTCCCAGCGCGCGGCCGGCAGGGTCTGTGCGCGCAGCACGCGGCCACGGAACTCAAACTCGGCATCGCGGTAGGCCTTGGACAGGTACGGCGCCATCGCATCGCCCACGCGCCAGCGCAGGTAGGCCTTCCACTGGTCCGGCTTGATGCGCGTGACCATGCCATCCAGCGCGCGGAACAGGGCTTCGTCGGACAGCGACACCAGATCGTCGTTGACGCCCTGTGCCTTCAGGAAGGCATCCAGCTGCAGGTTCTTGTAGCGGCCGTTGAGATCCTTGGTGGAGATCGGCGCGTAGTTGCGGAACGGGTTGTTGAGGTCGGCCAGCGACTGCGCGTTGCGGGCCAGCTCGGTCTCCAGTGCGATGACGGCCTGCGATTCGGCATCCAGCTTGTCCGCCGCGGTGCCGGTCAGTGCCAGGATCTGCTTGACGTAGGCGCGGTAGCGGCCCATCACGGCCACGGTATCGGCGTCGGTGCGGGTATAGAACGCCGGGTCCGGCAGGCCCATGCCGCCCTGCATGAAGTAACCGATGTGGCGGTCGAGCGCCTTCAGGTCCACGTCGGGGCTGAAGTTGAAGGCCACCGGGATGCCGACCTGGTGCAGGGCGGCGATCGATGCCGGTACATCCTTGGCGCGCTTGATCGCGTTGATGCGGGTCAGCAGCGGGGCGATCGGATTGGAGCCGTCGGCTTCAACGGCGGCTTCGTCCAGGCCGCTGGCCCAGAAGTCACCCAGCAGCTTCTGCACGTTGCCCTGCGGGCTGTTCATTGCGGCATCCAGCAGTTCGCGCTGCTGCGCGCGACTGCGGTCGACCAGCTGGCCCATGGCCGTGGTGGCGCCGCTCTGCGGGACCGGGTTGGCCTTCAACCACGTTGCGTTGCTGGCGTCGTAGAAATCCGTGCACTGGGCGCTGACGGCCGGTGCACGCGCCGCCTTCTTCTTCGCCGCCAGGGCATCGGTAGCGGGAACCAGGAAGGCCAGGCTGACGCCCAGTGAAATGGCAAGCGGACGAAGGTTGGGCATGGAAGAGCGAATCCGTCGAGGATTAAGGGCGGGCGAACTATAGCAAGCCCTGCATGTGCAGAGCATGCAGACGCGGCGATACACCGCGATGTACAGGGCTGCCAACGAAAAGGCCCGGGTTTCCCCGGGCCTCCATGGCAACAAGCGGTAAGCCGTGGCTTACCAGATCACCACCTGTGCATCGCCTGCGCGCACCATCGGCGAACCGGCCTTGCACTGGAACGCCGCCGCGAAAGTCGGCAGGTTCGACGGCGCGCCCATCGCGCGGAACTGCGCCGGTGCGTGCGGATCGGTCGCCAGGCGGACCTTGGCGTTTTCCGGGGTGTACTTGGTACGCCACACGGTGGCCCAGTTGAAGTAGAAGCGCTGATCGCGGGTGAAGCCATCGATCTTCGGATCTTCCTTGCCTTCCGATGCCTTCTGCAGCGCATCGTAAGCGGTGGCCAGGCCACCCAGGTCGGCGATGTTCTCACCCAGCGTCAGGCTGCCGTTGACGGCCTGGCCGTCGACCTTGTAGCCATCGAACTGCTTGACCAGCTTGCCGGTCAGGCCCTGGAAGTTCTTCTTGTCGGCGTCGGCCCACCACTCTTCGAAGTTGCCGGTCGGGCCGAAGCGCGCGCCCTGGTCATCGTAGCCGTGGGTCATTTCGTGGCCGATCACCGCACCGATGCCGCCGTAGTTGAGCGCGTCGTCCGCGTTGGGATCGAAGAACGGCGGCTGCAGGATGGCGGCCGGGAACACGATCTCGTTCTGCAGCGGGTTGTAGTAGGCGTTGACCGTCTGCGGGGTCATGCCCCACTCGGTCTTGTCCACCGGCTGGCCGATCTTGGCCAGGTTGAACTTGTAGTTGAAGGCATTGGCCGCACGCACGTTGCCGAGGAAGCTGTCACGGCCGGTGTCCAGGCCCGACCAGTCACGCCACTTGTCCGGGTAACCGATCTTCGGGGTGAAGGTCTCCCACTTGGCAATGGCCTTCGCCTTGGTCTCAGCGCTCATCCAGGACAGGCCCTGGATGCGTTCCTTGAGGGCGGCGGCCAGGTTCTTCACCAGCGTTTCCATCTTCGCCTTGGCTTCCGGCGAGAACGCGACCTTGACGTACAGCTGGCCGAAGGCTTCGCCCGCACCGTTTTCGATGGTGCCGAGCACGCGCTTCCAGCGCGGCTTCTGTTCCTTCTGACCGTTCAGGGTCTTGCCGTAGAACTCGTAGTTCTCGTTGGCGAAGGCATCGCTCAGGTACGGCGAGGCGCTGTCCACGGTATGGAAGCGCAGGTAGGCCTTCCACACGGCCGGATCGGTATCGCCCAGCGCCTTGCTCACTTCCTCGTGGAAGCTCGGGATGGCCAGCGAGAACTTCTCCGGCGCGGCCACGCCCTGCGCCTTGAAGAACTCGGTCCAGCTGAAGTTCGGGGTCAGCGTGTCCGCATCGGCCAAGGTCACCGGGTGATAGAACAGCGAAACATCGCGCGACAGTTCAACGCTGGACTTGGAGGCCTTGGCGAGGCGGGTTTCCAGCGCGACCACGTCCTGTGCCTGCTTGGCGGCGTCGGCCGCCGGCACGCCGGCCAGCTCGAGCACCTTGGCCACGTGGGCCTGGTAGGCCTTCAGCTTGTCGGCCTTGCTGGCTTCGGTATAGAAGGTCTTGTCCGGCAGGCCCAGGCCGCCCTGGCTGGCGTAAGCCATGTTGACCGCGGAGTTCTTGAAGTCCGCTTCGGCGCCGAAGCCGAACAGGACGTTCTCGCCCTTGGCGGCGCTGTCGCGCAGGTAAGCGGCGATGGCGCCCTTGTCGTTCAACGCATCGATGGCAGCAAGGTCGGCCTTCAGCGGTTCGATGCCCTGGGCATTGATCTTCGCTTCGTCCATGCCGGTGGCCCACAGGTCACCGACCACCTTTTCAATGTGGTTCGGGTTCTTGACCTGCGCGACCTGCTCGGCGAGCTGGTGCTGCACGGCCACCGAGCGCTCGTCGAGGATGGTGAAGGCGCCCCAGCTGGTGCGGTCGGCCGGAATTTCATTGGCGGCCAGCCACTTGCTGTTGACGTAGTCGCCGAAGGCCGTGCAGGCGTCCAGCGTGCTGTCCAGGTCGCTGGGCTGGAAGGCGTTGTACGCGGGCAGCTTGGCCTGGTCCAGGGTGTAGGTGGTGGCTTCGGGTGTGGCGGCCGGGGTGGAGGCGGCGCCTTCCGTGGCCGGGGCTTCGCTCTTGCCGCAGCCGACCAGCGCGGCCGAAACGGCCAGGGTCAGCAGGACGATCTTGGGAGTACGGGTCACTTTGTTTGGCCTCCAGGCCGCGTGATAGCTGAGAAAGCCCCCGCAGGGGCCGTAGGGCGGACGATACGCCTCCAGCCCGGCCCGCAAGGGTGTCGAAGGTCATGCCGGGACGCAAGTGGGCGAACGGACAAGGTTGGCAACATGCCGACCCGCGCCCATGAAAAAAGGAGGCGACCGGGGTCGCCTCCTTCGGGTGTCACGTCGTGCGGATTATCAGAACTTGTACTTCAGACGCACGTACGGGGTGCGGCCGTACAGGTCGTACTGCGTAGCGAACGCGGCGGTGTTGCCGTAACGCGTACCGGCACCGGTGGAGATCAGGGCGGGCTTGGTGTTGAACACGTTGGACACACCGACCAGGATTTCCCAATCCGACTGCTCGTAGCTCAGCGACGCGGTGTGGTACAGGCGTGCGTCGGCGGTCAGGTCGCGGTAGGAGTTCGGACGACCCTGGTAGGTGAACACATTGTTCAAGTCCTTGTTCTCGGTGGAGCCGATGTACTGGGTCAGCCAGTTGTAGCTCCAGTCGCCACGGGTCAGGCTCAGACCCAGGTTGGCCACCACGTCCGGCCGGCCGATGTAGCCCAGCTGGTCCGAATCAGACAGGCCGCTGGCTTCGGCGGTGTCGAAGATCTGCGCCACGTCTTCCATCGTGTAGGTGACCTGGGTGTCGACCGCGAAGGTGCCGAAACCGAACTCACGTTCCCAGTTTGCCGTCAGGTCCCAACCACGGGTGCGCTGCTGGTTGATGTTGAGGTACTGGGCGTAGATCTCGCGGATCGAGTTGGCATCCGGACCGGTGGTCGGGTTGCGCACCAGCAGTTCGCAGTAACGGTTCGGGAAGGTGCTGGAGGTATAGCAGCCGTCCACGATGTCGGCCGAACCCAGCGCGGTGATCTGACCCTTGACCTTGTAGTCGAAGTAATCGATCGCGATGCTCAGGTCGGTGAACGACGGGGTGAACACGATACCGGCGCTCTTCGCCCGCGAGGTTTCCGGCGTCAGGTTGCCGGCGCCGCCGCTGGTGAACACCGTGGCGCTGGAACCTGCACCGGTGTAGTCCGCCGGGATGCCCGCCGCGCCGCAGTTGGTCTGCAGGTTGGTGTTGTTGCTCTCGCCCCAGCGGATGCACGGATCGATCGCGGTCTGTGCCTGGAAGCCGGTCTGGTTGCCCAGGTACAGCTCATACAGGCCCGGTGCGCGGTACGACGTACCCAAGGTGCCGCGGACACGGAACGCCGAATTGATCTGCCAGTTCAGGCCGAGCTTCCAGACCGAATCGCTGCCATCGACCGAGTCGTATTCGAAGATACGGCCGGAGGCGTTGGCGCTCAGCGATTCGATGCCGGTGATGCCCTTCAGCAGCGGAACGTCGAACTCGACGAAGGCTTCCTTGACCTTGTCTTCGCCCTTGGTCTGGTCAGCGGTGGACGCGCCCCACAGATCCTTGTACTCGACGCCCGGCTGATCGTTGATCTTGTAGTTGCGGTACTCGAAGCCGATGGCCGTGCCGACCGCGCCGGCCGGCAGGTCGAACAGCTCACCGGTGAACACCGCATTGATGCTGTACTGGTCGTAGGTGGTCTTGCCCGGGGCCCACACGCCCAGGATGTCGACCAGCTCGTCGACCTTGGCACCGCTCAGGTAGCCCGGATCGAAGTAATTGGCAGCCGGCGTTTCGCCTGCGCCTTCGGTGAGCAGGTCACCGGTGATCGAGTTCTTGATGCCCAGCGTGTTGTACTTGCCGCTGGAACGGCTGTAGTTGCCGTTGACTTCCCAGCCCCACGACTCGGTGCCCTTGAACAGGCCATCGAACTTGGTGGCGCCGTAGAAGTAGTCAACCTCGGTGTGGGACTGCGACTTGAACGGCAGCACCGGCTGGGCATAGCCGTTGGTGGTGCCCGGCGCTTCCACGGTCGGGAAGAACTGGCGCCACTGGAAGTTGTCCGTGGTGCGCTTGTTGTACAGGAACTGGGTCTTCCAGTTGAACGAATCGAAGCCGAAATCAGTGGCCAGGTAAGCCGACTTGCGCTCCTGGCGGTTCATGATGTGGCTCTCGCCCCAACGCGAGAAGTTCAGCGGTTCCTGGTAGAACGCAACCGGGTTGCCACCGGCATAGGTCTGGTTGGCGCGCGGGCGATAACCGGCGAACGGACCGACCGTGCTGCCATCGGCAGAGGGCACGTAGCGGATCGGCGAATCGTATTCGTCGATGACGTTGTGCAGCAGGTTGTTGCAGTTCGCCAGCGGAGTGCCGGCATTGATGGAACGATCCTGGCGATCGATACGGTTGCCGTCGGCATCCTTGATCAGATCTTCGCCGCACTTGAGGTAATCGCGGTCACCGCGGGTCAGCTCGTTGTGGCGGTACCACTCGACCGCAGCGACGACGCTGCCGGTTTCGAAGTTCCAGCCATTGGCCAGCGACGCGGCGAACACTTCACCGCCGCCCTGGGTCGGGATGCGCGAGGTCACGGTCAGTTCCGGACGATCGAAGTTCTTCTTGGTGATCAGGTTGACCACGCCGGCAACGGCGTCGGAGCCGTAGATCGAGGACGAACCGTCCTTCACGATCTCAGCGCGCTGCAGCACGGCGGTCGGGATCACGTTCAGATCGAAAGCGCCGACGGCGCCGCGGGTGCCGGCCGGGCCGGGACGCTGGCCGTCAAGCAGCACGAGGGTACGGTTCGCGCCCAGGCCGCGCAGCGAGAACGTCTGCACGCCGGTACCGCCGTCGACGACGAAGCCGCCGAACTGGTGGGTGATCTGCGTTTCAGCGGCGCCGATGGCGGAGCGCTGCAGGAATTCGCCAACGTTCACCTGGCCCTGTGCGGCGTTCTTCTCGGTGTCGATGGTGAACACGGGGGAGGAGGTCTCGTAGTCCGCACGGCGGAGCAGCGAGCCGGTGACAGAGACTCTGTCCAGATCCCGGGTCGTCGGCTCAGCAGAGGCGGCCGTTGACTTGGCGGTGTTGCTCTGATTGCTCTCCTGCGCGAAGGCAGGTGCGGCGGTGAGGCAGGCCAGCACAGCGAGGGTCAGAGGGACACGGCTTGGCGAGAGGTGGCGATTGGCTTTGCGCATTGCGTTGACTTCCCAGTTGTTATGCTCCGGTTAACCGAGTCTATGAGCGCTATTTGCTAAATGCAACGTAAATGTTGCGACATTTTCATCACACTGTCGTAATCACTGATTCAGGTTCGCAGACACGAAAAGAGCTCCGGCGAGGTGATCGCCGGAGCTCTGTGCTGACCGTTGCGTCGCGCTGGATCGATTTACAGACCGCCCGGACCGCACTCCTTGGCGAGGAAGTCGGACATCAGCGGCAACGTCTTCTGATAGTGGCTGGGGTACCACGGCATACTGTGCGGCATGTCGGGGATCAGCTCGAACTTGGCAGGCACCTTGCCCTGCACCGCGTTGTAGAAGCTGCGCGCATGGAACGAGGGCGTGCGTACATCGCGGTCACCCACGTAGAGCAGCACGGGGATGGTGGCCTTGGCGGCGTTCTGCATCGGGTCCATGCCCTTCACTGTCTGCCCCTGCAGGATGCGCTGCAGCCGGTTTTCGCTCCAGGACACGCCCAGTCGTGCCAGGTCGGTCACCGGTGCACCGGCGATGGCGCACTGGTAGGGCGATGGGCTGCGCACGGTGGCTGCCGCCGCCGCGAAGCCACCGTAGGAATAGCCGAAGATCGCGATGCGATCCTTGGCGGCAATGCCCTGCTGCACCATCCAGGCGGCCGCGTCATCGTTGTCGTCCTGCATCTTCTGGCCCCACTCGCGGTCACCGGCAATCCAGTGCTCGCGGCCGAAACCGGTGGAGCCGCGGTACTGCGGGCGGATCACCGCATAGCCACGCGAGGTGAAGTAGGGCACCCAGCCGGAGCGGTCCCAGCCGGTGTAGTCGCGTGCCCACGGGCCGCCGTGCGGATGCACCAGGGTGGGCAGAGCGGTGCTGCCTTCCTTCCAGCCAACCGGCAGGTCGACGATGGCGGGAATCTTGCGGCCATCCCGTGCGGTGTAAGTCACCCAGCGCTGCTCGCCGATCTGCTTGCCATCGATCCACGGACGTTCGCTGCCCAGGGTGGTCACGTTCTTGCGGTCGCGCAGCACGTAATAGCTGACCGGCGACTGCGCGCTGTCGGTGGTGAACAGGACGCGTGACAGATCGTCGTTGTAGCCGGTGATGGTGACATCCAGACCCGGGTACGCCTGCTTCAACCCGTCTTGCAGGGCCTTCATCTGCGGATCGACGTAAATCGTTTCACGGGTGGGGCCATCGACGTGGAAGCCCAGCACCTGGTTGAAGTTGCTCGGGCGCGTACCCAGCACCAGGCCGCCGATCGGATAGGTCGGGTGCGCGGCGAGGGGCTCCGGATCGAAGGCGCGGGTGGTCGGGTCGTACATCCGCGCCTGCACCTGCGGTGAGAAGCGATCGGTCAGGATGTAGAGCTTCTTCGATGCTTCATCGATGCCGACGATGTCCATCGTGTAACGATCGGTGAGCTTGGTGGTCAGCGGATCGTGCTTCTCGAACTGCCCGGAGGCCGGGTTCTTGATCAGGATCTGCTGCTCGTACTCGTTGGCGCCGGCTGGCTCGATCTGCACGCGGGTCAGCAGTTCACCGTTGCGCGGATTGAACAGGCCCGGCGAGGAACGCGCGCCGCCGCGGAACAGGAGTTCGGTCTGCCCGGTGCGCAGGTTGAACAGATAGTAGTTCGCCGACAGGGTGGTCTGGTTGACCTGGGAGATGACGACCTTGTCCGGGTCCAGCGGCAGCGCGTGCACCAGCGACGCGGAACCGGCGATCTCAAGGCAGCGCTGGGTCTGCTCGCTGATACCCAGTTTGCGCGTGTTGTCGGCGAACGCTTCGTCGAACTTCACCTGGCTGGAATCGGTCAGGTAGGCCTTGGTCAGGAAGGTCTTGGTGGAGCCGATCGAATTGCCTTCGCCGCAGCCGGACAGCTGCGCGGTCAGCTCCTGGCGGCTGAGCACCAGGTTCTTGCCGGCCTTCAATGCACTGGCGGCAACGAACTTCATGCGGTCACCGGATGGGGTGATCGCCACCGGACCGGCATCCAGCTTGTCCATGTCCCAGTTGGCAAGAGCGGTGTCGCCGTTGTTGCTGCCCGGGGCGGAGATGATGGCCACCAGCTGCTTGCCGTCGGCGCTCATGGTCACCGACTGGATGGCCGGGATCTTCGAGAAGTCGTCGACCGGCAGGGGGGCGGCCATCGCCTGCGAGACAGAGGCGGCAAGCAGCGACAGCGCGGTGCAGAAGCGAAGCGATCGGGTGAGGTACATGGTGAAAAGCGTCCGTTGCAATGAGGTTGCGAAGATGAACGAAGCGTGAGTGTGAGTCAACTTCGATCACGTTGTTGGCTGTGGGATTCACGTCACGACGGGCGGCCGCGGGCCATGGGGCGGGAACGAAGGCGTGGGGCCACGCGTATCATCTCCATGTCCCGCACTATTTCCCCCGGAGTCCCGAAGTGAACAACCCGCCACGCCGCCCGCACGTCAGCCAGGTCCAGAAAGGGCTGACGCCGCATCCGCGCATCCGCAACGTGGTGGCCGTGGGCTCTGGCAAGGGCGGGGTGGGCAAGAGCACCACGTCGGTCAACCTGGCCGTCGCGCTGCAGCAGTTGGGTGCCCGCGTCGGCCTGCTGGATGCCGACATCTATGGTCCGTCGGTGCCGGCGATGATGGGCCTGTCCGGCCGGCCGGAGAGTCCGGACAACAAGAGCATCGAGCCGCCGCGTGCGTTCGGCGTGGACACCATGTCGATCGGCTACCTGATCGACGATGAGACACCGATGATCTGGCGCGGCCCGATGGCCACCTCGGCGATGACCCAGTTCTTCAACGACACCCTGTGGGACGACCTGGACGTGCTGCTGATCGATCTGCCGCCCGGTACCGGTGACATCCAGCTCACCCTCACCCAGAAGATTCCGCTGGCCGGGGCGGTGATCGTCACCACGCCGCAGGACATCGCCACGCTCGACGCGCGCAAGGCGCTGAAGATGTTCGAGAAGGTCGAAGTGCCCGTGCTGGGTATCGTGGAAAACATGGCCGTGCATACCTGCAGCAACTGTGGTCATGTCGAGCACCTCTTTGGAGCGGGCGGCGGCGAGAAGATGGCCGCGCAGTACGCTGTACCGTTGCTCGGCTCGTTGCCGTTGCAGATCGACATCCGCGAGCAGGGCGATGCCGGCACGCCGATCACCGCCGCGCAGCCGGATTCAACCGCCGCGCAGGCCTACCGCGTCGCCGCGACGCGCCTGCTGGAAGAGCTGGCCAAGCGTCCGCGGGCCTCGATTCCGATCCTGTCCTCGCTGGTCTGACGGCCGATGATCGCCGGAACGCCACGCGAGCGGCCGCTGGTCGTCACCCCGTGGCCGCAGCTGTAGAATCAGGCCCCGGGTTATTGCCTCCCTCCCCAGCCAGGATCAAGCATGAGCATCAAGAGTGACCGTTGGATCCGCCGCATGTCCGAGCAGCACGGCATGATCGAGCCGTTCGAAGCCGGGCAGGTCAAGCAGGCCAACGGCGAGCGCATCGTCAGCTACGGCACCTCGAGCTATGGCTACGACGTGCGCTGCTCGCGCGAGTTCAAGGTGTTCACCAACATCAACTCCACCATCGTCGACCCCAAGCACTTCGATCCGAAGAGCTTCGTCGACGTGGTGGCCGATGAGTGCATCATTCCGCCGAACAGCTTCGCGCTCGCACGTACCGTGGAGTTCTTCCGCATTCCACGCGACACGTTGGTCGTCTGCCTGGGCAAGAGCACGTACGCGCGCTGCGGCATCATCGTCAACGTGACCCCGCTGGAGCCGGAGTGGGAAGGGCACGTGACGCTGGAATTCAGCAACACCACGCCGTTGCCCGCGCGCATCTACGCCAACGAAGGCGTGGCGCAGATGCTGTTCTTCCAGGCCGACCAGGACGATGTCTGCGAGACCTCGTACAAGGATCGCGGCGGCAAGTATCAGGGCCAGACCGGTGTGACGCTGCCGCGCACCTGATCAACGCCGCATGCCGACCGGTCAGGTCGGCATGCGCGCGATCCGCGCAGTTACTTGCCGCGGCCGAACAGCATTCCGATGCCGACCGCCACCAGGCCCACGGGCCACCACGTGGCAAGCAGGCGGGTGAAGTTCATGTTGGTCCAACCGAGGTTGGTGGCGAGCATGAACAGCCCGACCAGGATCAGCAGGATGGCGGCGACTAGATTGAAACGCATCGGGGTCTGCTAACGCTCAAGGGTGGGGCGGGTATCCTAGCTTGTCCTTCCAGTGCAGGACACGTTGTTCCAGCACCTCCGGCGCGAAACGATGTGCTTCGCCGTGGCCCCACACCGGTGCCGGCCATGCCGGATCGCCTTCATGGCGCCCGATCACATGGAAATGCAGCTGCGGCACGATGTTGCCCAGCGCACCGATGTTGATCTTCTGCACCCCGTCTTCGACCTTCAGCGCCTTGGACACCCGGTTGAGCTCGGTGCGCAGCTTGTCCTGCTGCTCGCCATCCAGGTCGATCCATTCGGTGACCCCGGGCAGGCGCGGCACCAACAGCAGCCAGGGGTAACGTTCATCATTCATCAACCGGATCTGCGACAACGGCCCCTCGGCGACCAGTACGCTGTCGTTGGCCAGGCGCGAATGCAGTTCGAAATCACTCATCCAAGATGCTCCTTGAAGAATTTCAGGGTGCGGTCCAGCGCCAGGGCGGCGCTGTCTGGATCATACGCATGTCCGACGTCCCGGTTGAAGCCGTGGTCGGCCGGGTACACGAAGGTCTCCATGTTGGGCAGCTTCTCGCGGTGGGCGGCAATGGCCTCCGGCGGGATGCTCTTGTCCTGTGCGCCGAAGTGGAACATCACCGGTGCCTTGGGGGCTTCATCCAGGAACTGCACGTTGCGGGCGCCGTAGTAGCTGACCGACGGCAGGCCCAGCCGCAGCGCGGCGAGCAGGGCGATGCTGCCACCCCAGCAATAGCCGACCGTGCCCACTTTGCCATGCACGGCCAGCCGGCTGGCAGCGGCGCGGACCAGCACCAGTGACTTCTCCACACCGACGGCGTCCACCTTTTCCAGCCCGGCCTTCACGCCGTCACCGTCGTAGGGCAGCTCGACCGGCGGGGCGTCCGCGTCATCGCTGAGCAGGTCGAAGAACGACGGCGCGAGGACCGCGTAGCCCTCGGCGGCAAAGCGTTCAGCGACCGAGCGCATGTGCGGGTTCACCCCGAAGATTTCCTGGATGACCACCAGGCCGCCACGGGGCGTGCCTTCCGGCAGGACTTCCCAGGCGCGTGCCTTGCCGTGGTGGGTATCAAGGTTGATCCAGTTGCCCATGGTGCGAGGCCTCTTCAATAGGGTTGGCGCACCATTATCCCCTTCGGCGGCGTAAGCGGGCTGTCAGGGAGGCGGTGCGGCACCTCGATCACGCCGTCCTGCTCGCCGTGGTTCAGGGGGCGGCGGCTGGCCCGGTATACTTGCCCGATCCAGGCCCCCAGGCCACGCCCGGCCCAGGCCCCCAGAGTCCCCGATCCATGTCCCAGCTGAACCCCAAAGTCGGCTTCGTCAGCCTTGGCTGCCCGAAGGCCCTCGTCGATTCCGAACGCATCCTCACCCAGTTGCGGGTGGAGGGGTACGACATCGTGCCGACCTACGACGCCGCCGACGTGGTGGTGGTCAATACCTGTGGCTTCATCGATTCGGCAGTGGCCGAGTCGCTCGACGCCATCGGTGAGGCCATGAATGCCAACGGCAAGGTGATCGTCACCGGCTGCCTGGGCAAGCGCCCCGAACAGATCCGCGCGGCGTATCCGGACGTGCTGGCCGTTTCCGGTCCGCAGGACTACCAGAGCGTCATGGAAGCGGTGCATGCGGCGATTCCGCCACGCCACAACCCCTTCGTGGACCTGGTGCCGGATTACGGCATCAAGTTGACGCCGCGCCACTACGCCTATCTGAAGATCTCCGAGGGCTGCAACCACCATTGCAGTTTCTGCATCATTCCGTCGATGCGCGGCAAGCTGGTCTCGCGGCCGGTCGATGACGTGCTGCGCGAAGCCGAGCGGCTGGTGCGGGGTGGCGTGCGCGAACTGCTGGTGGTCTCGCAGGACACCTCGGCCTACGGCGTGGATGTGAAGTACGCCGAGCGGATGTGGCGTGACAAGGCCTACCAGACGCGCATGAAGTCGCTCTGCGAAGGCTTGTCCGAACTCGATGCCTGGGTGCGGATGCACTATGTCTACCCGTATCCGCACGTGGACGACATGGTGCCGCTGATGGCGGAAAACCGCATCCTGCCCTACCTGGACATCCCGTTCCAGCACGCCAGTCCGCGCATCCTGCGCCTGATGAAGCGCCCGGGTGCCGTGGAAAAGACCCTCGAACGCGTGCAGAACTGGCGCCGCATCGCGCCGGACATCACCGTGCGGTCGACCTTCATCGTGGGCTTCCCCGGTGAGACCGAGGCGGAGTTCGAAGAACTGCTGTCCTTCCTGGACGAGGCGCAGCTGGACCGTGTCGGTGCGTTCGCGTACTCGCCGGTGGAAGGCGCGACCGCCAACAACCTGCCTGATCCAGTGCCGGAAGAGGTGAAGCAGGAGCGTCTGGCGCGTTTCATGGAGAAGCAGGCACAGATTTCCGCGTCGCGGCTGGAAGCCAAGATCGGCACCGTGCAGCAATGCCTGGTCGACGCCATTGAAGGCGACATCGCGGTGGCCCGCTCCAAGGCCGATGCACCGGAGATCGATGGACTGGTGCATATCCAGAACGCCGACGAGGTCACCCTGCGGGTGGGCGATTTCGTCGACGTGGAGATCACCGAAAGCGATGAGCATGATCTGTACGGCGACGCGCTGCCGCCGGCGGCCGTGCCTGCCGCACGCAAGTCGCTCGACCTGAAGATGCTGTGACCCTGTCGGGCCCCGGGGGCGTCGTGCGTGGCAACGAGTGACTGTCACGCTGTGGCGCCAGACGGGCCGCGTCGGCGCTTCGTTGCCCCGCAGCGACAGGACGTGGATATGTCCTGCTTTGCGCACCCGCTGTTCGACGCGGTGCGCGCGTACGGCGATCTACTGACCGCACGTGACTGGCCAGCGATCGATGGTCTTGCCAACCGTCTGCTGCTGCCCGGCAAGCATCTTGTCCCGCAGGATGAGAGGCTGCTGGCCGACGGCCTGCATTATGAGTGCCGCATTGCCGAGCGCGGGCAGATCGCGACCCGGGCGGAAAACTGGCATGACCTGTTCAATGCCTTGGTCTGGGCGCGCTACCCGGCCATCAAACTTGCCCTCAACGCGTGCCAGTGCATGCACATTGCGGCCATGGGGGTCAGCCAGCGCAATCGCGCGCAGGCCGCGCTGACCCAGTTCGACGAAACAGGTGTGATCGTCCGGGTGCGCGATGCTGCGGTGATGGCAGCGTGGGATGCGCACGATTGGCAGGGTCTGTTTGTCCAGCACGCGAGATCGTGGCGTAACGGCGACATCAGCGTAGCCGCGGTGATCGGCCATGCGCTGATGGAGCAGGCGCTGCTGCCGGGCCGTCTGCTGGTCGGCAAATGCGTGGTGGTGCAAGGCGAGGAGGATGCGATGTGCGTCGACGCGGTGGCGCAGGCGATCAGGCATCAGGACGTCCTGACAGACCCCCTGCAACTGCGGCCCCTGCCGTTGGCCGGCATTCCCGGATGGCATGCCCCGCAGGACGCCGGATTCTATCGCCAGACAGCGTATTTCCGACCGCTGCGCGACGGCCGTGTCTACCCGCTGCCGGTGGAGCCGGCGGTAGAGCCGACTTCAGTCGGCTGCATTCCGCGCGGTGCAAAGGCAGCCGACTAAAGTCGGCTCTACCGGTGTGCTGCTTTCCGCGCGGTACAAAGACAGCCGCCGGCCGCACTTCGCGCGGTACAAAGGCAGCCGACGGCCGCACTTCGCGCGGTGCAAAGGCAGCCGCCGGTAGAGCCGACTTCAGTCGGCTGCACTTCACGCGGTGCAAAGGCAGCCGACGGTAGAGCCGACTTCAGTCGGCTGCACTTCGCGCGGTGCAAGGGCAGCCGACTGAAGTCGGCTCTACCCATCGGCTCTACCACCACCAGCTCTACCCGCCGGTGTCAGTCGCTGTTGTACGTCACCGATACGATCACGAAGCCGTGCCGGCCCCCGGGCAGGTCGACGTCGAACTCGTCGTCGACGCGCTTCTTCAGCAGGGCGCGGGCCAGGGGCGAATCAATGCTGATCCAGCCGGTGCTGGCGTCGGTTTCGTCCGGGCCGACGATGCGGTGCCGACGCACTTCGCCGCTGTCCACGTTCTCCAGTTCCACCCACGCGCCGAAGAAGACCGCCTGTGGGTCGCTGGGTTCACCGTCGACCACGCGCAGGGCTTCCAGTCGCTTGCTCAGATACCGCACGCGCCGGTCGATCTCGCCGAGCTGCTTCTTGCGGTACGTGTATTCGGCGTTCTCCGAACGATCGCCTTCTGCGGCGGCCGCCGCCAGGGCCCGCACCACCTCCGGGCGGCGTACCCGCCACAGGTCGTCCAGCTCTGCTTTCAGGCGCGCATGGCCGCTGGAGGTGATCAACGCAGTACTTTTCTCTGCCGGTGGACGCCAACGCGACATCAGCGCTTGCCGCCGAAGATGCCACCGAGAATCCCGCGTACGATCTGGTTGCCCAGCTTGGTGCCTACGGTCCGCGTGGTCTGTTTGGCCATGGTCTCGATCATGCCTTGGCGGCGTTTGGTGCCGAAGATGGCGTCCTTGATGGTCTGGCCGAAGCCGCCGCCCTGGGCGTCATCCTGTTCGCGCGTGCGGGCCTTGGGCGCGTCGGTCGTTTCCACGGTTTTCTGCGCCCGCTGTGCCAGCCGTTCCGCCGCCGATTCGCGGTTGATGGCAGTGTCATAGCGCGTCCCGACCGGACTGCCTGCACGCACCTGCGCACGTTCTGTGTCGGTCACCGGCCCCATCCGGCAGCGGGGTGGGGCGATCAGGGTCTGCTGCACCGGCATCGGAATGCCTTTGTCCTGCAACGTGGACACCAGCGCTTCACCGGTGCCAAGCGAGGCAAGGACGCGTGCCACGTCCAGCTTTGGATTGGGGACGAACGTCTCTGCGGCGGTCTTGACCGCCTTCTGGTCGCGCGGGGTGAAGGCGCGCAGCGCATGCTGCACCCGGTTGCCCAGCTGGCCGAGGATGTTGGCGGGCACGTCGTCGGGGAACTGGGAACAGAAATACACACCGACCCCCTTGGAACGGATCAACCGCACCACCTGCTCGATACGCTGCACCAGCGACGACGGTGCGTCGTTGAACAGCAGGTGCGCCTCGTCGAAGATGAAGACCAGCTTCGGCTTCTCCAGGTCGCCCACTTCCGGCAGCGTTTCAAACAGCTCCGACAGCAACCACAGCAGGAAGGTGGAATACAGCTTGGGCTTGAGCACCAGCTGGTCCGCCGCGAGGATGCCGATCACGCCGCGTCCATCATGGTTGACCCGCATGAGGTCAGCCAGTTCCAGTGCCGGTTCGCCGAAGAACGCTTCACCGCCCTCCTGGGACAGGCGCAGCAGCGCGCGTTGGATCGCCGCGACCGACTGCGCGCTGACCAGGCCGTATTCGGTGGAGATGTCCTTGCGTTCTTCAGCAACCAGGCCAAGCAGGGCGCGCAGGTCATCCATGTCCAACAGCAGCAACCCGCGGTCATCGGCCAGCTTGAACACGATATCCATCACGCCGGACTGGGTGTCACTCAGTTCCAGGATCCGTGACAGCAGGGTCGGCCCCATTTCGCTGATGGTGGTGCGTACCGGGTGTCCCAGCTTGCCGTACAGGTCCCAGAAGATGGCCGGACTGGCCGCCGGTGCGTAGTCGGCCACGCCGATCTGCGCCGCGCGCTGCAGCAGGGCATCACCGCCGGCCCCGGCAACCGCCAGGCCGGATACGTCGCCTTTTACGTCCGCCATGAATACCGGAACGCCGATGCGCGAGAAGCCCTCGGCCAGCGTCATCAAGGTGACGGTCTTGCCGGTACCGGTAGCGCCGGCGACCAGGCCATGGCGATTGCCCAGTTTCGGCAACAGGGTGACCGCTATGTCGTCGGTGATGCCGTTGCCGAGCAGAATCGGGTCCATGGTCCAGCCTCTCTGATGAATACGCGCAATGTACGCGCAATGTTAACGGGCCGCGCCGCGCTGTCGTTGCCCGGGTTGCTCCGACCTTGGCGGCACCGCTACTCTGCCCGTCTGATCCGCACACAGTGCCAAAAATGCCCGTTCCTGTCCTGCTTGCTCGTGCCTTGCCCGTCCTGGCGCTCGCCAGCCTGCTGGTTGCTGTCCCCGACGCCCATGCGCAGCGTGTATCCAACCGTGACCGGGCCAAGGCCGATGCGCTGCAGCAGCGCATGGGCGTGGCCGAGAAACGCTACACCGACGCGCTGCTGCGCGTGGCCAATGCCGATCCCAAGGGGGCCGCCGAAGCCGATGCGGCACTGGAAGACATGGAGGACGTGCTGAGCGCATGCGTGGCGCAGAAGGGCTGCCAGATGAGCAACCTGCTGGCGACCTACAAGCGGCTGCTCAAGCGGGATGCCGATGCGGAAGGCGAGGACAGCGTGGCCGACGAGGCGGGTGACACCTTGCAGGCCGACCCTGACCACATCGGGCCGCTGGCCGCCGACGTGCCCGAGGCGGCGCGTGCCGCCGCCCTGCTCAACGACAAGCGCCACGCCTTCGACAGCATGGTGGAGTACAACCCGGCCATCCAGGCCGGCATCCGCCGTTGGCTCACCGACATGCGCCCCGCGTTGCTGACCAGCTACGAAAATTACCAGAACGTGCGCGCGGTGATGTGGCCGGAGTGGGAGAAGCGCGGTCTGCCCGAGGCGCTGCTGTTCGGCATCATGGCCAAGGAATCCAACGGGCGCGTGCATGCGTCATCGCGTGCGGGCGCGGCCGGGCTGATGCAGTTCATGCCGGCTACCGGTCGGCGGTTCGGGCTGGGCCCGGATGGCACCGGCTTCGATACCCGGTTCGATGCGCGCAGCGCGGCTGAAGCCAGCGCGACCTACCTCAACGAGCGCATGCGGCAGCTCAACAACAATATCGAGCTGTCGCTGGCCGGTTACAACGGCGGGGAAGGGCGGGCGCTGCGTGTGTTCCGCCAGGGCGGTGGTCAGAGCTTCTGGGTGGACAGCGTGTACAGCGAGTTCCCGGCAGAAACCAAAGACTACGTGCCGATGGTGATCGCGGCGGCCTGGATCTTCCTGCATCCGCAGCAGTACGGCGTCGAGTTCCCGAAGGTCAACGCACAGCCGGCCACGGTGCGCCTGGCCAAGTCGACGACGATCTACGAGCTGACCATCTGCCTGGGCAGCCAAGGCACGCGTGATGGCTACATGCGGACGCTGCGCAACCTCAACCCGCGCTACGAGGCGGACGGCTGGATCCCGGCCGGTACGCTGATCAATGCCACCACCCGCATCGCCGGTCTGTACACGCGCAACTGCGTCAGCGGCCCGCGTGCCGACCTGGCACGTACGCTGATCACCGCCGATCTCAATGCGGCGATCGTGCGTCCCAGCGCAGCCAGCTTCACCGGCAGCGTGGCGGTGGGGGGCGTGGTGCCGGTGGCGGCTGCGGAAGCGAGCGTGGTCGGCACGGCGCCGGCCGCCCCGGTGGTCGCACCGCGTCCTGCCGCAGCGCGTCCGCAGCCGGTGCGCACCCACAAGGTGGGGAAGGGCGACACGCTTGGCAGGATCGCGGCAAAGTTCCGCTGCGATGTGCCGACGCTGGCCCGCGCGAATGGGCTGAAAGCGCCCGCGTACAGCCTGCGCCAAGGCCAGACGTTGAAGCTGCAGGGCTGTGGCAACTGACGTGCCCCGGTAGTGACGGCCGCTGGCCGTCAACGGACAGAGCCGCCGAGCATGGCTCGGCGCTACCGAAGCGAGGGGCGCGTCCAAGGGCGCGCGTTGGCGGGATACCCGGTAGCGCCGAGCCACGCTCGGCGAGCGCGCAGCGCGGCCTGCATCAGGCGACGCGCGCGGTGCCGGTAGTGACGGCCGCTGGCCGTCAACGGGCAACCGCGCCGAGCATGGCTCGGCGCTGCCAAGGCCGTCTTACTGCAGGTCGCGCAGGTTCAATCGGCGCAGCGTGGGATTCTTCCAGGCGGTGATGCCCGCCACGCTGAGCACGGCGAAGCCGCCCAGTACCACCGCCGGCACCAACCCGAGCCACTTCGCCATCGTGCCCGCGTAGAACGCGCCGAGTTCGTTGGACGAGCTGATGAAGATGCCGTTGATGGACGACACGCGACCGCGCATCTCTTCCGGTGTCGCCAGCTGCAGGATGGTCGAACGCACCACCACCGACACGCCGTCAAACGCGCCGTAGAACAGCAGGATGAGCGCCGACAGCCAGAAGTGGTGGGACAACCCGAAGCTGATCACACAGATGCCGAAGCCGGCCACGGCGAACAGCAGCACGCGGCCGGCATGCTGCTGCAGCGGGTGGCGCGCAAGCCACAGCCCGACCGCGATGGAACCCAATGCCGGGGCCGCACGCAGGATGCCCAGTCCTTCCGGGCCGTAATGCAGAATCTCCTGCAGGAAGGCGGGCAGCATCGCCACCACGCCGCCCAGCAGCACCGAAAACATGTCCAGCGCCATCGCCCCGACCATGATCCGGTTGCCGACCACGAAGCGCGCCCCTTCGGCGATGCTGCGGAAGATCGGCGCGGCCGGCCCGGTGTGCACCGGCTCGGAGACGCGCAGCGAGGCAAGGCAACCCATGGCCACCACCGCAAAGCCGGTCGCCACACCGTACGCCACGCCCTTGCCGCCCCAGCCGACCAGCACGCCGCCCAGCGCGGGGCCGACCACCATGCCGGCCTGGAAGAACACGCTGCCCAGTCCGGCGCCGCGGGCGAACTGATGGCGTTCCAGCACGCGGGCAAACAGGGCGTTGTAGATGGGTGACAGGAAGGCGCGGACCATGCCGGTCAACGCGATGGCCGCATAGATCGGCCAGACGCCGTGGAAGGGGAGCCAACCGAACGTCACCGCGCATAGCACCAGCGCGGTGGCGACCAGGCCGGCACACGCGGCCATGCCCAGCCGGCGCCGCGGCAGGTGGTCGACCAGATAGCCCGCGAACGGCGCCACGCAGAAGAACGGCAGCACTTCGGCCAGGCCGACCAGGCCCAGCGAGAAAGGATTCCGGGTGACCTCGTAGATGTGCCACCCCACGGTGACAGCCACGATCTGGTACGACAGCATCGCGAAAATGCGGTAGGCCAGCAGCTTGGTGAAGCCGGGACGGGCCAGCAGCGTGCGCGCGCTTTCTTCGGTGGGGGCCGGCACGCTCACGGGGCGGGGTGCGGTTGCTGGGCCTGTGCAGTCTCGCGGATGAAGGACAGCATCGCCGCCACGCCATTACTGCGGGTAGGCGAGAGGTGGCGCGACAGACCGATGTCCTGGATGTAGGTCGGTTCGGTGGCGAGTATCTCGCTTGCGCTCCTGCCGGAATACACCCGCAGGGCCAGGAAGATCAGCCCGGACACGATCGCCGAGTCACTGATCGCATGGAAGCGCAGGTTGTCTGCATTGCCCTCGGGCACGATCCACACCATCGACTGGCAGCCGAGCAGGCGATGCTCTTCGGTCTTCCATGCCTCAGGGAAGGTCGGCAGCTTGCGGCCCAGGTCGATCAGGTACTGGTAGCGCTCGGACCAGTCGCTGAAGAACGAGAACTCGTCGGCGATCGTGGTCTGTGCCTCGGCAGCGGTGGCTTCAAGGGGAAAGGGGGAGTCGGTCATTTCAGTCTTCAAAGGGCGGAACAGCCGGCCGCAGCGGCCGACCGAGGGACCATCAGGCGCGCTTGCGTACCCAGCGCACACCCTGGGCGGTGTCTTCCAGCACGATGCCTTCGGCCGCCAGCTGGTCGCGGATGGCGTCGGAACGGGCGAAATCGCGGCTCTGCTTGGCCGCCGCCCGCGCGTCGATCAGCGCCTGGATGCGGGCATCGTCGTCGCTGTCGCCAGCGGCGTTGCCGAACCATGCGCCCGGATCCTGCTGCAACAGGCCCAGCGCGAGGCCGGCGCCGAGCAGCTCCTGCTTCAGCTGCTGGCGTGCGCCGGGATCGACGGCTTTGCGCGCTTCACCGGCGATGCGTGCCAGTTCGGCCAGGGCCAAGGGCGTGTTGAGGTCGTCATCCAGCGCCGCTTCGATGGCTGCCGGAATCAGTGCCTGCGCCTCGACATCGGCCAGATCACGCAGCGTGCCGTACAGGCGGTCCAGGGTGCGTCCTGCCTGCTCGATCACCGCGTCGGACCAGTCCAGCGGCTGCCGGTAATGGGCAGACAGCAGCGCCAGGCGCAGCGCTTCCGGAGGGTGCTGGCGCACCAGATCGTGCACGCGTTCGATGTTGCCGAGCGATTTGCTCATCTTGGCACCGCCGAAATTCAGCATGCCGTTGTGCAGCCAGAAGTGCGCAAAGACCTTCCCGCCATGCGCGCACTCACTCTGCGCGATTTCGTTTTCATGATGCGGGAACTGCAGGTCCACACCGCCGGCGTGGATGTCGATGGTCGGGCCCAGGTGCGCGGCAGCCATTGCCGAACACTCGATGTGCCAGCCGGGGCGGCCACGCCCCCACGGGGACGCCCAGCCCGGGAGGTCGTCGCTCGACGGCTTCCACAGGACGAAGTCACCCGCGGCGCGTTTGTAGGGCGCCACCTCCACGCGGGCACCGGCCAGCATTTCCTCCGGGTCGCGGCGCGACAGCTTGCCGTAGCCCTCGAAGGTGTCCACGGCGAACAGGACGTGGCCTTCCGCCGCGTAGGCATGGCCGTTGGCGATGAGCTGCTCGATCATGGCGATGATCTGCGCCATGTGCGCGGTGACTTCCGGCTCGATATCCGGCGGTACCACGCCCAGTGCGGCCATGTCGTCGCGGTAGGCAGCGGCGAAGCGGTCGGTGATGGCGCTGATCGGCACGCCCTGCTCTCGCGCAGCGGTGTTGATCTTGTCGTCCACGTCGGTGATGTTGCGCGCATAGCGCAGGTTGCCGAAGCGGCGGCGCAGCAGGTCGGCCAGCACGCCGAATACCACCGGTCCGCGCGCGTTGCCGATGTGCACGTAGTTGTAGACAGTAGGGCCGCACACATACAGGGTCGGACAGGCAGGATCGAGCGGGGTGAACGTTTCGAGCTGTCGTGTCAGGTTGTTGTGCAGGCGCAGTGTCATGGCGGGAGGACTGGGGGACAAGCCGTTGATTCTAGCGCCGCAAGGGCCTGCGGGGTACCGCCGGGCACTGCGCGCGACCGCGTGGGGTGGCCCCGCGCGCGACGGACGGGTAATGTTCAGCCCCTTGGCGTCCGTGCTGCCTACACTATTACCGTGCATCTGATCCCCTCGCCAATGAGAACCGCCCTCCTGCCTGCGCTGGCCTGCCTGCTGGCCGGGCCTGCCGTGGCCCAGTCCGAAGAGGGCGAACCGCGCAACCGGGTGGTGATCGTCGAGAACCTGAAGTTCGACTACGCGCAGGTGCTGAACGTAGAGCCGGTGTTCCAGACGCTGCGTGCGACACGCACCGAGGAGCATTGCGAGCCGGTGACCACGCGCAACCTGCCACCGGTGAATGTCACCGGCGAGGAGCCGGTGGAGGACAAGGGGCGGTTTGGACGGCTGTGGGAGTCGGTCCGGTCGATCTTCAAGCCGGGCGAGCAGGATCCGGCGGCCGCGCCGGTCGCGCCGTCCGAGACGCCGTCCAGCAATGCGCCGATGCTTACCCGTGACTGCCGGATCGTCCCGGTGGGGCGCGAGTTCCGCCGGCCCATCGCCTACGATGTGGATTACGTCTACAAGGGCACCAAGTACCGCTCGCGGCTGGCCGAAGACCCGGGCAACCGGTTGAAGATCCGCGTATCGATCACCCCGTGGGTGGGGGCCGAGCAGGGCGCCGCCGCAAATCCCTGATCAGCCTCTTGCACCGCACCATCGGCCATGCCACCATGGGCGGAAATGAACGCAACCGACTTCCAGCACGACACGAGCGCCGCCCGCCAGGCCACCGGCATGACGTCGCGTGCCCGCCGACCGGAATCCCACATTTCCGCTGGGTGACCGGAGCTTCGTGCTGTCTGTTCGGTAAAAAACCCAGCCCCCCGGCTGGGTTTTTTCGTTTCAGCGTCTGAAAAGTTACATCTGCACTCATTCCCAACCCCGCGCACTGGACGCTCCGCCCCGCCCGTGCCCAACGCAAGGATCGATTGATGTCCCTCAAGCATTTCCTGAACACCCAGGACTGGAGCCGCAGCGAGCTTGATGCGCTGCTGACCCAGGCGGCGCTGTTCAAGCGCAACAAGCTCGGCGACCAGCTCAAGGGCAAGTCGATCGCACTGGTGTTCTTCAACCCGTCCATGCGCACCCGCACCAGCTTCGAGCTTGGTGCGTTTCAGCTGGGTGCCCACGCGGTGGTGCTGCAGCCGGGCAAGGATGCATGGCCGATCGAGTTCAACCTCGGCACGGTGATGGATGGCGACACCGAAGAGCACATCGCCGAAGTGGCCAAGGTGCTGGGGCGGTACTGCGACATGATCGCCGTGCGTGCCTTCCCGAAGTTCGTCGACTGGTCGGTCGACCGCGAAGACACCGTGCTGAAGAGCTTTGCGAAGTATTCGCCGGTGCCGGTGATCAACATGGAGACCATCACCCACCCGTGCCAGGAGCTGGCGCACGTGATGGCCCTGCAGGAGCACTTCGGCACGCAGGACCTGCGCGGCAAGAAGTACGTGCTGACCTGGACCTACCATCCCAAGCCGCTGAACACCGCGGTGGCCAATTCCGCGCTGACCATCGCCACCCGCATGGGCATGGACGTGACCCTGCTGTGCCCGACCGAGCAGTACATCCTGGATGAGCGGTACATGGGCTGGGCCGAGCAGAACGTGGCCGAGAACGGTGGCTCGCTGCAGGTGAGCCACGACATCCAGAGTGCCTACGCCGGTGCGGACGTGGTGTATGCCAAGAGCTGGGGCGCGCTGCCGTTCTTTGGCAACTGGGAGCCGGAAAAGCCGATCCGCGAAAACTACAAGCACTTCATCGTCGACGAGCAGAAGATGGCGTTGACCAACAATGGCGTCTTCAGTCATTGCCTGCCGCTCCGCCGCAACGTCAAGGCCACCGATGCGGTAATGGATTCGCCGCAGTGCATCGCCATCAACGAGGCCGAGAACCGACTGCACGTGCAGAAGGCGATCATGGCCGCGCTGGCCGGCCGCTGAGTTCTTTCTGATTGAACCCTTCCGCCGGGCACGGCCCGGCGCTACCAGGATCCTACCCCCATGAGCAACAAAGACGTCGTCCTCGCCTTCTCCGGCGGCCTTGATACCAGCTTCTGCGTGCCCTACCTGCAGGAGCGCGGCTACAACGTGCACACCGTGTTCGCCGATACCGGCGGCGTGGATGATGAAGAGCGCGACTTCATCGAAAAGCGCGCCGCCGAGCTGGGCGTCACCAGCCATGTCACCGTCGACGGTGGCCCGGCGATCTGGGAAGGCTTCGTCAAGCCGTTCGTCTGGGCCGGCGAAGGCTACCAGGGCCAGTACCCGCTGCTGGTGTCGGACCGTTACCTGATCGTCGATGCCGCGCTCAAGCGCGCCGCCGAGCTGGGTACCCACCTCATCGCCCACGGCTGCACCGGCATGGGCAACGACCAGGTGCGTTTCGACCTGGCCGTGAAGGCACTGGGCGACTACCAGATCATCGCCCCGATCCGCGAGATCCAGAAAGAGCACACCCAGACCCGCGCCTACGAGCAGAAGTACCTGGAAGAGCGCGGCTTCGGCGTGCGCGCCAAGCAGCAGGCCTACACCATCAACGAAAACCTGCTGGGCCTGACCATGTCCGGCGGTGAGATCGACCGTTGGGAAGCGCCGGGCGAAGGGGCCCGTGGCTGGTGCGCACCGCGCAGCGAATGGCCGGAGAAGGCGCTGACGGTCACCCTGAAATTCGTTGACGGCGAAGCGGTCGAGCTGGATGGCAAGGCGCTGCCGGGTGAAAAGATCCTGGCCACGTTGAACGCGTTGTTCGCACCGTACGGCGTGGGTCGTGGCGTGTACACCGGCGATACCGTGATCGGCCTGAAGGGCCGCATCGTGTTCGAAGCGCCGGGCCTGGTCTCGCTGCTCGCCGCGCATCGCGCGCTGGAAGATGCCGTGCTGACCAAACAGCAGAACCGCTTCAAGCCGGACGTGGCGCGCAAGTGGGTGGAGCTGGTGTACGAGGGCTTCTACCACGACCCGCTGAAGACCGACATCGAAGCGTTCCTGAAGTCGTCGCAGGCCAAGGTCACCGGTGAAGTCGTGCTGGAAACCCGCGGTGGCCGTGTCGATGCGGTGGCCGTGCGTTCGCCGCACCTGCTCAACACCAAGGGCGCCACGTATGCGCAGTCGGCCGATTGGGGCGTGGAAGAAGCCGAAGGCTTCATCAAGCTGTTCGGCATGAGCTCGACTGTCTATGCGCAGGTTAACCGCGGCTGATTGCTGCTGAGGGACCTGCCGGCAGTTGGCCGGCGGGTCTCGCTGACATCGTTGCCGGCCAGCGGCCGGCACTATTGGGATTGTTGATACATGTTGGAACAGACGCTCGATCACCTGCAGGCCCTGGTGTCTTTCGACACCCGCAATCCACCGCGCGCGATCACCGCGGGGGGGATCTTCGATTACCTGCGTGACCACCTGCCTGGCTTCCAGGTGGAGGTGATCGACCACGGCGACGGAGCGGTCAGCCTGTATGCGGTGCGCGGTACGCCGAAGTATCTGTTCAACGTGCATCTGGATACGGTGCCGGATTCGCCACACTGGAGTGCGGACCCGCACGTGATGCGGCGCCTGGACGATCGCGTGGTGGGGCTTGGTGTGTGTGACATCAAGGGTGCAGCGGCGGCGTTGGTGGCTGCGGCCAATGCCAGCGATGGCGATGCCGCGTTCCTGTTCTCCAGCGATGAAGAAGCCAATGATCCGCGCTGTATCGCGGCGTTCCTGGCGCGCGGCATTCCCTACGAAGCGGTACTGGTCGCCGAGCCGACCATGAGCGAGGCGGTGCTGGCCCACCGTGGTATCAGCTCGGTGCTGATGCAGTTTGCCGGCCGCGCCGGCCACGCATCGGGCAAGCAGGATGCGGCGGCCAGCGCGCTGCACCAGGCCATGCGCTGGGGCAACCGGGCGCTGGACCATGTGGAGTCGCTGTCGTCGGCGCGCTTCGGCGGATTGACGGGCCTGCGCTTCAACATCGGTCGCGTGGAAGGTGGGATCAAGGCCAACATGATCGCGCCGGCTGCGGAAGTGCGTTTCGGTTTCCGGCCGCTGCCGTCGATGGATATCGATGCCTTGCTGGCCACGTTTGCCGGGCTGGCCCAACCGGACGCGGCGCAGTTCACTGAGACCTTCCGTGGCCCCAGCCTGCCGGCCGGCGACATCGCCGATGCGGAGAACCGACGCCTTGCCGCGCGCGACGTGGCCGATGCACTGGACCTGCCGATCGGCAATGCGGTGGACTTCTGGACCGAAGCGTCGCTGTTCTCTGCAGGTGGCTACACCACGATGGTGTTCGGCCCGGGCGACATCGCCCAGGCACACACCGCCGACGAGTTCGTGACGCTGGAGCAACTGCAGCGTTACACCGATGCGGTGCACCGGATCATCAGCGCCGGCGCCTGAGTACTTCCACTGCCGTCGTGCCATTGGTACGGCGGACCTGCAACGCGGCCCAGCCGCCTGTGACGAAACCGAAATGTCCCCAGCCCTCCAGCCTCATCGCCAGACCCGCCAGACCATCGTCCGCCTGCTTTCCAGCATGGCCAGCGCGAAAGAGATCAGCCAGTACCTCAAGCGCTTCTCGCAGCTCGATGCCAAGCGCTTCGCCGTGGTCAAGGTCGGCGGTGCCGTGCTGCGCGATGACCTGGATGCGCTGACGTCTTCGCTGTCGTTCCTGCAGGAAGTCGGCCTGACGCCGATCGTGCTGCACGGCGCCGGCCCGCAGCTGGATGCCGAACTGGCCGCGGCCGGCATCGAGAAGCAGACCGTCAACGGCCTGCGGGTGACCTCGCCGGAGGCCTTGGCGATCGTGCGCCAGGTGTTCCAGCAGTCCAACCTGCGACTGGTCGAGGCGCTGCAGCAGAACGGTGCGCGCGCCACCTCGATCACCGGTGGCGTGTTTGAAGCGGAGTACATGGACCAGGACGTCTACGGTCTGGTCGGTGAAGTCCGCAAGGTCAACCTCGCCCCGATCGAGGCCAGCCTGCGGGCCGGGTCGATCCCGGTCATCACCAGCCTGGGCGAAACGCGCAGTGGGCAGATCCTCAACGTCAACGCGGACTTCGCGGCAAACGAGCTGGTGCAGGAGCTGCAGCCGTACAAGATCATTTTCCTGACAGGCACCGGCGGCCTGCTTGACGAGGACGGGAAGGTGATCGATTCGATCAACCTCTCCACCGAGTACGCCGACCTGATGACCCAGCCTTGGATCCACGGCGGCATGAAGGTGAAGATCGAACAGATCAAGGACCTGCTGGATCGTCTGCCGCTGGAGTCGTCGGTGTCGATCACCCGGCCGGCCGATCTGGCCAAGGAACTGTTCACCCATAAAGGATCGGGCACGCTGGTGCGCAAGGGCGAGAAGGTCCTGCGTGCCACCTCGTGGGACGAACTGGACCTGCCACGCCTGCGCGGCTTGATCGAATCCAGTTTTGGTCGCGTGCTGGTCGCGGATTACTTCGACAGGACCCGGCTGCTGCGTGCCTATGTCAGCGAGAACTACCGGGCGGCGGTGATCCTGACCGACGAAGCGGAAGGCGTGTATCTGGACAAGTTCGCCGTGCTCGATGATGCGCAGGGCGAGGGGCTGGGCCGTGCGGTCTGGAATGTCATGCTGGACGAGACGCCGCAGCTGTTCTGGCGGTCGCGCAACGGCAACCCGATCAACCACTTCTACTACGCCGAATCCGATGGCTGCTACAAGCAGGGCAGCTGGAAGACGTTCTGGTACGGTGCGGATGGCTTTGACCGCATCAGGGCGTATGTCGAGCATTGTGCGCAACGTGCGCCGAGCCTGCAGGGATGAGCAGCGCTGACCACTGGGTGCAGGTGCCCACGCTTCGCGGCCGCCATGTCAGCCTGGAACCGCTGCAGCCGTCGCATGTGCCGGGGCTGCAGCAGGCCGTGCAGGGCAGCGGGTTGGACCAGTTGTGGTTCACCCAGGTGCCAGCGCCGCCCGACGTGGCGGCGTACGTGGACGCAGCATTGCAGGCGCAGGCAGAAGGCCGCGTGCTGCCCTTCGTCATCTGTGACGCGGCCGGCGATATCGTCGGCAGCACCCGTTATTACGGGTTGGATGCCAGCGTTCCCACGCTGAGCATCGGCTATACCTGGCACGCGCCGCGCGTACAACGCACCGGCCTGAATACCGAAGCCAAGCTGCTGTTGCTGCAGCACGCGTTCGAGACGCTGGGCTGCCTGAGCGTGGTGTTCGAAACCAGCTGGTTCAACCACGCATCGCGTACGGCGATTGCGCGCCTGGGTGCCAAACAGGATGGCGTGCTGCGCAATCACCGGCGACATCCCGATGGCACGCCACGCGATACCGTCATCTTTTCCATCATCGATGCGGAATGGACAGGGGTGAAGCGCCACCTGCAGTTCCGCCTGGACAGCCACTCATGAATGACAGCACGACCTTCACCCTTGGCATTGTCGGCGCCCGCGGCCATACCGGCGCGGAGCTGATCAAGCTGGTCGCCGCTCATCCGCGGCTGGCGTTGGCCTTTGTCTCTTCGCGCGAGCGGGCAGGGCAGCGCCTGGCCGATCATCATCCGGAGATCGAAGGCGATCTACAGTACGAAAACCTGGACGCCGACGCGGTGGCCGGCAAGGGCGTGGACGCCGTGATCCTCGCCCTGCCCAATGGCCTGGCGGCGCCCTTCGTGGCCGCGCTTGAGGCGATCAAGCCGGACACGGTCATTGTGGATCTGTCGGCCGATTACCGCTTTGAGGGCAGCTGGTACTACGGCCTGCCTGAGCTCACCCGCAGCGGCTACAACGGCGAGAAGCACATCAGCAATCCGGGCTGCTACGCCACGGCGATGCAGCTGGCGATCCATCCGCTGCTCGACCTGCTGGCCGGCCCGCCGCAGTGTTTCGGCGTATCGGGATATTCCGGTGCCGGCACCACGCCTTCCGACAAGAACGATCCGGCCCTGCTGGCCGACAACCTGATGCCGTATGCACTCACCAACCATGTGCATGAGCGCGAAGTGTCCGCGCATTTGCGCGTGCCGGTGGAGTTCATGCCACATGTGGCGCCCCACTTCCGCGGCATCACCATGACCGTCAACCTGTGGCTCAACCAGCCGCAGACCCGCGAACAGATCGTGGCGCGCTTCACCGACGCCTATGCCGCCGAGCCCTTGATCGAGGTGGTGGATGAAGCGCCATGGGTCAGCCGCATCGCCGGCCGCCATGGCGTGCAGATCGGTGGCTTCACCCTGGCGCCGGGCGGCAAGCGGGTGGTGGTGGTGGCCACGCTGGACAACCTGCTGAAGGGCGCGGCCACCCAGGCCATGCAGAACCTCAACCTCGCGCTGGGCATCGACGAACTCACCTCGATCCCGCACTGACTGACATCGACAGGCGGCCGTGGCCGCCGATGGAGCACAACATGGCAGACCTTCTGTGGCAGAAGCCGGGCGTCGCGGTCGACGCAAAGATCCAGACCTTCCTTGCCGGCGATGACGTGATCCTCGATCGCGAATTCTTCCTGCACGACATCGCCGCCAGTGCGGCGCACGCGCAGGGACTGCAGCACATCGGCATCCTCAGCGCGGACGAGCTGGCCGGTCTGCAACGCGAGCTGGAGGTACTGGCCGACGATTTCCGCAGTGGACGCTTCGTGCTGGACGAGCAGTACGAAGATGGTCATTCGGCCATCGAAGCGCGCCTCACCGAGCGCTTGGGCGACGCAGGCCGCCGGATACACACCGGCCGCAGCCGCAACGATCAGGTGCTGGTGGCCACGCGCCTCTGGCTGAAGGAAAAACTGCTGCGCGTGTCCCAGCTGAGCGCGGAGATCGCCAAGGTGGCGCTGGACCGTGCAGAGGCGGAGAAAGACCTGCCGATTCCCGGCTACACCCATATCCAGCGCGCAGTCGTCTCGTCGGCTGGCATGTGGTGGGCGGGCTGGGCCGAAGCCTTCATCGACAACGCCATCCGCGCCCGCGACACGCATGCGCTGGTGGATGCCAATCCGCTCGGTACCGCAGCCGGCTACGGCGTCAACCTGCCGCTGGACCGGGCGCACACCACGGAGGCGCTGGGCTTTGCGCGCATGCAGATCTCGCCGATCTACGCGCAGCTGTCGCGTGGCAAGTTCGAGATGGCCGCCCTGGAAGCACTGGGCAGCGCCACCCTGGACCTGCGCCGCATCGCCTGGGACCTGTCGCTGTTCACCAGCGCCGAGTTCGGTTTCGTCGCACTGCCTGCGCAGTACACCACCGGCAGTTCGATCATGCCCAACAAGCGCAATCCGGATGTCATCGAGCTGATGCGCGCCACCCATGCCAGCGTGGCCGCCGCGCGTACCGAGATCGAGCAGCTGCTGTCGCTGCCGTCGGGTTACCACCGTGACCTGCAGGGCTCCAAGGGGGCGATTTTCCATGGCTTCGGCCGCGGACTCGCTGCGCTGGAGCTGCTGCCCGCCTTGCTGGCCAATCTGGAATGGCGCAACGACAAGTTGCTGGCGGGCATTGATTCGGGCATGTATGCCACCGACGTGGCGGTGGAGGCAGCGGTGGCCGGTGTGCCGTTCCGCGAAGCCTACAAGGCCGCCGCTGCAGGCGCCGACAGCGCAGGGCAGGGGCGGACACCGGAAGGCAGCCTGGCCGCGCGCGTCTCGCCCGGTGCGGCGGCGGACCTGCAGCTGGATGCCCTGCGCGCGCGCTGGCAGGCGCTGGGCTGATGGCCGGCACCCTGTATCTGGTCGTGGCCCTGCGCCGACCTGATTTCGACGCGCAGGCCATACCGCCGCATGTGGCGTTCCTGGACGCGTTGCGTGACGCGGGGCAACTGCAGCTCACCGGCGGATTCAGTGACAGCAGCGGCGGTGCCTACGTGTTGTGCAATGTGGGCAGCCTGGAGGAAGCGCGCGCCATCGTCGCGCGCGATCCGCTGGTCACGATGGAGACGTCGGACCTGACCGTGCACGAGTGGATCACCCGATGAGCCGCTCATGAGTACATCGCCCTTCGTCGAGCAGCCCCTGCCCCCTTGGCGACGCGCGGTGTTGAAAGTCGGCAGCAGCCTGCTTGCTGCCGATGGTGGCGGGTTGTCGCCGCGCTACGCATTGGGGCTTGCGCAGTTCGTGTCTGCCCACGTGCTGGCAGGTCGAGAGGTGGTCATCGTGTCGTCCGGTGCGGTAGCGGCCGGTCGCGCCATCCTGCCGAAGGTAGAGGCCGCCGGTGCCGCGATGGCCGCCCGCCAGGCACTCGCCGCACTCGGCCAGGCGCAGCTGATCGGCCTGTGGCAGCGGTTCTTCGAACGTCCGGTTGCGCAGGTCCTGCTCACCCACGATGACCTGCGCAATCGGCGTCGCTATCTCAATGCCCGTGCCACGCTGACTGAACTGCTGCGGCTCGGTGCGCTGCCGGTGGTCAACGAAAACGACACCGTGTCGGTGGATGAGCTCAAGCTTGGCGACAACGACAACCTGGCGGCGACCGTCGCCGCGCTGGTCGACGCCGATGTGCTGTTCATCGCGACCGATATCGATGGCCTGTACAGCGCCGACCCGCGCCGCGACCCGGGCGCTCGCCCCATCACCGACGTGCGCGAGATCACCGCCGAGGTGCTGGCGATGGCCGGTGGCAGCGGCAGCAGTGCGGGCACCGGTGGCATGCACACCAAGCTGGAGGCCGCCGCCAAGGCGGCACGGCTGGGCATCGAAACCATTCTGTTCAACGGTCGCGATGGCGATGTGGTGCGTGCCCTTGCGCAGGGCCGGCTGCACGGTACACGCCTGCATGCGTCGCAGAGCCGCGAGGCGGCACGCAAGTACTGGTTGCGCCACGCGCCGGTCGAGCCCGGGGTGATCTGGATCGACGACGGTGCGGCACAGGCCATGCGGGCAAAAGGCGCGTCGCTGTTACCCGGTGGTATCACGGGCGCCGATGGCGATTTCCGCCGGGGTGACATGGTGGAGATACGCAGCCGCTGCGAAGGCGCCGCGTCCCGCGTCGCGCGCGGCGTCAGCCAGTATGCGGCCAGCGATGTCAGGCGTATCGCTGGCCGCCACTCGCGCGATATCGAAACTGCGCTGGGATACAACTACGGTGGCAGCGTGGTCCATCGTGATGACCTGGTCCTGCTCTGATCGCATTGCGGCCTGCCACGCGATGGCACATGCGCCGGGTCAGGTCACGTGTCGTCAGGACCTGGGACGTCTTCGACCAGGAAGGTGCGACGCGTCTGCTCCCGCTTGTGGTTGGCTGCGGCAGATCGCGCGATCACGGTGTGTATGCCGGGTGCAAAGGGACCCAGTACGACCTTCCAGGCGTGCTCCTTGTCCGGCGTGACCCGCTGCTTCACGCCATCGGGCAGTTCGATATCGAACTTCAGTGCTGCAAAGCCGCTGAATTCCACGCTGGGTCCGGTGACGGCGCCTTCCTCTGGCGACGTGATGACGGGCGGTTGCAGTTCTACCGTGTAATCACGAATCAGGGGATCACCTGGGCAGCGGAGATAGAGTCTGCCCATCCGGAAGGGCGGCGGCGGGGGAGGCGGTGCCACGTGTTCGAACCGCCAGCGCAGATCCTCGCCCACCGTTGCCAGGTCGGTCCAAGGCTCCTCGCCGCGCACGCTGTACTGGATCGTGTCCCCTTGCTCGCCGCGTCCTTCGGCAACGGCACCGGCGCGGGTCACCAGTCCGCTTTCGTCAACGATTGGTCCGGCGAACAGGTGGGTGACATCCCACACGGGAAAAGACTCCACGTCCACACTGCGTCGCAGGGCCTCACCCGTGTCCGGGGTTTCCACGAACACGTCCACCAGACCCGGCGTGTCTGAACGCGCCTCGGGCACTTCCCACGCCCCTCCGGGACCCGCCCGCGTGACAGCGACCGGACCGCCGCCCACTGACACCTCTACCCGCGTCTTCGGCCTGGCGGTACCGGTGACGCGGGTGAGCCGGCTTATCTTCCTTCCTTCTTCGGGAAACAACAGCCGCAGGGGAATGGCGGGTGCCTTGGCCACCACCACCTGCACAGAGACCCTGGGTGAATCTGGAAGGGGTCCACCAAGGCACTGGGCGCTGGCCGTGTACGTGCCTGGGGCTGCGTCGATGATGGCGCGCCATGTCCCATCTTTCCCTGCCTCAACCTTGCTGGACGTCTTGTCCAGACGCACCAGTACTTCTCCGTAAGGCAGCGCCCTGCCGGTGCATATGACGTTCAAGCCGCCATCTCGTGCAGAGAATTCCGTGGGGGCTGGCACTGCGGGCAGCACGATATCCACGTAGTTGCTGACGCGTACCGGATCTTCCCGATTCCAGGCGGCGAAGAACCGCATGGTCGTTGCCGTGTGCCGAATGGCGTGAGCCCACCATACGCGCGTCCCGAAGGGCCGCTGGTGCATTTCAGCGTTATCTTTGGTGCTGCTGTGTCGGAAGAAGCCTCCCGATTCGTCTTCACTCCACAGCTGGTAGCCGTCCACGTGGGCTACGTTTGCCTTGGCAGTGATTTTGAAGTCGATCGCGGCATTGCCCTCGGGCGCCACCGTGACCGAATCAATGGTCAGTTCAATCTGGAAATCCGGGTTGGGGGCAGAGGGGGTGTCTGTAACGGGTCTGGTCGTCATCGGTCGTTCCTCTTGGCCTCGTCAGGCAGACAGGTTCTGCCGGTTGCGAGGCTCGTCTGCAAGATTGCATGCACAAAGGCGCTGCGCATTCGATTGAGCCGGTGGCGGAAACAAATGACCATCCGAGAACGTTGGCATCGGATCAGGCAGCAACCAGGCAGGCCGGAAGCGAACGTCACGGTTGCGGGCAAGGCACGCGGATTGACGCGGTAAGCCTTCGCTATACTCGACGCCAGTGTATGCCTACCTCAGTCTTCAGCAGGTTCTGCCATGACGCCGTCGCCCTTTTGCCTTTTCTGCTCTTCTGCGGGGTTCAACCATGTCAGGAATTGAACAGCAGGCACGTGCCTGCCGCAGTGCCGCCACCGTGGTGGCTGGCTTGGATGCGGGTCAGCGTGCGGCCCTGCTGCAGGCGATGGCTGCCGCGCTGGAGAGTCACGCCGGACAGATTCTTGCCGCCAATGCGCGCGACGTCGCGGCGGCACGCGCGAGGGACATTGGCAGTGCGATGCTGGACCGGCTGGCGCTGGATCCTCCGCGTCTGTTCGCCATGGCCGAGGCGCTGCGTGAAGTGGCGGGACTGCCTGATCCGGTCGGTCAGGTCACCCGCGACGAGGTGCGTCCCAACGGTATCCGCGTGCAGAAGGTACGCGTCCCGCTGGGGGTGATTGCGATGATCTACGAAGCGCGCCCCAACGTCACGGCGGAAGCAGCGGCGTTGTGCCTGAAAGCGGGTAACGGTGTGATCCTGCGCGGCGGGTCCGAAGCGATCCATTCCAATACCGCGATTGCTGCGGCCTTGGGCAGCGCCCTGCGCGGGCAGGGAATACCCGAGGCGGCAGTCACCGTGCTGACCGACCTGCGTCGGGAAGCGATGCTGGAACTGCTGCAGTTGCACGAGCTGATCGATCTGGCCATCCCGCGGGGCGGCGAGGGCCTGATCCGCTTCGTCGCCGAACACGCGCGCGTGCCGGTGATCAAGCACTACAAGGGCGTGTGTCATCTCTTCGTGGATGCCAGTGCGGACGTGGCGCAGGCCGTCGAGCTGCTGGTCGACGGGAAGTGCAGCCGGCCCTCCGCGTGCAATTCGCTGGAGACGCTGCTGGTCCACCGCGATATCGCCGATGTGTTCCTGCCGTTGGCCGGCAAGGCGCTGACCGAACGGGGTGTCCAGCTGCGTGCCGACGTGGCGTCGCAGGCGTTGCTGCCAGGCAGCGTGGCGGCGACGGAAGATGACTATGCTGCGGAGTTCCTGGACCTGGTGATTGCGGTCAAGGTAGTCGATGACGTGGACGCGGCCATCGGACATATCCGGCGATTCACCTCCGATCACACGGAAGTCATCGCGACCCGCGACGCCGCGCACGCCGAGCGCTTCATCACGGCATTGCGGTCGGCGGTGGTGATGGTCAATGCGTCGTCGCGGTTCTCGGACGGCGGCCAGCTGGGGCTGGGCAGCGAGATCGGCATCTCCACCACACGCCTGCATGCGTATGGCCCGATGGGCCTTGAGTCGCTGACCGTGGAGCGCTTCGTCGTGCGTGGCGAAGGGCAGGTCCGCGCGTAGGCGCTGCCGGCTGCGCTCACCACGCCGCGCTGCGCGCTCGCCGAGCACGGCTCGGCGCTACCCCGGCATCGGTGGTCCGTGTAGCTCCTCGATGCGGTAGAGCCGACTTCAGTCGGCTGATGTTGGCGCAGTCGGCTGCGCTCACCACGCCGCGCTGCGCGCTCGCCGAGCATGGCTCGGCGCTACCCCGGCATGCGGCCCAGCCCGGAAATCCGCCATGCCCGCAGCAGGGCGCGTCAGGTGGCCTGCAACGGGGTGACCGGCAGCTGCTGCTCGGTCAAACCCACCGGTCGTGCGTCGTCATCCATGTGCAGCATCACGGCTTTGGCGCCCGCCAACTGACGGGCAAGCGCATCGGTGGCGCCGAGGTCACGGGCGATGTCCGCATGCGCTACATCGATGCGCGGCGCACGCCGCTCCTTGCCCGAAAAGCGGAAGCGATTGTATTCCGCCCACACGATCAGCAGCGCCGCGCAGCCCACCAGCAATACCGGCAGTGCGATGATCAGGAAAGGATCCAGCTGCTGCTTGCGCTCGTACAGCTGCACCCAGGCCAGGCGCCCCCCCACCAGCCAGGAAATCAGCGTCAGCACCGGCGCCCATAGATAGAAATAAAAGGCCCAGAACGCGAGGGTGACGAATCCCCACGCGGTGCGTTGCAGACGGGGTTGCTGGCGCGGCTTCTGGATCAGGCGCGAGTCGAAACGGCGGGACGGCTTGTTGGCGTTCATCGTATTCCCCGGTCCGGGCTGACCCAGGTGGCGCGCCTGCGGCCCCGCTTGAGCAGGGTTTTCGGGAAGGCCACCAGGGTGGTGAACAGGCTGATCAACCAGTACGCCATCGGGTACCAGATCACCCAGAAATAATTGCGGCCGATGTGGGTTTCGTAACGACGGTCGATGATCAGGCTGCTGGCGAACTGCAACAGGCAGACCAGCGCGAGGATCACGCCATGCCACTGCGGCAGCAGCGTCTGGATGTACAGCGACGGCGGCAGTTCGACGAACTTGCCGAGCGCCCAGAGCACGATGATGAGCAGCATCACGTAGGCCCACAGCACGCTGAAGATGTACTCCACCAGCACGCCCCACATGCGTCGCTTGCGCCAGTCGAACAGGCTGGCGCCGTGCCGCAGCAGGACTTCCACGCCGCCTTGTGCCCAGCGCAGGCGCTGCTTCCACAGGCCGCCGAGGGTTTCCGGCATCAGGATGAAGCCCAACGCATTGGGCTCATAGCGGATGTCCCAGTGATCCAGCTGCAGGCGCCAGCTGATGTCGATGTCCTCGGTCACCATGTCATCGGCCCAGTAGCCGATGCGGTGCAGGGCGGTGCGTCGGAACCCGGCGATGACCCCGGAGATGGTGAAGATGCGGCCATAGACGCGCTGCGCGCGCTTGATCATGCCGATGATCGAGGAGAACTCGGCGACCTGCAGGCGGCCAAGCAGGGTGGAGCGGTTGCGGATGCGTGGGTTGCCGGTCACCGCACCCACGCGGGGACCACTGTTCAGGTGCCAGACCATCCAGTGCATGGCGTGCTCTTCGAGCATGGCATCGCCGTCGATGCAGATCAGGTACTCCGACTGCGCCGCCAGCGCACCCATGCGCAGTGCGTTGGCCTTGCCCAGGTTGCGGTCCAGGTGCACCACACGCAGTCGCGGGTGTACGGCGGCCAGTGCATCGAGCCGTGCGCCGGTAGCGTCGCTGCTACCGTCGTTGATCGCGATGACTTCGAAATCCGGGTAACGCTGAGCGAGGGCCGCGCCGATGGTGTCGTCCAGGTTGTCCGATTCGTTGTGGCATGGAATCAGCAACGAGGCGAACGGATACTCCGCCATCGGCGGCGGATCATCGCGGTCGCGTGATTTCCGCTCGCGGCGGAAGAAGTAATAGAGCCCCCCGGACATCCAGAAGAACGCCATCACCATCGGGTAGAAGAAGGCGAACTGGAACAGGTAGTAGACCAGGGTGTGTTCCATGTCACCGCTCCGGATAGGGGAAGTTGCGTGCGGACATGGCGGCCCGGGCGTCAGCAGTGGATGGCTTGTCGGCGATGAAGTCATCCGGGTACCACGCCAGGTGACGCACTCCCTGCGCCTGCAGGCGACGCACCTGGGCACGCAGGCGCTCGCCCGGAATAGGCGTCTGCGTGCGCCAGTCCACCGTCTGCAGCTCGAACAGCGTGTGCTTCAGCTCGGGGTCGTGCTCACGCACCGCCGCCACCAGCCGGTCCAGCCAGTGCTCGGGATCTTTGCTTCCCTCCATCCACGGCATCGCCATCAGCGCGGTGCGATCGTAGGCGGCATTGAACAGGTCAAGGCGTTGTGCGAACCAGGCGGCGCTCTGCGGTTCCAGCACCGGCTGGGCATACAGGTTGCGCACGGTGGCCAGCTTGGGCCGCCAGCGCTCCGCACGGTCGCGCAGGGCCAGGGTGAAATCGATCAGCGCCTGGGTACGGTTGCCGTCCGCGCCTTCCTGGTCGAGCGCGGTGAGCTCGGTATCGCGCACGTACGCATCGTCATGGAACAACAAGCCTTCGAAGTACGAATTGATCGCCAGGTCTTCGTAGAGGTCCAGGATGATCTGGCGCGCGGCGGGCTGGGTGAAGTCCATCCGGTACATGCCATCCTTTTCCGGGCTGGCAATGCCCAGCGCCTGCCTCTGTGCGGGGTCGGGCAGCTCGAACCCCAGCACCGGCAGCCACGCATACACCTTCACCCCTGCGCGTGTTTTCAGCTGCCACGCCACCCGGTTGAACAGGTCCGCGCGCATCGGCAGGTGGCGGTTGGGAAAGTACAGCGCATCGGCGGTGTTGTTACCGTCGGGGTCTGCAAAGGCCTGCAGGTAGACGTGGGTCGGGCCGATCTTCTTGACCCGGTCGATGAGCACGTCGAGGTTGCGTGCCAGCTGCGCTGGATCGGCGTCATACACCGCGTCCATGTCGATCTGCAGGGCCCGGGTGCCATCCAGGTTGGTATTGCGACGCAGCTCGAACGCCAGCCCGGTGACGTTGGGATTGCCGGTCACCAGCAGGCGCGCAAGTCCGTGCAGATCGCGCGTGATCGGCGTGCTGCGGCCTTCCAGGTCGAACGACACCGGCATGCCCAGCTGCTCGGCGATCGTGTTGCTGAGCTGGTTGTAGGCCGCATACGGCCAGACGATGGCCTGCGGGCGCACGCCCAGGTGCTTCTCGATGAGATCGGCGCTGCGTGACAGGTCATCGCGCAGGCGCTTCTCGTACGCGTCGGCGGTCTCATAGGTCCCGCTGGCCGGATCGTAGGCACGGGTGATCACCGCCGGGGTCGAGTTGCCCTGTGGGTTGGACTGCACGCCGTGATGCTGGTTGTCGGTATGACTGGCCAGCTCGATCAGGCCACTGTCTTTCATCTCACGCAGCTGGTCCCAGGTGAGGAAGTCATCGCGGCCGAACGGGCGGTAGCCGTAATCGATCGTGCGATCAGGCGCCATGTCCACGTAGTCGGTGATCACGGCCACCAGGGCGGGATAGTTGTAGGCGCGCAGCAACGGGTAGACCTTGCTGTACACGCTGCGCAGGCCATCATCGAAGGTCAGCAGTACCGGCCGCGTCGGCAGCGCAGCTTCCCCACGCGATGCCTTGACCAGCTGGCTGAGCGACACCGGGTGATACCCGTGCGCAGACAGCCAGTCCAGGTGCGCGGCAAAGTTCTGCGTACTCACCGCGTACGCATCCGGGTCGCCCTTGGCGGCGACGTCGTCGCGCACATCGTGGTAGCTCAGGACCAGCAGGCCATTGCCGGCCGCATCCAGTTCCGTGCGTTGCTGCGCCTGCAGCGGCGCGCACAGCGCCAGCAACAGCAGCATCATCAATATCGACAGTCGCTTCGTGATCATCCGCATCTCATTCTCCCCAGCGCAGGCCGGCTTCCAAGCCGACATGCTGCTCGCGTTGGCCGTCATACACCGGGCGCGACCAGCGCACGCCGTACTCGAAAATCCGACCCGCACCGATCTGCCATTCGTGGCGATACTCGGCCGACGGGACCAGGGCGCTGCCGAAGCCTTCCTGCCAGTAGTCGCCGACCGACACGGTCAGCCGATGGCGGAAATGCTTCTCGTAGTGGCGCCACAACTGCTGGTCGATGCGCAGTCCGATTTCCACCGAGCGATCGCGCGCGGGGTTGAAGTAGGGCACATCGTCACGACTGCCACGGCTGGCATACAGGCTGCCCCGGCCGTCGACCAGCACGGTGGGCGTACTGACCAGACGCTGCACCACCGACGTGTTGACGGTATCGCGTCGATTGCCGTCGTCGTAACGGAACTGGCTGGCACCCATGCTCCATTGGGTGCGCTCGTTGCGGGTGTAATCGGCGGTGAGCGCGACGCTGTCGGCGGTGATGCCTGACACACGGGCCTGCATCGATGCATCGGCGTCGTTGCGCGCTGCGCTGACACCTGCATGCCATTGGTCGCTGAACTGCCAGCCCAGGCCGCCGCGCAGCCCGGTATCGCCGAGCTGATCATTGGGGTGCACCACCGTCAGCTCGCCATCGAGTCGATCGAAGCGGTAGTTGACACCCGCGCCGAACCACCACGGATTGATGCGCTGGTCCTGGAAATCCACCGAACGTCGGTCAGCGAAGGCGAGCACGCGCCAGCGGTCCGCGATGATCGGCGAAGCCGCCTGCACGCGGTAGCTGCCATCGTCGTTGCCCAGCGGCGACGCACCGCCTCCGCCACTGCTGCGTCCCACCTCGGCGTTGGCCTGCAGCTGCCAGCCGCGGTGGGCACGCCACGCGCGGTCCATCCGCTGTACCGACGGCTGGTTCGGATAGCGTGCCAACAGGTCGTCGTGCAACGGGCGCGCCAGATCATCGCGCTGCAGCGCGATATGCGATTCGAACATGCCGATGCGGGGGGAAACATCGCGCGGGTCCAGCGTGTAAGCCATCTGGTGGCGCTCCATGGCCCGACGAGGCCAGCCGCGCATCTGGTAGACGCCGCCTAGCGCGGTCTGCAGGCCACCATTGCCCGGACCGATGGCAACCATCTGCTGCAGCTCGCTCTGTGCCGTCGGCAGGTCGTTGCTGTAGGCGCGGATCATCGCCAGGTTGAGGTCTGCTTCATAGCGCGCCCAGTTCGCGTAGGGTGCACGTGCATTCGGACCCCATCGCCACACGGGTTCTTCTTTCTGCCAGCGCTGTAGATAGTCGATGGCGGTCGTTGCCTGTTCGGTTTCCAGGTAGGCGTAAGCGAGCTCGGATCGCGCCTGGAAGCGCGACGGATCGTTCTTCACCGCGCGCTCCAGCACCGGAATGGCTTCTTCCGGATGCTGGGTGGCCATCAGCGAATCGCCGACGGCCGGCAGCACGTAGTCCGGCAGTTCGATGCCATCGGCGATCAGGGCGTGGTACTCCTCGCGCAGCTGTGCATGGCGTGACAGACGGTTCAACAGGATCAGGCGATCCAGCCGGATGCGCTGCGGGGCCTGCGCCAACGGCGTGCCACCGCGCTGCAGGTAGCGCTCCATCAACGCCAGTGTGTCTTCGGCTTCGTCCAGCCGGGTGTCTTCGCTTTCGCCATAGGCCAGGCTCCAGCCCACCAGGCGGGCCAGGTAATCCGCTTCGAAGCGTTGCTTCTGGCCTTCATCGAACAGCGTCGGACGCGCCTGGTACAGCTGCCACGCACGGCTGGCGTTGCCGATGTCGCCCAGCGTCAGCACCTTCAACTTGTAGAGCAGATCATCGTCCGGCGTGGACGCCTGCGCGCGCTCGATGGCCGCCAAGGCATCCAGCCAGTGTGCCTGGTCGCGATGGCGGCTGATCTCGGCCATCTGTTCGGCATGGCGGGGTGGCGCGGTGGCAGCCTGTGACCCCGACGCAAGGACGAGGCAGGCCAGGCCGACGCAGTGCGCCAGCGGACGGTGGAAAGACATGGGACCCCCAATAGCGACGTTCTGGTGTTGCGTTCAGCGCAAAGTGTGACGCACATCATGTGCCAGCAGCGTGCATGCCCGGGCAAAGTACCGTGGGCAGGCCATGTCGATCCTCTCTGTGAGCACGCGCCTCCCCGACAACCCGGTCTGGAAGCGCGCGCAGGGTCACTAGCTGACGCAGTCCGTCACCTGCGATGGATCATGCTGGCCTGGCGGCCATCCCGGTGTCCATCAAACGGGCGACGGACCCCACAGGTCTTCCAGTTTGCGTGGCTTGCAGGCGAACCACGATGCGCAGAGCATCACCAGCGCACAGCAGAACAGGAAGCCGAACGGCACCGTCCAGTTGCCGCTGAGGTCATGCAGCCAGCCGACCACGAACGGGCCCAGGCAGCTGAAGCTGTAGCCGACGCCCTGCATGAATCCGGACAGGGCGGCCGAGCCGGTGGGGGTGCGCGTGCGCAGGTTGATCAGCGTCAGTGCGAGCGGGAACGTGGACGGCCCCACGCCAAGCAGGCAGGCCCACAGCAACGGCGCCTTCATGGGGGCGAGCAGCAGCCCGGCGAACGCGATGGTGAATGCACTGAAGCCGATCAGCACCAGCGGAAACGGATTCTGCATGCGTACCGCCAAGGAGGGAATCACCAGCGACGGCAGCAGGCCCAGGGCGGAAAACATGGCGACCATCAGCCCGCCAAAGGCAGGCGTCGCACCGGCTTCGACGACGATGCGCGGCAGCCAGGTGAACATCGAGTAGGTCATCAGCGAGGTCATGCCGAACATCAGCGTCATGCCCCAGCCCAGCGACGTGCGGGAGACCTTGCCATGGGGTTGCGCGGACGGATCCGGCGCGTCGTTGATCGTGTCGTGCCGTGGCGTGCGCCGGACCAGCATCAGCCACGGCAGCATGGCGGCCAGCGCCAGCAGCGCCCACATGCCCAGCGACACCCGCCAGCCGGCCGCGTTGGCCACCGGCACCGCCAGCAACGCCGGCAGCATCGTGCCCAGTTGCAGCACGCTGATGTACAGCGTACTCATGGCGCCGACCTTGTTGGCGAAGTAGCGCTTCACCAACGGGGGCACCACGACGTTGCCGATGCCCATGCCCGCCAGGGCGATGATCGAACCGGCCAGCAGGCTGCCCACGCCGACGGCACTGGAGCGCAGCAGAAGACCGACGGCGGCCAGGGCCATCGCCAGCAGGGTGGCGCGCTCCAGCCCGATCCGCCGCGCCAGCATCGGCGTACACACACCAAACAAGGCGAACGACGCGGTGGGCAACATGCCCAGCACGCCGGTCATGGTCGTGCCGAAGCCGAAGGCGTTGCCGAGTACGTCCAGCAGCGGAGTGACCGAGGTCACGGCGGTACGCAGGTTGACCGCCGCCAGCAGGACAGCAGCGAATACCAGCGCGCGCCCGTGCAACAGCGAAGGCGCGGGGGACAGCGGAGAGGAGGCGGGGGTCATCATGGATCCTTGCCGGCGGCGCGTGGCAGCGACCGGATGCAGCAGCGGCACCGGGCAGAGGCCGGTGCGGCAGGTGGGGGAGGGCCTCATTGTACGTCGACCGGTCGCCCCCCGCCGATCCTGGCCCGGCGAGCGCGTTGGCGGCTCGATGTCAGGACGGCAGACATGAAAAAGCCCGGAAGACCGTCGTCTTCCAGGCTTTGTCACGACCAACAAGTGGTCGGGGAGACAGGATTCGAACCTGCGACCTCTACGTCCCGAACGTAGCGCTCTACCAGACTGAGCTACACCCCGAAGGGTAGCCGCCTATCATATCGATTTCCGCGAAGGGCGGCAAGGGAAATCGTTTTTTCCTTCGGTCGTTCCGATCACCTGAGTGGTCGGGGAGACAGGATTCGAACCTGCGACCTCTACGTCCCGAACGTAGCGCTCTACCAGACTGAGCTACACCCCGAAGGAGCCGCCTAAGATACCGTGTGAAGGCCAAGGCGGCAACACTTTTGTTACATCAATTGCCGTCTCGATCGTCGATGCTGCCCGACTCACGCGCTTCGAACCACATGCCGTTGAGGATGGCGACGACCGAGGCCAGACCGGTGCCAAGAATCCAGGCGAAATACCACATGGTGTGCTCCTAGGTAGGTGCCGGCCCGCAGGCCGGCAGGGTCAGTCAATACGCGTTGGGGTTGTCGCCCATTTCTTCGGCGCTGGTCTTGCCTTTCATCACCCGGTAGACCCAGGTGGTGTAGGCCAGGATGATCGGCAGGAAGATCGCCGTGGCGACCAGCATGATGCCCAGGGTGAGATGACTGGACGAGCTGTCCCAGACGGTCAGGCTGGAGCCCGGCTGGCTGGAGGAAGGCAGCAGGAACGGGAAGATCGCAAAGCCGACGGTCAGGATGATGCCGGTGATCGATGCGCCCGAGGCGAGGAAGGCCAGCCCGCCGCGGCGAGCGCGCAGCAGTGCTGCACTGGCCAGTGCACCCGCCAGGCCGATGATCGGTGCGAGCAGGGTGGCGGGCATGCTGCCGTAGTTGCGCAGCCACCCCCCGGCTTCGGCCCCCACGGCCGCGGTTTTCAGCAGTGGATTGGTCGGCCCATCGGTGACCACCTGCGAGGTGATCTCATAGCCGGGCAGGCCGAACGCAACCCAGACACCGGCCAGAGCGAACAGGACGAAGGTCAGCAGCGCCGCGACGCTGCCGTAACGGGCCGCGCGCTCGGCGACCGGACCGTCTGTCTTGAGCACCAGCATCGCCGCCCCGTGCGAGACCACCATCGCCACGCTCACCAGGCCGGCCACCAGGGCGAACGGGTTGAGCAGGCCGATCAAGGTGCCGGTGTAGAAGATGCGCATGCTGTCATCGAAGTGGAAGGGCACGCCGAGCAGCACGTTGCCCACCGCCACGCCGGCGATCAGTGCCGGCAGCAGGCCGCCGACGAACAGCGCACGGTCCCAGTTTTCGCGCCAGCGCTTGCCCGGCATCTTGCTGCGGTACTTGAAGGCGACCGGGCGCAGGATCAGCCCGAACAGCATCAGGAACACCGCGAGGTAGAAGCCGGAAAAGCTGACCGCATACAGCGGCGGCCAAGCGGCGAAGATCGCGCCGCCACCGAGCACCAGCCACACCTGGTTGCCTTCCCACACGGGGCCGACGGTGTTGATCACCAGCCGACGTTCGTCATCGGTCCTGGCCACGAAGGGCAGCAGCGTGCCGACGCCGAGGTCGAAGCCATCCATCACGGCCCAGCCGATCAGCAGGATGCCCAGCAGCAGCCACCAGATGATGCGCAGGGTGGTGTAATCAAGTCCAAGGATTTCCATTCGGGTTCTCCTGCCTTATGCCTGGCCTGGGGCCGGGTGGGCGGTATGGGAAACGGACGCACGCGGCGCCTGCAGGGAGGGCAGGATCTCGTCAGGTCCCTTTCTGATCGCCTTCAGCATCAGCTTGACCTCGATCACCAGCAGCACCGTGTAAAGCAGGGTGAACACGGCCAGGGTGGTCAGGATCTCGTGCAGGGCCAGGCCCGATGCGGCGTAGAACGTGGGCAGCACACCATCGACGGCCCAGGGCTGGCGGCCGTACTCGGCGACGAACCAGCCACACTCGATGGCGATCCACGGCGCCGGCAGCGACCACACGGCCAGTGTCAGGAACCAGCGTTTATCCTGGAAGTTGTTGCGGCAGGAGTAGTAGAACGCGAGCGCAAAGAACGCGATCAGATAGAAGCCCAGCCCGGCCATGATGCGGAAGGTCCAGAACAGCGGGGCAACCCGCGGCACGGTATCCATCGCCGCCTTGGCGATCTCGTCCGGGGTGGCGTTGCCGATGTCGTCGCGATAGCGCTTCAGCAGCAGGCCATGCCCAAGGTCCTGCCAGTGGCGATCGAATACCTCGCGTGCTTCCAGGTCGTTCTTGTCGGCGCGCACCCGTTGCAGGGCGCCGTAGGCGATCTGTCCGCCGCGGATGCGGTGCTCGGCACGCTCCACCAGCTCCAGGATGCCCGGGATCGGCTGGTCCAGCGAGCGGGTGGCGATCAGGCCCATCAGGTACGGGATTTTGATCGCGTAGTCGTTTTCCTGCGTGGCCTGGTTGGGGATGCCGAAGGCAGTGAAGTCGGCCGGCGCACGCTCGGTCTCCCACATCGCTTCGATCGCGGCCAGTTTCATCTTCTGGTGTTCACTGGCGGCGTAACCACTTTCATCCCCCAGCACCACCACCGACAGCGAGGACAGCAGGCCGAAGGCGGCGGCAACGGCGAACGAGCGCCGCGCCATGTCCTTGTGCTTGTTGCGCAGCAGGTAGAATGCGCTGATGGACATCACGAAGATCGCGCCGGTCACATAGCCGGCACTGACGGTGTGCACGAACTTGGCCTGCGCCACCGGATTGAGCAGCACGGCGGCGAAATCCACCACTTCCATGCGCATCGTTTCTGGATTGAAGATGGCGCCGGTCGGGTTCTGCATCCAGCCGTTGGCGATCAGGATCCACACAGCCGACAGGTTGGTGCCCAGTGCCATCAGCCAGGTCACGGTGAGGTGCTTGACCGGGGTCAGGCGCTTCCAGCCGAAGAAGAACAGGCCGATGAAGGTCGCCTCCAGGAAGAACGCCATCAAGCCTTCGATGGCCAGGGGCGCACCGAAGATATCACCGACGTAATGGCTGTAGTAGGACCAGTTCATGCCGAACTGGAACTCCATCACCAGGCCGGTGGCCACGCCGATGGCGAAGTTGATGCCGAACAGCGTGCCCCAGAACAGGGTCATCTGCCGCCAGACCGGCTTGCGGGTCATGACGTACACGCTTTCCATGATGGCCACCAGGAACGACAGGCCAAGGGTCAGGGGGACGAAGAGGAAGTGATACATCGCGGTCAGGGCGAACTGCAGCCGCGACAGTTCTACGACTGTCGAATCGATCATGGCCTGGCTACCTCGTGGGATAAAGCCGTGTGGGGTGCGGGAAGGTGGGTCTACGTGGAGTGATGATGTGACCGACGACTTCGAACAGCCTTGATTCAGATCAATGTGCGGATGGATCCCCGGGCCGATCGTATGCCAACACCGCAGGCGATGCGACCGACTGCCGCAGTACCGTCGCGACCACGGCCTACAATGCGCCCAGCTACCGAGGCCAGCGCCCCGCAGGGGGCCGACCCCGGCTTCTTCTTCCCAGCCCAGAATCCAGTGAGCCAGGCCATCGACAACGAACAGCAGCAGGCGCAGCAGCACCAGCGCGAGACCGCACAGCGCAAGGATCGCCAGCAGTGGCTGGAGGGGCTGGCAACGGCAGCGGCGGGCAAGCGGCGGCTTGCGGCGGTGTCGATCAGCCTGTCGGGCATCCTGCTGGTCGCGCAGGCCGCCGCCATCGCCTGGCTGGTCCAGCACGTGCTGTTCGAGCGGGCGCCCCTGGCGGACGGCATGGGGGTGCTGGCCGGCCTGGGCGGGGTACTGCTGCTGCGCACCCTGCTGGGCAGCGTGACCCAGGCCGCTGCGGGGGAGGTCGCCGATGCGGCACGCCTCGCGCTGCGCGAGCGCGCCTACGCCAGCGTGCTGGGCAAGGGGCCGCTCTGGCTGCGGCAGCAGCGCAGCGGCGAGCTGGGTGAGGTGATGCTGGCCCATGCCGATGCCATCGAGAACTACTTCAGCGGATTCCAGCCGGTGCGCATCGAAGTGGTCGTCGTGCCGCTGGTCATCGCGCTGGCCGTCGCCTGGGTGGACTGGGTGGTGGCGGTCATCTTCATCGCCACCGCGCCGCTGGTGCCGTTCTTCATGATGCTGGTGGGCTGGGGCGCGGAGGCGGCAGGGCGCGCGCAGTTGGGCGAGCTGGCGCGCATGAGCGGCCACTTCGCCGACCGCATCAAAGGCCTGGGTCTGCTGCGCCTGTACGGGCGTGGGCAAGCTGAGCTGGATGGCGTGGCGGCCGCTGCGGAGGGGGTGCGCGAGCGCACCATGAAGGTGCTGCGCATCGCGTTCCTGTCGTCCACGGTGCTGGAGTTCTTTGCTTCGGTCAGCGTGGCCATGGTGGCGCTGTACCTGGGCCTCAGCTACCTGGGGATGATGTCCCTGCACGCACAGGTCCCCACCTTGGGAGCGGGCCTGTTCTGCCTGCTGTTGGCGCCGGAATTCTATGCGCCGCTGCGGCGGCTGGCAGCGCACTACCACGATCGCGCCAACGCGTTGGCCGCCGCCGCCGAGATCGAGCGTCTGCTCGGCGGATTGCCGGCAGCGGCCACCGCGCCCGCCGCGCCGCGGGCCACGGTGGTGGCCACCGAGCCGCTGCTGTTGCACGCGCCGCCTCTGCAGGCCCGCGCGTTGGTGCTGCGGCCCTTGGGTGCCGCTCACGATGTTGTGCGCGACATCAGCTTCCAGCTGGAACAGAACCAGCGACTGGCCCTGGTCGGGCCCAGTGGCAGCGGCAAGAGCACCCTGCTGGAGGCACTGGCAGGCTGGCTGCCGCCACGCGGGGGCAGTGTCATCCTGCGCCCGGGTATCGAGGTCGGCTACGCCGGGCAACGGCCCTACCTGTTCCACGGCAGCATCGCCGACAACCTGCGCCTGGCCGATCCCACCGCCAGCATGGCGACGCTGCGCCAGGTGGCGGACGCGGCGCAGGTGCTGGCCTTCGCCGACCGCTTGCCGGCCGGTATGGACACGGTGATCGGAGAGCGCGGATTCGGCTTGTCGGGGGGTGAAGCACGTCGCATCGGCCTGGCCCGGTTGCTGCTGCGCAATCCCGGCATCCTGCTGCTGGACGAACCTACCGCGTTCCTTGATCCGCGTACCGAGGCCGCACTGCTGCATGCACTGGCTATATTCGCCCGCGGCCGCAGCGTGATCGTCGCGACCCACAGCCCGGTCGTGATGGCATGGGCAGACAGCACGCTGGTGCTTCCTCAGGGAAAGCTGCACGAAGGCGCGCCCGAGGTGCCGGCATGAGCGCCGCGCAGCGCGACACGCTGCGGGCGGTGTTCCGCCGGCACACACCGCGGCTGCTGCTGACCGTGCTGCTGTTGTGGACCACCATGCTGGCAGGCAGTGCCCTGCTGGGGCTGTCCGGCGGCTTCCTCACCGCGGCGGCGCTGGCCGGTGCCGCTGGACTGGGCAGTGGCTTCAATTTCTTTTCGCCCTCGGCCGGCATCCGCGGCCTGACCATGGCGCGCATCGCATCGCGTTACTTCGAAAAGCTGGTGGGACACGACGTCACCCTGCGCATCGCACGCGATGCGCGCGTGTGGTTCTTCCGCCGCGCACTGCCCTTGGCACCGGCGCGGCTGGGCACGACACGCACGGCCGAACTACTGGCCCGGCTGCTCGGCGACATCGCCGAGGTGGATGGACTGTGGGTGCGCGCGCTTGGCCCGCTGCTGGCATTGGCGGCACTCAGCGGGGTGGCGATGGCATCGGCGTGGCTGATCCTGCCCAGCGCTGCTGCACTGCTGGCCGCGATGAGCGTGCTGGTTGGCCTGGGCGTGCCGTGGCTGGGCGTGCGTGGGCGCGATGAGGAAGAGCGTGATCGCGCCCAGCATCGGGCGCAGCTGCGCAATCTTTCTTTTGAAGGCATCGAGGGCGCTGCCGATCTGACCGCGCTGGGCGCGGTGGATCACTGGCAGGGCCGGGTGGAGGTCGCGGCGCGGCAACTGCGCGCGCGGGATCGGCGGCGACGCTGGCGGCTGCTGGGGGCGACCACCCTGCATGGCGTAGTGACCGGTGGTGGGTTGCTGGCCATGCTGGCGCTGGTGCTGTCGGCCCATGAGCACGGACGGCTGGATGCACCACTGGCCGCCGGTCTGCTGTTCCTGACCGTGGCGATGATCGAGCTGTGGGCCGGCCTCGGCCTGGCGTGGCAGTCGCTGCAGTCAGGCCAGGTCGCCGTCGCGCGCCTGCAGTCCATCGTTGACCAGCCGCCGATGGTCGATGAGCCTGCCGCGCCTGTTGCGATGCCCGACGTACCCGCCGTAGTGCAGTGGGAAGGCGTTTCGTTCGGCTGGGAGCACGGCGGTCGCACGCTGTTGGAAGGGATCGATCTGACCTTGGAGCCTGGCCGTCGGATCGCCATCCGCGGCGACAGCGGGAGCGGCAAGACCACGCTGTCCAGCCTGCTGCTGCGTCTCTATGACCCAGGTGCGGGCCGCATCACCCATGGTGGCGTTGACCTGCGTGCGTATGCGCAGGAAGACTGGCACCGGCAACTGGCCTGGCTGCCCCAGCATGCCCCGGTGTTTGCCGGCAGCGTCGCCGACAACCTTCTGCTGGGTAATCCCCACGCCAGCGATGCGGTGCTGTGGGCAATGCTGGAGCGGGTCCGGCTGGGGGAGTGGGCGCGTGCCGTCGGCGGACTGGACGGCTGGGTCGGCGAAAACGGCGCCACGCTGTCGGCCGGGCAGGCGCGTCGGCTGGCGCTGGCGCGCGCGCTGCTGCGCGGGGCGCCGATCCTGGTGCTGGACGAGCCGACCGAAGGGCTGGACGTGGACACCGCCCACGCGCTGCTGCGTGATCTGCCGGCATTGCTGGAGGGGCGCAGCCTGATGTTGATCACCCACGACGAATTGCCTGATGGCGTGGTCGATGTTGTGTATCGCGTGCAGGGCGGTCGGATCGCGGAGGAGTCGTTACAAACCGCGAGCAACACGGCCCCTTAGCCGGTATCCGCCGTTACGCTTTTTGCTCCGCGCACTGCTTCAGGTGTATTGGCCAGCAGCGCGCAGCAGCACCGCGACCGAGGCTACGTTGGCCACCACACACACCCAGAACACCTGCTGGAAACTGGCCTTGCGGCTCTTGTGGCGCAGCAGTGACTGCGCGAACAGGGCGCCGGGCCAGCCGCCGGCAAGCGCCAGCATCTGCAGGGTGCGCTCAGGCGTGCGTCGTTGCGTGGCGCGCATGGCGGCACGTTTGTCACGCCAGTACAGACCGAATGTCCACAGGCTTGCGATGAGCAGCCACACCGCCAGCCATCCCGGCAGCCAGCCCACGACCGTGCAGGCCAGCAGTCCACCGGCCACGCACAGCGCCAGCGCGGTACGGGGCGACAGGCGCGGTTCGGGGCGCGGTGCGACAGGCCGACGGCGGGGCGCGGGACGGCGGCTCACAGTGCGTCGAGGAATTCGCGCACGGGGGGGGCAAAGCGCTCGAAATCGACGAGGAACGCGTCGTGGCCCTGCGGTGAATCCAGCCCGATGAAGCGTGCCCGGGCACCGCCTGCCCGCAGCCCGTCCGCGATCTGCTGCTGTTGCTGCACCGGGAACAGGATGTCCGTGTTCGCCCCGATGGCCAACGCCTGTTCCACCTTGATCGAAGACAGGCCGGCCAGCACGTCGCCGTCACCTTCGTCGGCCAGATCGAACCAGTCCATGGACCTGCTGAGATACAGATAGCAGTTCGGATCGAAGAAGCGCACAAAGCGTCGCGCGTGGCCTTCGAGGTAACTCTCGACCTGGAACTCAAGGCCGAACGGGTCGTCGTCGGCCTGATCGGAGTCCAGTCGCACGCGACCGAAACGCCCGTCCCATTCCAGCGCCGAGCGATAGGTGATCACGCCCAGCTTGCGTGCCATGCGCATACCCGATTCCGGGTAATGCGCGTCGTCGTAGTCTCCGTTGTTCCATTGCGGATCCAGCCTGATGGCTTCGCGCTGCAAGGATCGGATGGCGATGGAGAACGGTAGTGCCTGTGCACTGCCCGAGATGTTGATGTGGCTGCGTGCGATGCCGGGGTGCACCATCAGCAGCGCCAGCGCGGTCATGCCGCCCATCGAGTTGCCGATCACGCAGGCCAGTTGCTGCACACCCAGTGCGCGCACCACCTCCACCGACGCACGTGCTCCGTCTTCCACCGACAGTTCCGGGAACGTAAGACGGTAACGCTCACCGGTTTCAGGGTTGATGCTGGCAGGGCCGGTTGAGCCTTTGCAGCTGCCCAGCGAGTTCACGCAGATCACGAACCAGCGGTCGGTGTCGATCGCCTTGCCGGGACCGACCATGGCCTCCCACCAACCCGGGGCCGGATTGGCTGCGTTGGATGCGGCATGCGCGTCCGGCGACAGCCCAGTGACGATCAGGATCGCATTGCCGGCGTCGGCATCCAGCGTTCCCCACGTTTCGAACGCAACACGCGCGCCGTGCAGGGCGCCGCCGCGCTTGAACGCAAACGGGGAGGGGAGGGCGTGGAAGCGGGTGCCGGGCGGGATGAATTCAGTCATGGCGGCATTCTAGCCGCTGCGCTTGCCGAGCATGGCTCGGCGCTACCAGGTGCCAGGCGGGCGCAGCGGCACGCCCCTCGATCAGCGCAGCGTGGCCAGCGCCTGTCCCAGCTGCACGGCATGCTCGGCATCCAGGTGCGCGGCGAAGTCCGCCACGCCCGGGGGCAGCAGCACGATCACCGTGGAGCCGTAATTGAAGCGCGCCATTTCGGCGAAGCGGTCCAGCACGATACCGCGGCCACGATAATCCTTGCGCGTGATGCGATCGCCGTAGTGGGGGATCTCCTCGCCACTCCAGACCGTCTCCACGCCGGACACCAGCAACGCGCCGACCATCACGCTGACCATCGGGCCGAATGACGTGTCGAAATGGCAGACCAGCCGCTCGTTACGGGCGAACAGGCCGGGCACCTTGTTGACCGCGGCCGGGCCCACGCTGAACAAGCGGCCGGGCACATGCACGGTCTCACGCAGCGTGCCGGTCCACGGCATGTGCACCCGGTGGTAATCCTTGGGTGACAGGTACACCGTGGCAAACAGACCCTCGTTGAACGGCTTGGCATCCGCTTCGCTGCCCAGCAGTTCGGCGGCGGTGAATGAATGGCCTTTGGCCTGGAAAATCCGACCGGCGTCGATGCGGCCCAGCTGGCTGATGCGGCCATCGGCGGGCATCACCAGGCTGCGCGGATCGGCATCGGCCACGCGCGCGCCGGGCTTCAATGCACGGGTGAAGAACTGGTTGAAGGTGGGATAGCTGCGCGGGTCGGGGTTGGCCGCCTCGTCCAGGTTCACGCCGAACTTCGCCGTCACCGTGTCGATCAGCCACTGCGATACACGCGGATTGTCCGAGTACGCCAGCGAACGCGCCATCGAGGACAGCAGGCGGTGCGGCAGGGCGTAGCTCAGGGTGGTCATCAGGCTCATGGGGCGGATTTCTCGGTCAGCTTCTGCAGGTCGCGGGCCATGGCCGGCGCGTTGAACGGGGGACGGATGATGCCGGCAAGGCGGCCTTCGGGATCCAGCACCGCCAGGGTGGCCGAATGCTCGACCGAGTAATCTTCCGGGTTCTCGTCGAAATGCGTCCCCGGCACCTTCTGGAACACGAACCCCAGGGCGGTGGCGAACTTCTCCAGCGACGGCACGTCGCCGGTGGCGGCCAAGGTGTCCTTGTGGAAGGCATGGACGTACTCGCCCAGACGGGTGGCGCTGTCGCGTTCCGGGTCGACCGACACGAACAACACGCGCGGGCGCAGGCTCTCCGGCACGGTCTCCCACTGCTTCTGCGCACCGGCCAGCTCGGCCAGCGTGGTCGGGCACACATCGGGGCAGAAGGTGAAGCCCAGGAACACCAGGGTCCAGTGACCTTTCAGCTCGCCGGGGATCAGGCGGGTGCCATCGGATTGGGCGAGGTTGAAGTCAGGCAGCGGGCGGGGTTGCGGGTAGAACGTGATCGATTCGGTGGCCGGCAGCCCGCTGGGGGCCTTCGGCGCGAAGACCTTCTGCGCCACGAGCAGGCCGAGACCGGCTGCCAGGGCGATCAGCAGGATGATGCCGACGTTGCGGTTGAACATGAGGGCCTGCGCTGCCGAGGGATCGGCCCCCATCATAACGGCTGTACGGTGGCGGTTTCCCCTGCAACGGATGCCGAGGCAGGCGCCAGCCCCTATAATCGGGGGCCAATTTCCCCGTCGTACCGCCATGACTGCCGAAACGGCCGCCGAACTCCACACGATCATCGACCTGATCCGCTACGGCACCAGCCGTTTCAATGCTGCTGGCCTGACCTTCGGGCACAGCTACGACAATGCCCTGGACGAGGCGACCCAGCTGGTGCTGCACAGCCTGCACCTGCCGCACGACCTCGGCCCTGCCTATGGCCAGGCCCGCCTGCTGCAGTCGGAGAAGCAGCAGGTGCTGGAACTGTTCCAGCGCCGCATCGATGAGCGCATCCCGGCCGCCTACCTGACCGGTGAGGCATGGTTTGCCGGGCTGAGCTTCAAGAGCGACGCCCGTGCCCTGGTGCCGCGTTCGCCGATCGCCGAACTGATCGAAACCGGCTTCGAGCCTTGGCTGGCCGGCCGCCACGTGCAGCGCGCGCTGGATCTGTGCACCGGCTCGGGCTGCATCGCCATTGCCATGGGCCACTACTACCCGAACTGGGAAGTGGACGGCGTGGACCTGAGCGATGACGCGTTGAGTCTGGCGCATGAGAACAAGGACCGCCTGCAGGCGCACAACGTGACCCTGCTGAAGTCGGACCTGTTCAATGGCCTCGGCGGGCGCCACTACGACCTGATCGTGACCAATCCGCCGTATGTCACCAACGACGAGACCGATGCGCTGCCGCAGGAGTATTCGTACGAGCCGGACATGGGCCTGCGTGCCGGCGACGACGGCCTGGACCTGGTGCTGAAGATCCTGCGTGATGCGCCGCTGCACCTCAGCGAAGATGGCCTGCTGATCTGCGAAGTGGGCGAATCCGAACAGCACCTGATCAAGCTGCTGCCGGAAGTGGATTTCGCCTGGGTGGAGTTCAAGGTCGGCCAGATGGGCATCTTCGCGGTGGAATGCCGCGACCTGATCGCCCACAGCGCCCGCATCACCGAACTGGCGGCGCAGCGACCGTGAGCTCCAATTCGTTCGGCAAGCTGTTCACCGTCACCACCTTCGGCGAGTCGCACGGTCCGGCCATCGGCTGCGTGATCGATGGCTGTCCGCCGGGACTGGCGCTGGATGCAGCCGAGTTCACGCATGACCTGCAGCGTCGGGCCACCGGTAAAAGCCGGCACACCTCGGCGCGGCGCGAAGCTGACGAGGTGGAGATCCTGTCCGGGGTGTACGAGGGGCTGACCACCGGCACGCCGATCGCCCTGCTGATCCGCAACACCGACCAGCGCAGCAAGGATTACACCGCCATCGGCCAGCAGTTCCGTCCGGGGCACGCCGATTACAGTTATTGGCACAAATACGGGATCCGCGATCCGCGCGGTGGCGGGCGCTCTTCGGCGCGCGAAACCACCATGCGCGTGGCCGCTGGCGTGGTCGCCAAGAAGTGGCTGGGCGAGCGCTTCGGCGTGACCGTGCGCGGCTACCTGTCGCAGCTGGGCAGCATCACCCCGCGTGGGTTCGACTGGTCGGCGGTGGAAGACAATCCGTTCTTCTGGCCCGATGCCGCCCAGGTGCCGGAACTGGAAAGCTACATGGATGCTCTGCGCAAATCCGGTGACTCGGTAGGTGCGCGGGTAGACGTGGTGGCCGACAACGTGCCGCCGGGTTGGGGCGAGCCGATCTACGGCAAGCTCGATGGCGAACTGGCCTCCGCGCTGATGAGCATCAACGCGGTGAAGGGCGTGGAGATCGGTGACGGCTTCGCCAGCGCCGCACAGAAGGGCACCGAGCACCGCGACCTGCTGACCCCGGAGGGCTTTGCCAGCAATCATGCCGGCGGGATCCTGGGTGGCATCTCCACCGGCCAGCCGGTAACGGCCTCGATCGTGCTCAAGCCGACCTCCAGCCTGCGCCTGCCCGGTGCGTCGCTCGACAGCGAAGGCAACATCATTGAAGTCGTCACCGTCGGTCGCCACGACCCGTGCGTCGGTATCCGTGCCGCACCGATCGCCGAGGCGATGATGGCCATGGTGCTGATGGACCAGGCCTTGCGTCACCGTGCGCAGTGTGGCGATGTCGGCAGCATCACCCCGCGCATTCCGGGCATGATCGATGGCTGAGCCGCGGCCGCGCGTCTGGGTCAGCCAACCGCTCATCGATGCGGTGATCGAGCCCCTGCGCGCGCAGGTCGAGCTGATCACCACCGATGAGGTCACCGCCTGGACGGCGGAACAGCTGGCTGCGCGTCTGTCCGACGTGGACGGTGCGATCATCACGCTCAACGAGCGGGTGGGGGCGGCGCAGGTCGCCGGTGCCACGCGGTTGCAGGTGATCGCCAATGTCGGCGTGGGCTACAACAACCTGGATGTCGAGGCGCTGAGCGCTGCCGGTATCGTCGCCAGCAATACCCCGGACGTACTGACCGAAACCACGGCGGACCTGGGTTTTGCGTTGCTGATGGCAGCGGCGCGCCGGATCACCGAATCCGAGCGCTGGCTGCGCGAGGGCCAGTGGGGCCAGTGGTCGTTCCAGACCATGCTCGGCGCCGATATCCATGGCAGCACGCTGGGCATCCTCGGCATGGGCCGCATCGGCCAAGGCATCGCGCGCCGCGGTGCACACGGCTTCGGCATGCGCGTGCTGTACCACAACCGATCGCGGTTGCCGGAAGCGGCCGAAGGCGAGGTGGGGGCGCAGTACGCCGACTTCGATACGCTGCTGGCGCAGAGCGATCATCTTGTTCTGGTCCTGCCGTATACCGCTTCCTCGCACCACATCATCGATGCAGCGGCATTGGCGAAAATGAAACCGACCGCGACGCTGGTGAACATCGCCCGCGGTGGCATCGTCGACGAGCTGGCGCTCGCCGATGCGCTGGCCACTGGCCGCCTGGCCGCAGCCGGCCTGGACGTATACGAAGGCGAGCCGGCCGTGCGCCCGGAGCTGCTGGCGCTGCACAACATCGTGCTGACGCCGCATATCGGCAGTGCCTCGCTGGCCACGCGCAAGGCGATGGTGCAGCTGGCGGCGGACAACCTGCTGGCCGCGCTCAATGTGGACGGCGCAGCGGCCCGCATGCCCAGCGCGATCAACGCAGAGGCCGCCTTCGCGGCGCGCACTGCCTCGGGCGACAAAAGCAAAAAACGATAGGGAGCCTCCGCGCCTGCACGAGGAGGTTCCCCGAACCCTGCCGCATTGCGTGAATTCCCCCTTTTTTGTCGAGAAACATCCCATGAGTACCGAACCACGTTCCTTCCATGTCGCCGTCGTGGGTGCCACCGGCGCCGTCGGTGAGGCGATGCTGTCCATCCTGGCCGAGCGCAATTTTCCGATCGCCAGCCTGAGCCTGGTTGCCTCGTCGCGCTCGGCGGGCGGCGAAGTGGAGTTCAACGGCCAGAAGCACACCATCAAGGACCTGGCCGACTTCGATCCGAGGGGCGTGGACATCGCGCTGTTCTCCGCAGGCGGCAGCGTGTCCAAGGAATATGGCCCGAAGTTCGCCGCCGCGGGTGCGGTGGTGATCGACAACTCATCGGCGTTCCGCTACGACGACGACGTGCCGCTGGTGGTGTCGGAGGTCAACCCGGAGCAGGTGGCCAACCGCCCGCGCGGGATCATCGCCAACCCGAACTGCTCGACCATGCAGATGCTGGTGGCACTGGCCCCGCTGCACCGCCGATACGGCATCGAGCGCATCAACGTGGCGACCTACCAGTCGGTGTCCGGCGGCGGTCGTTCTGCGCTGGAGGAGCTCGGCAAGCAGACCGGCCAGCTGCTGAGCTTCCAGGAAATCGACCCGCAGCGCTTCCCCGTGCAGATCGCCTTCAACCTGATCCCGCAGATCGACGATTTCCTTGAGAACGGCTTCACCAAGGAAGAAATGAAGCTGGTCTGGGAGACCCGCAAGATCCTCGGTGACGACAGCATCATGGTCAATCCGACCGCCGTTCGCGTGCCGGTGTTCTACGGCCACTCTGAAGCAGTGGCGATTGAAACCCGCGACAAGGTCACGGCCGAGGCCGCACGCGAGCTGCTGTCGCAGTCGCCGGGCGTGGAAGTGGTGGACCGACGCGAAGCCGGTGGCTATCCGACACCGGTGACCCATGCGTCGGGTACCGATGCGGTGTATGTCGGTCGCATCCGCGAAGACATCTCGCATCCGCGTGGCCTCAACCTGTGGATCGTGTCGGACAACATCCGCAAGGGCGCCGCGCTCAACGCCGTGCAGATTGCCGAACTGGTTGCCGCCGAAGCGCGTTGATCCGGGGGCCGGGTGCCGGCTGCACAGGGCCCGGCCTGGCCGATAGGGAGCGCCGGACCCTGTGCTATCGGTAAGTGGCGGCCAACCGGTATATTGGCCGCCATGAACAAAGGGGCCCGCGGCGTTATTCGACCGCTCACGTATCTGACGACCCTGCTGCTGGCGCTTGCCAGCAGCTCGGCCATGGCCTTGGGGCTGGGTGACATCCGGGTGCTGTCCAAGCCAGGGCAGCCCCTGCTGGCCGAGATCCCGGTGATTTCCGCCGATCCTTCCGAGCTGCAGAACCTGCGCGTAGGACTGGCCTCGCCGGTAACCTTCGAACGGGTGGGACTGCAGCGTCCCTCCGGGCTGGTCAGCGAACTGCAGTTCGAACTCAGCCGCAATGCGCAGGGAAGGGCGGTGGTGCGTGTCACCTCGTCCTCTCCGGTGGAGACGCCGGCGCTGGCCTTCCTGATCGAGGCGGATTGGGGGCAGGGCAGGCTGGTGCGCGAGTACTCCGCCCTGATGGATGCGCCGACCAGTGCCATGGCCGTCAGCGAACCGGAAATCATCGCGCCGGCCGGGGCGATGTCCAATGCCATCATCCGTGAAGCACAGGCACCGTCCGTGCCCGCAGCCAGCGATCGTGCTCCGATGCCGGCGGCTCAGTCCACGTCCGCAGCCGCCGCGCCACGCGCAGAGCGCGCGGCCGCAGCTGCGGAGGGCGCTGCAGTACAGCGGGGCCAGACGTTGTCCGGGATCGCGCAGGCCGTGGCCTCCAGCCAGCAGATCAGTCGCGAACGGGCGATGATTGCCCTGCTGCGCGCCAATCCAGACGCGTTCATCCGCGGCAACATCAACCTGCTCAAGCAGGGGGCGGTGCTGCGCATGCCCGATGCGGCAGCGCTTGCTGCCGTGGATGGCAACGAAGCCGCTGCAATGGTGCGCGAGCATGCCGCGCAGTGGCGCCAGGCCCGTGCTGTTCCGCAGCCGGCCGCCGTTGTAGCCGCCGTGCAGGGGCCTGCCACCGCAACGCCTGCAGTGGCCGCATCGGACAGCGGCGCCCGTCTTGAAATCGCTCCGGCGGTGGCGGCTGCGGCCGCCACGGCGGGCTCAACCACCGGCACCGGTGATGGCAACGAGGGTGACATGCTCGGCAACGAACAGCTGCGTCAGGCCAGGGAAGACGTCGCCACGCGCGATGCCGAAATCGATGAACTCAAGCAACGGGTCGCGGAGCTGGAGAAGCTGCGGACCGATCAGCAGACGCTGGTGCAGATCAAGGACAGCCAGCTGGCCGCGGCCGAACAGCGCCTTGGCCAGGCGCCGCCGCCGGTGCAGGAAGCGGGCGGCCCGTGGTACTGGCTGGGTTTACCCCTTCTGCTGCTGGCCGGCGCAGCCTGGTGGCTTGCCCGGCGCCGCAAGCCGTCGCCGTTGCCGCCGTTGCGACGCGATGACCATGATGACAGTGCGCTGGCGACCAGTCTTCCCGCCGGTGCCGGACTGGACGTACTGGCCGAGCGTGAGGGCTGGAACGACGATGACCTGCACGCGGCGCCCGCGTCGGACGATGCGGGCCCGATGGCAGTGGACGCTGCTGCGGCGCCGCCTGCCGTAGCGACGCTGTCCCCACTGGGGCATGACCCGGCCACGCCGGCCGATGCCTTGTCGCAAGGGGAAGATGTCGGGTCGTCTGTGGTCGCGGTGGACAACGTCGTGGCCGATGCCGGCCCCGATCCGGTGCCTGCCTATGCCCGTCAGGCGGAGCAGCAGGACGACTTCCGCGGTGTGTTCGAGCTGCCGGCAGACGACGTGCACTCCGCGCCCGCGTCTGTCGATGCACCCGTGGCACACGAGACTCCGGCATCGTCGACATCGCACGCCGCGGGCCATGACCGCCTTGAGCTGGCCATCGCCTATCTCGACTTGGGTGATGCGCAGACCGCGCGCGCGTTGCTGGAGGAGGTCGCCGCTGCAGACGATCCGCACCTCCGTGCGCAGGCACGTGAACTGTTGGCCCGCCTGGGTTGATCCATCAGCAAGGACAAACGGAGTTCCCGACATGCACCACGACAATCGCATCGATTATGTCGAGTTCGCCTCGCACGATCCTGCTTCCAGCCGTCGTTTCTTCGAGACGGTATTCGGCTGGACGTTCCAGGACTATGGCCCTGATTACACCGCCTTCGACGATGGTCGGTTGCAGGGGGGATTCTTCAGCGGAGAACCCGGCGGTTCGTCGACGGGGGCGCCCCTGCTGGTGCTGTATGCCGACGACCTGCAGCCAGTGATGGATGCCGTGGTGGCCGCTGGGGGGCACATCCTCAAGCCGGTTTTCTCATTCCCTGGCGGCAGCCGGTTCCAGTTCCGCGAGCCCGGTGGCAATGAACTTGCCGTGTGGTCCGAGCGCGACCCCGCCACGTAGGACGCGTCGGCCGCGTGCCTGCGCGCCCTTTTTCAGATACAGAGGTAGCACCATGCGTTACGCGCTAGGCGTCGAATATGACGGCAGCGGATTCAATGGCTGGCAGACGCTGGGTGATGCCGGTCCAAGCGTGCAGGCCAGCCTGGAAAAGGCCCTTTCCTCTGTTGCCGATGCGCCCGTGCGGGTCACCTGTGCCGGTCGAACCGATACCGGCGTGCACGGTCAATGCCAGGTGGTCCATTTCGATACCGAGGCCCAGAGGGACCCACGCGGCTGGGTGCTTGGCACCACCGCCCGCCTGCCGCATGCGATCGCAGTGCGCTGGTGTGTGCCGGTGGCGGATGATTTTCATGCCCGCTTCTCGGCGCGCGCGCGTCGTTACCGCTATCGCCTGCTGACCCGGCCGGTCCGTCCCGCGCTGCAACGGCAGACCCTGAGCTGGGATCGGCGTGCGATGGATGCGGCGTTGATGCACGAAGCCGGACAGGCGTTGCTGGGCGAGAACGACTTCAGCGCATTCCGCAGCACCCAGTGCGAGGCGCGGCATGCGCGTCGGTCCCTGCACGCGTTGGCAGTGACCCGGCATGAGGACATCATCGAAGTGTCGGTGCAGGCCAATGCATTCCTTCATCACATGGTCCGCAATATCGTGGGCTCGCTGATGCTGGTCGGCACCGGGGATCGGCCAGTGGAATGGATCGGCGAACTGCTGGCCGGCCGCAATCGTTCCGTGGCAGGACCGACGGCCCCACCGCAGGGTCTGGTGTTCCTGGGTCCGCTGTACCCCGATAACTGGCAACTGCCCGCCGAGGTCACTTTATGAGCCGTTCCTACTACCGCACCCGCATCAAGTTCTGTGGCATGACACGCGCCGGCGATGTGCGCCTGGCGGGCGAACTCGGCGTCGACGCGGTGGGTTTCATTTTCGCGCGCGAGAGCAAGCGCCGGGTCGCACCGGCGGAGGCACGCGCGATGCGGCAGGCCATCGCGCCGATGGTGGACGTGGTGGCGCTGTTCCGTGACAACACCCGCGAGGAGGTGCGCGAAGTATTGCGCACGGTGCGTCCGACGCTGCTGCAGTTCCATGGCGACGAAGACGAGAGTTTCTGCCGCGGCTTCAACATGCCGTACCTGAAAGCCATCGCGATGGGCGGGCGCGAGGACGTAAACGCGCGGACGCTGCAGCTGCGTTACCCCAGCGCGGCTGGCTTCCTGTTCGACAGCCACGCCCCCGGTGGTGGTGGTGGAACGGGCGTGGCGTTTGACTGGACACGCATTCCCAGCGGCCTGCATCGCCCCTTCCTGCTGGCCGGCGGGCTGACCCCGGACAACGTCTACGACGCGACGGTGGCGACCCTGCCGTGGGGCGTGGACGTGTCCAGCGGGATCGAATCCGAGCCGGGCATCAAGGACGGATACGCGATGCGCAAGTTCGTCGAAGAAGTCCGCCGCGCCGACTGCGCCAGCCTGGATTGAGTTTCCCGCGATACGCCCAGCGGCCGCATCGCATCACCCCGCCCCGGTAGCGCCGAGCCACGCTCGGCGAGCGCAGCGGCAGCGTCACCCCGCCTCGGTAGCGCCGAGCCGCGCTCGGCGAGCGCAGCGGCCCGGCATTCACGGCGTCCCTGCCAGTTGCCCCTTCAGCCACACCGCCAGCGCATCCACGCGCGCGTCCTCACGTCCCGTCGGGCGGGCCAGCACCCACATGCCGCCCGTGCCGGCGAATCCCCACGGGGCCAGCAAGCGTGAACTCGCCACGTCTTCGGCGACCAGCGGTTCCGGCGCAATCGCAACGCCCAAGCCTGCGACTGCGGCTTCCAGCAGGTAGTACAGATGCTCGAAACCCTGGCCAAGCTGGATGGCACGCGGATCAAGCCCCTGCGCCTCGGCCCATGCGGGCCACGCCTGCGGTCGTGACATCGTGTGCAGCACTGCTTCTGGCAGCAAGGCCGCAGGAGGCTGTCCCTGCAGCCGCTGTGCTGCCGGGTGGCCCGGGGATATCACCGCGCCCACGCGCTCCGCTGCGAGTTCGATGACCTGCCAGCCACTCGGCCACGGTGGCTCGGCCAGCAGCAACACCGCATCCAGTTGCGCCTGTTCCTCGCTGAAGCTGCCATCCAGGGCCGACCAGTGCACGTGCACTGCCGGCAGCGCGGCCTGCAGGCGTGGCAGCCGTGGAATCATCCAGCGCGCCAGCACACTGCTGCTGCAGCCCAGCACCAGCGCGGCCGCCCGGACGGGGCGGCGCACGGCGTCGACCGCCTCGTGCAGCCGGCCAAATGCCTCGCGGCAGGCCGCGTGCAGCACGTGTCCGGCATCGGTCAGCCGCAATCCGCGGCCCTCACGCTGGAACAGCACCGTCGCCACGTCCGCTTCCAGCAGCTTGATCTGTCGACTGACCGCGCCATGGGTGACGTGGAGCTCGTGGGCCGCGCGCCCGACGCCGCCGAGCCGCGCCGCGGCCTCGAAGGCGCGGAGGGCGTTGAGGGGAGGTAGCGGTCTACTGGTCATGTGAGAAATACTGACATGTCACGCCGGAAATATCGATATTCACCCGCTGGAGCGTGCGCTAGAGTATCCATCCACCTGCACCACCGGTTGCCGACATGTCGCTCCCCCCGATCACTGATTTCCACGCCTATCCCGATGCCCGCGGTCATTTCGGCCGTTACGGCGGCAGCTTCGTCGCTGAAACCCTGGTCGGCCCGCTGCAGGAGCTCGCGGCAGCCTACGATCTGGCACGCAAGGACCCGGCATTCATCGCCGAATACGACCATGACCTGGCGCACTACGTGGGGCGACCCAGCCCGATCTATCACGCACGCCGCCTCAGCGACCACGTTGGCGGTGCGCAGATCCTGCTCAAGCGCGAAGACCTGAACCATACCGGCGCGCACAAGATCAACAACACGGTCGGCCAGGCACTGCTCGCCTCGCGCATGGGCAAGAAGCGGATCATCGCCGAGACCGGTGCCGGCCAGCACGGTGTCGCCAGTGCAACGGTAGCCGCGCGGCTCGGACTGGAATGCGTGGTGTACATGGGCGCCACCGATATCGAGCGGCAGAAGATCAACGTCTATCGGATGAAGCTGCTCGGCGCGACGGTGATTCCGGTGACTTCCGGATCGGCGACGCTGAAGGACGCGCTCAACGAAGCGATGCGCGACTGGGTGACCAACGTGCAGGACACGTTCTACATCATCGGCACGGTGGCTGGCCCGGACCCGTATCCGCGCATGGTGCGCGATTTCAACGCCATCGTCGGCCGCGAAGCGCGTGAGCAGATGCTGCTGGAGTACGGCCGGCTTCCCGATGCGATCACCGCCTGCGTCGGCGGTGGCAGCAACGCCATCGGCCTGTTCCACGCCTTCCTCAACGATCCGCAGGTGCAGATCTTCGGCGCCGAAGCGGCCGGTGACGGCATTGAAAGCGGTCGCCACGCGGCCTCGATCGCCGCCGGTCGCCCGGGCGTTCTGCACGGCAACCGCACCTATGTGCTGTGCGACGACGATGGCCAGATCATCGAAACCCACTCGGTATCGGCAGGCCTGGATTACCCCGGGGTCGGGCCGGAGCACGCGTTCCTTGCAGACAGTGGCCGTGCCACCTACCTGGGCATCACCGATGACGAGGCGCTGGAGGCGTTCCATCTGCTGGCGCGTACCGAAGGCATCCTGGCCGCGCTGGAGTCCAGCCATGCGCTTGCGCAGGCGATGAAACTGGCCCGTGAGCGCCCGCGTGACCAGTTGGTGCTGTGCAACCTGTCCGGTCGCGGCGACAAGGACGTACACACCATCGCGGCACGTGACGGCCTGATCCTGTGAATCCCACGGTGTACCAAGGCCGTGCGGTGCTGCGGGGACCGGGCGCCATCCCACCGCGAACGACGAGAAGCTCACCCTGCAGCATCCGGGCTTGGACCTGATGCTGAGGTGGGAGTTGCACCGTGGAAACGTGGAAACGTGACCCGCATGTACTGGGGAACCAGTGACGCTGTTGAACTGATTGAAGGATGTGCCTGATATGCCTGTTTCTCGACTTGACGCCCGTTTCGAGTCCCTGCGCGCGCAGCAGCGCAAGGCGCTGATCCCGTTCATCACTGCCGGCGACCCGTCGCTGGAAGCGACCGTGCCGGTGATGCACGCGCTGGTGGCAGCGGGGGCCGACGTGATCGAGCTCGGCGTGCCGTTCTCCGATCCGATGGCGGACGGTCCCACCATCCAGCGCAGCTCGGAGCGGGCCCTGGCGCGTGGCGCCGGCCTGCGTTACGTGCTGCAGACGGTGGCGGCATTCCGTGAGCAGGATGCACGCACGCCGGTGGTACTGATGGGTTACCTCAATCCGGTGGAGATCCATGGTTACGCGCGATTCGCCACCGAAGCGGTCGCGGCGGGCGTGGATGGCGTCCTGCTGGTCGATCTGCCGCCGGAAGAGGCCGAAGAGGCGAACGTGGCATTTGATGCGGCGGGCCTGGCCCTGGTGCTGCTGGCGTCGCCGACCACCAGCACGGCCCGCGCCGAGACCCTGCTGGGCCTGGCACGTGGCTATCTGTACTACGTCAGCTTCGCCGGGGTGACCGGTGCCTCCGAGCGGCTTGACCACGATGCGGCGGGCACCCGTCTGGCGGCCCTGCGCGCGCGTGCAGGCGTGCCGGTGGTGGCCGGGTTCGGCATCAAAGACGCGGCCAGCGCAGCGGCGATGGCGCGACAGGCCGACGGCGTGGTCGTAGGCAGTGCCCTCGTGGCCGTGCTCGCCGAAGCCGATTCGATCGACGCCGCAGTACAGGCCGCGACCCGGTTCCTGGCACCGCTGCGCCAGGCCCTCGACGGCTGACCGTCCCGCACGCAGGTAGCGCCGAGCCACGCTCGGCGAGCGCAGCGTCCGGCTCCGCCCGGGTAGCGCCGAGCCACGCTCGGCGAGCGCAGCGGCCGCCTCCGCCCGGGTAGCGCCGAGCCACGCTCGGCGAGCGCAGCGGCCGCCTCCGCCCAGGTAGCACCGAGCCACGCTCGGCGAGCGCAGCGGCCGTCCAGCGTACGCAGCAGTAGGGTTTTTCACCCGCCCCATACGCCGTCGCAGGGGTGCACGGGCAGGGAAGGCCTGAGCTAGACTGTCGGCCTTTGCGGCCTTCGGGCCGCCCTGAACGGAAGTAGCATCCCGCATGAGTTGGCTCAGCAAGTTGATGCCGTCGGGCATCCGCACCGACAACGTCCCCAGCAAGAAGCGCAGCGTCCCCGAGGGCCTGTGGGAAAAGTGCAGCAGCTGCGGCAGCGCGCTGTACGGTCCCGAGCTGGAAGAGAACCTGGAAGTCTGCCCCAAGTGCGGCCATCACATGGCGATCCGCGCGCGCGCGCGCCTGGCGGCACTGTTCGATGCGGACAGCACCACCGAAATCGCCGCACGCCTTGGGCCGACCGATCTGCTGAAGTTCAAGGACCAGAAAAAGTACGCCGAGCGCATCAAGGTCGCGCAGAAGAACACCGGCGAGTACGACGCCCTGATCGCCATGCGCGGTCTGCTGAAGGGGCGCCCGTTGGTCGCGTCCTCGTTCGATTTCGCCTTCATGGGCGGCTCGATGGGCTCGGTGGTCGGTGAGCGTTTCGCGCTTGCCGCCGAAACCGCGCTGGAGATCGGCGCACCGTATGTCAGCTTCTCCGCGAGCGGTGGCGCACGCATGCAGGAAGGCCTGTTCTCACTGATGCAGATGGCGAAGACATCGGCCGCGCTGGGCAAGCTGCGCGAAGCCGGGCTCCCCTACATTTCAGTGCTCACCCATCCCACCACCGGTGGCGTCTCGGCATCGTTCGCGATGCTGGGTGACATCAACATCGCCGAGCCGCACGCACTGATCGGCTTTGCCGGTCCACGCGTGATCGAGCAGACCGTGCGCGAGAAACTGCCGGAAGGCTTCCAGCGCTCGGAGTTCCTGCTGGAGCATGGCGCCATCGACCAGATCTGCGATCGCCGCGAACTGCGCGACCGGCTGTCCGACCTGCTGGCGATGCTGCGCAGTGAACCGGCACCCGCAGTCGCCGAATCCTGATGGGCGCGCGCAAGTACTTCGGTACCGACGGCATCCGCGGTCGTGTCGGCCAAGGGGTGATTTCGGCGGATTTCGTGCTGCGGCTCGGCAACGCCTTCGGGCGCGTGCTGGTGGCCCAGCAGCGCAACGAGGGCCGCCGCCCGATCGTCGTGATCGGCAAAGACACCCGTATCTCCGGTTATATGTTTGAAGCGGCGCTGGAAGCTGGATTGGTTGCCGCCGGCGTGGACGTGCAGTTGCTGGGGCCGATGCCGACTCCGGCGGTGGCCTTCCTGACCCTGACCCTGGGTGCCGACGCAGGCATCGTCATCAGTGCGTCGCACAACCCGCACTATGACAACGGCATCAAGTTCTTCTCCGCGCAGGGCGAGAAACTCGACGACGCCACCGAGCTGGCGCTCGAGGCTGGCATCGACGAGCCGTTCAGCACGGCGGAGTCCGAAAAGCTTGGCAAGGCGATGCGCGCGCGCGAAGCGATCGGCCGCTACATCGAGTTCTGCAAGTCCAGCGTTCCGCGCAGTTTCGACCTACGTGGCATGCGCCTGGTGCTGGACTGCGCGCATGGCGCCACGTACCACATCGCACCGCTGCTGTTCCGCGAGCTGGGTGCGGAGGTGATCGCCATCGGCGCGGCGCCAGACGGGCTGAACATCAATGCCGGGGTGGGTTCTACGCACATCGACAGTCTGGCGGCCAAGGTCAGCGAGATGCGCGCGGATCTGGGCATCGCCTTTGATGGCGATGGCGACCGTGTGCTGATGGCCGACGACCAGGGCAACCCGGTTGATGGGGACGACCTGCTCTACATCCTGGCGCGCTCGTGGCAGGCCGAAGGCCGTCTTCGTGGCCCCGTGGTCGGCACGCTGATGACCAACTTCGGTCTCGAGCAGGCGCTGGAAAAACTGGCGATTCCGTTCATCCGCAGCAATGTGGGCGACCGCTACGTACACCAGGCGCTGACCGAACGTGGCGGTGTTCTGGGGGGCGAGGCGTCCGGCCACTTGCTGTGCCTGGACCGGGCGACTACCGGTGATGCGATCGTCAGTGCGCTGCAGGTGCTGGTAGCGCTGCGCCAAAGCGGGCAGACCCTCCGTGAGGCGCTGCAGCCGCTGGTCAAGGTGCCGCAGAAGACCGTCAACGTGCGCTTGGGCAATGTGTCCGCCAAGGCCACGGTGCAGGCGGCGAGCGTGCAGGATGCGCTCGCGCGTGCACAAGAGGCAGTCGCTGGTCGCGGCCGTGCCTTCCTGCGGCCCTCGGGCACTGAGCCGGTCGTCCGGGTAACGGTGGAAGCGGACGAAGCGGGGCTGATGCAGGACACGCTGGACCAGCTGTCCGCCGCGGTGCAGGCGGCCGCCGCCGCCTGACACAGGGCGTCGTCCGCGCCCGACCTTTCCCCGCTTCGGTAGAGCCGACTTCAGTCGGCTGGCGTTTGGCATTTCGGTAGAGCCGACTTCAGTCGGCTGGCCTTTGCCGCGGTGCCGGCTGAAGCCGGCACTACCAGGGCGTGGTTGGCGCGGTGCCGGCTGAAGCCGGCACTACCAGGGCGTGGTTCGCGCGGTGCCGGCTGAAGCCGGCACTACCAGGGCGTGGTTCGTGCGGTGCCGGCTGAAGCCGGCACTACCAGGCGATGCGGGCCACGGCGTGAATGCAATGGCTGCCTTAGTGACGGCGGAAACGCGTCAGCGCATCCCATGCTTCGCGCACGCTGGCCGTGTCGGGTTGCTGCACGGGTAGCGGCAGATAGTTCGCTCCCAGCGCGGTGGCATTGCCAAACTTGTCGAATACATAGATATCGTGGCCACGCCGGATGCCGCGCTGTGACCAGCTTTCCACCAGCAGCGAGCGCGTTCCCGGCGGTGCGGGGGCCAGCAGGTCCTGCCCCGTGCTGAAATCCTCCAGCGGATTCTCACACCCCAGCGCATGGCGCAGCACCGTAGGCACCCAGTCTTCATGCGAGCTCATGCGTGCGTCATGCGCTGCATCGCGCCCCGGCCAATGCAGCACGAACGGCACCTGCAACTGGTAGTCGGAGAAGTTGCCGTTGTGGCCCCAGTAGTTCAGGCCGAGATCGTTGAACTCTTCGGCGTGATCGCCGGTGACCAGCACGATCGTGTTCTCGTCCATGCCCGCATCGCGCAGGCCCTGCAGCAGTTCACCCAGCAGGCTGTCTGCGTAGTGCACTGCCGTGCGGTACCGATTACGTTCGGGCGTGGCGTCGTGGTCGTTGTCCAAGGCAAGGAAATCAATGTCCGGCGCCATCGGGCTGACCAGCGGCGGATAGTCTTTCGGCAGGTGATAGGGCGCGTGGGTGGCGTCCAGGAAGGCAAAGCCGAACCACGGCGCGCCGGGCGGGCTTGCCTTGATCTCCGCTTGCAACGTCTGCACCACATGGCGGTCCCGCTCGGCGACGGACAGTGCCGACGGCGCAGTCTGCAGCAGGTCTCGCACATCGGCAAAGGCGGTACGGTCGAACTCCGGGCTGTACAACGGTGCACTGCCATGGATGTGCAGCGCATACCCCTGTTGTTTCATCACCTGCAGCAGCAGCGAGCCACGCTGCTCGGCCAGCATCGGCTGCCAGTAGGCGCCGGGCAGGCCATACAGCAGGCCGAACAGGCCAAAGCGCGTGGCGTTGCCCGTGCTGTAGTGGTGGTCGAACACCTGCGAGCGCGCAGCCAGTGCCCAGGTGTTGGGCATCGTCTGCGGATCGAGCGCGTCGGCGCGCAGCGATTCCATCACGACCATCAAGATATTCGGGCGTTGATAGCTCTGGCAGCGCAGCGGCGCCAGCGGCCAGTCCAGCTCGCTGAATCGTGGGTCGGGCAGGGCACTGGCGCGCTGGAGCACGGGGACACCGAGTGCGCGCATCTGGCGCTTGGCCGTGATCGGCTGCGCCCACGGAATGTACGCCCACTGGCTGACCACCGCGCGTTCGCCCCGTGCATCGTAGTAGGCCGTTGCCAGCTGGCCGACGCCCATCACCAGGGCTGCCACCAGCAACGTGGCGGTCAGCACGCGCTGCGGCAGGCGGGCCGGCAGCAACCGCCAGCAGCTCCACGCAAGCAGGCCTTGCGCGATGAAGACCGCCATGAGCACGCCGGCCACCTGCAGCCAGTTCGTCCAGGACAGGCTGACCTGATCGTGCAGGGCACCGCCGAAGACCATGTTGAGCACCATGGCATTGAGGTGGAACCGGTAGAGCGCGAACACCTTCGCATCGACGAGCAGCAGGCACAGCCACAGGCCTTGGCAGACAACGGCAGCCACCGTCAGTGCGCGCGTGCGGCGCGGCCACAGTCCGATCAACAGGGCAGGCAGCATCGTCAGCGCGCCGAATGCGAGGAAATGGCCGGGCAGGGCGATAGCCAGGTAGGCCTTGCCGAGGGTTCCGCCCGGATTGGCGGACCACGGCGCGTAGGACGCCACGATGGCGATGGCGATCAGCGCGTTGAGGAGGGTGAACAGCGATGCCCAGGTCACTCGGGCGCGGCGTGTCACAGGGGGTGCGGAGGCGTCCATGTCGGTCGGGGGTATCGTGCTGAATCAGAGGGGGAGTCGACAGGCAGCGCATGCCGGGCGCGCGCATTGTATCGATTTGTATCCTCTGGTTGGCTGGCGGCAGGGGGCCGATCTGTCACAATGGCCAGCCGCGCCAGCGTCTCTGCGCGGACCGTTCAATTGCCAGCCAGGACATGTTCGTGAGCCAGATCCCCACCCTCGACATCACCCGTTTTGACAGCGACCGCGACGCCTTCGTGGCCGAGCTGGGCGCCGCGTACCGCCAGTGGGGCTTCGCCGGCATCCGCAATCACGGCATTCCGCAGGCCGAGATCGATGCGGCCTACGAGGTATTCAAAGCCTTCTTTGCCCTGCCCGACGAAACCAAGCGCCAGTACCACGTGGCCGGTGGCGGTGGTGCGCGGGGCTATACCCAGTTCGGCGTCGAGACGGCGAAGGGTTCGCAGCATTTCGATCTGAAGGAGTTCTGGCATATCGGCCGGGAGATTCCGGATGATTCACCGTACCGTGAGGTGATGCCGCCGAATCTGTGGCCGAGTGAAGTGCCGGGCTTCCGTGAGGCGGGCTATGGCCTGTACCAGGCGCTGGACCACCTCGGTTCGCGCGTGCTGTCCGCGCTCGCGCTGCACATTGGTCTGGCGGAGGACTTCTTTGCCGACAAGACCAACCAGGGCAACTCGATCCTGCGTCCGATCCATTACCCGCCGATCACGACCGACGACGTGCCGAACGTACGCGCCGGCGCGCATGGCGACATCAATTTCATCACCCTGCTGGTGGGTGCCAGTGCCGCCGGCCTGGAAGTGCAGTCGCACGATGGCAAGTGGGTGCCGTTTACGTCGGACGCGGACACCATCGTGGTCAACATCGGCGACATGCTGCAGCGGCTGACCAACCACGTGTATCCGTCGACGATCCACCGTGTGGTGAATCCGCCGGGTGATCTTGCGCGCCAGCCGCGGTACTCGGTGCCGTTCTTCCTGCACCCGAACCCGGATTATCTGATCGACGTGCTGCCCTCGTGCATCACCCCGGAGAATCCGAGCCGGTACCCGGAACCGATCACCGCCCACGGTTTCCTCGAAGAGCGCCTGCGCGAGATCAAGCTGAAGTAGTGGAGTGTCCGGCCTGCGGCCGGACCGCTTTAGGGCAACAGCAACGGCAACGGCAACCTCAGAAGCTGCAGGGCTGCTTGTTGGCGGGGCGGGGTGGGTTGGCGGGGGACGGCAAGGGCCGCATCCATGCGGGCCTCGTTTCGCGCCATCCATGGCGCTCAACGCCCCCGC